>JAWOKN010000099.1:0-12825 GCA_033854175.1 Bacteroidota bacterium | reverse complement strand
TCGCCGACAACAAGTTCAATTTTTGGTACAGCGGGTTTTCATCCTCCACGAATCGGTGGCAGATCGGGTTTGCCTCTTCCACACGCGATACGCTGCCGCCAATTCCATCGGGCGATACAAACGTTGTCGCCCTCT
The DNA here is from genome assembly GCA_033854175.1 of Bacteroidota bacterium. Lineage (GTDB taxonomy): Bacteria > Bacteroidota > Ignavibacteria > UBA10030 > SZUA-254 > DATKPE01. The sequence continues at coordinate 12,690 of JAWOKN010000099.1, read as the reverse complement.
GGCATTTTGATGAAGGGAGCGGATCAATTCTTCATGACGCTTCGCAATACCAAAACGACGGAACGATTCATAATTGTTCGTGGGTACAGGGGAAGTCCGGATCAGCCTTGCAATTTAATGGTCTGACCTCATATGTGGCTGTTCCGAATGCACCGTCGTTGATGATGAATAAGGAATTCACGATCGAGGCCTGGATCTTACTCGATACTCTTACATTCCAGTCTTCAATCCCCCGCGATACCGGATGCGCCGTGATCTTATCGAACCTGGGTACCTATCCCTCCGGTGGCGGTTATCAGATTCTCTTATGGAATTTCGGTGGGTTTAGATACGAGGAACGAGGAATCGGGGGAATATCTCATTTTAGCAATTTTATCCCCGATCTCCTGCCACACCGGTTTTACCATGTGGCAACGGTCTACCGACGGATTCTCCCGTCTAATGCTACCGATTCGGTCACGGTTTTGAAAACCTACATTAATGGTATCCTGAGGGATAGCTCTGAGTTTATTGAACCGATCCAGTACAACCGTACGCCATATTTTTATATCGGCACAAATATCGACGGCCGGGCTGTCGGAGGCCCCGGTATCAGGGAATTCCCCGGTATCATCGACGAAATACGGCTATCGAAGATCGCCCGTCAGCCCAGTGAGTTCGGCATCGAGGGCGTGTTTGTCGACAAAATTTCACTTGATTTCGGTCTCGTCGACGTCGGAAGCAGTACCCAACAAAATTTTACAATTATCAATTCCTCATTCGACGAGACGGCACACGTCGACAGCATCACCAGCTCCAATCCGCATTTTGTTCCGTCACCGACCTCCTTTGATATATCGCCATCGGCGGCACAGAGTGTTTCCGTTACCTACACTCCCCCACTTGCTGCAACAGATACGGGCACCCTGACGGTGTATACAAGCGGACAGCTTGCCCAGATCCTGACGCTGAGTCTCCAGGGGAAGGGGTTTGCAATCGGACAGGCCCCGATCATCTTCTCGATCAAGGATATTCCCGACGATCAGGGGAAACAGGTGCGGATCGCGTGGTTACGGTCAATGTTTGATACCGCAGGCTCATCACCATCCGCGACGGAGTATAGCGTCTGGCGAAGGGTCGATAACCCCGTACAATTGAAATCCGCGATCTCACGTCCCACGGTAGAATATCTGAAAAAGGGAACGAAACAAGTCAGGATTGACGGGGAAATGTGGGATTTCATCGTCACTCTCCCCGCAGTTCAATTTGAGAAATACTCGTATGTCGCACCGACTCTCCGGAACGCTGATCCCCTGAGCTTCAACTGGTCTACATTCCGTGTAGCCGTGCATACTTCGGATAACGCATTCTATTTCTCCGCACCGGATAGTGGCTATTCCCTTGACAATATCTTTCCACCACCCCCGGGAAATATCACAGCCCACGTTCAACCGGGAAGGGTTACTCTTGATTGGGATCCCTCACCGGCCCCGGATGTGGAACAATACAATATTTATCGGTCGACCAGCCCGAATGTCGTGCCGTCTGCTTTTCTGAGGGTGGGCAGCGCCCTGGCGACGACCTTTACCGATAGTACGGTTATTACTGATTCGACGTATTACTATATTGTCACATCTGCAGATTCTTCCGGAAACGAAAGCCGGACCTCGGGCGAAGCATCAGCCTCATTCCCGCATACACAGGCGATTTCAGTGAGTTCGAACTGGAATATCGTCTCCTTGCCCCTAGTGCCTGTTGACATGAAGAAAACTACCCTCTATCCAACCGCTATTTCTGATGCGTTTGCGTATCAGGGATCGTCGTATGTCGTTTCTGCAACGCTCAGAAATTGTGTGGGATATTGGCTGCGATTCCAGAGCAACCAGACAATTCCGATTACGGGAACTCTGATGGTTAATGACAGTGTTGATGTCATTACGGGTTGGAACCTGATCGGCTCCTCGAGCTTTTCTGTCCCCGTCACCTCCATAGGCAGCGTCCCCGGCGGACTGGTCACTTCACAGTTCTTCGGATATAGCGGAACATACCGGACCGTGACAAGCCTCGAACCGGGTTATGGGTATTGGGTAAAGGTGAACAGTGCGGGGAAATTGGTCCTCACCCCGACAATATCCGCGGGTTCAAAGATTACTATCAGCCCCATATCAGAACTTCCACCGCCTCCGCCCGACGGATCAGGCGGCCAGATGCCAAAGGTGTTCTCACTGGATCAGAATTATCCCAATCCGTTTAATCCGACGACCACGATAAACTATCAGCTGCCTGCTTCCGCCCATGTCAGGTTGTCCGTCTATAACATCCTCGGGCAGGAGGTGGCAACGCTGGTGAACGAGAAACAGGATGCGGGATATAAGTCTGTAACGTTTGACGCTCTGAACCTGTCAAGCGGAATTTATACCTACAAGCTTACGGCGGGAACATTTACGAGCGTCAAACGGATGGTTCTTGTTAAGTAGACGTTGATCGTTCTTCCTTAACCCGGAGGGATGTCTGACTCCGGGTTTTTTATTATGTTCCGGGATCTTGTCAATGAAGTGATGAGGATGAATCACCCTCGTTGCTGGTTTTTAGGGGGATTTTTTTTATATTATTGCCACACTGTCTCATTTCAAACAGCTTTTTCAGTCAAAAAATGGCCAATCTCAGGATTCTTGTTACAGGCGGCGCCGGATATCTCGGCTCAATCCTTGTCCCTACGTTGCTCCAGCGGGATCATGATGTGACCGTCCTGGATAACTTTATGTATGATCAGACCTCACTCCTTGAATGCTGCACACATCCGAATTTTAATATCATCAAGGGGGATGCCCGCAATGAATCCACCCTCCGTGAGGCTATCAGGGGTAAGGATGTCCTTATTCCTCTTGCGGCTATCGTCGGCGCCCCCGCCTGCGATCTCGACCCCGTGGCGACAACATCCACAAACCGCGATGCTGTCGCTCTCCTGAATAAGATCCGCTCGAAGAACCAGCGGGTGGTGTTTCCAACCACGAACAGCGGCTATGGCATCGGTCAGGATGGCGTGTATTGTACGGAAGAGACCCCCCTGCGCCCGATCTCGCTCTATGGCCGAACAAAGGTGGAAGCTGAAAAGAACCTCCTCGACAGCGAAAATACCATCACGCTTCGCCTTGCCACGGTTTTTGGCTTCAGCCCGCGCATGCGCCTCGACCTGCTGGTGAACGATTTCACCTACCGGGCATACCATGACCGCTACATTGTGCTCTTCGAGGCTCATTTCAAGCGTAATTATCTCCATATACGGGATGTGGCGAAGGCGTTTATGTTCGCCATCGATAATTTCGAGAAAATGAAGGGCCAGCCCTATAATGTCGGGCTCTCGACGGCGAATCTCTCCAAGATGGAACTCTGTGAAAAGATCAGGGATCAACTTCCGCAGTTCAATATCTTTGTATCCGAGATCGGCAAGGACCCCGACCAGAGAAACTATATCGTAAGTAATGACAAGATAGAAAAACTCGGCTACCGTCCCGATCATACGATCGAAATGGGGATCCGTGAGCTGATCAAGGGCTTCAGTATCATCAACAACAACAAATTCGCCAACATCTGAATCATGACACCGGGGAAAAACGATCGGATCCTCGTCACCGGAGCAACGGGCTTTCTTGGTTCGCATATTGTACCGGTTTTGCGGTCCGCGTATGCGAGCGAGATTGTCCCGGTTTCCGGAAAGGACTGCGATCTCCGTGAACGCCAGGATGCGGAATCCCTCTTCACTAAGGTCAGGCCTACCATTGTCGTCCACCTTGCGGCGCGTGTCGGAGGTATTTTGTCGAATAAGAAATACCCCGTGGAATTTTATTACGATAACGTGCTCATCAATACCCACGTCGTCCATCAGGCGCACCGCGCCCGGGTGAAGAAACTGGTCATGACGTTCGGAGGGTGCTCCTATCCGGCCAGCGCGGTTTCACCGATCGACGAGAGCCAGATGTGGAACGGTTACCCGCAGAAGGAGAGCGCCGCATATTCCGTCGCGAAGAAGCTCGAATATGTCCAATCTGTCGCCTACCGCGAGGAATACGGCTTCAAGAGCGTTTGCCTCATTCCGGGTAATCTCTACGGCGAATTTGATAATTATTCGCTCGAACATTCGCACGTGATCCCCGCGATGATACGGAAGTTCTATGAAGCTGAACGCGACCGGAAGGACGTCGTGCCGCTCTTCGGTACGGGAAGACCACAGCGGGATTTTGTCTATGCGGGCGATGTCGCCCTCCTCATACCCTATTTTATCGAGCAGTATGATTCGTCCGAACCGATCAATATTTCCTCGGGGACGACCACCTCGATCGCCGATCTTGCTGAAATGATAAAAAAATATATCGGATATACCGGTAAACTGATGTTTGATACGGGTAAACCCGATGGCCAGATGGTGAAAATCTTTGACGTCAAAAAACTTCACGCTCTCGGACTGAAGTGCCCGACATCCCTTGACGACGGTCTGAAGAAAACCATCGGGTGGTTCCGGGAGGAATATCCTAGGGGCGGAGTGCGGCTTTGAAGGCCGGGATCATCGGCGGCGGCGGCTTCGTCGGTTCCGGCATCCTGAAGGCACTCCAGGCAGCCGGTATGGAGTGCAGCGTCATCGAGAAGGATAATTTCGGGTCGTTCCGCGGTGCCTCGTTTGACCTTCTTGTCAATGCCAACGGGAACTCAAAAAAATACCTGGCCACCCAGTCGCCCGTCGAGGATTTTCAGATGTCCGTGGCCACCGTCCAGCAGTCCCTGGCCGACTATAAGTCAAAACTGTATGTCTACTGCTCCACCGTCGACGTCTATCCCGATCACGAACATCCCGAGTCAAACGGCGAGGAGACGGTGATTGATTCCTCGAAACTTTCCCTCTACGGGTTTCATAAATTTCTTGCTGAACAGCTTGTGCGGCATTATGCCCCCTCATGGCTGATTCTCCGCTTCGCCGGATTTGTCGGGGAGGGGCTGAAGAAGAATTCGATCTACGACATGCTGCATCATGTGCCCCTCCGCGTCCATCTCGATTCAGCATACCAGTATCTCTCCACCCGCGCCGCAGGATCTCTTATCGCGGAACTCGCCCGGGGCGGTGTCACGAATACCACGTTCAACGTCTGCGGGGACGGGTGCATGTCCTTGAGGGAGATTGCCGGTCTCGTGCCGGGATACCAGCCCGCGTATGCGGTCGATCAGCCCCCCCGCGAACATTATGAGGTGTCGATCGCGAAGTTGAAGAAGCATTGTACCGTCCCGAAAACGCGGGATGCGGTCCTCGAGTTCATCAAAAGCTTCCGGAGCTGACGACCCGGCATCCCCCCACGCGCGCGCGACTTCCATGAATCCATCCATCGCCGTTATCATTCCGACCTTTAATAACAAAGCCCGCCTCCATACGGCACTCGAACACTGGGGAAGGGTGAACTACGATAATTTCACTCTCGTCGTCGTGAATGACGGATGCTCCGATGGTACACGCGAAATGCTCGAGAAGGAATTCCCCCGCGTCGTCCAGCTTTTCGGCGATGGTAACCTGTGGTTCGCCGGGGGCTGTAATATGGGCCTGCGATATGCACTCGAGAAGAATTTTGATTACGCGACGGTCTATAACGACGATAATTATGTCCCTGAAAATATTCTGGAGCTGCAGCTTGCCTGTTCACAAAAATATCCGAACGCGTTCATTGGCGTGAAGTCATACAAACTCGGCACGAACCGCGTTCTGTGGGCCGTCGGCGGTCTTATCACCAAACGGATCATCGGCTACGGCATATCCTGGCTCGGTAAGGATACGGAGGACGACGGGATGACCTATGAACAGGAGTTTGACGTCGATGTCCTCGACGGCTCAGGTCAGTTTTATCCGCTCCATATTGTCCGCCAGGTCGGATTCTGGGATGAACGGTACCAGACCTATTATGCGGATTCGGAATACCCCCTGAGGGCGAAACGCAAAGGATTCAGGCTCATCAGCAATCCCCGCGCGGTCGTGTGGCACGATTACCAGGAGTCCGACGTCATCAAAAAACATATCAGGCGCTACAGGTTTCAGCTTCTCTATCTCCTCTTTAATAAAAAGAGCGGATATAACCTCGAAAATACGTTCCGCTTCTGGTTCACCTACTACCCGCTTTCGGCACCCCTTACCCTGCTCAGGGTGTACACGGTCATGCTGAAAAAATATTACCTCGATCCGGTTCTCACCGGTAAACACCCCCCGCGGTGACCGGCTGCACGCTCCGATACCGGGTTTCAGACGGGGAACAGGAGGTTGGTAATTCCCCGGATTTTTTTTATATTTCAACGAATTTCAACGACGCCACGATATTAGGGACATGATACTTCGACGCGACTGCAGGCACTTCCCGGGCGACAGGCCGTGCCTTCCTCATAAACAAACAGGCGTTCACTGCGATTCATGCGACCAGTACGATCCGGTCAGGGACCGCATCCTGATTATCAAGCTCGACGCCGTCGGCGACGTTCTCCGCACAACCGCCATTCTCCCTGGTCTGAAGGAAAAGTATCCGTCCGCGGAAGTGTCCTGGGTGACACTCTCCGCCTCGAGGGAAATTTTCATCGCCAATCCCTATGTGCACCGCGTTCTCCTTTATGACGATCCCGCTACGGTCGCCATGCTGGCGTCAGAAGCTTTTACGCTTCTCATCAATCTCGACGCCTCCGTAAAAAGCGCCGCGCTTGCCTCCTATTGCAGGGCGTCGGAAAAGCTCGGGTATGGCCTCGATGAACAGGGCAAGGTGTTCTGCTTCAATCCCGAGGCCGAAATCTGGTTCGAGATGGGCGCGTTCGACGACCTCAAGAAGAAAAATACCCGGACCTACCAGGAGCTCATGCTCCATATCTGCCGTCTGCATCGGAAAAATTTTGAAATCATCCTGAATCTGACCGACGGGGAGCTCGAGCGCACCCGGCAGTTCCGGAAGGAATGCGGCATCTCTCCCTCCGATACGGTCATCGGCATCAACGCGGGCGCGAGCCCCCGGTGGGAGATGAAGAAGTGGACCCCTGAGGGGTACCGGGAGATCATCCAGCGCCTCACGACGCGCGACAAATGTTTCGTCATTCTCTACGGCGGCACGTACGAGCACGATCTGAACCTTGCCCTGAGCGCCGGGTTTTCTTCCGACGTCATCCTCGCCCAGACCGAGTCGAGCCTCCGTGAATTTTTTGCGCTTCTCAACGCGTGCGATGTCATCGTCACCGGCGATACCCTCGCCCTCCATGCGGCCACCGCTCTCAGGAAACAGGTTGTCGCTATCTTCGGACCCACATCCGCAGCCGAAATCGAGACCTACGGCCGCGTCCGGAAGATTGTCTCCCGGAAAATGGAGTGCCAGTGCTATTACCGGCCCGTCTGTACCGAGGAGGTGAATTGCATGAACACCATCCCGGCCGACCAGGTCTACGACGCCGTGCGGGAATGCATGCACTCTGCCGTCCATTCTCCGGTCACCTGAATTCCGGAGACAGCTATCGCCCAACCGATGAATATTCTTGTTCTTTCCCCCTATCTCCCTCATCCGCGCTCGGGCCACGGGGGAGGCGAATATATCTTCGGACTCGTGAAGTACCTCTCGAATTCAAATAAGGTGACACTCCTGACCTTTGCCGATCATGACGAACAGAAACTCGCCGCTGATCTCTCTGCACTCCCCATCCGGGTCCGTATCGTCCCGAGATGGAAGGGAAGACAGAGGAATTTTTTTGCCACACTCCTTCTCGTCATTCTCCGTTCATACCAGCTTTTCCGCAGCGTTCTCCTGTGGCAGCCCTATTATGTGAGCAAATTCTATCACCCCCGGATGGCACACCTCGTGGAGGAGGAGACCAGAAATTTCCCCTATGATGTCGTCCAGGTGGAGTTTGCACAGATGGGACAGTATGCCGGGAGGGTGCACCGTGGGAAGACTGTCCTGCGCGCTCACGATGTAGTCTTCCGTCCCGCTTACAGGAACTATAAGCTTGCCCAGTCACCCCTGAGGAAGCTCGCCTTTTTCATCGAATGGTGCAGGTGGGCCCGGTATGAACCGACGATGGCCCGGCAGTTTGATCATGTCCTGACTTTTACCGAACAGGACAGCAGGCTTCTCCAGCACATCGCGCGTATCCGGCACGTCACGTGCAACGCGAGGGGAATCGAGCCCCCCACATCATTTGCCCCCCCTGAACAACATGATCGCGAGGTGATCCTGTTCGTCGGCGCGTTCGACCATACGCCGAATGTCGATGCCGCCGCCTGGCTCTGCTCGGAAATCTTCCCCCTCATCCAGGCAAGATGCCCGAAAGCCCGGTTGCGCCTTGTCGGGAGAAATGCACCCCCCAGGTTACGGGCCAGCGCCGGGAAAAATCCCTCGATCAGCCTGGTGGGGTTTGTCCGGAATCTGGAGGACGAATATGACCACGCTAGCGTGTTTGTCGCCCCGATCCGCTCCGGCGGGGGGATCAAGACAAAGATTATCCACGCACAGAGTTATTGCCTCCCGGTCGTTACTACCCCCTTCGGAGCCGAGGGGATTGAAGGCGAAAACGCCTCGACGATCATTATCGGCCGCCAGGCTCGGGACCTCGCCGAGGGTGCCGTGAGACTCATCACCGACCCGAAGGCCGCAGCCGCGATGGCCCGGAACGGCCGCCAGGCTGTCCTCCGCCATTATACCTGGGAGGCGGTTGTCCGACAGCAGGAAGAAATTTATCGTTCACTTCTGAACTAAAGGAATATCGCCATGGCACAGCCCAAACAACAGAAAAAAACAATATCCGCCCCGGGCCACGGTTCGTGGTTTGAGAGGCTATCCCCGGTCAAAAAGGATGTCCTCCTGATCGGCATCATGTACGTGCTGCTGCTGATCCTGTTCAACGAGATTATCTTCAAGGATATGATCTTCTCCGACTCCGGCGATAGCGCCGCCGTTGAGTCGTGGAACAAGGCCATGGAGTATATCACGACCACCGACCATGTCGAACCGCTCTGGATTCCCTATATCTTCAGCGGGATGCCCCTCTATGGTTCGATGATTTTCCCCCAGAATGTCGATTACCTTTACTCCGGTGTCATCCTGCGCCTGGCCAGGTTCATTTTTTTCAACGCCCAGATGCACTGGATGATACTCCCGTTCCTGAGCCTCGGCGCCGGCATGTACCTGTTCGCCAGACAACTGAAGTTTTCCCATCTTGCCTCCTTCCTGGCGGGTATTACGATGATGCTCAATCCCTATGCCGTCGGACTCCCCGAAACCGGTCACGGTTCGAAACTGGCCGTCCTCAGTATCGTCCCGTGGCTCTTTTTCAGCATCTATAAGATGTTCGAGAAGCGGAATATTCTCTGGTGCGGTATCGTTGCCGTTGTGACCGGTACGATGCTCCTGAACCGGCACCCGCAGATCGCCTTTTACGGCCTGATGATCATCGGCCTCTATCTTTTGTATGAAATCATCCTCGATGTGAAATCCCAGGCAAAACTCATTCCAGCCAAGGTGATCCTTTTTCTTCTGGCCGTCGGTGTCGGGTTTGCCATGTATGCCTATCAGTACCTGCCGATGGATGAATATGCGCAGTATTCCATACGCGGCACGGGCGGGGTGGGGGGAGGGAGCGGACTCGATTATGACTATGCGACGAATTGGTCGTTTCACCCCTTCGAGATCATGAACTACCTCATCCCTTCCTTCTTTGGGCTGAGGTTTTTCGGCGACAAGGCCGATTATTATTGGGGGTGGATGCCCTTTACGAATTCTACGGTCTATATCGGCTTTGTCCCCCTCTTTCTCGGGATTCTTGCCCTTGTCTATAAAAGGAACAGGTTCACATGGTTTCTCGCGATCCTCGGCGTCCTCATGCTCTTTATGTCGTTCGGTAAACACCTGAGCATTGTCTTCGATCTGATGTTCCGCTTTGTCCCGCATTTTAAACAGTTCCGCACGCCTGTGATGATCCTCCATCTCATGCCGATGATCTTCGGCATTCTTGCCGCGTATGGCTTTACATTTCTTCTTGAGCTGATCGGACAGGCGAAGGACATTGACCTGAAAAAAATCTGGAAACGGCTGAGCGTGATCCTTATCGTTATCGGCGCGCTCTTCGTCGTCGGCCTTATCCTCAACGGGGCTGTCCAGAATATCCTCTCCGGATTTTTGTTCGAGAAGGAGGGCGAGTTTGCCCAGCTGAAACGACAGTATGGCGTCCAGGCCGCCCAGGCATTGTCCCAGCTCAAACAGCTGCGGTGGGACAGGCTGTGGGAGGGATATATCTATTTTGCTGTCTGCTCGGCCTGTTCATTGGGATTGGTCGTGGCCGCACTCAGAAAGAAGATCTCCCCGAATCTCCTCGCCCTGGGCCTTATCGCCATCACGGTCGTCGATCTCTGGATTTTCGATGTGAAGTATATTAATCCCCGGCCGTCTGCGACGCTCACGGAACATTTTCAGGCCGATCAGGGACTTGAAGCGCTCCAGCGGGAGAGCGAGAACAGCCTCTTCAGGGTCTTCCCCACAGGCAACCTCGACGGGGATAATCTCATGATGTATCACCACATCCAGTCGGTCGAGGGGTACTGCCCAGCGAAACTCCGGATCTATCAGGATGTCCGCGATTCATGCTTCACGCGGGGCAATATGAACGTGTTCAATATGCTCAATGTCAGGTACCTCGTCGGCCAGCAGGAGGCACAGGATGGCTCCGTCCGGACCGTTACCCAGCTCAATCCGAACTACCTCCCGCGGGCCTGGTTCGTCGACAGCGCTGTTGTCTCCCGGTCGAAGGAAGAAACGTTTTCGATTCTCAATTCCCCCGCCTGGAATCCCCGCACAACCGCAATCCTCGAAAAGGAACCGCCCGTGAAAGTCCGCCGCGTCGATTCCGCGACGGTCTCGGTGCCGAAGTATTCATCCCGCGAAATCACCTTTACCGCATCCACACCGCAGGATGCCTTCCTTGTGGTGAGCGAAATCTATTACCCCGCCGGTTGGACTGCCACGATCGACGGGAAGGAGACCGAGATCTTCAAGACCAACCATATCCTCCGCGGCATTTTGGTCCCGGCCGGCCAGCATACGATCGCTTTTACGTTCGATCCCCGTACATATTCGATGAGCTACCGGATATCGAATATCGCCTGGGGCGTTGCCGTACTTCTGGTTCTCATCGGAATTCTGCAGCATCCCGGCGTCAGGGGGAGGATCGGGAAAAAACGGGAAGGGGAGGGGAAGGTTGCAGCCGCCTAGTTCCGTGAATATCTTTGCGTAAAATGAAAAGGGTCGGCAAAAACCGACCCTTTGTCGTACTTCACTGACCGGACTTACATTTCTTCCATGATCGTCCGCTGGGAACGACGGATTGCCTTGATTTTCTTCATCCGCCGTTTCACCGAGGGTTTGGTAAAGTATGCGCGCTTCTTGACTTCTTTCAGTATCCCGGACCGCTCGTACTTCTTCTTGAACCGCCGGATCGCGCGGTCGATGTTCTCATTCTCCTGAATGACGATGCCGACCAATACATTCACCTCCCTCCAGTATCAATTTATGCATTCAATTCCTATGTTGTGACTTCCGCAACCTCTTCCGGCTCGGGCTTGAGGTTCTCAATCAGCCGGCGCTGGCCCTGCTTTTCGAACGAAACGAGGATCGCCTGTCCGCCGTCGGAGGTCTTCGTCTTGCTGATCACTGTCCCGACGTCGTTCCATTCGCTGTGAAAAATCGATTCGCCCACTTTGAAACACTGACACGGCGTATAAATGGTAGCTTTTGTTACATCAATTTTCTCTCCGTTGGATGATGTGGTGTTGATCCCGTTTTCTAACAGGGTGGTGTGATGACAGCGACAACATCGGAACCACGATTTGTCCTTGACTCCACCCATTTCTCCCACATGCTCCATTCGCGTGGTTTTGTTACAGTACGTACAAAACCTTTCTGTGTATTTGGTGCGCGCCATGGATGAATCTTTCGTTAGTTGTTTGGTTAGTGGATTTCGCGGAGATGCCCTTCATTGTCTCTCCACGCGAGACTCTCCCCCTTGGAGCGGGCGTGAAACAGAAACTCTCTGCATCTCGATGTATAATGAAATATATGAAAATTTAAGCAGGGAGTCAACGAATTTCTCGGAAAAAGGGCAAAAATTTCTTGACCAGTCCGGTTGCACGGCAAGTAAGTAGTGTATATTCAACTAAATAGCTCTTTCACCGCGAAGAGATTAATTTTTTACTTCCAGCCGGTTTTGTCGCCTGGGCAGTATGATCTTCACAATTTTCATATAGGAATCTTCACTCCGAATTCAACTCTTGTTTAATTTTGTTAACTTATTTACGTTTTATTTTAACAAAGGGTAAATATTCTGATATCATACATATGGATGTTAGGCAGAATTTCTTCTGCACCTTTTTAATGAATGTCTGAGAATGGTGTTGACCGGCTCGGTCGGTGTCGTGCGTGTACAAGGGCCTATTCCCGCCGGGAATGTATTGAGTCATCCCCGTCTCCGTTTTGTCACATATTTGCACGTCCCGGATCTGCTTGCCGGGATGACGGTCTCTTTGTATATCACACCGATATTTTTTACATTTCGATGTCTGATGTAATAAATGGGGAAAAAATGGGGCCCTTAGCTCAGTTGGTTAGAGCAGCAGACTCATAATCTGCGGGTCGTAGGTTCGAGTCCTACAGGGCCCACTGTTTT
>JAWOKN010000098.1:0-10480 GCA_033854175.1 Bacteroidota bacterium | reverse complement strand
TATAAATTCGTCAGAAATCCCGAGGAATCACGCTGCTAAACTTACCTCCTTCACCTGACAAGGTTCTCCGCCCCGCCGGGAACCGGCCGCGGCTTCTGATGCACCGGCCGCGGAGGAAAATATCCGGTGACGGGCGTGATGCCGCTGGAAATAGGACAGTTTGAAGTAGACGAACATCAGAATGAGGATCTTCAGCAAAAACTTCCCCCACGACTCCTCACGCCGCTGGAGGGAAAGGATCCTTCCGAAACGCCGGATGATGTTTTTCCACGAAAAAAATATCCGCGTGACGTTTTTGTAGGCCCCGTGTATCTGACCGGCGGTCATGTGCCTGTGGGAAAAGACCACGTGATCACCCTCATAATGGGACAGATCCCGGTCAACAATACGCCCCTCGTCCTCGACCTCCCGATACCAGGGGGTTCCGTAGATCGGTATGGAAATCGAGGGCAGGATCACCGAAGGGCAGACATCTTCCAGCATCCCGGGAAGAATCTGATAATACTCATCGGTGTCCTCCTCAAGCCCGAACATGAGACCCGTAAATGTCAGTATCCCCTTGCGGTGAAGTTTTTCGAAAAAGGTCTTATACTCGGAAACCCTGTTCTGACGCTTCCCGACGCCGGTGAGACTTTTTTCATTCATCGATTCCATCCCGATAAACGCCATCCGGCAGTTGGCCTTCCCGAGCAGCTCCACGAACTCGTCATCCCTGAGACATTCAATGCTGAACTGTGTCCCGACTGCCCAGAATCCGAGCTTCGCCACCTCGCGGAGAAGCGTTTTCGCGTAGTCGAGATCCCCGCCCAGGTTGTTGTCCAGAATCATGGCCATTTTACGCTTGTGCCAGGGTAGATCCCGCGTCGCGGTGAGGTCCCTGATGACATCCTCAACGGGCCGTGTGCGGAAAGGCGTCCGTTTGATATTCAGCGCACAATAGGTGCAGGGATGAGGGCACCCCCGCGTGGCTTCGGTGACGACGGGAACCGCATAGGTTTTTTCCACCAGATCGTACCGCGGAGGGGGGATATTGTTCAGCGACGGAGTCGATCCTGCATCATACCGCGGCCGCAGCCGGTGATGGAGCATGTCCTCTATAACAGCGGGCCAGATTGCCTGTGCCTCACCGACGACGATCGTATCGAAATGCGGCTGAACCTCTTCGGGATGCGTCGTCGTGAATTTACCACCGGCAATCACGACCTTACCCAAGCGGCGGAACCGCGCCGCAACGTCATATGCGTGCGGCGCCAGGTAATCCATGAAACTCAGACCGATGTATTCCGCACGGGTGGAATAGTCTATGGGACGCACCATCTCATGCAGCACCTCAACATCGACGCTCTCCGGCGTCAGGCCGGCCAGCAGGATTCCCGGCAGGGGAGGAGCGGGTGATGTCGCGTAGTACGGCTCCTCATCCCCGAGGTTTTGAAATAATACGATGATCAGCAGTTTTGGTTTTTTCATGATCGCACCTTCAGAGTTTTTATTCACAAACGCAGCTCCTGAACCCTTCCGCCGCCGGAATGGTCTCGCATTCCGATTCCCATACCTCATCGACCGTGTCAATAAGACGGTCGATGTCTTCCCGCGTGTGGAGAGCCATCAGACTGGCCCTGAACCGTTGCTGCGAAAGCGGCACGGCCGGATACTCGATGGAATTCACGAAGATGCCCCGGTCATGGAACCTTCGTGCAGCGCGTCGGATGTCCATCCCCTCGGGAACCCGCAAGGGGAGTATCGGCGACGGGGATGTGAGATGGAAACCGAGTGCCTCCAGCCTTTTGTGCGCATACCGTATGTTGGCATGAAGACGGGCCAGCAGCTCGGGTTCCCGGTCCAGCACGTCAAGCCCGCCGAGGACAGCAGCGATGACCACCGGCGGAAGTGATGCCGAGAACATGTAGGACCTCGAAAAATATCTCAAAAAATCGACGATCGGCTTCGATGCCGTCACGAATCCGCCCGTAACCCCGAAGGCCTTGCTGAATGTCCCCATCGTGATGTCGATTTTTCCCTCCACGCCGAAATATTCCGCCGTGCCCCGCCCCGATTCTCCCATCACACCGCTTCCATGCGCGTCATCCAAAAGGATGATGAATTCCCGGTCCGATTTCATCCGTACGATTTGGTCCAGGGGCGCAAGATCGCCATCCATGGAATAAACCCCTTCCACACCAACGTACGTGTCGCCGTTGGTCTGGTGCCTGGCCAGCAACTCGCGGAGAGCTTCCATGTCATTGTGAGGGAACCTTATCCCGTGCTGACCGGCCATCTTCAGGCCATCGCAGAAAGATGCATGACTGTACGCATCGTACACTATTGCATCGCTGTTCCCCAGAAGTCCGGTGACCAATCCGACGTTGGCCCCGTACCCGCTGGAGAAGATCAGGCAGGCCTCGGCCCGTTTGAATGCCGCCAGACGTTCCTCGAGCCGGCAGTGGAGCTCGGTGTACCCGTTCAGCAGCGGAGGTCCCCCCACACCGATGCCGTATTCCCGGATCGCCCTTTCGACCTGAGCGCACACGTACGGATGGTTTGCGAGCCCGAGATAGTTGTTCGATCCGAACATGAGCATCTCTTTTTTTGCACCGGTATAGGGATCAATCACCACGACCTGACGGTCAGCGGGCGAAACGATGCGCCGCATCGAAAAAAGGGATCGATCATTGTACAATCCGTCGAGAAATGATTCAAGATAGGCGGATTTCGTCTTCAGGGGGTGATTCCGGCCGCGAAGAAATATCTGATGCAGGTTGAAATTCTCACCGCCGCGGTATTCACTGTTCTCGAACATGTTTCAGCCCTCCGTTCGCAATAATTTGTCATATTCCATGAGCATCCGGATGCATCCGTCGAGGCTCAGCGGCCTTTTCGCGAAGATGTTCCGGATGTACCCTGTGTCGGGGCGGTATTCAGTCCCGTCTATCCTTAGCCTGATTTCCTCACCAGGAACAACCTTTCCGAGCCTGCGTGGTGTCCAGCCGGTCGCACGTACGCCGGCAAGCAAGGCATCGACGCGCTCCGGGGGAACGGTGAACAACAATTCGTATTCACCGTGATTTCCGGCAAGGAGCAACCATTCGGGGATCCCGAGCGAGCGAACAATGCCAGCCGCGCACGGATCGAGACATTCCGGCCAGGCGTCCTCGAATGAAAATCCGACGTTGTTTAAACGCATGAGCTGGTCGAGAGTCGCCAGAACCCCGTCGCTCGTGTCCATGCAGGCGCTCGCATAGGGCGCTATGCGCTGGCCCTCTCCGATCCTCGGCTCAGGTCTGTACGTTTGCCGGCTGTCGCGGTGAAGCATGTGCCCGAGCACATACCCGTTCCCGCCACCCATTAAACCTGAAGAAAAGAGGATGTCCCCGGGTTGGCATCCTATGCGGGTCAGCGGTCTTCCCGGAACGCGGCCAAGCGCGGTCCCGCAGAGGATGAACCGGTCCGAAAAATTCGTGTCCCCGCCAAGAATGTATGTGCCGCATTTCCGGCAAGCATCAGCCACCCCGCGTTGGAGCGAAAGGATGAAGTCTTCCGAACAGTTATCCGGCAGGGTTTCCGATATGAGCACTCCCAGCGGTAGTGCCGCCACCGCCGCGAGATCGCTCAGATTGGCCGCGACGACCATCCATCCCGCCAGGTAGGGATCATCATAAAAGCCCTGCGCAATTTCCTCGGTGATCGCATCTGTCGTGATTGCGAGAAGTGTTTGATCATTTCCCGGAATACGGATCAGTTCTGCGTCGGATTCGTGCTGCCGGTTCAGCTGCAGTGGCGGATGAACAAAATGTTTTCCGATGGCGTCAAGAAGCACGTTCTCGTCGATGACGGTTTTCATGGACAGACCCTTATGGAAGTGGGGAATACGGAAAAACGGCAGAAATCCGTCTGCACAACTTCGCCGTCATATTCAAGGGCATACTCTGACCCCGCCTTGACCGACAGGGAGGGAAGAATCCAGTGATCCATGTTTTCCATCGTCGTTGCACCGCCGTTTGCACAGTGGTACAACAGGCGCAGAAGATCGGTCGTTCCCATACCGTGGCAGGAAAAAACGTCAAAATCATGGCTTTGATATCTTGCTTCAATCCCGTAGTGCAGTGAACCAGAAAAATTCGGGTTCTTGATGACGGCCAGATTTGAAAGCCGGGAGTTGATCACCCTTCCCGCCCCGACCTGCATGAGCACCGGGATGTTTTTGTGCCGGATTATCGTCAGGAACGCAGAATAATAGATCGCGGCGCTGACCGAATATTTTTTCAGCCTGCGGAGAAGGGCATCGGGATGATTGAAGAAATAGTTGGCAGAAGCGGTCACTCCGATGCTCGCGTTCACCATGAAATACCTCGTCTCCCTCATTCCGTTATTTTGGAAGAAGACGACCCCCACATCCCGGGGGACTGATCTGTCAAAATCCAGTTTGCACGGGATGCCCCCGATAACCCCTTCCGGATTGACCGGTTTGTGAAAATCATTGCTCGATCCGAGTCCGATTGCACCAAGGGCGAATTCCGGGCGCTCCCTGTCAGTGGCGTTCGCCAGAAGGGTGTTCAGCAGGATGTTGACAGTCCCGTCTCCGCCTGCGGCGACGAATTGCCTCTCACCCCCTGCAAGCGATTCACGCACGACGGTGTTCCACTGATCGCGTTCCTCGATAATGTGTTCCGTCACGGAGCCGTACAGGCGCTCCACCTGCGCGCGGACATTGCTCCACTTCTCAAGCGCACGGCCGGCACCGCTGTATGGATTGATGTAGATCGTCATCTCTGAACCTAAATTTGTGTTTTTTCTGGACGCTTCTGCAGCGTGATCATGTAGAAACAGATGAAGAAGAGAACGGGCAGAAGCCATGATGGTTGATTCGAAACAATGATCGATGCGACAAGAAGGATATATCCGTGCAATCCGGGAATGATCGCCCGGTACGCTTCACGGTCCGACCGGTTCCTGTGCAGGCGATACTGACTCAGGAGTATTGCCGATATGCCGCCCCCCAGCAGGTAGAGCGGGAAGGACCTGAAGTCAGCCGCCGGATAAAGACCCGTACGGGAGATCGAGGCGTATACGCCGCTCGTGACGGTCAGGAGCGCGAAGATGTCACTCACACGTGCTGAAACCTTCCGGCCGTACCGCACCGGCAGCGTCTGGTAGGATGTTGCTCGATCCGCTTCAATGTCTTTGAAATAACCGGCGAGGACAAAGTTTGCATAACCGAAAAATATGCACAGGCCTGTAAGGAGTAAGCCCCTCCCGGCGTGCAAGCGGTAGACGGGATAAACCGCATTGACCGACATCAGGTAGAGGAGCGTCACGATTGCAGCATTATACAACGGACCCGCCCACCACCGGCGTTTAAAATACGTGTATGTCGATAATCCGGCGAGCCCCGCAACACTGTACACGAGGTTGATCGGATTGATCAGGATAAATACTGAACAGCAAACACATAATCCCAGTATGCTTGTCATGAGAACGGATTTTTTACTGATCGCGCCGCGGGCCAGCGGACGGTACGGAGACGAGATCGCGTCGGTATCCGTCTGCGAACAGTCGGTCAGTGCCTGACCGAACCCGTAGGAGAGAAAGGATGAAAGACAGATTCCGGCCATCCGAAGGATGTTGAATTCCCTGCCGAACGATAGACCCGCAATCCCGGTGATTCCTGAAATAAACATGAGATAGGGCCGCATGGTGATGAGATACCCCTGAACGAACTCCCGCACATTGCCCGATCTGATTCTCGATCCGAAAGCGGGGTTTTCGGTCTTTGTCATGACACGGGTGAGTATCTGTTGGTTGTTTTTCATTATTCTGCCAGTCGAGCTTTTCTGACGATAATCTAACTCAATTTCAGGATATTGATGTCAAAAAAATGTCATTACCGTGTAAAAAGAGGATCATGCGCCGTAAGGTATTGAAAATATTCAAGAAAGAAATTGGAGGTAATTCTCCGATATCAATGAGGTCAGGATTTCGCCAGAATTTTTCTCCTCCGGGTAAGTTCCCTGATGACAAGGGGTTGCAGTGTGTGGAGATTTTAACCGGATTTATTTTCTTCATACACCGTGATACTCTTGAAGATGAATATTCCTTTTCATAGATTTTATCATCATATCAAAACTCGACCTAGGGTTGGTATCGGTCAAGACGTAGTCGTTCAACCGGGGGATATCCACTTCGATCCAACCGCTTCCGATCGTTCTCTCCATATTGTCATTCACACAGAGTCATTCCGTGAATGATCACGCAGTTTTTTTACGATCTTTTGACATAAACATGACAGCAATGAGTCTGTTCTTGTTCATATTGGATACATAATTCACATGGATCAATAACCATTGAGGCAGGAGGGATAGTCATGAAACGTCTGAACAGCATTTTCTGTCGTCTTCTTGTTTTATTTGTCGTGTCGGGATCGCTCGTACTGGCGCAGGGCGTAAAAATTACGCTTCTGCATGTCAACGATACCCATAGCCATCTCGACGGATTCGGTCCCAAGAATTCTCAGCTGGAAGGGACCATCGGCGGCATTGCCAGGGCCGCGACAATTATCGGCACCGTAAAAGCAACCGATCCGAATGTTATTTTTGTGCATGGTGGTGATTTCTTTCAGGGAGATCCGATGTTCAATACCTATTTCGGAGTCCCTGAACTCCAGATCCTAAACCAGCTCGGTTGCGACGCCATGACCCTCGGTAACCATGAGCTCCATTTCGGCCCTGATGTTCTGGCCTCGGTGCTTGGGACGGCATTTGCATCCGGCTCATTTCCGCTCCTCTCGGCCAACCTCGATATGTCGGGATACCCCGATCTTGAGCAGTGGATAAAACCCTCCATGCTGAAATCGGTGGGGGGCGTCACGATAGGGTTTTTCGGACTGATAATTCCGGAGGATCCCGAATTCATGCTCGGCCCGGTATCGGTGAACCCGGACATCATGACCGTTGCCGCCACCAATGTGCAGTATTTGAGAAGCAACGGCGCTCAGGTCGTGATCTGTATGTCCCATATGGGGGTCATGCTCGATACGCTTCTTGCGGCAAACATTCCGGGTATCGATTTTATTGTCGGTGCGCACGATCATTTTCTCTTCACAAAACCGCTCACCGTCAAGAATCCTGGAGGAACGACGACCTATGTGATGCAGGCCGGTTCGTTTTATGCTGATATCGGCGAGCTTCATTTTACCGTCGATAACGGCACCGTGACCGTCAACGATTATACCATGATCCCCGTCGACGCATCCGTGCAACCCGAACCGACAATCAAGGGGATCGTGGATGAACTGAAGCTGGGCGTGGTCGCGAAATTCGGTGATCTCTACAATACCGTGGTCGCAGTTGCTCCGAACGATCTACCGAAAACATATGATACCAAAACACCACTCCGCGATACCCCGATGGGAGACATGGTCACGGATGCCTATCGCGATCTCACCCATACCGATGTCGCGGTCACGGCTGACGGAACGATTTCAGAAAAGCTGTACAAGGGGCCGATCGTCGGCGCCGATATCTTCCGCTCCATGTCCGACGGCTATGACCCGGCGACAGGTTACGGATTTACACTCGCGACGATGGACATCCTGGGGAGCGAGCTGATCAAGGGGATGGAGATAGGGCTGTCACAGCTTGGAATCACCGACGATTATTTTCTCCAGTACTCGGGCGTGCGGTTCCGCTACGATGCGACCCAGCCTGTGGGATCGCGCGTGAATATCCCCTCGATCCGTATCAACGGGGTGCCGATCGATCCCACGAAGACCTACACCCTGACGACCAACAGCGGCCTGGCGATGCTCCTGTCAATGCTCGGACTCACCGTCAGCAATGTGAATTTCCTGCCGGATTTTGAATATATTGTCGTAAGGGATTTCCTTGCCGCAAAGAAGGTGGTTTCCTATCAGCCGCAGGGAAGGATCATCGAGGAACACCCTTTCGCCTTCGGGAAGTCGAGTGATAAACCTGGCAGGAATCAGCACAGTTACGATCATCTCGTTTTCAGCAACGTTCCGAACCCCTTTAATCCGTCCACGATCATTCACTTCCGGTTGCCGGGCACGGGGACCGTTCACCTTACCGTCTATAATACCCTCGGTCAGCTCATCGCCACACTGGTGAATGAACAGATGGACCAGGGGGACCATGAGGTTGCCTGGAACGCGAACGATAAACCAAGCGGTATCTATTTCTATCGAATCGAACTCAAACCGCAGGGCGGGGATATGATGTCGAGTGTCGGGAAGATGATTCTGGCGAAGTAAGACTATTGGTCATTCTGCATGTCCCGGCTGATGCTGTTTCGGCCGGGATTTTTTTATGTCAAAATCCGGCTTTTTCGGGAGAAACTTTCATCTTTCTGAAATTATTCTTACGTTCCTGCAGAATTCCGGATTATCCCGACCGAACCTTGAAGATCAACGGATCATTTGTGAGCGTCATCCTGATCGCCCTCGCCTGCGCCCCGGCGTTGCGCGCACGCCCGATCAGCCATTCTACGAAGTATGTCAACCCCTTCATCGGTACCGATGCCCATGGGCATACGTTTCCGGGTGCGTCTCTTCCGTTCGGGATGGTGCAACTGAGCCCGGATACACGCGTCGCGGGATGGGATGCCTGCGCAGGATACCACTACTCGGATACGACACTTCTGGGCTTCAGCCACACTCATCTGAGCGGAACAGGCGTCGCAGATTACGGTGATATACTCGTCACACCCTCGGTCAGGATCCGGCAGAACTCTGCGCTGCGGTTCCGGCATGAATCCGAGCATGCCGAGCCTGGCTACTATCAGGTGTACCTCCCCGGCGAAAACATCAACGCCGAGCTCACCGCCACCGAGCGCGTCGGCGTTCACAGATATACTTTTCCGAGGACCGATACCGCCACGATTACCTTCGACCTCCACCACGGACTCGGACCCGATTCGGTCATCGCATCGGAAATGCAGATTGTCGGCGATCACGAGCTTCAGGGATTCAGAAGATCATCCGGGTGGGCAAAAGATCAGCTGGTCTATTTTTATGCTCAGTTTTCACGTCCATTCAGCCGGTTTGTTTCCCTGATCGATGATTCCCTGACGGGCAACGACCCGCTGATTCATGGGAAGAACATCAGGATGTCACTCCGGTTTCCCCCAGCGCGGAAACCGGGCATTATTGTGAAGGTCGGTCTCTCCTCGGTCGGATATGACGGCGCACGGAACAATATCGCAGCCGAGGCCCCCGGCTGGAATTTTGACCTCGTGAAAAAACATGCAGAAAAAATATGGGAGAGGGAGCTGGGAAAAATCGAGGTGCCCGCCGGACCGAAAAATCGGCTTGTGACGTTTTATACCGCATTGTACCATGCCCTCCTCACACCGAACATCGAGAGCGATGCCGACGGCAGGTACCGGGGAATGGATCAGCGCATCCACACGGCCGATCATTTTACCATGTATACCGTCTTCTCCCTCTGGGATACCTTCAGGGCGGAACACCCCCTCTGTACGATTCTTGAACCTGACAGGGATGCGGATTTCGTGAAATCCCTTCTGGCAAAGTATGATGAATCCGGGGTTCTTCCGGTCTGGGAGCTTGCGTCAAATGAGACCTGGACCATGATTGGCTATCATGCCGTCCCGGTGATCACCGACGCGTTCATGAAGGGTATCCGTGGATTCGATCCGGAAAAAGCATTCAACGCCATGAACCATAGCGCGATGATGGATCACTATGGTCTGGACTTTTACAGAAAATTTGGATATGTCCCGGGAGATCTGGAAGGGGAATCCGTATCAAAAACGCTTGAATATGCATACGACGACTGGTGCATCGCCCAGATGGCACTCGCACTCGGCCGCACCGCCGATTATGAGTATTATCTCCTCCGCGCACAGTCGTACCGGAATGTCTTTGATCCGGAAACCGGATTTATGCGCGCAAAGGAAAACGGCTGCTGGGTGACCCCGTTTGATCCGAAATCCGTCACCGTCCACTATACGGAGGCGAATGCATGGCAGTACTCGTTTTTCGTCCCCCACGACATATCGAACCTTATCAGCGATATGGGGGGTGCGGCACAGTTTTGTGCCAGGTTGGATTCGTTATTTTCCTCCCCATCGGTCTTATCTGGACGCCAGCAGGCGGATATTACCGGTCTCATCGGGCAGTACGCTCAGGGTAACGAACCGAGCCACCACGTGGCCTATCTCTACGATTACGCGGGGGAACCCTGGAAAACCCGGGATATTCTCAGAATAATTATGGATTCGCTCTATACACCGTTTCCCGATGGTCTCTGCGGTAACGATGACTGCGGCCAGATGTCGGCCTGGTATGTATTCGGTGCGCTGGGGTTTTATCAGGTCTGCCCTGGTAAACCGGAGTATGCCATTGGCTGCCCCCGCTTTCCCAAAATGATCTTGCATCCGGAAAACGGCATGGCGCTCGTCATTGAAACACGATCCAGCGGAGATACTCCCCGATATATCCAGAGGG
>JAWOKN010000097.1:0-58238 GCA_033854175.1 Bacteroidota bacterium | reverse complement strand
AAGTAAATCATTCGTTGGTTCAATCACAATCGGGAAAAATGAGTAACCTCATATCGGGTCGCAACAAAAGAACCGAAAATTTCTCTTTTATATTCATTTTGATTAAATTTGAATATGCAGGATGAATATTCTAGCCGACCCGTACCCTATGAAGCCTCCCCTGTGCGAGAATACTCATATTCTTTCAGACGATATCTTATACACTCCCTTCTGTTTCTCCTCACCTTTTTCACGACAACCCTGGCTGGAGTCCAATGGTTAAATCGTGACCCCTTTGAGCTCTCAAACTTTAAATTTGGACTTCCTTATTCATTCAGCATCCTCGCCATCCTCGGAACACACGAATTCGGTCATTACTTTGCAGCGAGATACTATGGCGTAAGCACAACATTACCGTACTTTATCCCGTTCCCACCATTTATTTTTAATCCATTCGGTACGATGGGGGCCGTCATCCGAATGCGCGGCATGCTTGGTTCGAAAAAACAGCTTTTCGACATAGGCAGTGCGGGCCCTTTGGCGGGACTTGTGGTCACCTTTATTGTCCTTTTTTACGGTATTATCACCCTCCCCCCTATTCAGTATCTCTATCACATCCATCCGCAATATGCCGGTTTACATCATATACCTGAAGGTGGACTGACATTTGGTAACTCAATTTTTCTCTGGATACTTTTAAAAACCACCGGACACGGGCAATTCGTCCCCCCTATGAACGAAATTTATCATTACCCGTTCCTGTGCGTCGGGTGGTTCGGATTATTTATAACCGCCATGAACCTTATTCCGGTTGGTCAGCTCGATGGCGGTCATGTACTCTATGCCCTGGCGGGGAGAAGGCAGGGCCAAATTGCACGCGTTTTTTTCGGCATCCTGATCGTTCTGGGTCTGATCAGCTTCCTCCCCTTTTTTGGCTCTCATATTCAGCCAGGGACCATCGGCTGGCTTTTATTTGCAGCGATCTTATTTTTTATTATTAAACTCGATCACCCGGAAATCTACGATCCCGAACCGCTTGACCTCAACAGAAGAATAATTGGGTGGGCCCTGATGATTTTCTTCCTTTTAATATTCACTCCAGTCCCTTTTTTTGAATCCACACCGTAAGAGCTTCACCGTCTGGCGTCATGTTGACTTTTTATCATAAATTTCGTAGTTTTTGTAGAAATTATACCATCTCAAATTCATTGCCCTGATCTCTATAGACGAGTTGTTACCATTATCTCCTGTAAATAACCCTTTCATCGACTATCGGGCAATGGCTATCCAATGCTTCAGAAAAACCGTCGATTGACATTCGTCAGGCAATTGAAGAATGCCGTCGTACACTGTCCCGCTCTTCTGGGCGTCATAATCCTCCTGGCACTGACCAGCACCGATTGCCGGAAAGAACCTGAAGGTGTGATCGATCCCGATTACGGATCCCCCTACATTCTCTCCATTTCGCTATCGGATGTAAGGATCGACCTCGATACGAGTACAACTCTTTCCCTGAAGCGGAATTCCGATGGCACCTACACAATCACCGATACAATCACCGCGCTGGTCATCGATCCGATCGACGGGAACAACATCCAGTCCTGCTCCTACCGGGTTATCCCTCCGGGATACAATTATCCGAACCAGACCGGGACGATTCAGCGCACCGTGGTTTCTGGAAACAGTGCCTCCTTCGAGGGTACGGTGAGCTTTACGATAAACAGAAGCGACATCGGGGGCTATTCCATCGCGATTACCGCAGAGGGGAAAACGGCGTTCGTCAGCAACTCACTCTTTGCGACACTCATCATATCACGCCGGAATGCAAGGCCAAAACTCAGCAACCTCTTAGTTCCGGACACCCTGCACCGGCCGAATACCGGTGCACAGATTGTCCGGTTTGCGGTTTCTGCCAGCGATTCGGACGGTCTTGCCGATATCGCAAAAGTGTTCTTTAAAAGCATCAACTCAACATCGCCCGATTTTGAACAACCGATGTTCGACGATGGAAACCTCGCGCTTGACGGCGACTCCGTCGCCCTTGATGGACGCTACGCGAGGTTACTCACGCTAGACTCGACCGCCACCCTCGGCCGGAAAGAATTCCGGTTCTGGGCGAGAGATAAATCGGGCGCCCTCAGCGACTCCCTTGTGAGATTTATTACCGTGCTAACCCCGTGAAGTTACGCATATTCATATCTTTGGCGGTCATCGCCCTGCTCATACCGCTTCTGCATCAAACCGGTGCCGGGCAGTCAAAATTTCTCAGACGATTCTCGCTCTCCCCAGCATCGGGGCTCGCATCCCAGCTTCCTCCCAGCAACAGCATTTCACAATCGCTGATTGATAACGAGGCCTTGTGGATCGGCACGAGTAAAGGTGTGGCCGTGACCACCGATCATGGCTTGACGTGGACATCCTATCGCAACAATCCCGCATTTCACGATGACGGTATCTACGCGCTCGCGGCGGATGGAAATGTCATCTGGGCATCAACCGGGTATGACAAGGAAACAACAGACGGTACGGTTCAGACCGGCAGCGGGTACGCGTATTCACTCGACAACGGCCAGACATGGCAACATGTCAACCAGACTCTTGATAAACGGGGAGACAGCGTTTTATCCTATGGCATCAATACATCCCTCCCCATTCTCCCCGTGACGGTGCCGGAACAAAACGTTACATTCGATATCGCACTCAGTCCCAACACCGTCTGGATCGCAAGCTGGGCGAGCGGTTTACGCAAAAGCACCGACAACGGTGTAACCTGGCAGCGGATTATCCTACCGGCAGATAATATGAGCACCATATCCCCCTCGGATACCCTCTGGTATTTCTCGAATTCCGATACCGCACACAGGGATACGCTCTATCATAAATATGATCCACGCCAGAATAACAATTATCTTGCGTTTGCCGTCTATACGAGGGATGGTGCAACGATTTGGTGCGGCACAGCAGGCGGAGTGAACAGATCAACCGACGGCGGCCAAAGCTGGGTGAAGTTCAGCCATCAGAACGAGGCTTCCCCGATTCTGGGCGATTGGGTCATCGCAATCGGTGAACAGGTGTTTAACAATCTGGACCGGATCTGGACAACAAACTGGAAGGCAGACGACCCGACAGAGGATTATGGCATAAGCTATTCCGATGATAGCGGTGCAACCTGGAAGAATGTCCTCCGTGGCGTCAAAGCGTACGATTTTGCCTTTAAAGACTCGATCGTCTATATCGCATCGGATGACGGTCTCTACCGATCCGCCAATGGCGGACAATCATTTGCCCTCGCCTCGAATATTACCGATCCCGTCAATCACCAGATCGTGTCAGGATCTGCCGTATTTACCGTATCTGTCCTCGGCGATACGGTTATCGCGGGAACAAGCGATGGGCTCGCTTTAACCCTGGATAACAATAATTCTCCTTTCGGAGAAACATGGGTTGTTCAGAGGGCTTATGTCCCGGTGGGCGCCAGCGCGTCAACCTACGCATATCCGAATCCGTTTTCACCCCAATTTCAGGTCACGCGCATCCATTACGGAAAATCCCCGCAGCAAACCGGAACAAGAACCGTCACCGTCGATATTTTCGATTTCAACATGAACAGGGTCCGCACACTCCTCCATGACGCCATACGCAGCACTTCTACAGAATATGATGAGGTTTGGGACGGCAGGTGCGATAACGGCACGCAGGCGGCAAACGGGGTTTATTTCTATCGGGTTAAAATTGACGACAACGATCCGCTCTATGGTAAGATTATCCTCCTTCAATAAAACCACACTAACAATAGTTCTCTTCACGCTTCTTGCGCCGCTCAGCTCCGAGGCTCAGCTGGCCGGGAGCGCGGGCGGATTCGCCCGCATGGGCTTTGGCGCGCGCGGAATCGCCATGGGCAATTCCATGGTGGCCATCACCGAGGGTGAGATCAGCACCTACTACAATCCGGCACTTGCCGCGTTTTCCGAGAACCGGGTGGCCTCGATAACGGCTAGCTTGCTCTCTTTCGACCGCTATCTCAATTTCCTGAGTTATACACAGGCTATCAAACCCACCGCCGGACTGTCGGTCGGCATCATCAACTCCGGGGTGAGGAACATCGATGGACGCGACGAAGATGGCCTCCACACCGACACCTATTCGACGACGGAAAACCAGTTTTACCTTGCCTTTGCCAACCGGGTCGATCCACACGTCTCCCTGGGTGTCGCCGTGAAATTATACTACAGTAAGCTTTTTGACAAGGTATCCTCGACAACGGTGGGATTCGATCTTGGCGGGTACGTCCAGGTGACCGACAATTTAGGGGTCGGACTCGCAGTCCAAGACCTTAATTCAAAATATAGCTGGGACACACAACAATTGTACGGATCACCCGACGGCCGCACCACCCCCGACCAATTTCCCAACCTCAGGAAAATCGGCGCCGCATACACCTTCTTCCGGAGCGAGCTCTTCCCCGCCGGGCAGGCCCGTATATCCGCTGAATATGAAAACTCCTCGCTGCATACGAACATCTTCCGCGCAGGAGCGGAATATTCCCTCGTCGAAGCATTTACGCTGCGTGCGGGGGTCGACAGACTCGACGGCAGTGATGCATCGACCGGTGCAAAACCCTCCTTTGGATTTAGTATAAAAAATTCATTTAATGGGTGGACACCCGTCATTCACTATGCATATATGATTGAACCGTATGCCTCACACGGAATACATGTTATCACGATCTCCGGCGCCTTTTAACTGCGTGCCCAAGTCGGGGGCCATACTCCTCCTCCTCCTGTTTGCGTCGTTTCTCTGCCTTTCAGCAGGATACGGTCAGCCGGGTCAAAGCGGTCTGACATTTCTCAAACTCGGTGTCGGGGCCCGGGCTCTTGCAATGGGAGAAGCCTCCACAGCCGTATCAACCGACCTTTCAGCACTCTACTACAATCCTGCCAGTGCCGCATTCTTTACGTCATCAAACCTCCTGTTGATGCATAAAGAATGGTTTCAGGATGTCAAGACGGAATATATCTCCGCACAGACACTCTTATCGGGTTTTTCAGTCGGCCTGAGCGTCAATGCCACATCAGTCGATAATATTCAGATCCGTGAGATCCCGGGTCCGGCCCTGGGTACGTTCGACGCCCGGAATGCCGCGATCGGACTGACCGTTGCCTATGCCCTCGACACCTCGCTCAGTTTCGGTGTGACCGGCAAATACCTCTATGAAAAAATCCTTGTCGATGAGGCTAGCGGTTTGGGCCTGGATATCGGCTCGGTGTACAAAACCCCCTGGAACGTTTCCATCGGTGCTTCAGCCAGTAACCTGGGCTCCGTCAACGAACTTCAGAACCAGTCTTCAACCCTCCCGACAATCTACCGGATCGGGGCGGCTTACGTTTCGGGTGTGCCACAGCTTTCGGGTTCGGTCACACTTGCGGCCGACTACGTCCGCTACGGGCACGACAACATTTCCCACGTCAACTTCGGCGGTGAATACACATACGACAACACCCTCTCGCTCCGCGCGGGATATCAGACGGGATATGAAGCCCGGTCTCTTACAACCGGCATCGGAGTTCATTACGACGCGTTTCATGTCGATTATGCATTCATCCCGACCACCAATGATCTTGGTTCGACACACACATTCTCGCTTGGTATCGTACTACCATAATGGGCCGATCAGTTATGAAATCACTCCTTCTTGCTCTTATTCTTGTCATGCTCATCCCGCGAACCCTCCGCGCGGGTGACAATCATGACTCAACGGCAACACAAAATTCTCTCCAGTGGAAAACCTTTGATGCCGGCTTCACGGAGGCAAAAAAGACCGGAAAAAAGGTGATGGTCGATGTTTTTACCACGTGGTGCGTCTGGTGCAAACGGCTTGATAAAAACGTCTACGGGGATCCAAAAATTGCAGAGTATCTGCATGAACATTATGTGACCGTCAAACTCAATCCGGAGACGAACACGACCGTGACGTACAAGGATACAGCTTACTCCGCCGCACAATTCGCACAAGGATTCGGCGTCACGGGTTATCCCACGATCATCTTTTTCGAACCGGACGGTACACCGATTGACCGGCTGGGCGGTTATGTCGACGCCAGCCATTTCTTGCCGATCATCCAGTTCATCGGTGAAGATTTTTTCAAGACCATGAGCTGGCAGGATTTTCAGAAAAAACAGAGCGGAAATCAGAAAAGCGATAAAAAGTAACACGGCAACTCCTCCATTGTCCCGGCCCGCTATACCGGCTGGATCCCCTTCAGGCACAGGCAAGAACGTCGCGATCGCACCCCCCTATCCCGATTCCGTAATGTTACACTCCCCGGATCATCCTCTCGTACCAATAATAAAGGTCACCCTTGGATTGAACCGAATACAGGCTGTGGAAGAGTTTACATCATACAATTTCCAGATGGAGCCATCCTTCTCGGCGTGGAGGTGATACGGCAGGTGAAGAGCCAGAGAAAATTTCTTGTGGACTGCTTCGCCATCCTGGCTCACGCCAAGAATGACCGCGTCATACCCCGTGACGGCTCGGAAGCCGCCGCGGAATCCACACACGACGGCGATACAGCCGGGAGTACAATCCCTTGGATAACAGAACGGAACGACGTTTTTCCGGCGACGATAATCGTGCCATCTTTCGCGAAATGAATAATGTGAGATCTCTTCCCCACCACCCCCGTTAGCTGAGACCGGATCAGTTTCCAGACCGCGCACTAGCAGTTAATGCAGCTTCAGGAACCACGTAATCAGCCAAAAAATAAACCCAGGACAAACGAAAGGGCTCTGAATTTTCTTGCCGCTGAATCAAGCAAAAAACATGGCAAGGACCATCTTTCATCCAATGGGTCGTACAGGTATTTTCCCCTCATTTCCTCAAGGTCAAAGTCGTACCCGGTCTGGAAAGAATGCATCGTTGAGCATTTCAGGTTCCAGGTTTGGGACTATAATCTTTGCCGCGGCCTTGTAATACCGTTTCAATTCTTATCTCGACGATTCCTTCTATGCCTCGATGGCCGCCTGGTAATTTTTCTTCCTCCCCGGGAAGCGTATCACATGCCGGTTAACAAGCGGAGTACACAAACCAAAAGCAGGCCGGCTGAGATAAACATGACATCGTGAAGATCCGAAGCAGTTTACGGGGGGACGATGAAAGGGAGCGAACCGATAAACGCCGTATTGACGATGATATACGCAGGATCGGGAATCCCCGCGGTTGAATCAACCCCGGCCATCATTCATCTGCGGGACGTGGGTGAAAATTTAAGCAAAGTGGACGTGGGACTCAAGGTAACCCCCTCAACCCCTGATGGATGACACAACTTACCGCACGGGCCCCTTCTCCACCCTCCTCAGAATAAAGGAATCCACCTCCCGAATCATGCCGTCGAGATCAATCATCTGCACGCACTCGAGGTTATACGGGCATTCCTTTTTCCAGCAGGGCGAGCATGACAATCCCTGCGGGATAAATTTTACACCGCGGTCGAAGAGATCGATCTCCTGCGGGCAGCTGACACCAAACCAGGCGATGACGTGTTTCTTCAGGGCGATAGCAACATGCATCCCGAATGAATCACCAGAGATGACGACATCGCACAGATTGATGTAACAAAGCCCCCGACGGAGTCCCTCCGTGGTGGGTGTTGGAATAACCTTGGCACCCACCCTTCGTGCAATCTCCGCATTCCGTTCCGTGTCTTCAGGCCCACCCAGGAGGAGCAGTCGGACTTCGTCCCTTTTCGACAAGGCTTCAATCAGAATGACGTGTTGCTCGATCGTCATTTTCTTGTTCGGATACAAGAGTGAGCAACCCGTGTTGAAACCCACGACCACGGGAGCCGTGATGTTCTTCTCGATGATATAACGGGCGCAAAATTGCTGTTCCTCAGGGGAAAGCTGAAGCAGGTACCCGTCCCGTTGATATCGCAGTCCGACCGCTTCAGTCAGCAACTGGGATGTGGACCGCGTGTTGACCCGGAATTTCAGCTGATCATCGAGCCCGAGTCGGTAGTTATAAACCGCCTCGCGATTGAGCGGGACGATGACACCATTTTCATCAATACCGTATCCCAGTTTCTTTTTCGAAGTGAGAGAAGCGATAAATGCACCGGCATGCACGGATTTATCGAGATTGATCACAACGTCGAATTTCATGGCCTGAAGCCGCATCCAGCTTTCCATCCCCCAGACGAAAACAGCATCGAGGAACGGATTATGCATCAGCAGCGGTGCGGCGTTACCGAGCGTGATCCATGATATCGTGCTTTCCGGATACCTTCTTTTGAGGGGTTCCAACAACGTTGTCGCCACAAGGACGTTCCCCATCGCCTCAAGGTTGATGACGAGGATCCTCACTCCGCGCGGTTTGGGATCCTGACAACGTTCCAGACAGTTTGTGTACGGGATGCACGGGCGGTACCCGGTGAAGTTTTTACAGTCCGGGACAGAGGGTATCCGCTCCGGGCGTACCCGCCGGGATTTTCTTCGCTCTCTTTTTTTAGCCATGGCGTTCAATGCTCGACGTATGAAGTTCTGAAATAAATCTTTTGACCGTCTGATAGACCTGATCCACCGAGAGCGCCTCCATGCACGGATTCCCGATCGGACATGCCGTCAGATTGCAGCCGAGACAATCGAGCTCTTCCTTCCGCACGACCTCTGACCGCGGACTCAGCGGACCCTGGAAACGGGGATTGGTCGGACCGAAGATCGCGACAACCGGCACACCAACCGCAGAGGCGATGTGCATCGGCCCTGAATCGTTGGTCACCATCATGGTGCATCTCTGCAGTATTGCCCCGAGCTGAGGAATCGTCGTGGGAGGCGTGATGACAGCCCCTTGACCAACTTTGCCGGCTATGGCGCGCACCGCGTCCACTTCCCCGGGACCCCAGATAAGCACCGCCCGCAGATCAAATTCCTCACAGCACCGCCGTAGAAGCGAGGCATAAGAATCCGCTCTCCATCTCTTCGTGTACCACCCTCCTCCCGCGTTTATTGCCAGCAAAAATGAATGTTCCAGATTGTTCACCCTTATAAATTCATCCGCGAACAACCTGGCCTCAGCTCCGAGCGGGAAATACGGCTCCTGGCTCCCCACAGGAATATTCAGTGCCCTGAGGGCATCCAGGTTGAACTCGGCATTGTGCACTTCGCCACCCCTTGGATTTACGACAACCGAATAGCAATACTGCCGCCACGAAAACCGGTACCCGACACGGTGCCTCGCACCACTCAACAAGGTCACGATTGCACTCCGGGGATTTCCAAAAAGATCGATGACAAGGTCGTAGCTCCCCCTCCTGATCCGGAAAATGAGCGACAATCCGTTTTCACTTTTCGAATCAAAGACCAGGACGTTATTGATGTGGGGATTTCCCTGAACAACACCCGCGGCGGGAATCTCACAGAGGAAGTCGATCCTTGCATCCGGAAATTCATGGCGGAGAAAGGGGAGAACCACGGTTGACAACAGGACGTCCCCGATCGCGCGAAGCTTGATGACAAGGATGTTCCGGATCGCCGACCGATCAAGAATCATCCTCCACCCTTTCCCGACGACCCCCTCGTCAACCCCGTCATACCTCGTTCTGTCATGGGAATAGCCCGCTCACTCATCCCGAAACGGCCTCAAAAACATCCGATCCCCGGTCCGCGGCAAAAAATTCATCGTGCAGTCTGCGGACGGAATTCTCGACACTCCGTTCCTCAACAACGATGTTGATGCTCGACGGCGAGGCTCCGAAGGAAAACAGGGAAACCGGATTTCCCTCGAGCGCGCGAAAAATCTGGGCGGGAATGGTCCCCGATGAGGCTATCGCCTCTCCAACGAGCGTGATCAGCCCCCTTTCACCGCATACATGGAGATTGCCGATGCCCGATAGGTCAGATGTCAGGTTCTCACTGAGATACTTCGCCTCAAGCGCGAGAATGATTTTTATATCAGATGTACCGACGAGATAGACCGGGATATTGTACTTTGTGAGGATGTTGAAGACCTGATCCCAGAACATGTATTGCCCGGATCTCCGGTGCGGGGTGATTGATGCAAGGACGATCCCCTTCTTGTACGAAATGGATTTGATCATACTCCTTTTTTGATCAAGGGAGCCGGTGACCAACGTTCCGGTCGAACGAGGATTCCGCGAATTGTAGATTCTCACCGGAATATTCTGCTCGATCGCCGGTAGCATGGTGTGGGGATGGAGCACTTTTGCGCCAAAATAGGAAATATCGAACGCCTGCCCGAAGGACAATTCGCGCACCTTTTTCGCACCTGGAACAACACCGGGATCGGCGGTCAGGACTCCGTCCACATCCGTCCAGATCTGGATCTCCTCGGCTTTCAGGACCGCCCCGATAATCGAGGCGGAATAGTCCGAGCTCTCGCGCCCCATCGTGGTCCGTATGCCGGCGGATGTGACGCCGATGAATCCCTGTGTCACCGGGATCAGATGACTCTCCTGCGCCCGACGGACGAGGGGTTCCAGCCGCTCCCGGATCTGATCCATAACGGGCAACGCGGATGTATAATGATCGTCGGTAACCATAAAATCCCTCGTGTCAAGCCACTGGCTCCCGGTACCGGTTTCAAGCAACGTAGCCGCCACCAGTCTTGAAGACAGGAGTTCACCGTACGAGCAGAACGCATCAGTCGTCCGGGGCGTGCATTCACGGACGATCGCAACACCCTGGATGAGACTCGACAATTCATCGAAGGATGTTTTCATGTAGCACTCGAGTTCCGAACGCCGGGCCTTGTCATGAATCAATGCATCGAGGATGGCAAAATGACGCTCAAACAATTCTTCAATGACCTTACGAGCCTCTGCCGTGTCACCGTTTTCCGCTGCCCTCCCCGCCCGCTCAAGCATGTTCGTGGCCTGTGCAATGGCGGAGATCACGACGACCGGATTTCTGCCCCTGTGGGCGCGGATGATTTCAGCGACATTCGATATGGCATGGGCATCTTTATTCGACGTTCCGCCGAATTTCATGACAATCATAGAATACGTTCTTCCTTTCCCGGTAAGAATACGGATGGGAATATACTAACCCTCAGGACGACTCGCAAGAAAAACGTGCCCGGTTTCGTGCACGGATGACGGGAAACGGTTGGACATCACTCAGGAGTCTTATGCCCGGTGTCTTTGGGAACCTGGTCGTGCATAAATTTGTGCCTCCGTCGCTTGTTGATAAGACCGATCAGATAGAGTACGACGATGAGCGAAATTATCCCGATCGCGATGACATTCCAGCCGAAAAACTCGAACACTCTCATGACACTCTGCTACGTCTTTTTGATGAAAGAGAATTTTCTGCCCGGATTCAGACACCGATACATTTCCGCGGTCTTCCCCGGTTCGGACATTCCTTACACCCTCTGAGGGACGCCCGCCGCAGGGGTCAGATTTCGGGCCCGCGTCCCCGGAGAGCCAGCCGTCGCGGTGCGGTCAGATTTGTCGAGTTCGAGCGACATCCATGCATACTCGAGCGCAACCGTGGTGACGTCCGCAAAGGATTTGATGATCATCGCCTCTTCTTCGATGAATTCGGGATCGGAATTCCTTGCAACAACAAGGACACCGAAGATCGTGCCGCGACCCTTCAGCGGGACTGCGATAAAATGTTCAAGCTCCGGCCTCATGTTTTCGGGATATCTCGAACGGGGATCATGCTGCGCATTATTGATCATCACGAGCTTGCCGGATACTGCCGCGGCGCCGATGATCCCCTCGCCGGGCACCAGGGGAAATTTCGACAATTCCCGGGAAAACGCGGACTGCTTCGAGATCGTGTGCGCATGGAGCTCTCTATGCTCGGAATCATAGATGTAAACTCCCGCAAGATCATGGTGAACAAGCTTTTTCACCCCGCGCATGACAGACTTGAAAATGGTCGTGAGATTTGCGCCGGTCAGAACGAGCGAATTCACCCCTTCCAGAGTCTGAAGCCGTTCAGCCTTGCGCTGGATTTCGGTCAGGAACCGCTGCATGCGGTCGTTCGTCCGCTGCATCTCATCGACATACTGTACCTCCGTGATGTCACGGCTTGCAACCACATACCCGGTTACGGCACCATCGGAATCCCTGAGAAGGGAAAAGCCCGCGCTGACGACGCGCGTTGTGTGATCACGACGGCGCCAGACAAAGGTATAGTTTTTCAGGCTTCCCTTCTTAAAGAGAAGCTTGACGCCTGAACGGAGTTTTTTCCGGTCCATCGGATCAATCCAGGCATACGGCGGCTTCGCACCGACGATCTCTTCCCGCTGATATCCGAGCAACCGGCAGTGAGCCTGGTTGCAGAGGAGAATTGTCCCCTCCCGGTCACAGACCGCAATCGCATCCTCGATCGATTCCATCACCCTCTGAAGATGATAATCCGATGCAAGACGGAACTGGTCGAGTAAATGCCGCTCTGTAACGTCACGGGCATCATACATTATGCCGGGGTATGCATGGTCACCGGAATTGATCGGATGCAGCATGAGATCGACCCAGAACACCGAACCGTCCTTGGAACAAAACTGCATCTCCCCGATCCGGTACCTCTTCTTCCGGATCCGTTGCATGATGACTGATGTGTATTTTGCGCGGTTGGCTTTCGGATAGAGGACCGAAACATTCGCCCCCAGCAACTGTTCGGCCGTGTATCCCGTTTTATCGCAGACTGCGGCATTCACATAAGTGATCCGCCGGTGACGATCTGTCGCAACGATCAGATCGTATGTCCGGGAGATCATCTGACCTAAAAATTTTTCTGAAAACTCTGCGGGAGGCTGTATGCTTCTTCTCATGGAGAATGACGCGGAGCTGTGTGGGCTACGCTCCCCTTATCGTTTGCCAATCCAGAAACAAGAATTCCCCGACCGCGGGGTGTGAGCTGTCTGCTCCACCCAGGCCCCTCCCCGGTTACTCATCTTTGACCTTCATGTGCCCGACTTCATCGAGAAAGGCCACCCCCCGTCTCAGATGGGGGATGACGATCGATCCCCCGACGGTAAGAGCAACACTGAACACCTCAAAGAATTCCTCCTCGGTCACCCCCGCTTTGATGCACTGGAGGATGTGATACGACACGCAGTCGTCACACCGAAGGACCATCGATGCCACAAGGCCCAGCATCTCCTTGGTCCGGACATCGAGCTTTCCAGGTTCATACGTGAGCGTATCGACGGCGAAGAACCGTTTAATGGCTCGGTTGTCGGCCCCGAGAATACGATCGTTCATTTTTTTGCGGAATGCCTGAAACTCATCCACCCGATTACTCATAAAATCACCCGAATGTGACGTAGTTCGTACCGTACTGTGTGCGGATCCTGAGGAACATGGGATGATTGATTTTTCATCCAGTGAGAAGCAAAGTTATGATGGTAAGACTTTCGTGGAGCTGAAGGGGATCGAACCCTCGACCTCGTGAATGCCATTCACGCGCTCTCCCAGCTGAGCTACAGCCCCGGGATACGTACAAAACTTGTAAAATATAACAAAAACCCATAGAAGATGCAATGAACATTACTCCGGCCGCCCGTTTTGGGGGAAGGGAGACGAAGCGTGTCCGGTTATTGCATTTCTTTGACCCGTTTGCTATTATTTGCAGATGAAGTTTTCCCTGCAAAATCTCCCCAACCGGCGCATCCGGATCATCTACTCCACCGCCGCACTGGCGGTGTTTCTTGTCTGCACCTACCACTTCATCGATCTTATGGTGCTGAAAACAGTCAGTAATGATCAGTGCGGCTGGGTAGCTGTCGACATGGGTAAACGCGGCCTGCTGATTAAAGATGTGGTTCCCGGCGGCGTGACGGATCGTGCGGGGGTACGGGATGGGGATACGCTTCTCCGGATCAACGGAAAAGAGATCACAGGCGAAAGTGCTTCCTTTCTTCTCAACAGCATGAAACGCGGGGATACGGCCACATACACCATTGCACGGGGCGGGACACAATTTGAGACGAAAATAGAAATCATCAAACTCTTCAATACCTTTGAAGCCTCACTCTATCTCCTGGGATTTGCATTTCTCCTGGTGGGCTATGTTGTCGTCATGACAAAACCCGAGGGGATGATTCAGCGGAAATTCGGAACCTACGGGATTTTTACGATGCTCGTGTTTGGTCTCTACTCCCCGAATGTTTCCCATGATCCAATGTGGAAGGTCATTCTTATTCTCGGTTTCTTCTTTGCCGGAAGGATCCTCGCCCTGCCGGTCATGCTGAAATTCTTCCTCTATTTCCCGCTCCGCCGCAACATCCTTGAGAGGAAATGGCTGAATCCGCTTCTGTACGGAATTAGTGTGCTGTCTCTTCTCCCGCTGTTTTTCGGCCTAAGACTCAGTACGAGTCTTGTTCTGTATATCGTTGCAATGCCGATAACCTTTTTTATGTTCGGACTCGGATTCTTCACCGCCGGCTACAGACGGGTTGTGGACCCCGAGCAGCGGAGACAGTTGCGCCCGATCTTCATCGGTGTCATTCTGGGGATGCTGGTGTTCTTCTATATATCGATTCTCACCGGCATCAGACCATTTGCCATCGTTACGCAGCCGGCCCTCATGCTTCCGATCACTCTCATCCTCGCGACTCCCCTTACCTTCGGATATGCCATATTCCGGTACGGACTCATGGATATCGACCTGATATTCGAGCGTAGCCTAATCTATGGGGCCGTCACCGCCACGCTTGCCGCAATCTATATCGGTGTGGTGTTCGGCATCGGCACTCTCTTTGGCATGGTGATCGGCAACCCGGACAGCAAGCTCCTGAACATCGCCGCGTTCATCGTCATCGCATTCGTCTTCGATCCGATAAAACGACGGGTCCAGGAATCGATCGACCGCACATTTTACAGGGAACGACGGGATTATCAGCGGGCGCTGTCAGAATTCAGCCAGGAACTTCCCCGCCTGATCGATATGGACCAGATTCTGGACTCTATTGTCAACCGTATCTCCACCACCATGCATGTCGATAAGGTGGCTGTCGTCCTCTGCAGCGAAATGGAAGGATGCTTCAGCGTGACAAAAAACATCGACCGGGAATGCTGCAATTTTACCAACGCCCAGAACGGACTTATTCAATTCCTTCGTCAGAAAAAGGCCGCTCAGACACTCTATTTTCTATTGGATGACCATGAATCAACCGGAATCGACCAGACCGATACTGAAAAGGTCCGGCGTGCAGGAGTTGTCCTGGCGATTCCGATGCTGATCCAGGAGCGACTGATCGGTCTGATCACCGCCGGCCCGAAACTCTCCGGCAAGGTGTACTCGCATGATGATATCGATCTTTTGACAACCGTGGCGAGCCAGGCTGCCATATCTATTGAAAATGCCAGGCTCCACCGGTCGGAACTCGAAAAACAAAAGATCGAGGAAGAACTCGAAATGGCGCGCCGGATCCAGCAGGGATTGTTGCCAAAAAAGAATCCCACGATCGAACACCTCGACATATCAGGGATATCGCTCCCCGCCCTGTCCGTGGGAGGCGATTACTATGACTTCATCCTCCTCGGCCCCGACAAATGCCTTGTCGTCGTGGCCGATGTATCGGGTAAGGGGATGTCCGCCGCGCTCTATATGTCAAAAATCCAGGGAATGATCCAGCTCGCCGCCCGCATGTATACCACGCCGAGGGAAATGCTCATCCACGTGAATAGACTCCTCTACGACGGCATCGAACGAAAATCGTTCATTACGATGATTCTCGGACTCTTCGACATGACATCCCGCCACGTCCGCCTCTGCAGGGCTGGCCATAACAAGGCCATCGTCGAAACGAACGGACAAATCAGCTTCCTGGACTCCCACGGCATCGGCCTCGGCCTGGAACGCGGGCCGCTTTTCGAAGAGACACTCGAGGAGATTGAATACCCGCTGACGGAACATTCTCTCGTGATCTTTTATTCCGACGGATTGCCGGAAACCATGAACGAGGACTACTTCCAGCTGGGCGAGGAAGCTCTCTGTGACATTATCCGTTCATATAAAGACGCATCGGCATTGGAGCTCCAGAACCAGCTGATCGCAAAGGCAAGGGCATTCCGGGGACGGGCGGACCAGAACGACGACATCACCATCGTCATCGCAAAAACACGCTGACGCACGCCGGCCCCTTGATTATCTCCCTGTCGAAGAAACCTTTTCTATCCCCAGATGGTCCAATGTTCAAAGAATGCCGGAACAGCTCCCACGGGGCGATTCGTAAACGGGAATCAGGTTCTGGCCTCCTAGGAGGAGTATTTTGGATTTCAAGAACTATCTCTGCATATTGAATGGATGGATCGTGTCAAAAATCCCTCATCGGTCATGAAATCCCGAACCGCGGAAAGAATAGCCCGATGATACAACGGACAATTTCCCTGCTTTTGAAGCCCGGAGGAGAGATCATCAGAAAACGTCTGATCTGGACGGCAATCGTCCTTTTGTCGCTTGCCTGGGGGACCTGGAATTGCAAGGACAGCGTCACCGGCCCGAGTCCGATCGTCTTCCCTGCACAAAATGTCAGTTTCGGGAAATATGTCCTCCCACTGTTTCTCCAGGAATGCGCAATCCCCGAGTGCCATACGGAGGAATCGAGTGCGGGGAACCTTGCCCTGGAATCATGGACCGATGTCATGTCGGCACCCCTTGTCGTCATACCGCGGGACACCGTGAACAGCGTACTTGTCTGGAGCATTGAACAGAAGAACGGCAAATCCAGAATGCCCCCGATCAATACCAGTTACGCGTTGACCCCCAACCAGATCAACGGGCTGAAACAGTGGATCTACGAAGGTGCAAAGGATAATTAGGAGGGTGAGGTAACAAGGTGCGGCGGT
This sequence comes from Bacteroidota bacterium, assembly GCA_033854175.1. GTDB lineage: Bacteria > Bacteroidota > Ignavibacteria > UBA10030 > SZUA-254 > DATKPE01. Next base: position 41,436 of record JAWOKN010000097.1, on the reverse strand, counting down.
TTGACGTACTGCTTTGCCATCGGGTGGGTCTGTAATCCCCGTTCAAGTTCACTCCGGAATTTTTTCACAAAACTCTGTACTGGCCACGCCGCCGCGTCCCCGAGGGCGCAGATGGTGTTCCCCTCGATGTTGTTTGCAACATCGAGAAGGAGGTCGATGTCGGAGGCCTGCGCCTCCTTCGCGACGAACCTGTTCAATATCTTCTCCAGCCAGCCGCAACCTTCCCTGCACGGCGTACACTGACCGCACGACTCGTGATGGTAAAACCGCGTGATGCGGGTAATCACCCTGAGAAGATCGGTATCCTCGTCCAGTACAATGACACCGCCGGTGCCGATCGAGCTGCCTGCGTTCTTGAGCGATTCCGCATCCATCCGTACACCATCGATCTCATCCCCGCGCAGCCACATGGTCGAGGATCCTCCCGGGATGACAGCCTTGACCTTTTTGTTCCCCGGAACCCCCCCGCCGTAGGTGGAGATTAGATCGGTCAGCAGGACACCGGTCGGCAATTCATAGACACCGGGCTTGTTGACATGGCCGCTGATGCCGAAAAGCAATGGTCCCGGATGTTTGGGGGCACCAATCTGCGAATACCACACGGCACCGCGCTGGATGATGAGGGGCACATTGGCAAGCGTTTCAATGTTATTGATTGTCGTCGGGCAACCCCACAGACCGAACTGAGCAGGAAACGGCGGCTTGACGCGCGGATATCCGCGCAAACCCTCGATGGAACTCATGAGAGCGGATTCCTCCCCGCAAATATATGCACCCGCACCACGATGAATGAACATGTCCGTCGAAAATGACGTCCCGAGAATATTTTTACCGATGTACCCGTGAGCGTATGCGTCATCAATCGCCTTCTGCAGCATCGCGATCCACGCGGCATACTCGCCCCTTATGTAGACATAGACGACCGAGGCACCTATGGCATAGGCGGTGATCAGCGAGCCCTCGATGAAGAGATGGGGATTGAACTCGAAGATCTGCCGGTCCTTGAACGTGCCGGGCTCACTCTCATCGCCGTTGGCGCAGAGATATTTTGGCATCGACGACTGTTTCGGCATGAACGTCCATTTTAATCCGGTCGGGAAACATGCACCGCCGCGTCCGCGCAAATTCGATTTTTTTACTTCCTGCGTCACCGCATCGGTTTCCATCCCCAGCGACTTCCGCAACGCCTGGTACCCGCCGTGCTGTTCGTAGATGTCAATCCGATGGAGGTTCGGAATGTCGGGAAGGAGCAATTTTTCGACTGCTTCAGCCATGGGTCATTTCAACTCCTGTATCATCCTGTCGATCCCCTCGACGGTCAGATTTTCGTAAAACTTGTCGTTGGCCTGGAGCATCGGAGCCGTTCCGCATGAACCCAGACATTCCACCTCCGTCAGGCTGAATTTTTTATCCGGCGTGGTCTCCCCCACTTTGATTTTTAACCGTTCGCAGATCCGGCCGAGAATCTGGTCGCTTCCCCGCAACATGCACGATACATTGGTGCATACCTGCAGATGGTACTTCCCCACCGGGCGGGGGTTGAACATGGTGTAAAATGACAGGACACCGTAGATGTGACTGACCGGAAGGTCGAGAAGCTGGGCGATCGCCTGCATGGTCTCCCCCGATATCCATCCGAACTGCTCCTGCGCCATCCAGAGGACGGGGAGCGTCAGCGCCCTTGTGTTCGGGTAGCGCTTTTTCAGCTCTTCAATTTTCTTCAGCGACTCGTCAGAGAATTTTACCATATTCGAATGCGTACGATGATCTTATTTGTCAGCTTCTCCCATGACGGGATCCACACTTCCGATGATCGCGACAACATCCGAGATCATTTGCCCCTTCATCATGACCGGCAGGACCTGCAGGTTCGTGAACGACGGCGAACGGATCTTCAGCCGCCATGGATATCCTTCCCCGTTGCTCACGATGTAAAAACCGAGTTCACCTTTCGATGATTCTATCGCGTGATACACCTCGCCGATCGGTGGATTGATGCCAAAATTCACGATCATGAAATCGTGTATCAGCTCCTCCATCTTGCCATAGGTCCGCTCCTTCAGGGGCAAGACGCGTTTCGGATCACCCGCCTGAACCGGGCCGGATGGCATTTTATCCAGCGCCTGCCGGAGTATTCTGACGCTCTCCTTCATCTCCTGGAGCCGGACATAGAATCTGGCAAGGGCGTCCCCGTCGGGATACACCGCGACATCAAAATCAAAATCAGGATAGACAAGATAAGGCTCATCGCGGCGAAGATCATTGTTGATCCCGGATGCCCGCAGAATGGGGCCGGTGAGACCGTAACGAACGGCGTCGACCGCGGAAAGGCGACCGACCCCTTCACATCTGCCGATAAAGATCCTGTTTTTCAGGAGAACCTTCTCGCATTCACTCAACCCGGCGGGAAACTGATCGAGGAAATCCGCGATCGCCTGAATGGTCTCACCAGAAATATCCTGAGCCAGACCGCCGACGCGCGTGTAGGTTGTGGTAAACCTGACACCGGTCATCAGGTCCCAGATATCCTGTATTTTCTCCCGCTCGCGGAATCCCCAGAGCAGTACGGTAACAGCTCCGACATCCATCGACATCGATCCCATCCAGACCAGATGGCTCGCCAGACGCGCCAGCTCGGCACTGATGACCCGGATATACTGAGCACGGCGGGGCACCTCAATGCCGGCAAGTTTTTCGACCGCCAGGACATACGCTACATTGTTCGCCAGCGGTGAAAGGTAGTCAAGCCTGTCGGTGTGGGGGATGAACTCGTGGAACGTGGAATTCTCGGCGATCTTTTCATATCCCCGGTGGAGATAGCCAAGATCGGGGACCGCGGAGACAATGGTTTCACCGTCCAGACGGATCAGCAACCGCAAGACGCCGTGCGTCGCCGGGTGCTGAGGCCCCATGTTGAGAATCATGTCGTGTTCGAGCGGATCGTCGAACGTAACGGTGGTATCCTGGTCCTCCAATGCCTTGAGTATTTTGTTCTGTGCCTCTATATTTTGGAGCGCCATGGGAGGATCAGTGGAAATGTTCATTTACGGGGAAGGGGAAGTGAGCCGGGAATTCCCATGAGTGGAAAATCCTTCCTCAACGGATAATACTCGAAGTCCTCCGGAAGATAGATCCGGCGCAGATCCGGATGTCCGTCAAAGATGATGCCGAACATATCGTATGTCTCCCGCTCATTCCAGTCGGCAGCGGGCCAGACATCCACCACGGTCGGCACATGGAGATCCGACTCGTCCACGCGGACTTTCAGCCGCAGGCGGGCCCGTCTGCTGATTGAATAAAGGTTGTAGACGACCTCAAATCGCTCCGACGGCCGGTAATAATCGGTCCCGCAGATGTCCCTCAGGGAATCAAACTGCATATCCGGATCATCCCGCAAAAACCGGCAAACTTCCACCAGGCCGCCTTTTTTGAGAACGACGGTCAGCTCGCCCCTGTACTCATTGATCGAATCGATAAAGGCGCCAAACCGTTCGGTCAACTTTTCACGTATGCGGTCGTTCACAGTCAGGCAGTTTCTGAAATGTAGACGCTCTCCCGCTGGCCCGGTTTTTCCCCCCGGGCGATTTTCTTCTGGACTTCCATCAATCCCTTGAGCAGATTGTCGGGGCGCGGCGGGCAGCCTGCGACATACACATCCACCGGGACGAACTGGTCGATCCCCTGGACGACCGAATACGACCTGTACATACCACCGGTCGATGTGCACGCACCCATCGCAATAACCCATTTCGGGTCCGGCATCTGGTCATAGATTTTCCGCACGACATGCGACATCTTGTACGTTACCGTACCGGCAACAATCATAAGATCGCACTGGCGTGGGGAAAACCGGAAGGCTTCCGATCCAAACCTCGCAACGTCAAATCGCGGGCCCGCAAATGACATCATCTCGATCGCACAGCAGGAAATCCCCATCGGCATGGGCCAGAGCGAATTTTTCCTCGCCCAACCGAGGATTTCATCCAGCCGTGTCGTTATAAACCCCTCAGAAGCCGAATTCATTGCCATTCCAAAGCACCCTTCTTCCACAAGTAAAGATACCCCAGCATCAAAATTCCTATAAATATCAGCATTTCCACGAGCCCGAAAAGCCCCAACAGCCTGAAATTCACCGCCCACGGATAGAGGAAAACTATCTCAATATCAAACAGGATAAACAGCATCGCAACCATGTAGTATTTCACCGAAACCCTCTCTCTGGCAGTCCTGATGGGTTCCATGCCGCTCTCATAGGTGGAGAGTTTCGCTTCGGATGGATTTCTGGGGCCCAAGAACTCGCCTGCCTTCGACATCACGACACCGAACAAAATGCCGAAGAATAACATTATCGCGATTGGAATGTAACTTTCGATCATATCGGTGGCAGCAAATTTGAAGCAGATTATCTAAAAAAATGTAGGAAAAAAGGAGACGAAATGCAACCTCGTCCCACCCATAAGGCCTCGCACCTTAGGGGCTGGTTTGTCGACCAGGGGTCCACCCCATCGGTCAGACATTCTTCCCCCTCTTCTCCAGACGACACGACCCGGAGAAGAGAAATCCCAATAACGATGCCGACATCCCTCGGAACAATCCCACGAAATCCGGAAGCTCACTCATTTACATCCTTACACAACTCAGGATAATCCCTGCGCTGACTGCGACATTCAGAGACTCTGCCCTGCCGAATCTGGGAATGGTAACCTCTTCATCCGCCATCTCCTGCAGCGCGGGACGTATACCGTGCGCTTCGTTGCCAAAAACGATCAGCATCTTACCCGAATGGAATTGTTTCTTCAGCCCCGCCCCCCCTGATGAAACAGCCGCGATGACTCTGAAACCGGACTTTTTCGCCTCGGAGAGCCCAGACTCGAGATCGACATCGGTATAGATCGGGAGATGAAAAATCGAGCCCATGGTCGACCGCAGGGTTTTGGGATTGTACAGCTCGACCGTCCCCCGGCCGAGCAATACCGCACCAACCCCGAACCAGTCACAGGAGCGGATGATGGTCCCGACATTCCCGGGATCGGTGATTCCGTCGAGCGCGACCAGGACCGCATCCCCTTCATTCCTCAGCCAGAAATCCCCCACCCCGGAGACTGACTCGCGGACCACAGCCACGATACCCTGGGAGGCTACTGTATCGCTGATCTTCCTGAAAAATGAATCCGACGTCTCCATAATCCTCACCCGTTTGGAAGCGGCACGTTTGAGGATTTTCGGAGCGTGAGGATTTGAACCAAACGAGGGTGCCATGATGATATCGTCCACCATCCAGGATGAATCGAGCGCCTCCCCGACAAGATGTGGCCCTTCGACGATGAATTTCCCCTCCTGCCCGCGATATTTTTTCAGGAGAAGCTTTTGTACAAATTTTTTTTGCGCCGACGTCAGATCGTGATATACCGGCATAGGTTCCGCGAATATACCCATTGCATGCGCCAAATCCAAGGTTCAGGACGGTAAATCCTTGATTATCATGGGGGTTCTGGGTATATTACCATGAGAGATAACTTTAAGAATCGGGGAAAATCGATTGATTCATATACCAGATAAGCGATTACAAACCGTATTTGATGCAATGCGCGGGAAGCGGATTGCCGTCGTCGGCGATCTCATGCTCGACCGGTATATCTGGGGGAGCGTTGCCAGGTTATCGCCCGAAGCACCCGTCCCCGTCGTGGAACTCGACCAGGAGCAGGACCGGCTGGGGGGTGCTGCCAATGTGGCAAAAAACATCAAATCCCTCGGCGGCGAACCGATTCTGGTCGGTGTGATCGGTGCCGACAACAGCGGAAAACGGCTCCACGAGATTGTCCGCGAAAGCGGATTCCCCGCAGATGGTATTGTTGTCGATGGCACGCGTCCGACGACAGTAAAGACACGGGTGATCGCACACAACCAGCACGTTGTCCGTATCGATCGCGAGACGAAAACCGACGTCTCGTACATCATTCAGAATAAAATCCTCGACGCTCTCCGAAGCCAGCTTCACTCACTCGACGGAATCATTATCGAGGATTACAACAAGGGTGTCGTCGTGAAAGGGCTGATCACCCAGATCATTAACCTCGCACGTGAAATCGGTAAACCCGTCACGATCGACCCGAAGTTCAATAATTTCTTCGAATACCGGAATGCAACGGTTTTCAAGCCGAACCGGAAGGAAGTGGAGGAGGTTCTTGGAAGACGCCTGAGGGACCAGGAGTCAATCAGGGAAGCCGGCATACTTCTCCTCGAAAAGCTCCAGGCCCGGAATGTCCTGATGACTCTCGGTGAAAACGGGATGACCCTGTTTGAATCTGACGGTTCGGTCTCCTCCGTCGAGACCATGGCACGCAATGTCGCTGACGTCTCCGGTGCCGGTGATACCGTGATTTCAACGCTCACCATGGCTCTCACCGGTTCAGCAACCATCCGGGAAGCCGCGACCATCGCAAATTTCGCGGGAGGGATCGTCTGCGGTTATGTCGGCATCGTCCCCATCGAGAAAGAAGAGCTTTTTTCGACGATCGCCGAATATATGAATCATTCCCCCGGAAAGGATCCAGCACCATAATGGGCCGGGTCGTCGATATCGAGACATTACAACGGCAACGTACAGCGCTCCGACAACAGAACAAAACCGTCGTATTTACCAACGGGTGCTTTGATATCATCCATCGCGGACATGTGGAGTACCTCACGCAAGCCAAGGCACTCGGCGACATCCTCATTGTCGGTGTCAACAGCGACTCCTCAGTCCGGACCATCAAAGGAGAACACCGGCCTATTGTCTGTGAAGACGACCGGGCGTTTCTCATTGCGAACCTCTGCCCGGTCGATTACGCCTGTATTTTTCGGGAGGATACCCCCCTGTCACTCATCACGCGTCTGGTCCCCGATGTTCTTGTCAAGGGGTCAGACTGGGACCTGGATGCGATCGTCGGCAAGGATGTCGTCGAAAGCCACGGGGGTCGGGTTGCGACCATCGAATTTATACCGGACAGATCGACATCGGGTATTATTGAACGGATCGTCGAGCGGTTTTCGGACAAAAAGAAATGAAATTTTTCCGGAAAATCCTCAAAATATGCCTTTACTGCGGAATTGCACTCGTCCTGACAATCGGCGCAATTACTCTTCTGACCCAAACACAATTTTTCAGGGACCGCCTCAGGGTCATCCTCATCACAACGTTCTCCAATCAGATGAACGGCGAACTCACGCTGGGGACAATACGGGGAAGCTTCTTCAAGGGATTTACGCTCGACTCGCTCGGAATCTACTGCCAGGGCCGCCCGGTCGTCCGTACGGGCAAGGTGGCATTCGCCTATGACATCCTCCCCCTGTTTGATAAAAAGATCCAGATACGCTATGTCACCGTTGAGCGGCCGACTTTGACACTTACACGCTCAGCCACCGGCGGGTGGAACTTCCTCTCGATCATCAAACCCTCCGGCGACACGACGCAAGGCGTGTTTGTGTGGACAGGGACATTCGACGACCTGGAACTGCTGCACGGATCTGTCACACTGTTTGACTCACTTGAACAACCGAAGCCGGATACAACATTCCCGCAGCTGAATTATCACGATTTCGCCGTCAATGACCTCAACCTCAAGCTCCATGGATCCTTCACCAGGGAATCCTTTGACGTTCATCTTGCGGATGCGGGTTGCTCCGTCGCGAACTCATCGATCGCCATCGCACACATCAGCGGAGAGCTCCACCTCGACGAGCATCACTTGAGGGCTGAGAAGGTCAGGATTCGGACGGGGAACTCCGATGTCGGCTTCGATGCAACGTTGAGCAGCACCAAAAGAATCCTCCCGGAATCCTTGCCGGAATTCCAGCACGACTCGGCGAGCCTCACACTCAAGGCCGATCGGATTGACTTCGATGAGCTCAAATTCTTCCTTCCCCCGGTCGGCTTCCTGAACGGATCCGCCTCCCTCGATCTGAAAGCCGGCGGGGAATTCGGCGATATCTACCTGCGACAGGCCAACATCCGCTTTTCCCAGACCTCCCTCCGTCTGTCGGGGAATATCAGAAACCTCCACCGCCCTGACCAGCTTCTGCTCAAAATTTCCATACCGGAAGGAAAGGTCAATCCGAGGGATATTTCACGCCTCATGCCCGGGTTCGGGATCCCCACATTCGACAGCCTGGGAGCGACAGCGTTCTCTGCCCAGTTTGATGGTACGCCGGTTGATTTTCTTGCGAAGGTTCTCGTCCAGACCAGGGCGGGGACGGTCGAAACGGACGGCAAGCTCCAGTTCACGGATTCGATCCCCCGCTACGACATCGCATTCGGAACACGCAATCTCGATCTGCGGAAAGTCTTGAAGAATCCCGAACTCGCCTCAGTCCTGAATTCCCACGGCACACTCAAGGGGGCCGGAGTCAACCTCAGATCGCTTCAATCGAATCTTACATTGTCCCTTGATTCATCAAGGTTCCGGGATCTCACGATCGATACGGCGGAAATCTTTCTGCACGGAGCCGCACGGCAGGTTGAAGCGACCTGTTCGCTCACATCACATGCGTCACAGGCTGACCTGAATGCACGCGCTGATTTCTCAAATCCCGATGTCACGGCATTTTCATCCGAGGTCGCGCTGGCCTCCTTCGACATTGCCCCCCTTCTCAGGGATCCCCGGTACCAGAGCGACCTCACGCTCAGGGGATCGCTGAGGGGATCGGGTTCCGACATCGACAATATCAACACCGATATCAATCTCTCTGTGCTTCCCTCGAAATTCCAGAATCACGCCATACCCCAGGACACCTTTCAGTTGTCGCTCGACCAAAAAGATCACAACAAGAAACACCTGCTGTTGAACTCCTCCATCGCAAACGTGAAGTTGGAAGGATCGTTCGATCTGGATCTGGCCGCCGCAATGGTGGCGGAGCGTTTATCCAACCTTCTCGCCTCGGTCAGAAACCATGCGCTGCCGCCCGACTCGGTGAAGCCGGCCAAAACGACATTTTCCGTCCCCCCCCATTCTCCGGCACAACACCAGATGGATTTCAGTTACCAGATTCAACTCAAGGATCTCGAGCCGGTGGCAACGCTCCTGAGCAAAACACCGTTTGACGGACACGCAGACATTTCGGGCGGGATACGGACCACGCAGGACAACCTTTCGCTGACCTGCGACGGAACAATTGGGGAATTTTATTATGGGACATCGGATAACGGGTTCATCCTGAACAACTGCACCATAGCCGCCGAACTCGATTCCCTCGGCGGTGAGGATGTCCTGGAAAACCTCTCCTGTAACCTCGATGCAACGATGACAGGCGCGAACTTCAATTCCCTCCGCCTTGAAAATGCCCGGTGCAGGTTCCTCTACAAACACACCCGCGGGAACCTGCTCATCCGCGGTATCTTCGACTCACTGTATACCATGAACATCATCGGCGAGACATCCATCCAGCCAGGAAGCTATGTCTTCGACGTTGACACACTGTCTGCCGATCTGGGCCAGTTCCACTGGTCAAACAGTCAGGATGTCCAGTTCCGCATCAACTATGACGGAACCCGCATCCTCCATGCAGAAATGCTTCACAACGACGCCGTCGTCTCGGGGACGGGAGCCCTTCATTATTCCGGGGGCATTGAAGGATCCTTCACGCTGAAAAATTTTGATCTCAATGAGCTCAATCTCTGGCTCCCCCACGACCGGATCCAGACGGCCCTGAAAAACTTTTCCGGGAAATGCGATCTCAACCTCGAAGTCAGCGGGGCCATCGAAAATCCCATTTTTCAGATCGGGATGAAAGCCTCCCATGTGGAATACCGTCAGTCATCCATCGGTGCGGTATTTGCGGACATCCTCTACCGGGACACCACCGCGCACCTTGATATCACCCTTCGCGGCGAAGGGGCTGACAGCCTCTCATCCCTCCAGGTCAGGGGAACACTCCCCATTAATCTCGCTCTGACCGGGGTCGAGGAACGGTTTCCGGAACACCAGCAGGACATCACGATCACCTCGAAACATTCCGATCTCGGAATCTTTAACCCGCTCATCGGTGAGGTTGAGGACCTCAAGGGGAAACTCACGGCGGATATTTCAGTCCGGGGAACACCACGGTATCCCGACTACTCCGGTTCGATTGAGCTCAGGAATGTCGATTTTATTTTTGTCCCGAACAATGTGGAGTATCTCGTCTCGGGTGATATGCAGCCATCCGGGGACAAAATCGCCCTCCAGAACTTCACCTTGCGGAACACTCCGATCAACGGCAAGCAGGCCGAGGCCCAAATCAAGGGCACATTGACTATTCAGGATTATGCAATCTCGCAATTTGACATCACGGCATTCGGCCAGCTCTTCCTGATGAGCGATGCCACGCGTTCCACCGGGCTTTCACTCTACGGCCCGCTCCTGACCGAGACCGACGCGTCCGGACTGAACCTGAGGGGCTCGTTTGAGCATCCGATGGTCACCGGAAAACTCTCGATTCTCGATGCGAATCTGGTGTTTCCCCCCACGAAGGCCACTCCGCAGACCTCGAATCAGCTCTCACTCAACCATGTTGTCATTGACGATACGACGAGCCGTGTGAAACGTTCGAAAAAAATATCGAAATTCTACAACGTCGGTGAGGGTATGGGCATTGCGAGTAAAAACGAGGCTCGTGAACAAAACATCCTGTTTGTCGACCGGCTTCGCTATAACGTGACGGCCGAAACCAAGGGGACCACTGCCATCAAAATGATTTTTACCCCCGAGACAAATGAAGAATTGTACGCGGAACTTGAGGGGAAGGTCAGCATCATCAACGAGTGGGGGACGCCCACCGTCAACGGCGAAATCACCGTTCTCCCCCATTCCTATTACAATTTTATCAAGCGATTTGATGCGACAGGTTCGCTGAATTTCGTCGGACAGTGGGATAATCCCGACCTCAAGATTCAAGCCACCTACGAGGACTACCATATCATCGACTCCCTCTCAAAATCAGGGACCACCACGCAGGAAAAAGTCATCGTGGTCCTGAACATCACCGGAAACAGGTACGAGCCAAAACTGGCGATGGCGATGAAGGTTCAGCAGACACCAGGCACGGAGGCCATCGACTGGTCGACACAGGCAAAGGGGGGGGATATCCAGTCAGACGCGATTTCGTTCATCCTGACGGGAAAATTCAAGGACGAACTCACCTCGGCGGACCGCCGCAACCTGACATCCAACGTCGGCTCGACGGCGAGTTCCAGTTTCACCTCGACCCTTCTTTCGGGGATTCTGACCAATTTCCTCAGATCCGAACTCCCTTTCCTCCGGATTCGCGACGCATCGATTACGTACCAGGGTGGAACACCCGATGTGCGGATTTCCGGTGATATCCTGCAGGGGTACCTCCAGTTCGGCGGGAAAATTCTCAACAACATCGCCAATGCGAACGTCAGCTATCAGGTCAATCTGGGAGAAATTCTCAAGAACTCCTCGATCCATAACCTTTTTCTTGAGATACAACATCGCGACAGCGAACTGATCGAGGACCGCAAAACCGATGAAGCCCGTATCTATTACCGTTTCTCATTCTGATCAATGAACCGAACACTCAAAGAAAGACTGCTGGAGTTTCTGGCAAAACATCCCCACGAGAAATTCAAGCAGAAGGTCCTGGCCCGCAGGCTCTCCATCACCGATCCGGCGGAATACCACGCGCTTCAGAAACTCCTCAAGGATCTCCACCAGGAAGGGGAGATCGGCCGGGGGAAAAGCAGGCGTTATACCCATGCCGTCCCCCCCGCTCACCATCAGCTCACCGGTGTTTTTCACCTCGAACGGAACGGTTCAGGGTTCGTCCAGCTTCTCCCGCCCATGAAGGGGAAGGTGTCCATCGCACCCAGGTTCATGCAGACTGCACTTGACGGCGATACCGTCCGCGTGGTTGCATTTGAAGGATCGGTCGGGCCCGGGGACGGAGATGGAAGCGTCCCCGAGGGAGAGATCATTGACGTCCTCGAACGAAATCCCCGGCCGATCGTCGGAACACTCGAGAAGGGGAAGAATTTCTTCTTTGTCGTTCCCGATCAGCGGGGACTCGAACGGGATATCTATATTCCGAAAGGAAAGACCTTGGGAGCGCGTCCGGGTGATAAGGTCGTTGTCCAGATCGATGCCTGGGAATCGCGCAATCTGAATCCCGAGGGACACATCGTGGAACAGCTGGGGAAATCGGGCGATGTCCTCGCCGAGATGAAAAGCGTTGCACGGAAATTCTCGCTTCCGCTCTCCTTCCCCAGATCCGTGCTTGAGGCAGCCCGCTCGATTCCGGAAAAAATCCCTCCTGCGGAAATCGCCCGGCGCCTCGATCTCCGGGAACTCATCTGTTTCACCATCGACCCCGAAGACGCAAAGGATTTCGATGACGCAGTCTCCCTCGAACCGCTCGATGACAGCCATTTCCGTCTTGGGGTCCATATCGCCGATGTCAGCCATTATGTCACGGATGGTTCCATCCTGGATGAAGAAGCCAGAAAACGCGGGACGAGCGTGTATCTCGCCAACGATGTCATCCCGATGCTCCCCGAGAAACTGTCAAACGACATCTGCAGTCTCCGGCCGGACGTCGACCGACTCACCTATTCCGTCCTCATGACAGTTTCGAAACAGGGAACTGTCCGATCATACGAAATTCACAAGACCGTCATTACCAGTAAACGCAGATTCAGTTACGGCGAAGTCCAGGATGTCATCACCGGGAAACGGGGACCGTTCTCCCGGGAGATCATCGCAATGTACCACCTCAGCCAGGCACTTCTGAAAGGTCGTCTCAAAAACGGCGCGCTCGATTTCGACACGACCGAGATAAAATTCCGGTACGACGAGTCGGGGAAGCCCGTCGAAATCCTCCAGAAAAGCCGCCTCGACGCCCACCGGCTCATCGAAGAATTCATGCTCCTGGCCAACCGTACCGTGGCGGAACACATCGGGATATCAAGGAAGGAGGATCAGATCCGGCCGTTTATCTACCGCGTTCATGATGTTCCTCCGCCCGAAAAAATGAAGGATTTTTGCGCCTTTGTCGAACACCTCGGATACTCATTTCCGATCGACCAGGCCCGCTCATCGGTGATGCTCCAGAAATTGCTGGATAAGGTGCGCGGGACGGAAGAGGAAAATGTCATCAACGAGGTCGCAATCCGTTCGATGGCAAAGGCCGTCTACAGTGATTTTAACATCGGTCATTATGGTCTGGCGTTCAGGCATTACACCCACTTCACTTCGCCCATCCGCCGCTATCCCGACCTCATGGTGCACCGGCTCCTGAACGAATATTCCCTGAAAATGCCCTACCAACGGCGCAAACAGGTGGCATCCCTCCTCCCCGGCATCTGCGATCAGTCGACGGAGCGTGAACGGGTAGCCCAGGACGCCGAAAGGGCATCCGTCAAAGTGATGCAGATCGAGTATATGAAACGTCACCTCGGGGAGGAGTTTCATGCGATCATTTCAGGTGTGGTCAAGTTCGGCCTTTTCGTTGAAATAACCGACCTCCTGGTGGAGGGGCTTATCCACATCCGGGACCTGGACGATGACTATTATCTCTTTGACGAAAAACAATTCTCGCTGACCGGCCGGTCGACCCGCCGCCGCTACCGGCTCGGCGACAAGGTCACCATACAGGTGATCCGCGTCGACCCGGAGGAGGGAGAAATCGATTTCCGTCTCGTTACACCAGAACACGTCACACGCAGAAAAAAATCACGCCGCTAACTCACATCCAGAATGGGTAACAAGTGGAAGTAATCCGGTATTTCCTCGACTTTGTGCTCCACGTCGATGTCCACCTCAACGAACTCATCGCCCTCTATGGTTCATGGACCTACGCCATCCTGTTTGCCATTATTTTCAGTGAAACGGGATTCGTGGTGACCCCCTTTTTACCCGGCGATTCATTGCTCTTCGCCGCAGGGGCTCTGGCGGCAACAGGACCACTCAGCTCGACCTCACTTTTTGTCGTCCTGAGCATTGCGGCAATCCTCGGAAATATGACAAACTACTGGATCGGGTATCTCATCGGACCGAAAATCCTGTCAAAAAGGGAGATCAGATTCATCAACCGGAGGCATCTGGAGAGGGCACATGCTTTTTTCGAAAAGTACGGCGGGATAACAATCATCTATGCGCGGTTTCTCCCGATCATCAGAACATTCGCACCCTTCGTCGCGGGGATCGGCTTCATGAATTACGGAAGGTTCATGTTCTTCAATATCACGGCCGGAATCTGCTGGGTGGGGGTGTTCATCTACGCCGGGTTTTTCTTCGGCAGACTGCCCGTCGTCAAAGACAACTTCTCCATCGTGCTCATCGCCATCATCGTCATCTCCACTCTGCCGATGCTGATCGAGATTATCCGGAGGCGGAAGCAACCAGCGCAGTGACCTAGGCCGACTTCCAGGCTGCCCATGCAAGCCACAGCCAGCCGGCTAAAAAACTTAGACCTCCGACCGGTGTAACCGCACCGAACCAACGAATCCCCGTCAGGCTCAGGACATACAGGCTGCCGGAAAAAATCACAATCCCTGCAATGAAACAGTAACCGGCGATCTGCACTCCCATCTGGGGAACACTGGATATCATCCAGGCCACCACAAACAGTGCAAGCGCGTGATAGATCTGATACCGGACACCAACCTCGAAAATCGCGAACAGATCGGGAGAGAGTTTCTGCTTCAGGATGTGTGCGGCGAATGCTCCCAGTGCAACACCCACGAAGGCAAAAAGTGCGCCCGCTCCTATCATCAGCCTCGCATCGGGGGACAACGGGTTCACGGTTCCCTCTTCCCCCATTCGGCGCGAGCTACGGTGTGAAGTCCTCCGCGGAGATTGTAATCAGCAACGACTTCCATCCACCGGGGCTTGCAACAACGAACGAGGTCTTCCAAAATCCTGTTCACGACGTGTTCCTGGTACATTCCGACGTTGCGGAATGAAAAAAGATAATACTTCAGCGACCGCAGTTCAATGAGGTGCTTTCGGGGCGTATAGTGAATTTTGATCACCGCGTAATCAGGCAGGCCCGAATAAGGACAAACTGCGGTAAATTCATTCGTGTCGATGGCGACAACGACCTCACGGCCGGGGTATTTATAGGGAATTGTCTCCAGGACACCCGTGTCAATGGTTGAATCAGGTTCCAGGTCGTACCGCCTGTCAAGACCGACCAGGAGCGTGGTTCGTTTCTTCTCATCTCGTTTGGGTGTGGTTTTCATGTGAAAAATCCGGCATTTGAAAAAGATTTACAGGAATATACAACTTTTCCCCTCCGACACCAAAATCACCCCCGCCCCCATGGTAACAAGGGGAGTTATCGATATCGGTTAAAGTCCTAATTGAAATTGACGGGGCTTACACTCATTATTGACATTGGAACCTGATTTCTCTATATTCTCCGAGTTTGAGTCGATAAAGTAAGGAAAGGAATCGTCCGTGGCTGGTCAGGGGGATCGTCAAAAATCCGAGGAACTGCAGCAAAAAGTTCTGGAGGTGAAACGGCGAGCGTTCGAGGAAGAACTCCGAAGGCTCGACGAGGAAGCCGAACCGAAAGCCCGCGCAATGGTTCAGGAACGGTTGGCCGAGGACCAGAAACTTTACCAGGAGATGCAACAGGAGGCCCAGGCCGAGAAGACACGAGCCGAGCAACTCCGCAAGGCTCAGGAGGATGAGGTTCATCGGGTTCTCGATCAGGATAAACAGACAAAACGGGAAGTCCGCCTACGGGAGGAAATGACGTGGAAACGGATTGAAGAGGACGAGAAGCGCAGATCCGAAGCCAAGCGGATGAAGGAAGAAGTAAGCCGCCAGAAGGTGGAAGATGAGAAGACACGGCAGGAGGAGGAAATTCGGAGGAAAGAGGAGAGCGAGAAGAAACGGACGGAGCTTGACACGCTCCGGCGGGAACAGGAACGGCTGCGGCGGGAGGTCGAGAAACATGAGCGGGTCAATGCGCTTCTGAAATCAGCAAACAATTTTTTCTCCGGCGGCGATTACGAGCACGCGGCAATTGAGGTCGCAAAGGCACTCGTCAACGATCCGACCCATCCCGATGCACTCGCCCTCGATCAGAAGATCAAGGACCTGCAGCAGGACAAGGCAAAACGCAAAGTCGCTGCCGAACGACCGACCGACAGCAGAGTTCAACAGAGACCCTCGAGCTTCAGGACACCTGAGGCAAAAAAACCTGCCACGGTAAAATTCCTCATCGCAGCGATCGTCGTCGGCGTCCTGGTCCTGGTAAGTATCATTGTCATCCAGGTGAAGAAAAAAATCTTCACCTCTCCCGTTTCCATCGCCGTACTGCCGCTTGGGAGCGTTACGAACACCCCCGAGGAGCACATTCTCGGGACGGCGTTCAGCGGTGAAATCATCAAACAATTTGAGCGCTCAAAGGGGTACACGCCGCTTGGATATTCTTCAAGTTACAGGTTTGCCCAAGCCTCGCAGAACCCGCTGAACATTCTTTCACGGATGGGTTTCACGTACGTTCTTGAAGGCTCGCTCGGCGAATCCGACAACAAGATCTTCGTGCGATTGAAAATGGTGGACTCATCCGGAAACACGATATGGCAGAATGATTATTCGAAACCGGTCGACCTCCTCCACGAAATGCCCGAACGCATTTACCAGCAGGTTACCGAGGCGCTCAATAATGAAACCGGATCGCCTGTCGCAAAGTCCGCGGAAAATCCCCGCATCATCAATCAGGATGCCTATATCCTGTATTTGCGGGGGATGGAGATGCTGCCGCGCCTGAATCCCGAGATTTCACAGAACGCCCTGCAGGCATTGAACCAGGCCATCGCGCTTGACGGATTGTTCCCGCAGGCCAGGAGCGGCGCCGCTCTTCTTCTGATCACCCGGTTCGAGACGGGTTGGGATACCGCAACGGCATCCCTCGCCGTGGCACGGCAGATGGCTGAGACCGCCCTGAAAATCGATCCGGAGAACGGCGATGCGTACTGCGCACTCGGGGAACTTGCGACCCTGGAGGGGTCCTACGCCAGCGCCCAGGCCCTGCTTGATACAGCCCTCACCTACCTGCCCCGGTCGAGCCGTGTCTATCTCGATCGCGCAAAACTCAATTTTCGGCTGGAAAGATATAACACTGTCACCAATGCGATGGCCCATGCATATGAACTTGATCCGCGCAATCTCGATGTTCTCCAGACATTCGGATTCCTCCATCAGCTGATGGGGACGCCGCGGCAGGGCATCGTCTACCACGAATCCGCCCTGTCGGTCGCCGACGATTCTGTCGCTTATCTCTGCGGTCCGGTCGCCGACATCATCCTGATGGACCCCGCACTCACGCTTCAGTACAGTGACAGGGTGATCGGGGCCTGCCAGCAACGCCTCAAGACCGACTCCACCGATTACCGGACCATGTACCGTATGGCGCGCATCGAACAGGTCACCGGCAATTCGATCTCCGCCATGGCACATTTCAACAAACTCGATAATTTTCTGCGGAAGAAAATCCAGCAGAATCCCAAGGACGGTTCCGTCCAGGCCTATCTCGGACTTACACTGACACGGCTCGGAAGGTTTTCGGAGGCCACAACATACGCTGAACGCGCACTCCAGACCGACGGCCGGAATCCGGATATCGTGTATGCCGTTGCCCAGATCTATTCACTGCAAATGTATTCGTCAAAAACAAAAACCATCGACGACAAAAAGAAGACAGTTGCGGCACAAACACTCAAGGCGGCGCTCAAAACAGGCTACCGTCTCGATCAGCTGACAAACGCCGACTTTTTCAACATGGTCACCCATGGCGACCTTAACCTCGCACTCCATCAACCCGTGCGTCCCCGGTGACATGAGCCATGCATCTCTCCATGACAGATACACCTTTCGCAGCGGCCTGCTCCGGGGGCCCGGACCGTACGGCATTTGGCTTTCCACAAACGCATGTGTATATTACGAACAATGAGGCATTACAACGCTATCTCATGAAAAGCGGAAGTCGGCACGAATGGGTTTAAAAAAAGACATACCGGATAACGCAACAAAGAAACAATCGGGGGACTTTTTAAAAAATGCGGACCGGTTTCTCAAGTCCGGTGATTTACAATCCGCCCTGACAGAAATCGACAAGGCTATCGCGATCGATCCATCAAATTTTTACGCAAAGGCGTATAAAATGAGGATCGGCGAGCTGATTACCAAACGGAACGCATCCCCCCAGGCCTCGGAACAACAGGCCAAACAAGCTGCACCCGCCCCTTCAACGAAAGCACCGACGTCCCCCGCACATAAGGAGGACGTGATCGAACAAGCCCCCGCCGGGGTAAAAGCTTCGGTTACTGCCCTGCACAAGGAGGATGTGATCGAGCATGCCCCTGCGGCAAAAGCTCCGGTCACAACCATGCAGAAGGAGGCAATGACCGAGCAGCCGGCTCCGACAGCAGAAAAAGACACTTTAAAACCCCCCGAGGAAGAAATCGAGAGGCGCATGCACGAGATCAGTGCAAGCCAGAAGCGCGTGGAAGAGCAGAAGCTGAAGGTGGAGCAGGACAGGGTCAAAGCCCTTGAAATGCAACGGAAGATCCTGGAGGAATTCCGTCGCAAGGAAATGGAATCCCAGCGGACCACCGAGGAACAACAGCAGCGGCTCGCCGATGAGCGGAAACGCCTCGAGCAGGATTTTTTCCAGCGCGAACAACAGGCGCGCGCCCGTCTCCAGGATGAAATGAACAAGGTCACCGAGCTCCGCAAGAAGTTTGAAGCCAATTATACCCTCAGGGAACAGGAGACCAGGCGCCTCGCCGAAGAGGAGCAAAAACGGCTGAAGGATTTCCACGCCCGCGAGGAAACTCTGAAACGGCAGGCCGAGGAGGAACGCAAGAGGCTCGAGAACGAGGTCAAGAAATGGGAAGAGGATGCACGGAAATCCATCGCTATGGAACGGCAGCAGCTGGAGGAGGACCGCAAACAGCTCGAAGAAGAAACCAAGGCGAAGGAAGCCCTATTGAGGAAACAGACGGACGATGAACGTCTGCGCATGAAGGAGGAATCCCGCCTCAAGGAAGAAAAAATCCGCAAACAGTTCGAGGAAGAGCAGAAACGGGCCCATGAAGAGGCACACCGCAAGGCGGATGAAGCAGCCCGCCAGAAAATTGAGGCCGAACGCAAACGCCTGGAAGAGGAGAACCGCAGACGGGAAGCCCAACGGCTCCAAAGAATCGAAGAGGAACGGAAACGGATCGAACTGGAAGCCCAGAAAAAGACCGAGGAGGCAACACGGCTCAGGGTGGAAGCTGAAAAAAAACGGGCAGAGGAGGAAGCGATCATGCGGTCCGCCATGGAGGAAGGCCGGCAGGAGGCCCAGGGCCGGAAGCTCGATGAATTCCTCACAAAGGCCCGGCGTTTCCACCAGGAACACAACGATCAGGATGCGCTTGTTCAGGTGATGAAGATCTATCTCATCGATCCCCAGCACACCGAGGCCAAAGCACTCGAAGAAAAGATCCGGAATGAGCAGAAACAGACCTGGGAAAATGAAATCAGCAGCTCGCTGAAGACCCAGCGGCAGACGACACTGGATACCTACCAGCGCGCAGTCCGGAAGGCGTGGTCCGACGGTCCTCTTTCGCCGAACGAGGAAACCATACTCGCGAAT
The DNA here is from genome assembly GCA_033854175.1 of Bacteroidota bacterium. GTDB lineage: Bacteria > Bacteroidota > Ignavibacteria > UBA10030 > SZUA-254 > DATKPE01. The sequence goes on along the minus strand of JAWOKN010000097.1, from coordinate 21,804 downwards.
TTACGCAAGTCGCTCGACATTACACCCGAAGAACACTCTGCAATCGAACCGACCGCAAAACGGGAAGCGTACCTCGATGCACTCAAGGAATCCCTGTCGTCAGGAACACCGTCCAAATCGAGCACCGATTTTCTTGCGGCACTGAGGAAGGAATGCAACATCTCGGAGGAAGAACACCGGCAACTCGAACAGGACCTTCTCTCCTCAAAAAAATAATTACCGCACTGCAGCCTGTTTCAACGGAACGGGAATGACGGGCATGCAGGCATCCCGCCTCACATCAGCTCCTCCCTCGGCAATCGCCTGACGGCTCTGGCTCATGCACTCAATGATCCTCGAGAGGGGATATTCGTCCGTTTGCTGCGCAAAAGTCTTCAACCGCTCGACCGCCTTGTCAAAAAGATAGACCGCATTCGTGAATTTCCGCATCATGACAAAATGATATGCGGACGCCATCTGGGTGAATCCTTCCGCAAAAAGTTTCGTTTCGCCGTCGTAATTCTGCCTGAGCTGATCCCACATCTCGTGAGCTTCCCAGAATTCTCGGTTGTTGAACATCCTCACACCCTCCAGAAACTGCTCCGAAAGAAGGAGCTCGCGGATTCCGACCCGGAGATCCGGATCGGGCGGCCTCTGGAACGCGATCTTCACAATCAGCGATTTTCTGAACTCGTCAATCTGTTCCGGACCGAGTGCTTCGGCCTCCTTTTTACCGTCCGCGATGGCGGTCATGAGGGGTTCAATCGCCACACCCATAAATTCCGGCCGGAAAACGTTCAGAATGTCGGCGGATTTCTGAAGGTTGTTCACGCATCCCCCGTGGCTCTTCTTCAATGTCAGATGGTGATAGGCGGCCGCAAGCTGGATCAACCCCTGGAAAAATAACCGCTCATCCTCAGTATGCCGGCGCCATACCTCTTCCCAGGCTTCGTGCGCGTGCCAGAATTTCCCCTCATTAAAGAGGTTCACCCCGTGGAGAAATTCTTCCCAATCTTCATCGGTCATGGGAGGTGTGCTGAGTGTTCTTCCGAGAAGATCAGAGGGCTTTTTCTTTGGAGTATATACGTGTTCCATTTCTCCTCGTCATGATTCTAGGGGTTGTTTCCAGAAACCGGGAATAGCGATGCGACATTTCGGGCAACAGCCGTCCACAAGGACATTCCTCCGTATCCGGAATCCGACGCGTTCAATGAGGAGTGTCGAGCACGACGGGCAATAGGTGTTTTCGAAACGACCTAGCTGGCCCGGAACATTCCCCGCGTAGACATAATGAAGCCCGGCCTCATATCCTATTTCGGCCGCCCGTATGACGGTCCGCACCGGTGTCGCGGATGGCTCAGTCATGTTATAATCGGGATGAAACGCTGTCACATGCCAGGGAATATCCACGGAGACTGAGGCAAGAAAACGGGCGATATCCCTCAGCTCCCCCTCGCTGTCATTGAAACCGGGCACCACAAGTGTGACAACCTCAACCCAAAATTTCAATCCGGAGAGACGGCGAATGGCGTCCAGCACCGTTCCCAGAACCCCGCCCAGAGCCCTGTACTTCTTCTCATTGAATCCTTTGAGGTCGACCTTGTAGAGATCAACCCATGGCCGGAGATATTCAATGACCTCCGGTGTCGCGTTCCCGTTGGACACGTAGGAGGTGACCAGACCGTACCGCCGGGCGAGTTTGAATATTTCCACCGCCCATTCACTCGTAATGAGAGGTTCATTGTACGTGCTTGTGACAATCGATGCGGATTCACGCTTTGCACGGAGGATAAAATCTTCGGGGGCGAGCTCTTCCGGTGACCATACCGCGTCCGGATCCCTCAATGTCTGTGAGGTGATCCAATTCTGGCAGTACGCACAGTGATAGTCGCAGCCGAGCATGCCAAAACTCATCGCCAGACTTCCGGGGAGCGCGTGATAGAAAGGCTTTTTTTCAACCGGATCGAGCTGCACCGATCCGACGTATCCCCACGGGACATACAGTTTCCCCCCTTTGTTGAACCGGACCCTGCAGATGCCATCCTTCCCATCCCCGATACGACAGCGGTGGCCGCAGGCGTAACATTCAATCCTGCCGTCACTCCCCGTTGTCCAGAGCTCGCCCTCACGGGTGTACCCGCTCAACAGCCCCTTGAGTGATATGGTGGAACTACTCATCATTTCCGTATCCCTCTTCAATATAAACCCATTCCACGGTAATGGCAAATAATCCTGTGACTCAGACCCCATCCGGGTTGCGGATCTCGCGATGAGCAACCCCTCGAGCGAGGCGTTGTAACCTTAAAAGATTCAACCGATCCTCTTTCAGATCAAGCCCTTTTGGCGTTTCGAGGATTTTGGGAATGTGGTCGAGCCGCCCGTCATTCATCAAAAACCGGAATCCATTCTTTCCGATTGCTCCGAATCCGATATGTTCATGGCGATCGACTCGTGAACCCAGCCCTTTTTTTGAGTCGTTGAGATGGATCACCGCGAGTTTCCCGAATCCGATGATTTCGGCGAAACGGCGCATGGTTTCCTCATACCCGGTTTGAGTCCGGAGATCGTATCCGGCTGCGAAGATATGACATGTATCGATACAAACAGCCATTCGCTCGGGTTGCGTCACACCGCCGATGATCCTCTGAAGGTGTTCAAACCGGTATCCGAGTGAGGTCCCCTGCCCCGCTGTGGTCTCCGCGACGCTCAGGACATCCAAACTTGGTGTGCGGGCATGAGCCTCGTTCAGGGCCTCGATAATCAGGCGCAAGCCTTCCCGCTCCCCCTGCCCCGTATGAGCCCCGGGATGGAAGTTGAGATACCGGATGCCGAGCTTCCCGCAACGCTCCAGCTCATCGATATACGCTTCAAGGGATCTTTTCCGTAAGCCGGGATCGGACGCACAGAGGTTGATCAGATACGAATCGTGGGCAATGACAGGCCTGATTGTTGATTTCGAGGCCGCAGTTTTGTAGTTTGCGATATCTTCGTCGGTGAGCGGCCTGCCACTCCACTGGTTTGAATTTTTCGTGAAGAGCTGCAGGGTTCTGCACCCGACGGATTCGGCACGGTCAAATGCTTTGTGCAATCCACCGGCAATCGATTCGTGGGCGCCGATGAGCGGACCATCTGCTGAGTGGCGAGGACGAGACATACTGATCGGAGATACGGGAAAATTCAACTAGACACTAAAATAAGATATAATTTACCACGACAAGCGCAACCTTGCCTCCACTTCATTCACTAACACGGAAGCGCAAAAAAACCGCGATCGGACTGATGTCCGGAACATCCGCCGACGGGATCGATGCTGCCCTGATCGATATCACCGGATCGGGAACGAAAACAGGCTACCGCCTGCGCGCCTTCCTTACCCATCCCTACCCGAAGGATTTCCGGGATTTTCTTTTGAGGAATTCTGAACGCTCCTCCGCCCGCATCGATGACATCATGCGGGCCGATATGCTGGTCGCCCATTTTTTCGCTGAAGCCGCTCGACGGGTCGCCCGGAAGGGGGGCATTCCCCTTTCGAGCGTTGATTTCATCGGCTCGCACGGCCAGACCATTCATCACCTCCCGCAGCCGGAATTCCTTTTCGGCAAACGGATCCGGTCGAGCTTTCAAATCGGCAATCCCTCCGCCATCGCAAAGCTGACGGGCGTCGTGACCGTGGGGGATTTCCGCAGCGGTGACATCGCCGTCGGAGGATCGGGTGCTCCCCTTGTCCCCCTGTTCGATTACCTCACCCTGCGCTCACCCAGCGTCCATCGCGGGGCGCTCAATATCGGCGGAATCGCAAACATCACTGTCCTGCCCCGAGCCTGTACACCCGACGATGTCACGGCCTTCGATACGGGCCCCGGCAATATGGTCATTGACAACCTTGCACAACGATACTTCCACCTTCCCTTTGACAGGGGCGGGCAGATCGCTTCCTCGGGCAGGATCGAACCGAGTCTCCTGCGGTGGATGCTCTCCCATCCCTACCTTCAACTTCCCCCGCCGAAATCGAGCGGGCGTGAAACCTTTGGAGATGCCTTTGTTCAAAAAATCATTCGGCGATCGGGCCGTCTCTCCCCGGCGAATATCCTGACCACCGCGGCAGAGTTCACCGCGATCAGCATCTTTCAGAGTTATGCCGGATTTATCCGCCCGCGCTACCGGCTCTCGGAACTTGTCGTCAGCGGCGGGGGAGTCCACAACTCCTACCTCATGAACGCCCTGAAAAGGTATTTCCACGGAGTTGACCTCTACCCCTCAGATCAAAAAAATATTTCAGCTGATGCCAAGGAAGCGATCTGTTTTGCCCTCCTCGCGAATGAAACACTTGCGGGAAATCCCGGAAATATTCCGCCCGCAACAGGCGCGCGGCGCAAGACGACGCTGGGAGTTGTTGCCCTTCCCTGATCGTCCCTAGAAGTCCCGTGTAAAAAGGAGGATGAGGAAAACGGAAGCAGCGACGACCTGACTGAGACGATAGTAGGCATAGTGCCTCTCCTTCAGCATGTTCCAGCCGAGTGCGAGGATCAGCATCGCGACCAGGAGAATCCCGAATATGGCCATCGAGGGAAGAACCGTAAGTGTGGTGCCGATCATCGCCTGGAGGTTGAGGCCTGGGTTGATGACCGACCCGTAAATGACGATAAGATGGAGGACATAGACAAAGAGCGATTCGACCCCCAGCACGGTGTAGATTCTCGGGATAACGCTGAATCTCCTTCCCGCATACCAGAAGAGCGAAAGTAAGATCATCAATGATCCGGTTCTGACAAGAAAATAATTCGGACTCGTAAACCAATAGTTGTATGTCGGGTAGATACTCATCGGGAGGAGATCAAACACCATCCCCAAAAAAACCATGACCGCACCGAGGAAATAGAGCTTGAGCATGAAGGATTGTTCGCGCCCCTCCTCATAGGCAATGAGATATTCCCAGGATACGATGACGCCGGCGAATAAAAATCCCAGATAGGGAAACAGGGGAAAGGGCGAACCATGATTGCCGTTGAACATCTGCGCAAGCGGAGGCCACAGGAAGCGTGAAAAATCGATATCCCAGACAAGCGGTGTGAGAAAACAGACCGAGACGATGGTAGCCAGTACCAATCCGTAAAAACGCACCTCGGTCTTGAACAAAAACACAAGGGCATGAAGGGCGAGAAGGCCCACCCCAATGCAGTGCAGCACATCGAATCGAAACAGCTGGAATTGATCCGCCAGCGTCCCATCAATGATGATTTTTCTCACTGAAAAATAAGGCAGGTGCAGGGCCAGCCCGAGGGAAAAAACCAGAAGCAGGCGGCGGACCCGCCTCGAAAGCGGAGGCCCCCAGTGATGGTATCCCTCCCACCGCCTCCTGGTCGAAATCACAAATGTGAGCCCGGCACCGAAGAGAAAGGCGGGCGCGCTCAGGCCGTGAAGAAACTCATGCAACTGGAATGCGTCGGAACGCTGAATCCCGGGGAGAAGGAATGTCCGCAGGACATGCCCTTCGAGCATCAGCAGGATAACCGCGCTCCGGTAAAGATCGATAAAAATAAATCGATGCTTCGTGCCTTCAGCCGCACCTGGCATGATGCCTCATATCAGGCTGCCATCACACAATTGATCGCAACCGTGTTGACGATGTCTTCCACGCTGCAGCCGCGTGAGAGATCGAAGGCGGGTTTCTGCAACCCCTGGACGATCGGTCCGACCGCCTCTGCACCCCCCAATCGCTGCGCAAGCTTGTAGGCGATGTTGCCTGCGTCAAGATCCGGGAAAATCAGCACATTGGCGTTTCCCTCGATAGTGCTCCCGGGCGCCTTGGATTTTGCCACCTTCGGAACAATTGCCGCGTCGAGCTGTAATTCCCCGTCCACAATCAGCGACGGAAGTTTTTTCTGCACTTTGGCTGTCGCCTGCTGGACCTTTTCCACAAAGGGATGTTTCGCGCTTCCTTTCGTGGAAAATGAGAGCATCGCGACGCGGGGTTCTTCCCCGGTGAGTTTGCGGTGATTCTCCGCCGTCGCTATGGCAATATCCGCCAGCTGATCCGGAGTCGGATCGGGAACCACGGCACAATCCGCGAAGGAAAACACCTTCTGGGGGAATACCATGAGGAAGAAGCTTGATACGATGCTGATACCCTCGCGCAAACCAATGACCTGGATACCCGCACGGAGAACATCACCCGTTGTCGACATGGAACCCGCGACACTCCCGTGAGCCATCCCCTCACGGACCATCATTGCACCAAAGAAGAGGGGATTGTTCATGGTAGCTGATGCCTGCTCAAGATCCACCCCCTTCTCCTTGCGGAGATTAAAGTATATATGGGAAAAATCACTGAGCTTTTCCGACCGGAGGGGTTCAACGATCCTGATATTCTGAAGCGGGGAATGAATCCCGTCTGCCTTGGCACGGATCGCTGCTTCCTCGCCGATCAGGATGGGGAGGGCAATGCCTTCGTCGAGAAGGATTTTCGCGGCCTGAATGGTTCGTTCATCTAATGCGTCGGGGAGAACAACGGTTTTCTTTCTTTTCTTCGCCTGGTCACGGATTGACATTATCAAGTTGGATGGATTCATGGTCGTCCTTCGTAAATGGGAGTGCAGGAAATTCGCCTTTTTTCAATCGAAAAGCAAATCACCGCGCCGCATCGAGAGAAGTGTTTTCAGTTGTGATGAAAACAAAATTTCGCTATCTTACCCGACAACTGTCACACGATTATGTTCCCGTCATTTGTTCATCATGGCTGCGGGTAAAAAGGTTCATACAAAATCACCTGAACGACTCTTCCTCCTCGACGGGATGGCTCTGGCCTACCGCGCTTATTTTTCATTCATGGGAAGACCTCTCGTGAATTCGAAGGGAGAGAATACCGGCGCAATTTTCGGATTTGTCAATACCCTGATGAAAATCCTCCAGGACGACCGTCCGGATCATCTCGCCGTCGTGTTCGACACCAAGGAACCGACCTTCCGGCACAAGATGTATGAACCGTACAAGGCGACGCGTCAAAAAATCCCCGAAGACCTCGCCGCGCAGCTCGGCAGACTGAAAGAGGTCGTGCAGGCATTCAATGTACCCACCATCGAGGTCCCCGGTTATGAAGCTGATGACATTATGGGCACCCTCGCCCGCCGGGCGGAACGGGAGGGCATGGAAACCTACCTGGTGACCAGCGATAAGGATTTCATGCAACTGATCTCCCCCTCAATCAAAATGTACAAGCCTGGGAAACGGGGGGATGATTGGGAGATTGTGGACGAAAAATCGGTCCTCAAAAAGTTCGGCGTGGCACCCGACCGCGTCACCGATGTCCTGGCTATTATCGGCGACTCGTCGGATAATGTCCCTGGAGTCCACGGCATCGGCGAGAAAACAGCGATTCCACTTGTCCAACAGTACGGATCACTTGAAGAGATTCTCAAAAACAAAGACGAAATCCCCCAGAAGGGGATCCGCCAGAAACTGGAGGAATACCGGGATACTGCGATACTTTCGAAAAAACTGGTGACGATCAACATCAAGGTCCCCCTTTCCATCGATCTGCACCACCTTTCGGCAAAGCCGAAAAATATCGGAAAACTCAGGCAGATCTATCAGGATCTCGAGTTTAAATCTCTTCTTGCGAAACTCATGCCCGACGACCGGGTGAGCACTCCCACACCACCGCCCGCGGAGTATGCCTCGATCGAATCGGATCCGCATACCTACCACCTTGTCACATCGGAGAATGAGCTTGCACGTCTGGCTGCTCTACTGAAAAAGGCGGATTGCATTTCATTCGACACCGAGACAACCGGCAAGGATCCGCTCCGGGCTGAACTTGTGGGACTGTCGTTTGCGGTTACACCACATGAGGCATGGTATGTCCCTGTCGCCGACGATCGTCCGGGCACAACGGGTGCCGATTCAGCGCCGGATGATCTTTTCTCCTCAGAGGGGACACGGCGAACCTCAAAACGAACGAAGACACAACCGGACGGGGAGACGGGGAAACATTCCCCTTCAGGAGATGGCCTCCCGCTGGACAAGGTTCTGCAGCTGATCGCTCCCGTTCTCACGAGTCGTTCAGTACAAAAAGTGGGGCAAAATATCAAGTACGATATGCTCGTCATGGCACGGCACGGCATCATGCCGGAAGGGATTGCGTTCGACACGATGCTCGCGAATTACCTTCTCCGTCCGGATGCCCAGCATAACCTCGATGCGCTGGCACGGGAACACCTCAATTACTCGATGATCTCCTACGATGAATTGACCGGGACCGGAAAGAACCGGAAGGATCTGCGGGACATCCCAGTCGGGCGCGTCGCCGACTATTCGGCCCAGGATGCCGACATCACGCTGCGCCTCGCCTCACTGCTCCGGGGCAGACTCAAGGAGGAAAACCTGTTCACCCTCTTCACGGAGGTTGAGCTCCCCCTCATCACCGTTCTTGCCGGTATGGAACTTCACGGCGTCGCACTTGACGTGGGGTATCTGCACGATCTGTCGAAAGAACTGGAACGAATGCTCGATGCCCTCACGGGCGAAATTTATTCGATCGCGGGCGAGAAATTCAACATCAATTCGACACAGCAGTTGAGCAAGATCCTGTTTGATAGGCTCAAACTGCCGGCTGTCCGAAAAACCAAGACAGGATACTCCACCGATGTCGGGGTTCTCGAGACATTGCGGCATGAGCACCCCATCGTCGAAACCCTTCTGGCATACCGCCAGGTGCAGAAACTGAAGTCGACATATGTCGATGCCCTCCCCGATCTCGTCGATCCGCGGACACACCGGGTCCATACATCCTATAACCAGACTGTGGCAACAACGGGAAGACTCTCAAGCAGCGACCCCAATCTCCAGAACATTCCCATCCGAACGGAAATCGGTCAGAGAATTCGCCGCGCATTCATCCCGAGTTCGCCTGATTTCCTCATCCTCTCCGCCGACTACTCGCAGATTGAACTGCGCGTCATGGCTCATCTCTCCGGCGACGAAGGTTTGACATCGGCATTCATCGAGGGAGAAGATATTCATACGACGACAGCGGCAACGGTGTTCAACGTCGCACGCTCGGGCGTGACAAAAGACATGCGGAGGAAAGCGAAGGAAGTGAATTTCGGCATCATGTACGGCATCGGACCGTTCGGGCTTTCGTCACGGCTTGATATCACCCAAACCGAGGCAAAAGATATCATTACAAAGTATTTTGCCCGTTTTCCGAAAGTGCAGCAGTACATTTCCGACACCATTGCAACCGCCCGCCGGACGGGCTTTGTCAGCACACTCCTGGGACGGCGGCGGTATTTCCCTGACATCAAAAGCAACAATTTCAGCGTCCGCAGCAACGCCGAGCGCCAGGCCATCAATATGCCGATCCAGGGAACCGCTGCCGACATGATCAAGATCGCCATGATCCATATCCAACAGAGCCTCCCGGCAAAAAAAATCAAGGCGACGATGATCCTTCAGGTCCACGATGAACTGGTGTTTGAGGTGTCAAAAAAAGACACTGCTGCGGCAGAACAGTTTGTCAGCGAAAAGATGAAGAATGCCCTCCCGCTCTCGGTGCCGATCGGCGTCGACGTCGGGATCGGGAAAAACTGGCTCGAGGCGCATTGATGCCACCCCCGCCCGGTGTTCCCCGAGGCCGTCAATCCCCGCAGGGCAACATGGGAACCCCCGATGTTCCCGGTAGGAATATGGACATGATGCCACTCCCGCCCCCTCTGTCCCCACGGCGTAGCACCACACTGTGGACCATGCCGGCGGAAACGGAGGAGGAACACCCGAGACATCTGCATTAATTCACACCCACACGATGACCAAAACGGAATCCGGCCTTTCCAGAAAATTGGGTCTTTTTGACGCAACGATGATCGTCATGGGCGGGATCATCGGATCAGGGATTTTCATGAATCCCCATGTCGTTGCCGAGTATCTTCATTCCCCCTTGCTGATCATCGGAGCGTGGGTTGCAGGAGGTGTGATCGCAATTCTCGGAGCTTTCATCTACGCGGAGCTGGCAGCCAGAAGACCGGAAGTTGGGGGGCAATACGCGTATTTTCGCGAGGCTTATCACCCCCTGATTGCCTTCCTCTTCGGATGGTCTCTTCTTCTGATAAGCAACTGCGGCGGAATGGCCGCCGTCGCCATGACATTCGGACGGTATTTTATTGAAGTGACGGCCATCCCCGTGCCCGATACGGTCGTTGCCATTGTAACGCTGGTGATCCTTACGCTCGTGAATTGTATGGGCGTGAGAACAGGGGGCACAGTCCAGAACATCCTCATGATCATCAAGATCTTTGCTGTCATTGTCCTCGTCGTGTGCGGCTACGCCTTCATTCATCCCCTGAAAGATCCGGTAACGGTTCAGCATGAGACGCCCGGACTGTTTGCGCTCGTCACATCCTTCGGGGCCGCCCTGGTTCCGGTCATGTTCGCATACGGCGGGTGGCAGACCGCAAACTTCATCGCCGGCGAAATCGTCGAACCGCGGAAAAATCTGCCGAGAGGCCTTCTCCTCGGGGTCACCGGTGTTATCATCCTCTACATGAGTGTCAATTTCATCTGTGTTCGTGCACTGGGGGTTGAGGGACTCGCCAGGACGACAACCCCCGCCTCGGAGGTCATGTCTCTGGCGTTTGGCAACGCGGGTGCAAAATTCATTGCAGTCGGGATCGCAATCTCAACACTCGGATTTCTCTCCCAGTCCATACTGACAGCACCGAGAGTGTACTTCGCAATGGCACAGGACGGCCTTTTTTTCCGGGGTGTGAGCTGGATACACCCGAAAACCCGCGTACCGGTCGTCGCCATTGCCCTCGAAGGGCTTCTCAGCATCGCCGTCATTCTCTGGGGAAGTTACGAGCAGATTTTGAGCTATGTCGTCTCCGACGATTTTATCTTTTTTGGATTGACCGCAAGCACGATTTTCATCTTCCGGAAGAAATCCACAAACACGGAGGCTAAAGAATCAAAATTCAACATGCCCGGCCATCCCTACACGACGATACTGTTTATCCTTGTAGCCGTCTTCATCGTGATCAACACCATCTATAAATATCCTATCAATACCCTCATCGGGATCGGAATAATCCTTACGGGAATTCCCGTTTTCCTTATTTGGAACAGACGCAGTCAATCACATGCCACAACCCCGTCGCTGTAAGAGTTCAGAATATATGTACTGGGCAAAAACACATGCCCACTGCCGGTATCATCTGGCGTCAAGCGGCCTCATGAATCTCTCCATCCGCGAACTGAAGTTCCGGCCGGAGGACCTGGAAATCACCGCCGACACGTTCTATGGATATCCACCCCTTCGAAAGGCGATCGCCGACAAGGAGGGCGTCGACCCGGAGACGGTGTTCACGACACTGGGAACCTCGCTTGCAAACCATCTTGCCATGGCGGCCCTCATCGACCCGGGCGATGAGATCCTCATCGAACATCCGACCTACGAACTCCTCCTGTCAACCGCCCGCTATCTGGGTGCCGACGTCAGGCGATTTGAGAGGCGGCCGGAAAATGATTTTCTGATTGATCCGGGAGAACTACGCAAACATGCCTCCTCCCGGACAAAACTCATCATCCTGACAAACCTGCACAATCCGAGCAGCGCATACACCGATGAGGACACCCTAGGTGAGATCGGCACGATCGCAGGAGAGCGGGGAGCTACCGTCCTCGTCGATGAAGTCTACCTCGATGCGGTTTTTGACAGGAACCACCGATCCTGCGTCCACCTCGGACCCCAGTTCATTTCGACGAACAGTCTGACAAAAATATACGGTCTCAGCGGACTCAGATGCGGCTGGGTGCTTGCCCCGGCACCCCTGGTGAAGAGGATGTGGCGGCTGAGCGATCTGTTCCATGTCAACCTTCCCCACCTGACCGAACAAATGAGCGTTATGGCCCTTCAACAACTTGATCATCTCCTGCCGGTTGCACGATCAATTTTCACCGAGAACCACCAGACACTGTCGATGTTCCTTGGCATGCAGAAAAAAATCTCCGGCATGTCACCCGGATCAGGTACCGTATTTTTCCCCCGTCTGCTGGCCGGAACCGTGGAGCAATTGGCCTCGATCCTTACCGACCGGTTCGAGACGTCCATCGTCCCGGGAAAATATTTCGAGATGCCGGACCATTTCCGGATCGGACTCGGATTACAACCTGCCGACTTCCGTGAGGGACTGCGCCGGGTCGGTCAGGCGCTGGAAATGCTCTGACTCCGGCTGCAAAACTCCCTGCAGGGATTCGGACTGCGGTAGGTGCTGAGGGAAAGAGGTGATTCCGCGGGAGAAGTTATCTCACGTCCGGGGTTGAACTGGGAGCTCCTGTCTCAACGAGATGGTCCTCCTTGTGCGAATGGATGCGGCGGCGAAACAGGATTGCAACCCCGATCAGTATCAAGGCGACGGGCCAGTACAACCGGACATTCTCCCGCACATCCCACGGAGAGAGAAATCCCGTATCACTGAGGATGTAGATAGCTCCAAACCCGACAAGAATCGCCGCCGGGACAAGAAAGGTCCATTCACGCGGATTATTCAGGAACATCATGATGAAGGCAAAGCCGGTGATGATGAATGTCGCAGGGATGAACATGTGGCCGCGCAATTCCACGTACTCCGTCGTGCGGAGGAGAAAATAGAGACCGTAGAGAAAGAGAACGGTCCCGAAAAACACCCTTCCTGTCTGACTCCCTGAAAAACCTCTCACGACCGCCACCGCGCCGTAGATCATCACCACGGACCAGAGGATGTACGAGAATTCAATATGGTAAACTCCGAACCGGTGAATGAGAAGCGCAACGCCAATGATGATGAGGATAATGCCAAACCATGGAACACGTCGTCTTTGAACGTCAGTCATACGGACTCCTATACGGGGGTGGTGACGGGTTTTTCTTCCGGGATGACTATTCCCATGATGATGTACAGCAGCAATCCCCACCCGAAGGATGCCAGCACAAGGAGAATCAGGATGATGCGGACGATCGTCGGATCGACGTTGAAATAATTCGCCAGACCCCCGCAGACCCCCAACAGTTTCCTATCCTTACGGGATTTCCGCAATTCCCGCACGACGGGTTGTGCGATTGCACCCCCCTCCGCCGTGCCGGCCTGGGCTTCTGCCGCCCGGGCTTCCGACCGGCGGGAATACGTGAGGACAAGTATCACACCTATGGTGATCAATAACGCAGGGAAAAAGAACCTGTGGGAAAACGACCACCACGAAAAATTGGCGACAAGACCGAGATTGATCAGCAGAATAAAACCGCCGATGAGTACCAAAACGATCCCCCAGAACCTTTTCCTGTCGGGTGTCACGGCGGCATCCGGGGTTCCTCCACCAGCCTGCGCACCCTGAATTTCATGGTTGACCGGCATGATAATCATGGCCGCGATGTAGAGAAGAAAGCCTGACCCCCCTAACAGGGTGACAAGGACCCACACAATCCGGACAAGAGTCGCATCGAGGCCGAAGTATTCAGCTACTCCGCCGCACACACCGTCAATCATACGGTTGGTGCGTGATTTATAGAGTCTCCTGGTACTATGTGCTGTTGGTGTCATGGTTGTCACTTTTCATTCCACATATAACTACGAATTCCAGGGGAAATTGTTTCAAAACGCCGGGACCGGATCGAGTAGGAGGAGGGCGTTAGCCCTCCGTCCTCTCACACCACCGTACGTACGGTTCCGTATACGGCGGTTCGTGATAGATTAAGGATTTAGAGTATTGTGTCAAGTAGCGAGACGAGTCCCATCTGGGCAAAGTCGTGCCTGGTATATGCTTGATTCATGTGCGGGGCGCCGGCGTTCCACCAGGCACCTCGTCCGTTCATCGCAGATAACCAGGCCCGTTCTTCTTCCAGTCCTCGGTTCATCAGGTATTTTGCACGGGTCTTCGCCCGTTTCCACTGTCGCCAAATGGTACACCGCAGTTTCCGGCGTATCCATTGGTCGAGTTCCTCGAAGGTGTGCTTCACTTCGGATAGCCTGAAGTAGGAGGCCCATCCTCGAAGGATTATACTGAGTTCTTCAATGACCTTCCCAATGTTGCGGCCTCGGCCCCTGCGAACGACTTCCCGCAGTCTGGCCTTCAGCCGCTTCACCGACTGTTCCGCAACCCGCAGTCGCGGTTTCAGTTCCCATGTCATCGAGTAGCCCAGCATCTTCAGTTTCCACGGCCGTCCAACGCTGCTTTTCTTCCTGTTCGCCTTTAGGCGCATTTTCCGCTCAAGGAAGCCCGTGATCGATGCCATGACTCGTTCTCCTGAACGCGGTGACCGCACATAAATATTGCAGTCATCGGCGTAACGGCAGAAGGCATGTCCTCGTCGCTCGAGTTCCTTGTCCAGGTCGTCAAGCATGATGTTTGACAGCAAGGGTGAGAGCGGGCTTCCCTGCGGCGTGCCCTCGGTGCGGACTGTTTCCAGTCCTTCCACCATGATGCCCGCCTCAAGGTAGCGCCGTATCAGGCGTAAAAGCCGCTTGTCTTTCACCTTCCGTGCAACGCGTGCCATCAACATATCGTGATTGACGCGGTCGAAGAACTTCTCCAGGTCGATGTCTACAACCCAGCGTCGTCCTTCAGCTACATACTCCCGTGCCCGTTCGACAGCTTGCTGTGCACTGCGTTTTGGCCGGAACCCATAGCTTGATTCGGAAAAGCCCGTATCAAATATGGGTTCCAGTACCTGATGAATGGCCTGTCCGATAAGCCGGTCTACAACCGTCGGGATGCCAAGCTTTCGTATCCCGCCTCCGTCCGGCTTTGGTATTTCTACCTGCAAGACGGCGTTCGGTCTGTACCGGCCTTCCAGCAGTTCCGATTTGATGCGCTCCCATTCGAGTTTGAGGTAGGTTCGCAGTTCATGGACGGTCATTCCGTCCACGCCTGCGCTTCCCTTGTTTCTCATCGCTCGTTGATAGGCCGCTGTCATGTTACTCCGTTCGACCACTACTTCCATCAATCGCTCACTCTCCTGACAGTTCTGTTCTTTCCCCGCCGTGACGTTTGACGCACCAACACCGGACCCTCGCGGCTTCCGGCCGCTCTCTCCCGGTATGGGATCGGGCTTCTCAACCATACTATGTCTGCGTCTCCTTCATCATCGAAAGTTAAGGACTCCTGTCTCTCTCTTTCACGTTCGGCCCTTCGGCACGGTCGATGTGCGTTACTATGGCCTTTGCTGACTTCTGCCGATGCATCCGGCAGATCTCCCCGGGTAATGCGCTCTCACCTTCACGCTTATGTCCGCCACATCTACGTCCACGCTTTCCGTGCAGGTATCGGACTTTGAAGATAATTGCCTTCTCATCCAGCGTGTACGCCTCATATGTGTTTCCTGTTCGTCGAACCAGCGTTTTGCCTGCGGCTTCCTTCGGATTCTGTCTCACGACAGACACCCTTGCCGTCCGGCTAACGATTCCCCCTGCCGGGGTCGTAGGGGACTTTCACCCCCAAGTGAGTGCGCCCTGCCGGGCGCACAATAAAAAAGCCGATTCTGAAAGAACCGGCCTTCAAGACAGCTCGAATTGTCGAATTTCAGACCTCCATAATTTCCTTTTCTTTTATCCCGACCAGAGTGTCGATTTCCTTGATGTATTTGTCGGTCATTTTCTGTACATCCGCCTCACCTCGTTTTCGGTCGTCTTCCGAAAAATGCTCCGCTTTCTCCGATTTCTTTAGATGCTCAATGCAATCCCGCCGGATATTTCTAACCGCCACCTTCCCGTCTTCGGCGAACTTCTTCACAAGCTTCACAAGCTCTTTTCTTCGTTCCTCGTTCAAGGGGGGGATGGGGACGCGGATACCGGTTCCGTCCCCGACCGGGTTCAGCCCGATATTGGCGGCAAGAATGGCCTTTTCGATCGGATTTACCATGTTTTTGTCCCAGGGCAGGATGGAGATTGTATGAACGTCGTGAACCGTGACGTTCGCAACCTGATTGAGCGGCATCGGCGAGCCATAGTAATCCACCTTGATACCGTCCAGCAGGGCCGTGGTCGCTTTCCCCGTCCGGATCTTGATAAATTCCTGCCGGACAACCTCTATGGCCTTGTGCATTTTATCTTCGGCCTGCTTGATAATTTCCTTGATCATAATTCTCCTTCATGAATGTTGGACATGACAAGAGCATCAGGCTCTCTTTTTCGGACCCGGCGTCCCACCGGCGTTCACAAGCGTTCCAACCTTCTCACCGGCAATGATTTTCTTAAGATTACCCCGCTTGTTCATGTTAAAGATAATAATCGGCATGTGATTTTCCTTGCAGAGGGTAATCGCGGTCAGATCCATCACGCCAAGATCCTTCTCCAGGACCTCGTGGTAGGAGACTGTATCGTATTTCCGGGCGTTCGGGTATTGTTCAGGATCAGCATCGTACACGCCATCCACTCGCGTGCCCTTGATGATGACATCAGCACCGATTTCCACCGCCCGGAGCGCCGCTGCTGTGTCAGTCGTGAAATAGGGGTTCCCCGTTCCTGCACCGAAGATGACAACCCTGTTTTTCTCGAGATGACGGATGGCCCGCCGCCGGATGAACGGTTCGGCGATTTCCTCCATTTTTATCGGACTGAGGAGCCGGGTAAAGACGCCGTGATGCTCGAGTGAACTTTGAAGGGCCAGCCCGTTAATGATGGTCGCCAGCATCCCCATCTGATCGCCTGTCACTTTATCAATCCCATCCGAGGAATTCTCGACCCCACGGTAGATGTTCCCCCCGCCGATGACGACCCCGATTTCGACGCCGGCCTCGTGGACCTCATGGATTTCTTCGGCGAAGCGGTCCAGCACCCTGGGATCTATTCCGTAGTCCCTCTCGCCCATGAGCGATTCTCCGCTGACCTTCAAAAGGATCCGCCTGTATTTCGTTTTCATAATCGTCGCATGGCATGATAAGAAAAAGGTCTCAGCAGCCTGAGACCTTTGAAAGATTTACGAACTGCTTTCTCCAAGATGGAACCTGGTAAAGCGCCGGATCGTCACCTTTTCACCGGTTTTTGCCGTCACATCGAGGATGAGGTCCTTGATCGTCCTTCCTGCATCCTTGATGTAGGACTGTTCAAGAAGGCAGACATCCTGATAATATTTTTCCAGCCTGCCGAGGGCGATCTTTTCAACGACCTGATCGGGTTTCTTTTCGTTCCGGGCCTGCGTGCGATAAATATCGAGCTCGTGCTCCTGAACATCCTTCGGAACCTCCTCCCGTGAAATATAGAGCGGGCTCATCGCGGTGATCTGCATCGCGATATCGCGGGCGAGCCTCTTGAAATCGTCGGTCTTCGCCACGAAATCGGTCTCGCAATTCACCTCCACCATGGCCCCGATACGGCCCCCTGCATGAATGTACGCCTCGACGATCCCCTGGTTCGTGGCGCGATCAGCGCGCTTTTCGGCCGTTGCTGCCCCCTTCTTCCGTAAAAACTCAACGGCCTTCTCAATGTTACCATCAGTCTCCTTGAGAGCTTTTTTGCAGTCCATCATTCCCGCGCCGGTCTTGTCACGGAGAATTTTCACCTGTTCTGAGTTGATTTCCATATGGCTTGATCTTTTCTGGGATGTCTCACATTATTCAGCTATACTCTGTTCCTTTTTTTCCTGGGGCGGTTCTTCCTTCTCTGCGACCGCCGCGACGCGCTCGGATCCCTCGACGACGGCATCGGAAAATATCTTCGTAATTGTCTGAATCGATTTTATTGCATCGTCATTTGCCGGAATCGGGAAGTCGACCAGCGAGGGGTCACAGTTCGAATCCACAATGGCAAATACCGGAATGCCAAGGCGCTTCGCCTCACGGACGGCGATTTCCTCCTTCTTGATGTCGACAACAAACAGCGCACCGGGCAGCCTCGTCATCTCAACGACACCCGAGAGGACCTTCTGGAGCTTTTCTTTCTCCCGGTCGAGCACCAGGGCTTCCTTCTTCGTGATCTTGTCGTAGGTTCCGTCGGTTTCCATCTTCTCGATGTTTGTCAGCCGCTTGACGCTTTTCCTGATCGTGGTAAAGTTCGTCAGCATGCCGCCAAGCCACCGTTCGGAGACATAAAACTGACCGCAACGGGTGGCTTCCTCCTCGATCACCTGGCTCGCCTGCTTTTTCGTGCCGACGAACAGGATGCGTTTCCCCTCCGCAACAACGTGCGATACCGCGTTGCAGGCCGCTTCAAGTAATTCCTGGGTTTTTTTAAGGTCGATGATATGAATGCCGTTGCGCTCCATGAAAATAAACGGCTTCATCTTGGGGTTCCACCGACGTGTGAGATGCCCGAAATGGGCACCGGCGTTGATCAGATCCGCTAGTTCAACTCGTGGCATTGAGAGAGTACTCCTATGATAGTTATTCTTCTACCCCCGTCATCTCCCGCCGGAATCCGGTCAATTGACCGGACACTGCCGGCCGGATCAGAGAGTATGTTTGATAAAATCCCGTCTCCCACACCCGCCGCCGTGAACATCCGGTATCACCAGGCGGGAAAAAGGGGTTTTGCCCATCACACGGAGTGTGAGGGGGTACCGATTATCTCTTCGAGAACTGGAACCGCTTTCGGGCTTTCCTCTGGCCGTATTTTTTCCGTTCGACCATCCGTGGATCACGCGTCAGGAGATCGTGAGCGCGGAGCTTCGATTTCAATTCCCCGTCAACCTCCACCAGCGCCCGCGCTATGCCGAGCTTCACGGCGCCAGCCTGACCTGTCAACCCTCCGCCATCGACATTGGCCACCACATCGTACTTGCCTGCTGTCTCTGTCGCGGTAAACGGCAGCTTGACTTCATTCCGCAGGGTCTCGAGTCTAAAATACTGATCAAGGCTCCGTTCGTTGATGGTGATATTCCCGGATCCGGTCCGGAGAATGACCCGGGCGACGGATGTCTTCCTGCGACCGGTGGTGACGATTTGATGACCGTGGGTTATCATGCTGTTCCTGTCATAATGAGCTGCAAAATTTCACTGCGAGTTTAAAAATTCGATCCGCTGTTCTCACGGGAGCGAAAGGGCTTCCGGTTTCTGAGCTGCATGTGGATGGCTCGAACCCCGGTAGACCTTCAGTTTTTTGATGATCCGGACACCGAGACGATTGTGCGGAATCATTCCCTTGACGGCGTGCGTCATCACGAACTCGGGTTTGGTCTTCATCAGTTCCCTGTACTTCTCAACCGTCGCACCACCCGGGTACCCGGTAAAATGGAAATAGGTTTTCAGTTCCGCCCTCTTTCCCTCCACTTTCACCTTCCCGGCATTGATGACAATGACGTAATCACCGCTGTCGACGTTGGGTGTGAAAATCGGTTTGTGTTTCCCGCGGAGAATATGAGCAACGCGGCTCGCGACACGCCCGAGCGTCTGACCGTTCGCGTCGACGAGATACCATTTCTGCAAAATTTCATTCTGTTTGAATGAGGTTGTCAATCTCTGAGCCAGTGCCACAAAAATCCTTGAAAATGATTAAATATGAGGGGATTTTTAATTACAGTATGGTAATTTAATCAAATTCATGAAAAGAGGCAAGAGAATTTTTACACCGCCCGATATCGGTCATCCATCCGGTCTGTGAGGGTTATTTGGCCTCCGCGGTGGCCCTTTCGGCATGATAGGAACTCCGCACCAGGGGTCCGGACTCAACATGTTTAAAACCCAGTTCCTTTCCCAGCCCGCGCCACCCGGCAAATTCGTCAGGATGCACATACCGGGCTACGGGAAGGTGGTTCTTTGTGGGTTGGAGATATTGCCCGATCGTCAGGATATCACAACGGACAGCCCGCAAATCCTTCATGACGCTCGAGACTTCCTCCGCTTCCTCCCCTATCCCCACCATCAAACCGGACTTGGTGAGAAATCCGCGCCTCTTGGCACGGTCGAGCAGCTCAAGTGTCCGTTCATACTTCGCCTGAGGGCGGACCGCCGGATATAACCGGGGGACAGTCTCAGTATTATGGTTCAACACATCGGGGAACGCATCAAGCACGATGTTCAATGCAAGTTCATCCCCCTTAAAATCCGGAATCAGCACCTCGACTTTTGTTCCCGGGCAGAGCGACCGGATGTGCCGGATGGTTTCGGCAAAAATCTGGGCCCCACCGTCGTATAATTCATCCCTGTTGACCGAGGTGATCACCGCGTGACGGATCCCCATCCTCTGCACGGCTTCGGCGACACGACGCGGCTCATCGGCATCGAGCTCGGTCGGTTTGCCCGTCGTGACAGCGCAGAAACCGCAGCTGCGAGTACAGATATCGCCGAGAATGCTTTAGGAATGACGAACTCCCGGGCCACGGCGACCGGCTTGTCTTGCGGCACGTCAAAGCCTTGCTGCAACCACTGGCCGGGGACCTTGAAGGGTGCCCAACCGGGTGCGCTGAGGGGTCGCGCGCGCGCGTCGCTATTAGTCGGAGTGGGGTTGAGCGCCCACGTGCCGTCGAGAAGCAGGCAGTTCTTGTCGAGCCCCGCTGTCTTGACGGGCAGCGGGCGGTAGTGGACGGGGTCGAAGAAGAGATTGGTGACGTTCATGGTGCCGCCGCAGCCTGATTGCCCGTTGTGGTGGGCTATGAAATTGAGGTGGCCGTTGCGAACAAACGGCTCAAGCTCCTTTCGGCTGAACGTGAAGACACCCTCCGCACCGGTTGTCGCGCTCGGCGTGTTTGTGTTGTCGCCGGGCCAGACCCGTACCTGCGCTCCGACGACGGGGTCATACGCCACGTCCAGCACCTGGCCTTGCAGACCACTGGGCAGACCGGTGATGGACGCGAGGCGCAGGTCGTTGGTGGCCGGCCTATTGGCCCAAAGCTCTATAATGGACACGGTGGCGTTTACCTGACCGTGGATCTTCCAGGACAAGGTCATGTTTCCCTCGTGCGTGACCTCCGGCGGCACCTTAACGATGACGCGTGTCGCCTTGGCCTTGGGCAGCGCATACGGCCCATGCAGGACCACGCCATTCGCTTCGAGACTCTGGATGCGGTTATAGACGTGGTCGCTGGCGTAGGTCAGCGCCAGCACGTAGGATGCGTTCGGATCGAGGTGGTCGTAAACCGCCTGGATGCCCTTGTAGCTGAACACTGCGGATCGCTCCTTCAGCCCGGCGTCGGTGTCGCTCGTGTTGAACGTCCAGAGGTAGCAATCCTTCATCACGATGTGCGGCTGGCGCCCTTCCACGCCGCAGTCGTCGTACTGCTGGAGGTTGTAGCCTGCCGGAATGGCGGGCAGGAATTGGTTGGTGGTGGAGTCCGCCGCCCCGGCCAGTAAAGCTCCCGAAGCGAATAAGCTAAACAGGATCCTTCGCATAGCTTCTGAATGCTTGCAGTTGGCGCGAGGCTATGCCCGGCCCAGCGCCCAGGGCAAAGTGCCTTTCATGCTCCGCCTCAGATGCGCAGGAAGAGCTTTCGCCGATACATCCAAAACAGCAACAGCCACATCACCAGCAGTTCGAGCGCACCGTGCACCAGCGGCTGGTAAGCCTGCCCGAAGACCAGGAACGCCCTCGCCCCAAGGTGGGTGTCGAGGCTGCTGCGGATGAAACTGTCGAACAGGTGCGCGATGCAATAGGCGGCGATGGAGTTCATGCCGATGACCACCAGCGGGAAGGCCCATGCGCGGCGGTTCCAGATGTCGAGCACAGCATAAAACGCGGCGGTAAGAAGCAGGCACCAGCCGCCGCTGAATAGGACCCAACTCGGCGTCCAGATGCGTTTGACTACGGGGCAGATGCCGAGCCAGCCGAGCGCGGAACCAGCCAGCAGCCCAATCACTCCTGCCGTCGCCAGCCACCTCACTTTCGCCCAAGGCGTACGCTGGCTCCGGACAACCCCGCCCGCAACCAAGCC
>JAWOKN010000096.1:0-148224 GCA_033854175.1 Bacteroidota bacterium | reverse complement strand
ACATTCATCCCCTGCAAAAGAGGTTTACATCCTAACGGATTTCATCCCTCACGCGGCGTCGCTGCTTCAGGCTTTCGCCCATTGAGCAATATTCCTCACTGCTGCCTTCCGTAGAAGTCTGGACCGTGTCTCAGTTCCAGTGTGACTGGTCGTCCTCTCAGACCAGCTACCCATCATTGACTTGGTGGGCTGTTACCCCGCCAACTATCTAATGGGACGCAGGCCCATCTTGTGACGCCCTTTTGGAGCTTTTTATCTCAGTGCGATGTCGCACCGCGACAACATCGGGCATTAGCCCCGGTTTCCCGGGGTTATTCCCGTTCACAAGGTAAGTTGCCTACGTGTTACTCACCCGTTCGCCGGTTTACTCAGGATATTGCTACCCTTTTCTCCCTGACTTGCATGTGTTAGGCACGCCGCCAGCGTTCGTCCTGAGCCAGGATCAAACTCTCCGTTGTAATTTTTTCAAATCGCAACTTCGAGCCTGATCATTCGTCTGACTGCTGTCAGAACTGGTTGAAGATCTGCAAAAGCTGACTTAGAGCTATGCACACTATTGTCAAAGAACACTTGAGAAAAAAATCCCGATCCGCTGTACACTGGATCGGAATTGCCACATTAGTGGGCAAATAATATACGAATTTTTCTCATCCATGTCAAGTAAAACTATGCCCCCCGTAATGATTTTTTATTTTGTCTTACGGAGGTTTTACCTGACGGTGTGTGGTACCAAAATAGCCATTTTTTCTCCCTAAGTCAAGTTAAAAAGTGTTTATTAAAACATATAAGACAATTTAAAAACAGCAATTTTAGCTATTTTGGGGCAAATTCCCCCTCCAACAGCCTGTAAATCTCAACTAATGGGAGCTTTGTCTCGTTGGCGATCCGCTTGCATTCCTCAAACTCAGCCACCATACGATCATGCCCCCCTATACGTATCACTTTTACCCGAACCTTCCCGAACCTGGTCTGAACATTCCGCTCCTCCCGGTGAAGCTTCTTCCTTTCAACAGGCTGAATACGTACACCAATTGTCGTCGTCTGCGAAAAGATGATCTCAAGCAATGGGTCAAGGTGCGAATGGGGGGCAAGGACGGAAAGGAGAACCCCAGGCCGGCCTTTTTTCATCAGAACCGGGATGAGATATGCATCGAGCGCGCCCTGGAGATAAAGCTGATCGAGAACAAAAGGATAAATTTCCGGATTCATGTCGTCGATATTGGTTTCGATACTTACGACCTCGTCCTGTCCTTGGGATTCAACCGTCCGTCCAACAATAATTCGCAGGAGGTTCGGAATTTCTGTGATCTCACGGGCCCCCGCGCCGTATCCGATCTCCTCCATTACAACTTTTTCGTCTGTCATTATCCCGGCCGATAGGGCCTTGATAATTGCAGCTCCGGTCGGCGTTGTCAGTTCGAATGGTATGCTGGTGAAGACGGTCGGATACCCCTTCAGAATTTCAACCGCAGCAGGCCCCGGTAGCGGAAGATTCCCGTGGTCTGCTCTGATGAATCCCCCGCTACCGAGTTTTATGGGCGACGAATAAATACGTTCCAGCCCTAGCAGATCGAGGCACAGCGATGTGCCAACGATATCGACGATCGAATCGACTGCTCCGACTTCGTGGAAGTGCACTTTCTCAAGTGCTGTCTGATGGACCTTCGCCTCCGCCTTACCAACCTCAAGAAAAATCTTTTTCGCGTTCTCCTTCACTGGATCACTCAGCGGACTTTCATCGATCATCAACACGATATCTTTGAGATGGCGATGCCCCATCTGAGGGCCAGAACTTACAACATCAACCTTCACCGCGGTAATTCCGTGTCTGACGATATGCGAAGCCTGGATTTCAACCCCGGTGAGACCTAGACGTGCAACCATACCCTCCAAATCCTCCACCCGTACCCCCGCACTTATAAACGCACCGAGCGTCATATCCCCGCTTATGCCCCCGATGGTATCGAAATATGCGATCTTCATGTTATCCCTTCTATAGATAGATTTAGAGTACCTTTTGGAGATATGATAGGAAATGCTCCGTAGCACCGACATTCTTCATGACGAATTTTCTTCCCCTCTCGCCGGCTTCCTGTCGTTCCGCATCATGACATAAGAGCTGACGCGCAGTCTCGGTCATTTCAGCAATGTTCGTTACAACGATCCCCGCACCAATCTCCACAAGTGCAACCGCTTCCTGAGAATTTTGGTATACAGGCCCGAATATCACCGGAATCCCATAGACAGCAGGCTCCAGAACATTGTGGATCCCCTGCCGGAAGCTTCCCCCCACATACGCGATATGAGCGTACCGGTAAAGCGTCATAAGTATTCCAATGCTGTCGATGAGAATCACTGTTTCCCCATGATAATGGACAAGTTCCGAGAAACGGATGTGCGGAACCGCAGTATTGAGTTGGATCTCCACGCGGTCAAGCGTTTCAGCCGTTGGTTCGTGGGGGACAAGAATAATGAGCAGGTCAGGAATCATCTCACGCAGGGTGCGGCACGCGGGAAAAAGAACGTTTTCATCCTCTTCCCAGCTGCTTCCAATCACAAAAACTCTTTTGCCGTCCAGGATCGCGGTCGGTAAAAGCTGGCGGGATCTTGAATCATTGCTCCGTTGCCAAACCTGGTCATAACGTGTATCGCCCATGGTGGCGACAACAGGATGAGAGAGTGCCAACTTGCCGAAGGTCTGTTCGTCGGCTAATGATACCGTGAGAATATAATCAAGGGCGTTATACACCGCCCGTTGAACCTGCCGTACCACAGGTAGGGCTCGCTCACGTTTTTCCCTGATGGTGGCGTCAGCAACATACGATGCAATCCCTCTTCGCTGCAACTCCCATAAATGATTTGGCCACACATCATATCGCATGAAAACCGCCGCGACAGGATCGATCATCTGGATAAACCGTTTCGCGTTATTCCTTGAATCGAACGGAATGTACGTGATGACATCAGCCTGTTTATACGTTTGAGAATGCTCGAAACCCGACGCTGAAAAGAACGATACAATGACCTGCAGGTCAGGGTATTTTTTTTTCAACGCCCCGATAATCGGCTTCGCCTGCTCAAACTCACCCATGGATGAGGAATGGAACCAAATCCTCCGGTGACTCGGTCCAAGTGTGGATATCTTCCTACCCAAACGTTCAAACAAATCGGTCCTCCCCTTTAATCCCCGTGCCGCTTTATGATTAATCATGCCCAAGCATCGGAAGATGAGCCAGAGGACCGGAACGACAGCAATATTATAAAACAGCTTCCACATACCTACTCGACAGAACTACCGGTATATTGTACCACGTCCCCCCGTCGAATTGTACCTCCTCTGATAACCCGCGCCAGCATCCCCCGCCGACCCGCGATAGCACGCAATAACCCTGGCCGGATTTCCTCCATCCTATTGCACGGGGAGCATGCCTTTGTAATTTCCAGAAGGACATCTTCCCCGATCCGCAATCGGGATCCCGGAGGAAGCCCCGTCAGGGAAATCCCGCTTGTTGTGATATTTTCCTTGACCTGACCGGGAACCAAATTCAATGCATCCAAGGTTTCCTTTTCCAACAACAAAATTTGCCGTGAACTGTCAGACTGGGCATGCCGGTCAGACTGAAGCCCGGAATTTTTGAGCGCAAGAGCCATTTCAACAATTTTCATTGGCATCCGGTGACCCGGACAGATCTGCACGGAATGAAGACTACCACGAGCATTTTCTTGGGGCATGGCACCTCATGATCCGATTATTGTTCCAGCATACTTTCTGCAGCTTCCACCACCTCCGTTGCGGATATTTCTTTCAGGCATTTGAAATGTCCGGCGGGGCATTGTTCTTTTCCGATATGCGTGCAGGGGCGACACCGGAGTCTGTTATTTTCAACAACGATCGACCTCGTCCCATAGGGAAAGAACCCGAATTCACGGACAGTCGATCCGAACACTGCGACAACCCTGCGTTTTCGTGCAGCCGCAAGATGCATTAACCCGCTATCATTCGATATCACCAATTGACACGAATCCATGGCTGCAGCTGTTTCCAGTATTGTAAATTCATGTGCCAGATTTTCAGCAATTTGTAAACCACTCGTACTATTAATCATGTGAACAATATCACCACAGTATTCAGCATCTTCCCTGCCGCCGAAAACCAGAATTCTGGAGCGGGGGCGTTTTGCCATGGTGATGCCACATTCAATAAACCGCTCAGACGGCCAGCGTTTTGTGTAATGACGGGCTGTCGGCGCAAAACCTATTACCCGGTCATAGCGATCCAGATGGTAGCGTTCCAGACGGGCAGCAACCGATTCGCGGATTTCTTTTGGTACGGTGATCTCAAGCCCCTGGTCATCCGATGGCACGTCGAGATGTCTAATGGTCTCGAGATACCTCTCAGTGACAGGCACAATTCCAGGATAGAAATTTCGTTTCCAGTGCACAAGTGCATACCTCGCGACAACCCGCTTGTTCACCACGGCACGTTGTGGACAGAGCGAAACGAACCGCAGATACCTGCTTCGCAGACTATTATGGATATCGAGAATATAATCGTACCGCTGCTTCCGGAGATATCTCCCAACCTGACGAAGCTGCCGGAAACTCCCATCCTCGAGTTCTATGACGTTGGAAAGATTCGAATTATAACGGACCAGATCGGAATATTCCCTCTTAACAAGAAAATCAATCTGAGCCGAGGTAAACTTTTGCCTGAGAGCACGGATTAATGGAGAGGCAAGCAGGATGTCACCTAAGGAGCTAAACCGAATGATAAGAATTTTGTTGATCGTTCGCATGCGGCATCGGAAAACTTACCACTTTTTTTATGGAATTGCAATTGAATCCACAACGGGTATTTACCGTGGAGACCATCCGGGATGATATTGTACTACGAAAAACATTTTCACCACATTTTGACCCTTCTTCATCCCCTGAGCATGACAACAGCAAACCTCTCGGACATTTACGTAATTTTTTACATGAACCATGTACCGGGGGTGAGTCTGCTATGGTTACCCTCTTATGACGAACCAGTTAGCGCGAGGGGATTCACCGGTACTCAATGACGCTTTGCAGAAAATTGAAGGTGCAATTCCTCCTCGAATGCCGCGTAGGTTGTCGTGTCAAAAAGGACAAACCGGATTCTCTTCACAAATGTTGAAGTGACAAGAAAATCTATCGCCTCGGTCACCATGATCTTTGCACAATGATAAATGGAGAAGCGACCGACACCTGTGCCCAAAGCAGGGAAACTGATCGACGAAATTTTTTTTGACTCCGCTGCTTCGAGGGATTGGTGTGTGGCCTTTTGTACATAGACAGCGTTTGTGTGAAGATCCTGGCCCATGACAGCCGCGTGAATAACCCAACGGGCTTTCAGCCGTCCCCCGGATGTGATGACGATGTCCCCGATTTCAACTGGGCCCTGATTGATAGCCTCTCGCTCGATTTCATCTCCGCCCTTCCTTTTGATGGCACCGGCTACCCCTCCCCCCATCCAGAAATGATTGTTTGCCGCATTGACGAGTGCATCCGTATCCTGGTCCGCAATATCTCCTTGGATTATCTCAAGTTGATGGTGGTTAATTTCAATATTCAAATTCAAATCCTCCGGTTTTGAGTCCCTGGAAGGATGATAGAAAATTAACTCTTAACAATCAATCCAAATTATACGTCCATCGTTCAAATCTTCACCCGTTACGAACTAAATCTACTCTGGAGTGATTTTCCCGCGTAACCACACATTTTCCCGGAAAATAGACAAGAAAAATCCTCTTTTTGAAACAATATGATGGATTCTACGTATATAGAAGTTGAATAGACAGAAAAACAGATGAGTTCAAGAATTCTCAGCAGATACAGATACATTGTATCCGCGATTTATTTTATTCTTCTTATCCTACCGGCACCTATCACGGCCGGTGAACATCCAATTATCCAACTCAAGGATTTCGAACAAACCGAAGTCAAGGGGGCTGGATTCGTTCTTCCGGCAGAAACACAGATTCATATCAGAGGCTTGGGATGCGGATCCGATAAGGGATTGAAATTTTCTGGCACTTCGATGGGAGCTTACGGGTGGATCATTAACGCCGATACTCGAGAAGAAGTATGGGTGATGACGATGGCCAACACCCACCGGGAAAAAGATGACCGATCGTGCGATGTACAAATTTCGCTCCCGAGGGGATCGTATGAAGTCTATTACGCAGCATACGCCTTTTTTTCCAGTTCGACATTTTTTTCCCACACGATCAACATCGACCGACGGGGAGATTCAACCGTTAGTGAGAAAACCCGCAAACCAGGTTTTTTCGCGTGGCTTGAGGATCTTTTCAACGGTGACGTGCAAAAAGAATGGCGCTCTCACGCAAAACAATGGGGCATAGAGATCCTTGTTTCGGATCAATCAGCGCAGGTTTCGACGTTTGATCCGCCGAAACATTTCAGCCACGTTCTCTTTCAAACGATCCGAATGGGTGAGAACGAACATGTCCGACAGGGTTTCACCATCTCCAAACCCATGGAAATCCGCATCTACGCACTCGGCGAACAAACACGGGGAAATGATCCCGTTGATTATGGCTGGATAATCGACTCTAAATCTCGAAAACGAATCTGGGATATGTCCGACAACACGTTGAGCCATGCAGGCGGTGATGAGAAAAACGTGAAATTTGACGGCACCGTGACATTTCAACCCGGAGATTATATCCTCTATTACACAACCGACGACTCCCATTCATTTGTCGACTGGAACGCAGCCCCTCCAAGCGATCCCTATAATTATGGGGTCACCCTTATTGCGTCAACCGAAAGTGATCGCAGTGCATTTGCACTTGCAACCCCGAAGGAAGATCAGAACATCATCGTTCAACTTGTTCGTGTCGGAAACGACGAGACACGGACCGCAAGCTTCCGCCTGAAGAAGGACGCCCGAATTCACATCTATGCGATAGGAGAGCGCGGAAACTCCCGACGCCAGATGGCAGATTACGGGTGGATCGTGAATTCAAAAACACGCGATAAAGTCTGGACTATGGATATTGATCGGACTGAACATGCCGGAGGAGCCGAAAAGAACAGAATGATCGATGAAATCATAACACTTCCGAAGGGGACCTACTCGGTCTATTATCAGACCGATGATTCCCACGCGTATGACGATTGGACCGCCGCTCCGCCATTTGATCAGGACCATTATGGTATCACCGTATCCCTCGAGGATGAAAAACCGGACCCCTCCATCATCGAACAGAATGTCACACCGGTCGAAGAAGGAATCATTGCACAAATCGTCCAGGTCGGTAACAACGCCAATCTTACACGGTCGTTCCATATCTCTAAACCGACCCACGTGCGTATCTACGCAATTGGTGAAGGTGAGGGCCACGAGATGTTCGACTACGGCTGGATTGAAAACCTCTCCGAACATAATATCGTCTGGGAGATGTCATACGCCATGACATTCCACGCAGGAGGCGCGCGAAAAAACCGGATGGTGAAATCAACCCTCCTCCTCGACAAAGGAGAGTATCTTCTCCATTATAAGTCTGATGATTCCCATTCGTACAATAATTGGAACGACGACCCCCCTGACGATCCGAGCATGTGGGGAATTACGATCTATGAAGAAAAATAAATTTTCCTGAGGCCTACCAGCTTTATTGGTCCGTTTGAACCCGCCCCTTTTATTCTTATATTGTGTTGATGGCGAGATTCGTATTTTTACACACCCATCGACACGGTACGCTTTCTACTGTTTAGGTAAAGGAGATGCTTTATGTACATGCTTCGCACAATATTCGCCACCAGTGTGGTTGTCATTGCCGCATTCATCTTCGGCTGTTCAAAAAACGACACGAAGACATCCCAGCAATCGGGCGGTGCAACTCCGGCGGGCGGAAAAGTGCCGGAACTATTCAATGTAGAAAAACGACCCTCTCCACAAGCTCCGAATTTCTCATGGAAGGACAATACAGGCGCAATTACGACATTTGATCAGTTTCGCGGAAAAGTGACACTTGTGAATTTCTGGGCTACATGGTGCGGTCCATGCAAACGGGAGCTTCCCGATCTCGTTGCCCTTAGTAACGAGCTCGCATCGCAAAACGTGAAAATCATCGGCGTGAGTGTTGACCAGGCTCCGAATGTCACGGACCTCGTCGCGTCATTCGTGAGCGAACATGGTATAACATATCAGAATGTCATTGCCAACAGCGATATGGAGGATGCATTCGGAAATCCTCGGGCAATACC
The DNA here is from genome assembly GCA_033854175.1 of Bacteroidota bacterium. Lineage (GTDB taxonomy): Bacteria > Bacteroidota > Ignavibacteria > UBA10030 > SZUA-254 > DATKPE01. The sequence goes on along the minus strand of JAWOKN010000096.1, from coordinate 139,965 downwards.
GACATCGTTCCTTGTTGATGCCGGGGGAAATATCGTCCAGACAATAGTCGGTATGCGGAACAAGGAGTTTTACAAACAAGCTATTACCTCAATTCTTAACGAAGTCAAAGGTTGAGAAATAGTTAAGATAAGGTTGCGCTCGGGGTACCGGATCATAACGTTCGCTTTCCCCGGGGAAAATGTCACTTGATAATCCGACATCTTCCAATGGTGACATCGGCAATCATGCCAATTCACTAAGTACACTGCCCCTGCTTCCTCCATTATGGAGAATACGTTCACTCCCATCTCTACCATCGGTGAATTCGGTCTAATCGACCGATTAAAGAAACTTATTACGATCCCCCTCGATGATGCAACGGTTGCGGAAAACCTGAGGAAAGGCATTTCCGATGACACCGCGAGCTACCTCCCGACACCAGGAAAAATCCAGCTAATAACGACGGATATTCTGGCCGAAGGAGTGCATTTCGATCTCACCTATACATCACTGAGACACCTTGGATGGAAAACCATAGTCGCAAGCCTGAGCGATATTGCCGCGATGGGCGGAACGCCGCGTTACGCCACAATCGGAATTTCCATACCTAAGAAAATATCCGTTGAGATGATGGATGAACTGTACGAAGGGATTGCCCATGCGTGCAGAAAATATTCCTGCCTTGTGATCGGAGGTGATACCACCACTTCCTTTACGAACATGTGGCTTGTCGCAACCGTTATCGGCGAAGCTGATGAATCGCGCGTCCTTTATCGCAACGGCGCAAAACCAGGCGATTATCTCTGCGTATCGGGGCACCTTGGGGCATCTCTTGCCGGTTTAAAAATCCTACAACGCGAAAAAAAACGTTTCTTAGAATCCGGCGGGAACGATACATTCAAACCTGATTTTGAGATCTATACCTCAGCACTCGAAAAGCATCTGATGCCAAAACCGCGATTCGATATATCAAGACTCTTGGCAAACTACGTGAAGACTCATGCGTTGATCGATATCAGCGACGGCCTGGCGTCCGAGATTCACCATATCTGCCAAGAAAGTAATACCGGGGCCAATGTCTACGAACATAACATTCCAGTCGACGGGATTACTCAACGCATCGCAAATGAATTTTCCGAATCGCCCACTGATTATGCATTGTACGGAGGAGATGAGTACGAACTCCTTTTTACACTCCCCGACGAGGAATTTCAACAACTTGAACGGATGACAAAAGATGTTTCGATTATCGGCCGGATTGTCAAAAAGGATCAGGGCATCGTTCTTATACATGAGAACGGAGAATCGGAACCACTCAACCCCGGAGGGTGGAACCACTTTGCCTCCTCGTCATGAGTCTCCTTCAAGGCGCGAGTCTGCTGATCCTCCAGACCCCGTTCGGTAGTCTCGTGTAGAGAATCCGATCATGGAGACGCGCTTTTCTCCCCTGCCAGAATTCAATGCGAAACGGAAGAACTCGTACCCCCCCCCAGTTTTTCGGGCGGGGAATCTCTTTGTTCCTGTACCGCTGCTCAATACTGCGTACCATGTGTTCCAATTCCTCCCTGTTGCGGAGAATCATGCTTTGAGGTGAGGCGAAAGCGCTGATTTGACTCTCCCTGGGGCGGGATCTGAAATATTCATCTGATTCACGCGCAGTAACTTTTTCAATGCTGCCTTCAATCCGTACCTGCCGCTCCAGCGTTGACCACCAGAATAGAAGTTCGGCTCTTGGATTTTCAGAAAGCTCCTTCCCCTTCCGGCTATCATAGTTGGTAAAAAAAACAAAACCCTTTTCATCAACGCCTTTTAGAAGCACCATGCGAACAGATGGTTGTCCCGAATGGGACACGGTTGCCACTGCCATCGCCTCCGGCAGGATGAGGCCCGACTGGCTGGCCTCCTCTAACCATTGCTTAAATTGCCGAAACGGATCCGGATTTACCGAACTTTCTTCAATCTGTTGAGAGATAGCCATAATGCTGCATTGTATTCATATGATGAAAAATATATAAATTTTCCCGCCCATCAACAATGCATTCACATTGTAGCCTTGATGCGTTCTCGAACCGATGATCGCAGATCATGAATTTCTTCCATCGTCAATTTTCTACTCTCACCGGGTTTGAGGTTACCCAACGCAAGTGTCGCAATACCGATCCGTACCAAACGCAGGGTCGGATGTCCGATTGCGGCGGTCATTTTTCTGATTTGCCTGTTGCGGCCTTCAGTGATGGTGAACCGGAGCCATTGTACCGGTACGTTCTTACGATACCGTATGGGAACTTCACGATCCCAGAGCTTTGGCTGCCCTACTACCACATCCACCGTGGCGGGATTTGTTTTTCGCGACTCAATGATCACACCGTGTCGTAATTTCTCGAGCGCGGTCGCATCCGGAATCCTTTCAACAAGTACCAAGTACGTCCTCGGGTGTCTGTATCCAGGATCCATAAGGCAATGCTGTAAAATACCGTCATTCGTAAGAAGGACAAGTCCTTCGCTATCCGCGTCGAGCCTTCCGGCAGGATAGACATCCGGTGGAAACGGTCCAAAATCTGCTATGGTTTTCCGCCCGCGGGTATCTGAAAACTGACAGAGAACCCCAAAGGGTTTGTTGAATATGATAGAATGGTATTTTTTTCTTATCATGACGAGGATACTCAAACAATTGTGAAATCCTTCATTATGGATCCCTCATATCTGCTCTCGTACCGCTGTGCATCCTGCGGAGAAGAGAATGAAATTCTGATCGATTTGTCCGCGGGGACGAAACAAACATTGACGGAAGACTGCACAGTCTGTTGCCGCCCTAATCGTATATCCTTTTCCCTCGGATATGATGGTAATATCGACATTATCGTCGATTTTGATGGGTAAGCACTTCCCTCCTAGCACCTTTCTTCAGTTCATTTTCTTCGAATTCGAGTGATACGGGGCACGCGTTGTGACAAAACGCACACGTGCCCCTGTATTTTCTTTCTTTATTGAAGGCAGAAGAATGAACAACAGAGAATCAACTATATGCGCATGAAATACCAACTCCAGAGTATTACCAGACAACAGAGGACGATCCTGGAATATATACTCCATGAGGAGATGACAAAACAACATTGGTATGCGATCATCTACCTTGAATTATGGAAATCAGAAGGGCTCATTACCGTTCAATAATTACACGATGGGAGAAGCTATGAAATTCTGGACAATAGCAGGCTTGCTCGCGAGCGCTTTTCTGCTGACGGTCATTGTTCGGCATAAAGAACAAAAGACCAAAATCAGTATCAAAGACCCAGATCAGCGCTACTGCATCGACGAACTTTTGGGCGATCTCGACTCATAAAATCTGCGCGATCATCCCACCATTCCCAACGAGATGAACTCCCGTGCATTTTATTTTGTATCTAGGATGATCGGTAACCCGTCTTTTCCACTTCCGACAATAACGACCTTCGTATTATTTGACTCTGCAATCTTCATCGTAGCTTCAATCCCTTTCCAACGGAGGAGGTTGTCGCTGATTCCCGCCGTGACAATTTTCTGAAAATCTGCTATGCCCTGCGCTTCAATACGTTTCCGATCTGCTTCCTGGCGCTCTTTCTGCAGCACAAATTGCATCCGCTGACTCTCCTGCTCCATCCGTAATTTTTCTTCAATCGATGCTGATAATCCGGGTGGTAATCCAACTCTTCGCATTGGGGTCGACTCGATAACCACCCCCCGTCCCTCGACGAGCTTGCTTAAATCCTGGTAGATAAGGTTTTCAAGGATCCCTCGCTCGGATGTGTACAACGCTTTCGCCTCATAGAGAGCCGTCACCCCGCGGCTCACGGATCTGAACTGCGGCTCCAGAACAATGTGTTCGTACGATTCACCCACCGATTTGTATACGTCCGCAGCCTTCTCGGGATGAAGATGATAAAGGACACTCACCTCAATCTGGGTTGTCAATCCCTCTTTGCTCGGGGTGTCCATTGTTTCCTTGATTTCCTGTGTCTGCACCGACATTTTCACAATTCGGGCCAGGGGATTGACAAAATTAATTCCCGCTTTTAATGTCGACTCCTGAACGGTTCCAAAAAAATCCACCACCCCCACATGTCCTGCAGGAATTACTGTAAAACATTGTATAAATGCGAGCAAAAAAGACCCGAAAGCAATGATGCCGCTGAGCATCATTCCGGTCTTATACATCATGTTATGCTGTTCAACTACTTTTTTCCGGGCTGACCTCCAGAGCGTAAATGCAAGGATACCAATTATGAGAAAAAACAAAAAGATCATGGTTTTACCTCCTGGAAAATGTTACTTTATCGCAAGGCACATTATGGTCGCGGAAAGGTACAGAAGAAATCCCCGAATTCCAAAGAGATTGCCCTCCACATGCATTCTCACGATGGGACTTCATCTTGTGCCCGACATAGTAACATTTTGAGTTCACAGAGAAGATCGTTAATTTATACCACCCGAAATGAAAACCCATAGGCCACATATGTTGAAAAGGGGAGACGTCATTGGAATCTGTGCACCGGCAAGTGCACCAGCTGTGAATGAAAATCTCAACCGGGGGATCAGATATCTTGAACGGAACGGTTATCGGGTCAAGCTTGGCAAAAATCTCTATCGGCGACATGGTTATCTTGCGGGTACCGATACGCAACGAGCAGCGGATATCAACGATCTTTTTTCCGATCATCAGGTACGGGCCGTTTTCGTTGCCCGTGGCGGATACGGTTCGCACCGTATCCTTCCGATGCTGGATTATCCCCACATTCAAAAAAATCCAAAGATCTTTGTCGGATACAGCGACATCACTGCCCTCCAGCTGGCCTTATTCACCCGGACAGGATTGGTCACCTTCTCCGGTCCTATGGTCGCTTCAGACATGGGAACCACGTTGAGCGGAAAAGCGGAAGAGTTATTCTGGGAAATGCTGACTTCCCCCTCCATCCCGCAACCACTCGCCTGCCATGATGATCTTTCATCACCATCATATCGACGAAAAGAAAATGCTTCAGGGAGAATAGTGGGTGGAAATCTTTCTCTTACAGCGGCACTGGTCGGTACTACGTATTTTCCATCCATCCGCGATATCATTCTCCTTTTGGAAGAACTTGATGAACGGCCGTACCGGATCGATCGCCTCCTTCAGCAAATTCGTCTCGCAGGAATTCTGAAAAGATCAAGGGGAGTTGCACTTGGCCGCTTCATCGGTTGCACTCCGGATTCCGGAAAACCCTCGCTGACCCTCACACAGGTCTTCCGGGAAGTCTTTGCTGAATACCCCTACCCCGTCCTGGGCGGATTTCAATACGGACACCGGAAAAATTCATTCATGATACCACTCGGGATACTTGCATCTCTGAATAGCCGTTCAAGACAACTTGAATATTCCGAGGCGCCAGTCGTGAGATAACCTGTAGAAAACCCGCCGAGGGTCAATCCCTCTCAAGATTAATTCTTTTTCATTTGTGATAGAGATTCCACTTTTATTGACTATTCAAAGGAATATCACTAAATTTGGATGAATTTTTGCGCGACCGAGAAATTTTTTTGTATGCTGAACATCGCTGCATTTGCTTCAGGAAAAGGTTCGAACTTGAAGGCGATTCTCGACGCAATCGGATGTGGACATATTCACAACGCACGGATCGTCCTCGTCATAAGCAACAATTCAGATTCAGGCGCACTGGCTGTCGGCCGGGAATACGGAGTTCCGGCTCTTCACATGAGCAGAAAAAATTATGAGACAGATGAATCATATGCTGCAGCGATCCAGAAAGTGCTATCCGACCATAATGTTAATTTCATCGTTCTCGCAGGCTATATGAAAAAAATCGATCCCGTCATCGTCAGAGCGTACAAACACAGGATATTGAACATCCATCCTGCCCTTTTACCCGGTTTCGGGGGACAAGGGATGTATGGCCTGCGTGTACATGAGGCGGTTCTTGCTGCAAAGCAAAAACAATCCGGCGCAACCGTCCATCTCGTCGACGAAGAATATGACCGGGGTCCGATAATCCTACAAAAACATGTCGACGTCGCGGAAGATGATACGCCCGAGTCCCTCGCCGCAAAAGTTCTTGAAATCGAACATCAGATATACCCCGAGGCAATACGCCTCTTCGCTGAAGGAAATATCAGGATTGATGACCACGACCGGGTGTCAATTTCCTGATGAACCTTATTGCCATTCATCGTGCCCTTCTCAGCGTTTCGGATAAAACCGGCCTGACCGACTTTGCACGTGGTCTGCTGAAATGGAACATCGAGATAATCTCCACCGGAGGCACGTTGATCACCCTCCATGAAGCCGGAATACCAGCAACACCAGTTTCTGAAATCACGGAGTTTCCTGAAATTCTCGAGGGGCGTGTAAAGACATTGCATCCTAAGATCCATGCGGGATTACTTGGTGTTCCTGACAAAATCGTCCACAAAAACGAACTTGACCGGCACAGGATCAAATCGATTGATCTTCTCGTCGTGAACCTTTATCCCTTTGAAGCGGCAATCTCAAACACCGGTATCACACTTGACGAGGCAATCGAGCAAATCGATATTGGTGGTCCGGCGATGCTTCGCTCCGCAGCTAAGAATTATAGATATAAAACCGTTGTCGTCCATCCCGGTGAATATTCATCCATCCTCAGTGAACTTGAGAAAAATAACGGCTCGGTTTCAGAAGAAACCCGTTACAGGCTGGCAAGGAACACCTTTTTCCACACCGCCCGTTATGACTCGATCATCGCAAATTATTTATCCCAACGGGACCCAGCAGGTGCGCGTGAAGAGCTTCCTGGCACGCTGGCACTGGTATTACAAAATAAAGAACATCTTCGTTACGGGGAAAATCCCCACCAAAAGGCTGCGCTCTACGGCGACTTTGAAGCTTACTTTAAAAAGATCCACGGTAAGGAACTATCCTATAACAATATTGTCGACCTCCAATCCGCAGTAGAGGTTGTTGAGGAATTTGATAATCCTACAGTCGCAATCGTAAAACATAACAATCCCTGCGGGGTAGGCTCGGCGGAAACTCTGGCGGAGGCATACCAAAAGTCGGTTGCCACCGATAGAATCTCCGCATTTGGCGGTATAGTCGCGGTGAACAAACCTATGGATTTTGCAACCGCCCAGATGATCGATAGAATTTTTACTGAGGTCATCATCGCTCCTGAATTTTCACGCGAGGCACTGGCTCTCCTGCAGAAGAAAAAAGATCGGAGGTTAATTCAACAGCTCAAGTCTACCCGGTTGCAACAACGATTTGCATTACAACAGATCGCCGGAGGATTTTTGCTTCAGACACAGGATGACCAACTCTACATTCAGGAAAATCTCCGGGTTGTTTCCCAGCGCGCACCGACAAACGATGAACGGGCGGCAATGGAATTTGGATGGCGCGTGGCAAAACACGTGCGGTCGAACGCGATCGTGTACGCACGCGCAGACAGGACAATCGGTATCGGTGCCGGTCAGATGTCCAGGCTCGACTCTTCACGGGTTGCCGTGATGAAGGCCCGGGAAGCGGGTTTGGATATCAAGGGAACAGCGGTGGCTTCTGATGCCTATTTCCCTTTTTCCGACGGCCTGCTTGAGGCCGTTCGCGCTGGAGCCACCGCCGTCATTCAGCCGGGCGGATCAGTCCGGGATCAGGAAGTGATTGATGCCGCTAATGAACATCATATTGCCATGATCTTTACAGGCATGCGACATTTTAAACATTAAACCAACATATTCATATATCATCAGAATGGATCATCATGGGTTTATTTTCCCTTTTTTCTGCTGACCTTGCAATAGATCTGGGCACTGCCAACACGCTAATTCACATGAAAGGCAAGGGCATTGTCCTGGACGAACCTTCCATCGTCGCGTTCGACCGGAACACAAAGAAGATCGTCGCTATCGGGAATGAAGCCCGTGAGATGCTCGGCCGCACTCACAGGGACATCCGGACGATCAGGCCCATGAGAGACGGCGTGATTGCTGACTTTGAGATCGCTGAAGGCATGCTGAGGGAATTCATAAAAAAAGTTTCCTCAAACTGGATGCCCAGCCGGAGAATAGTGGTATGTATTCCCAGCGGTGTTACCGAGGTCGAAAAACGTGCAGTCCGCGACGCGGCAGAGCACGCGGGAGCTAAAGAAGTCCACCTCATAGCGGAACCCATGGCGGCTGCAATTGGCATCGGACTCGATGTCGATGCCCCAGCTGGGAACATGGTCGTGGACATCGGCGGCGGGACGACGGAAATTGCCGTGATTGCACTCTCCGGAATTGTCAACGAAGAATCCATCCGCATTGCCGGCGATGAAATGAACAACGCCATCATTCAGTTCTTTAAAAAGAATCACAACATCCTTATCGGCGAGCGAACCGCAGAGGCGATCAAGTGCGAAGTCGGATCGGCAATGCCACTCAAGGAGGAGATTACCATTCAGGTTAAAGGACGGGACCTTGTCAATGGAATACCGAAAACGACTGAGGCAAGCTCGATTGAGATCAGGGAATCCCTTAGCGAGCCGATTCAGCAAATCGTGGATGCAGTGAAACTGACGCTTGAACGCACACCACCAGAGCTTTCCGCTGATATTCTTGACAGAGGCATTATGCTTTCAGGCGGGGGTGCTCTTTTGAAACAACTCGATGAACGACTCAGGCTCGAGACAAGCCTTCCTGTGCATGTGGCCGAGGATCCGCTTACCGCCGTGGTGCGAGGCACCGGAAAGGTTCTTGAACACCTTAGCCATTACTCGAAAGTCCTGATCAAGAGCAGGCGGTATTAAACGATGAGGAAGATTTATTTCGCCATATACCGCTGGTAAATAATGCAGCGATTACTCGACATTCTTTTATTCTTTAAGGAATACATTGTTGTTGCCATTCTGATTATCGTTTCCCTCTTCGTTCTCAGTGCTAACGACAACACCCAGATTCGATCGATCCGCTCCTACACCATAGGCGTTGTTGGTGCACTACAGGATGTTCTTTCCATCGTACCGAACATTTTCGAGCTGAAAAAAGAAAACGTTGTACTGCGACAGCTAGATGTTAATCTCTCAAATGAAGTAAATTTACTCCGGGAAGCACGGATCGAGAACACCAAACTCCGGTCGATGCTCACACTGAAAGAACATTCACCCTCCACGTTAGTGGCTGCCGATGTTGTGGGTAAAAGTCTACTCCTCCTGCGGAATACCGTCACCCTTAATGTCGGCGAACAGGATGGTGTAAAATCCGACATGCCGCTGATATCAGAATCCGGATTAGTTGGGAAAATCATTGCCACCAGTGCACATTACTCAATCGGCCAGATCATGCTGAGCAAAGATTTCCGTGCAAGCGCGAAAGTCCAGCGGAGCCGTGTAGATGGCATCATCATATGGGAAGGTGGCGATAATCTAAAAATGAAGAATATCGCAAAAACACAGGATGTGCAGGAGGGCGATGTTGTGATAACCTCTGACTACAGCAATGTCTTCCCGAGAAATACGAAAATCGGAGTGGTGACAAAAATCTGGCAAAAGCCGGGAAGCCTTTTCCAGGAAGTTGATGTCAAACCCTCAGTCGATTTCTCGTCGCTCGAACAAGTATTTGTCGCCACTGCAACGCATGATGAAGAACGTGATACGCTTGAAAAGAAAGTCGGTTCTAAAAAATGATCTCGCGGTACTTCCGGTATATTTTCATTTCGATCATCCTCGTCCTCATTCAGACCAAAATCATGCGGTTCTTTAGCCTAGAGGGGATAACCCCTGACCTCCTGACGATCTGGATTGTCTATATTGCTGTTAAACGCGGCCAGATGAATGGCACACTCTGGGGATTCACCCTGGGATTATTCTACGATCTGAGCGTAGGCAGTTTTATCGGCCTTTCAGCACTGACAAAGACGATTGCTGGATTCATTGCTGGCTATTTTTATGATGAACAACGTACAACAATGACACTTGGCAGTTATAGATTTTTAATTATTATCCTACTAGTATCATTTATCCATAATGTTGTGTATTTTATTATCTATACGCGCGGAAGCGAGACGAGTTTCCTGGGCGCAATTTTTGCCATCGGCCTTGCCACAACGTGTTATACAGCGATCGTCTCCCTTCTGCCGCTTTTCTTTTTTGCACGAAGACTGATTAAGTAGACAATGGAAAATCCGGAACCATCGTCGCGCAAGTTCGTTTTTCTGACCGTCTTGGGCTTACTGTTCATCATTGCTGTCGGCCGTCTTATCCAGCTGCAGATTCTCTACCAAGATGTCTATGGCAAGAAATCCGAGGAAAACAGCATCCGTCCAATCGCACAGGATCCCATTCGCGGATATTTCTATGACCGTCACGGTAAATTGCTCGTCGACAACCGCCCGTCCTATACTGTCACGATAACACCATCCGAATTCCGAGAAAGCACGATTCCGGCGCTTGCACAATTGCTTCAGATCGATACAGCCTATATCTGGGATAAACTACGAAAGGGGAGGATATACAACCGTTTCGCTCCGGCAAAGGTCAAACGGGACATCGATTTTCAAACGCTCACCTCACTCGAAGAACATCGGGATAAATTTCCAGGTGTCGACTATCAGATCGAGACGAAGCGTTTTTATCCGACAAAAGCGAAAGCAACACACCTCTTCGGCTATATCAAAGAAATTTCTGACCAGCAACTTCAGGAGATGGGAACCGATTACAGGCCCGGGGATCTCATCGGAGCAACAGGTCTTGAAGCTGCGTATGAGAAATATCTCCGCGGGAGGAAAGGATACGAATTTCTTACTGTCAACGCAAAGGGTCAGACGCTCGGGGCATTCAATGAGGGTAAAAACGATATCCCGGTAAAAGAAGGTGCTGATCTCATTCTCGCTATTGACGGGGACCTACAGGCTCTGGCGGAATCGCTCCTTACCGGTAGACGTGGAGCGATCGTGGCGGTTGACCCTAATGATGGCGGCGTTCTCGCGCTTGCCAGCAAACCGGATTACGATCTGACACAATTCGGAGGAGTTACCCCTGTTAATGTCTGGAACAGCCTTCTCAACGATTCCACACGACCAATGTTCAACCGGGCTACCATGACCCGGTATCCTCCCGGATCCACCTTCAAAATGGTGCTGGCATCCGCCGCCCTTCAGGAGGGGATCATATCACCCCACTGGAGAATCCAATGCAATGGATCGTTTCGGTTCGGGACAAGAGTGTTTAAGGACCACCAAGCACATGGTTCAACCGATCCGATTGAGTCTATTCAACGATCCTGCAACGTGTTTTACTATCAGGTAATGCTAAAAACCGGATTTGAACTCTGGACACATTACGGGGAGGAATACGGCTTTGGTCAGCCGACGGGAATCGATATCCTCGAGGAAACCTCTGGTCTTCTCCCCTCTCAGGATTACTTTGATCGCATCTACGGAAAAGGACGGTGGACACAGGGATACCTCGTCAGCCTCGCGATTGGTCAGGGGGAACTCGGTGTATCGCCCCTGCAAATGGCATGTTACGCTGCAGCCCTGGGTACCCGTGGAATCTATCACCGCCCGCATGTGGTGGAGAAAATCCGCGATAAAAGCACAGGTCAGATCCAGGAGATCTCGACCGAAACGAAGACCATACACCTCGATGACTGGGTTTGGGATATTATTCACGAAGGAATGTACCGATGCGTGAATGAACCCGGCGGCACTGCTCTCACAGCTCGTGTCCGGGGAGTGCGCGTTGCCGGAAAAACAGGTACCGCACAAAATCCCCACGGGAAAGATCATGCGTGGTTTATCGGGTTTGCACCCGAAGACCATCCGGTAATCGCGATCTGTGTTCTCATTGAAAATTCTGGATTCGGAGGAGTTGTTGCGGCACCCATCGCCAGCATGTGCATTGAACAGTACCTGTATGGAGAATTAATCCGCAATTCACAAAAACAGATGTTTGTTCTGACCAAAGACGATGAGAAAGCGCTTGAGGACGAGTAATCGGCATGGATCGCTGGATAAAAGCTAACATTGATTACAGCATTATCGCAATCGTTCTTTCCCTCGTTGTCATCGGTGTTGCCTCAGTTTACAGTGCCACCTATGATGTCGGAGCCCCGATTTATTTCCAACGGCAGCTCATCTGGTCTGGGGTGGGCTTACTCCTGATGTTTACGATCATGCTCATTCCCATCCGAACGATACAATTAGTATCGTATCCATTGTATGTATTCTCCCTGCTGGTGCTTCTCGCTATACTAGCGGCGGGAAAGGTCGTCGCCGGTTCCAAGAGCTGGTTTGGTGTCGGGGGTTTCGGATTACAACCCTCGGAAATTGTCAAGGTTACAACTATCCTGGCACTCGCGTCATTTCTTTCAAACAGGCAAGTCAACCTGAACAGATTTAAAGACCTTCTTACCGCTTCAACTATTGTTCTTTTACCGGTAATCCTCATCGTACTTCAGCCGGATGTGGGAACGGCGGTTGTCTATGCCGGTATGTTTCTCATTATTGTTTACTGGGCCGGAATTTCAAATTTTATCCTTCTGATGATTATTGCACCGTGTGTGGCAACCATCGCCACGCTCTCCGGAACCACGGCATTTGTCATCGTTATTGTCATAACGGTTGTTCTCCTGGTTTTTTTGAAAGAAAACAGGCTATTATCCGCCCTCGTTTTTTCTGCAACCGTCCTGATGGGTGTATCGGTCCAATTTATTTTCGGGAAGCTCGCGCCTCATCAACAGAAGCGGATCCTCACCTTTCTTAATCCTGATTATGATCCTCTCGGAGCAGGATACAATGTGATCCAATCGAAAATCGCCATCGGCTCAGGGGGACTATTCGGGAAAGGGTATCTCCAAGGAACACAAACGCAATTGAACTTTTTACCCGCACAATGGACTGATTTTATTTACTGCGTTCCAAGTGAAGAGTTCGGTTTTCTTGGCGCATTTGCCATTCTATCCCTTCTGACAGCTCTCCTTGTCAGGGGAGTTTTGATAGCATCGACGGTTAAGAGCCGGTTTGCCAGCATAGTCTCCATCGGGATCGTAGCAATCCTCGCGGTCCATACAATCATCAATGCCGGGATGGCGATGGGCATCATGCCCGTAATCGGGGTTCCGCTTCCATTCATGAGTTACGGCGGATCAAACATGTTGACAAATATGATTATGGCTGGACTGCTCCTCAATATGTACGCAAACCGGAAGGAATATTAAGTTTTCCGCGATACGGAACTATATGGGAGGTAATCTGCAAAAAGAGCAAATACAAAGGGGAGCATGAAATATCCCTTAAATTTATTTATTTTGCGATGGATTGACAATATGCTCCCGATTCGCTATATTCACTTCGCTGAAATAGGTGTGTCTATACAAAAGTCTTGAAAGGAGAAAATCTTCATGTCAGATATATCACTCGATGCGCTTGGCATGGTAGAAACCAAAGGGCTGGTAGGTTCGATAGAGGCTGCAGACGCAATGGTGAAAGCCGCAAAGGTCACCCTCATTGGGAAAGAAGTTATCGGGGGTGGATATGTCACGGTCATGGTGCGCGGCGATGTCGGAGCTGTCAAGGCAGCAACCGATGCCGGGGCAGCGGCAGCACAGCGCGTCGGTGAACTTGTATCGGTCCATGTCATCCCGCGTCCCCACATGGATGTTGAAATGATTCTCCCCAAGCGCCCACAAACGAAATAGCATTTCATCTCTTGATGTGTAACCGTATGAAGGGGAGACAGCATCTGCTCCCCTTCATCACGAAAATTTAAAACTGCTCGTATGGTATGCTCGACTACGCCTTAGGATTAATTGAAACTCGGGGTCTCGTCGGCGCTATTGAGGCCGCGGATGCGGCCGTCAAAGCGGCGGACGTTCAGCTGATCGGCAAGGAGAGGGCAGAAGCAGGACTTATTACGATAAAACTCCGCGGTGATGTCGCTGCGGTCCGTGCCGCCGTCGATGCCGGTGCGGCAGCAGCCCAGCGCGTCGGTGAACTTGTTTCTGTGCACGTCATCCCCCGTCCCGATGACGAAACGGAAATCCTTATCTATCCACCGGTGAAACCTATGCCCCCCGTACCATCACCCGAAGAATCCAGACCAGCACCACCCCGCCAGAAAAAATCACTACAAACTCCCCCATTCACCCAGACTGCGGCGGCCGACGAGACCACGACCGGCCCAACGGTAGATAAAGCGAATGCGGGTATTCAGGAACCATCGGCTGAGGATGAAAAGACTTACCGTCAACAACTTGAAGATTTGACCGTTCACGCCCTCCGACATTATGCGCGAACCGTCCCCGGTCTAGCGATATTCGGGAGGCAAATCTCCCGCGCTAACCGCCAGGAATTGATTGACGAACTTGTAAAGGCAAAGTTTAGGAAATAAAATTATCATGTTTTCTCCCATCACTCCATCCGCAATGGAGTTTTTTGTTTTATAGAGCAAATGTATTTATCATCATGATGTCATAACGAAACACCAGGATGGATCAGAAACGTTATCATATCATCGTCGCAGCGGTCATCTTTGCGATTCTGACCTGGCTATCCATCAACATGCGTGATGAATATACCATTACGAAGCAAATCCCCGTCGTTCTTGAAAACATGAAAGAAGGCCAGGCGCTGAAATATCCGCTCCCCACGAATGTCAATGTCCGTCTGCGGGGTAACGGATGGCAGCTAGCCGGACTTTATCTGTCACCCGATGTAAAATATTTTATAGACGTCTCCTCTATCGGAGAAGAAAAATTTATCATAACCGGCCGTGATCTACTTGAACATATTAAGCTCCCGGTCGTATTGCAACCCATTGACGTGAAACCCGATACGCTTGTTCTCGCACTTGACGAGTATGGAGAAAAAGAGGTGCCGATCGAACCACGGATCGTTCTCGAGTTCCGCGATGGCTACGGGCAGGTCGGTCAAATGCAGTTCCTCCCCGATAGCCTCCGTATAGGGGGTTCACAGACCATTCTAGGGAACATCTCCGGCTGGCCGACAGAATACCGGAAATTTGACAATCTTCACTCGCCGCTCGATGTCGATATCCCTCTTGAAGTGCCCACAACCCATTCAATCGAACTTTTCACATCAGTAACGCACCTGCGGCTCAACGTTCAGCCCTTCGCGGAGAAAACATTCAGCGGGATCACGATGAACTGCCAGGGGGCCCCTACAAACAGGGAAGTCATTTTCATCCCCCCTAAAATTGATCTCATCGCACGCGGAGGAATCGATCAGCTCGCACGGCTGACGGATACCGATTTTCAACCGACAGTCCCATACAGCGATCTTGTCCAGGACACCGTCACATCCGTCGCACCTCACCTCAATGATCTTGATGGCGTAAAAATCGTAAGTATAAAACCCGAGCACGTGCGCTTCATTATCCGGAAAAGACTATAACCGACTATCCCGAGATGCGATTATCAATCAACATCGATCATGTGGCCACGTTGCGCAATGCCCGCGGTGGAACGGAACCATCGCCCCTGGAAGCCGCAAAAATAGTCGAACACGCTGGGGCCGATGGAATTGTTTGTCATCTCAGGGAAGACCGCCGTCATATGCGGGACGGTGATCTCCGGCTCCTACGTTCCGTAATTTCTACAAAACTTGATCTGGAAATGGCCGCCACTCCGGAAATTGTCGCCATTGCACTCCGTCTCAAACCCGACCTGGTTACCCTCGTACCCGAGAAACGCCGTGAGCTTACAACCGAGGGGGGATTGGATGTAGTGCGGCTGCAGTCCTCCCTCGATAAAACAATAAGGAAATTTCATTCCGCCCGAATACCCGTCAGCCTTTTCATCGATCCCGTAAAATTACAGATCGATGCTGCAGTGAGGGTCGGAGCCGACATGATCGAACTCCATACCGGTGAGTATGCGAATGCACGGACGGATTCAGCCCGGAAGCATTTGCTCCGGACAATCAAGACCATGGCGGCGTACGGCCAGCTTGTCGGGCTTGGTGTGAACGCGGGACATGGACTGAATTATTCCAACACAGCTCCGCTGGCCCGTATCGGACAGATTGAAGAAGTGAGTATCGGTCACGCGGTTATCGTGCGTGCTCTTTTCGTCGGTCTGGATCGTGCGGTTAAGGAGATGGTAAGGTTGGTAAAGAAAAGATATCAATGACGTTGTTCAATGTTCCGCAATTCATCCCTAATTTTTGCGGCCTTTTCGTAATCTTCACGCTCAACCGCGTCTTTGAGCTGAGCACGAAGTGCTTCAATGCGGGTAAGTTTTGTCTCTTTCGTCTTCCGTTGTGTTCCGTCTGCTGTTTCAGATTCTTCCTCAGGTAAAAACGACGCTTCATCCATCACACGTTCAGCAACATAAATGGGCGCCCCGAATCTGACCGCGAGGGCGATCGCATCGCTCGGTCGTGCGTCTATCTCCTGTGTGTCGAACGATAACTTTGCGTAGAATGTGCCATCCTTCAGCTCACTAATGGTGATTTCAGCCAACTCAGTACCCATGCTTTCAATTATATTCTTCATGAGGTCATGTGTCAGGGGTCGCGGTGGTTTAATCCCCTCCATTTCAAGGGCGATTGATTGCGCTTCAAAGGCTCCTATGATAATGGGAAGCCGCCTGTTACCGTTAACCTCCTTCAATATGAGCGCATAGGCACCGCCGCTCGCAGGGCTAGTTGATAATCCAAGAATATCTACCTGTATTTTATCCACCGTGTCCAGACTCCTCTTATTTACCCAATGTCTTCTTTAACGCTTCCGTCAGTGCCGGTACCACCTCAAACAAATCGCCCACGATACCATAATCGGCAATCTGAAATATCGGAGCGTCTTTGTCCTTGTTGATTGCAACAATATACTTAGAAGATGACATTCCTGCAAGATGCTGAACCGCACCCGATATTCCGCATGCGACATAGAGTGTCGGAGATACCGTTTTCCCGGTTTGTCCAACCTGCTCGTCATGAGGCCGCCATCCTGCATCGACGACTGCGCGTGATGCCCCAACCGCCCCTCCAAGAACATCCGCAAGTTTCTCGATGAGCTGAAAATGTTCAGGGGCTTTCACTCCTCGTCCGCCCGATACAACAACAGTCGCTTCTGTCACATCCGGTCTTCCTTCAGCAATCTGAACACCGGTTACTCGAGATGAAAAAGCAGCATCATCCAGCTGCACGCTGATCATTTCACGCGTCGGGGACATCCCGTCGATCGATGCGGCGGTAAACACATTGGGACGCAGGGTGAAAATCTTCACTGGGGACGTTATCCGTACCTCGATAAGGGCTTTTCCGGCATAAACGGGCCGAGTGGCAACAATCTCGCCATTCTTCACCGCCAAACCTGTGCAATCCGAGGCGATACCGGCTGAAAGGATCGCACCGACTCGCGGAGTAAGATCCTTGCCCATCTGGCTTGCCGGGCAAAAGATTATCGAGACATTTTCACGTTTCGCGGTATCCGCGACTATGCGGGAATAGGCGGTCGTTGAATAGAAGTGCAACCGCGGATCATCAGCCACCAGAATGCGGGTCGCGCCATACGCACCGAGGTCGCGGGTAATTCCATCGACATTGTGACCGATCACAAGAGTAATGAGCTCCGCCTTCAACTCACCGGCAATGCGTTTCGCAGCACTCGTTACTTCAAAGGCTGACTTCTTAAACTTTCCTTCACGCTGTTCTGCAAATGCGAGAATCTTCATAGACATTGAATCAAGTTAAATCGATGTTAAATAATCTTGGCCTCTTCATGAAGAAGACGGATAAGCTCAGGGACGGCGGTTGCATCCATCCCAATAATCCTGCCTGCCTGTTTCGCCGGAGGTTTCTTCATTTCGAGCGTTTCCACCACCGGAGTGAACACTGCGGGTGTCTTCTCTTCAATCGGTTTGGATTTTGCTGCCATGATCCCCTTCAGCGAGGGATAACGGGGTTCATTCAGCCCCTTTTGGGTCGTAATGACAACCGGTAAGCTTGTCTCGACGATCTCATGCCCCCCCTCGATCTCCCTGACACAATGAACTTTACCGGCTTCAACTTCGAGTTTGATGACCACTGATACCGAAGGCCATCCAAGCAGTTCTGCAACCAGACCGGGAATTTGTTCGTCGTAATAATCGATCGATTGTTTGCCAAAGAGCACGCAATCAGGAGCAATAGTCTTTAATTCTCCGACGAGTGCCCTCGCGATGGAAAATGAATCGCGCGGCGTTGCATCTTTCAAAAGAATTGCCTTTTCAATACCAATTGCGAGTGCCTTGCGGAGGGTTTCTTTATGCACATCCGGACCGAGAGTGAGGGCACACGTTTCACCACCGTGCTGCTCTTTCAAACGCAGCGCCGCCTCAATGGCAAATTCATCATACGGATTGAGGATATAGTTAACACCTGTAGGATCAATTGTCCTACCGTCGCTACCAATTTTCACCTTCGTTTCCGTGTCGGGGGCGTGATTTACGCAAACAACAATTTTCATATAGGTATTTTCTGGATGAGTGGTATTATACGGTGTCCCGACCCTCAGGCGCGATGCATGATCCTCCAGGTACATATAGACACTTGACACGGGTGAATCTGTTCCTGGTCGTGGTCAACTTCAAGATCTCCCTGGTGCTCGAAACGAGATCTGAAGGTTATATCGGGAGTCGAAAGACCTTCTATGTGAAATATACCCACATTCCGGAATAAAAACAAAATTCTAATATCGGCCTGAACTGTATTTTGCCGGTCACGAATAGTCCATGAGGGTTATCCGTATCTGAGAAATCGGTGGCAGCCACGAAGCGGCTGGACAGTCCACTTCTTGAGAATTACTATTGCAACTCGATGGGGTTTTCTTTACATTTTTCAGATTAAAATTTTATGATATTACCTTTGCGCTGAAAAGAATATGATATCACCGACATCGAAAAAATTCATGACGCTCGAGCGATTCATCAATGAACAACAGATGAAGTATAGAAACGCGACAGGGGATTTTTCCGGTCTTCTGCACGATCTTTCGCTTGCAGCAAAGCTCGTGTGGCGTGAAGTGAGTAAAGCCGGCCTTGTCAATATCCTCGGGACCACAGACCGGATGAATGTCAGTGGGGATGAAGTTAAAAAACTCGACGAATTTGCAGATGAGACAATTTATAAATCGGTGGATCACGGTGGGCATCTCTGCTGCATGGCTTCTGAGGAAAATGAGGATATCCTCCATATTCCTGAAATGTATCCTTCAGGTAAATACGTCCTCCTTTACGATCCGCTTGACGGTTCATCAAATATTGATGCAAATATTACCATCGGATCCATTTTCAGCGTTTATCGAAGGGTCTCTACAGGCGGCAAAGGAACACTCACAGACTGCCTCCAGCAGGGACTCAATCAAGTGGCAGCTGGATATATTATCTATGGATCAAGCACGATTTTTGTCTATACAACAGGGCAGGGTGTCCACGGATTTACCCTTGATCCAAGCGTCGGGGAATTTCTTCTCTCTCACCAAAACATCAGAATCCCGAAGAAGGGAAAAATTTACAGCATTAATGAGGGTAATTTCCACCAGTGGGATCCCGGAATGCAAAAGTACATTGCCCACCTGAAGCAAAACGACCCGGCCAGCAATCGGCCTTACTCCCACCGATATATCGGCACCATGGTCGGTGATACCCATCGCACATTATTATACGGAGGCATATTCGCCTACCCGGCTGATAAAAAAAATCCTGAGGGAAAACTCCGCCTGATGTACGAGTGCAATCCCGTCGCTTTTGTTATCGAGCAAGCTGGGGGAAGGGCGACCAACGGAAAACAACGACTCCTCGAGGTCCAGCCCCAGTCACTTCACCAGCACACCCCTGTTTTTCTGGGAAGTGAAGAAGATATGAATCTCTGTGAATCATTTTTGAGGGGGGAAAAATGAAGCCTGCGCTCAGATATCTCCCCGATTCCCTTTTTCCGACCGTCGTTTTTACCAGGTGTAACGGATTGTATAGGTAACGACCTTTTCCTCATCCTTCGCGATCCTTACGGGAAATCTTATCGTCGACTGATCCACCTTCACAAAATCCACTGACTTGCTCGTGATTTCCCACTGGCTCCAACGCCACGGGTGTTCATAGATCTGTACTTCGACCCCAGTCGATTTATGATTCCTGACCTTGATGCGGACGGTTTCCTCGACCATTCTTCCCGATTGAGACGATTTAAAATCTACCTGTGCCCGTTCCCCAACGATATCGAAAGCATTACCGAGATAGAGCCGGAGCTCTTCATCCTTCGGTGTATGATCAATCTGATTTTCCCCGATAAATTGCTCCTTCCCCTCCTCATCACGCTTGTAGACCCGCACTTTCCCCTTTGGTAATGGAATTCCAAGGCCCGATTTCCCATCATTCCTGAACGTCACATAGACGCCGACTTTAGTGTTTGACTGTTGGCCGAAAGTTTCATTGTTGCGGTACGACGGATTCTGAAACCAATAACGCCACTGATCTGCAAGCCCGTCATAAATAAATTGCTTCACTGACGGAATGCGTTTTCCGCTCACAAGTTCAATCTGTTTTGTTTCATCATTCTTGAGGTTGGTCCGCCGTTGCAATGTGTAGAGCTTATATTCAAACAACTCACTCTGTTTGAACTGCGGGGCGTTTTCAGCTGTCTCTAATCCTTTGGCCATCGGACGGACACCTTCGAATTCCTTCTGGACAAGATTGACATCGCCGGCCACAAGCTTAAGACCAGCATCGTTAAAACTTGTTCCACAATTATTTGTAACTGTTACCCATCCAGTCATATCAAGATGTGTATCGTTACTGTCCAGTAGAGCAACATAATCCGCGCTCCAGGATAACTGACCCGCGAGATAACTGATTTCCGTCTCATGTTTCCCCGGGTGCGTACATTCTACCAGCCATTCAAGCTGAGGCTTCAGAATTAATCCTTCAGGCAAATCAGGAAGAATCAGACGGCCGTCCGGATTGATTTCGAGTTTTCCGTTGATTTCAGCCACCATACCATCGGCTAATGAATAGCGTCTGTTAGGCTGGTACGGCGACTGCATTCCGGCTGCTAGGAGTTTTCCGGTGACGGTATATTCCTTCTTCGTCTCTTCATTTTGACGTACGAATTGGATTTCCTTACCGATATATTTTTCGAGAATTTTTGACTGGCTGACGAGATCGTACTGGTAATTCTGCTCCAGAACCCGGACTGCCAATGGATCAGTCCGGCTGGAAAAGTGGAGCGATGTTCCGTCAATCGTCGCCGGAATATCAGGAATGACAATCCTGCCTATCCCTTTCTCAAAATTCATGATCCGTTCTTCCCTGATAAGGGAGAGATTCTGGTTGTAGATAGTCAGATCAACGTGTGTGCGATCCCCTGCCGTACGGCTTTTCTCCTGGGATTGTGTTAACGTGACAAAATGTGAAAATATCAGGCAGGAGAAGAGAAACATCATGATCGATTTCATATAGCACCTCTTTTCATCGAAAATTAGTGGAGAATGAGAGCGCCAGGATTTTCACCCGTCGCAATTCCCCCTGCAAGATACCGACTTCTCCGGTTAAAAGAAACCACGAACTAACGATCCGTCGACAAAAGGAATACTTCCCAGTACATGCTTAGACTTTTTCAATGATGCGTTCCTGCCCCTTGTACTGGAGTTTGTACAGTTTGAAATAAATACCTCCGTGCGCGAGGAGTTCCTGGTGGGTTCCCATTTCACGGATCTCGCCTTTGTGCATCACGATAATTTTATTTGCCCTTTGGATGGTCGATAACCGGTGGGCGATGACGATGGAGGTCCGTCCCTGAAGAAGTTTTCTGATTGCCTGCTGAATGATGATCTCCGTTTCAGTATCTATGCTCGATGTCGCTTCATCCAGAATAAGGATTTTTGGATGTACTGCGAGAGCGCGGGCAAAAGATATAAGCTGTTTTTGCCCTACCGAGAGCGTTGCCCCCCGTTCCTTCACTGCTTCATCATACTGACCTGGCAGTTTTTCAATAAAGTGGTGTGCACCGACCACCCTCGCCGCAGCTTTAATCCGGTCGGAGGGAATAGTCTCATTCCCCAGACTGATATTCGTTTTTATATCACCCGAGAAGAGGAAAACATCCTGAAGGACAATCGCCATGTGCTGACGGAGATCTTCCTGACGGATTTTCCTTATGTCGACACCATCAACGAGAATTTCCCCTCTTTGAAACTCATAAAAGCGTGTCATCAGGTTAATAATTGAGGTTTTTCCCGCACCCGTATGGCCGACAAACGCAATGGTTTCTCCCTGCTGGATTCTGAATGAGATGTTTTTCAGGACCCACTCCTCATTATTGTACGCAAACCAGACATTGCGGAATTCAATATCGCCCTTAAAATCGGGGAGAGCCACCGGCGTGGCGGGATTTTTGACAAATGTCCTGTCGTCAAGGAGTTTAAAAATCCGTTCCGATGAAGCCATCGCCGTCTGCATAATATTGTATTTTTCCGATAGATCCCTGATTGGGCGCCAGAACATTTCGTTGAACTGGAAAAATGCCATGACCGTTCCGATGGTGATACTACCGTGGAGCGCCCCGTATCCGGCGTACCACACAATCATTCCGATAGCCAACGCACTGATGAGATCCACACCGGGATAAAATACCGCATAATAAAAGATCGATTTGATATTAGCGTCACGATGGGCTGCGTTGATGGACGAAAATTGTCTGAATGATTTTTCTTCCCTGTTATAAATTTGGTCGACAACGATTCCGGTGATATGTTCCTGCATGAAGGTATTGATCCGGGCAAGTTGTATACGCACTTCGCGGTACGCCTCCCGGGCCTTCTTGCGGAAGAGAAATGTCCCGTAAAACAGCAACGGAAGCACACTCAGTGAAATGAGCGCAAGCGAGACACTCATCGAGAACATAAAATAAAGAATGCCAAGGATTGTAAATACATCGCTGAACACCATCACGATACCCGACGAAAACATTTCATTCAGCACTTCGATGTCATTTGTTACCCTGGTGATCAGGCGGCCAATCGGATTCCGGTCAAAGAACTTCAGTCCCAGGCGCTGGATATGTTCATAGAGCTCCATGCGCAGATCAAAAATTGTTTTCTGACCGATCCATTGCGTGAGGTAGGCGTTCGCATATTGAATAACGCCCCTGACAACGAGGACACCGAGAAACGCCACCGTAGTCAACAACAATCCTTTTTCATCATGCGAGCTGATATTGACATCGACTGCGTGCTTGGTAAACCATGGCCGGACAGCTTCGAGGCCCGATACGGCTATGCTCAAAACGATTCCCATTGCAACGTATCCCCGGTAGGGTCGGAGATAGTGCAGCAACCGTTTCATCAAACGGCTGTCATATGCTTTACCCAGTATTTCTTCGTCCTGCATGAGACAATGACAAGCAAAAAATTACTCTTGATAAGCCGGATTCATCCGAATGTCCTAATGGAACTTCCTTTTTACCCTCAGGTGTTACCCGGCTAGAGCTGTTCCAGTTCTTCCTCCAGGAGCTGCTTTTCATACAACTCAGCGTAAATCCCTCCGAACGCAACCAGTTCTTCATGTGTGCCGCGTTCGGCAATACACCCCTCATTCATAACAACAATCATATCAGCATCCTTGACTGTTGAGATACGGTGGCTGACGATGATGCTCGTCCGATCCTTCATCACGGTCCGAAGCCGCTGCAGGATTTCCTCCTCCGTGTAGGTGTCCACAGCAGAGAGAGCGTCATCCAGAATTAAGATTTTGGGATTCCGCATAACTGCGCGCGCTATACTCGTTCGCTGTTTCTGCCCACCTGAAAGGGTTATACCACGCTCACCGATGATCGTTTCATACCCCATCGGAAATTCACCGATATCCTTGGCCACCTGCGAAACCTCAGCTGCTTCACGGGCATGATCAGCCGTCCCATTGTCCGTCCCATACGAGATATTCTCCAGTAAAGAGTCAGAAAAGAGAAATGTCTCCTGCTGAACATATCCGATGGCGGAGCGTAGATTCTGTAGAGGGATTTGTTTGATGTTGACTCCATCAATCAATACTTCGCCTTCCGTTGCATCATAGAGACGGGGTATGAGATTAAGAAGCGTTGACTTTCCAGATCCTGTATAACCCACGACCGCAATCGTCATTCCCTGAGGGATCGTCAGATCGATATTCTTCAATGTCGGCGATCTTGCCCCCAGATGGGAAAACGTAACATTCCGAAAACAGATTTCGCCCCGAATGGAGGTCATCTCGGAGCGGATATCAGGCTGGTTTTGAATTTCCGGTTCTGAATCAAATATTTTCGCAAGACGCTCCATCGATGCGGCTCCCTGTTGAAGGATATTCGTCACCCACCCAAAGGCGATCATGGGCCAGATGAGCAGCGTCAAGTACCCGAAAAATGCCGTCAAGGTACCGAGGGATATCGTACCACGAATCACCTGTAGCCCACCGAAATAGACAGTGAGAACAAGTGAAGATCCAACCAGCAAAAACATGAGCGGCCACATCACCGACTGAATTTTGGCGAGGACGAGGTTCTTTTCGAGATAATCCTGACTCATGTCTCTGAAAACTCCGATCTCATATACTTCGCGGACATAGGCTTTCACGATCCGGATGCCGGAAAAATTTTCCTGTGCGCGCATGGTGAGACGGGAAAACTGTTCCTGTCTCCCCTCAAATTTTTCATTAATCAATTTCCCGAGACGATACACCACGTATGATACCACCGGGAGGGGAATCAGCGCCATAAGAGTAAGTTTCCAGTCACTCAACAGCATCATAACAAGAACCATCGTGAAGGTCATACACGTGTCTGTCGGATACATGATACCCGGCCCAAGAACATTGCGCACCGCATTAATGTCGTTCGTCGCGTGTGCCATGATATCACCAGTGGCAGTGTTCTGAAAATACGACAGCGATAATTTCTGGATGTGCGCAAGAAAATCGTTCCGGAGGTCGAATTCAATGTGGCGTGACGTTACAATAATCGTCTGCCGTGTCAAAAATGTAAAAAAACCGGAGACAAGAGACAGCCCAACCACAAGCAGGCCATAATACATCAACGCAGCTGAATCGACGTGCTGCGTCTCAAGTCCTGCCTTTAAGGTGTCTATTGCTTGACCAATAATTCTCGGCTGGATGACCGTCAGGATATTACTCATCACAACAGTACAAAATCCCCAGAACAGGGGAATCCTGTACTTTCTTAGATATGGCAACAACCGGAGTAAGGATTTCATCGCAGATTCAGACCAAAGAAAAATATCACTCTTTAAGATAAGAAACAGTAAGGAGAAATGGTAGCAGTAACAACGGGGGCATCACAGAGTCGTCGTGACATAAGAGTTTGATTGGTTGATACGCCATGAATGTTAAGATAAATTCGATCACGGTCATAGGGGGGACTGTTTCCATTGCGTGAGTCGAAGTAAAAAAACGACTCCTTTGTTAAACAGGAGGGAGGCTGGAAAACAGGCGTGGGCAGAGTATAGACATTGAATTAGTCCCTTTTTTTTATCGCAAAAGATGTCTTACATACAGAGATTCCAACCAGTGGGCGAAATCACATCTCACCGATCACTTCGCAGCCCATGTACTTGTGGAGCGCCTTGGGAATGATCACCTTTCCTTCGGGAGTTTGATAATGCTCCAGGATGGCAGCAACCACACGCGGGAGAGCAAGACCTGAGCCATTGAGGGTGTGAACAATTTCTGGTTTTCCGGATCCCCTCGGCCTGAAACGGATGTTCATCCGCCGTGCTTGAAATGATTCAAAATTGCTGATCGACGACACTTCAAGCCACCGTTCCTGCCCCAATGACCAAACTTCGAGATCATACTTCTTCGACTGCGTAAACCCCATATCGCCCGTACACATGAGCAGCACACGATAGTGGAGGCCGAGCTTCTGCAATACTGCTTCCGCATCCGATCTCAAGTCTTCCAGTTCATTATACGAGAGGGCTGGATGAACGAACTTAACAAGCTCCACCTTATCAAACTGGTGAAGACGATTCAGTCCGCGTACATCTTTGCCATATGACCCTGCCTCCCGTCTGAAACAGGGAGTATAGGCACAATATTGTATCGGCAGCGCCTCTTCGGGAAGTATCTCGTCCCGGTGGATGTTCGTTACAGGAACTTCTGCAGTCGGAACAAGGTAGAGTGCGTCTTTTGGTACCGTGTACATGAGATCTTCTTTATCTGGTAGCTGACCCGTACCTCGAGCACTTTCGGTATTGACCATGAGCGGGGGCTGAATCTCCCGATATCCTTTCAGGGCTGCTTCGTCAAGAAAGAAATTGATAAGCGCGCGCTGAAGTTTCGCTCCAGAACCCTTGTACAATGGGAAACCCGCACCGGTAATCTTCACTCCACGCTCGAAATCGATGATGTCAAGTTTGTGGGCAAGCTCCCAATGCGTCTTCGGCTTAAAATCGATAACAGGAGGCGTACCCCAGGTGAAAATTACCTGATTATCAGCCGGCGTTTTTCCTTCAGGCACTGAAGGATGAGGCACGTTGGGAACGGTCAAAAGGAGCTGGGAGAGGACTTCTTCAATTCCCTTGAGTTCATCATCGATACTTTTAATCTGGTTCTTCACAATCTCCATCTCTGCTACCCCCTTCGCAGCATCCTGCCCTGAACGTTTTAGCCTTCCTATTTCTTCAGAGACAACATTCCGGCGGCTTTTCAGAGCTTCCCCGCGTTGCAGCAAATCCCGGCGTCGGGTATCAAGCGATAGAATTTCATCGACAGAATCGGTTTCTCCCTTCTTCCGGATACCCTCCTTAACTAGATCAGGGTGTTCCCGTATAAATCGCATATCAAGCATAACGATCTGTGCTCAGTGATGTGAATGTTGTTTCATGCTGACTGAAATCTGATTTTTGAAGATCGATAAACCCTGCTTTACCCCGGACATTTTGATGCTGAGTTCCGTTTCCGCCTTTAAGATAATAAAGCCAGACTTTAGAGGGCGTGATGCCGCCTGTTTGAGTGCCTGGGTTTTTGCCGGAATTATCAGTTTTCCGTCCAGTCCGAAAATGGAGGCAAGAGTTTTCGCAAAATCAAAACGGCTGACGATATCAGGTCCGGAGATGTGATAGACTCCTGTGCGCCCGAGCTCAATAACTTTCGACAGAGCATAGGCAAGATCGTCGACAAGGGTCGGACTACTCATCTGATCATCGACAACATGAATATGATTCCCTTCACTCAAGGATTTTAACACCCAGAGTGCGAAATTCATCTTTACACCATAGCCGATCCCGTACAATACAACTGTCCGGACGATTGTGGAGGGAATTTCGCTGGTACGAAGCACATTCTCGGCAGCAAGCTTCGTTCTGCCATAATAGTTCAACGGGTTTGGCCGGTCAAATTCATCATAAGGTCCATTCTTGCCGTCAAAGATATAATCGGTGGATAGCTGGATCAAATGTGCGCCAACGAGTTTTGCGCTGTGAACGAGATTTTCCACGCTCACAACATTTGACCGCCACGCAAGCTCCCGGTCCGTTTCGCATTGGTCAACGTTCGTCATCCCCGCGGTATTTACAATAAACGCGGGTTCCACCTCGTCAACTACTTTTCTCACGTTGGTCTTATCGGATATATCCAGCTGCCGGTAGGATATATTTTCATCCTGAAAAACCGATCGTTCGTGCTTCGAAGTGAGAAATAAAGAATAATTTGTCGACCGGGATAGAAGCTCCACAAGCTTTTGACCCAGCAATCCGTTGCTCCCCGTAATGAGAATCCGCGTCATGATTAACGCAAACTTTCTTCAAGAACGGTCGAGGCGTCCGTCTTCTCATCCCGGTATTTTATTATAACAGGCGAATAGATAGAAAGGCGGTGCTCGCCGGCAAATGGGTGATTCAGTACCCTGGTACCGGCTATAACAACCGCTCGTTCAGGAATCGTGAGCGGAGAACCACTCTGCCGGCGATAAACTGTCTGGCGGATGATATCGTACACCGGCGTCGAGCCAGTCAGAATCACCCCCGCCGCAATGACAGCACCCTGTCTGACGATTGTTCCCTCATATATCCCGCAATTTCCTCCAATAAACACGTCATCTTCCACAATTACGGGCAAAGAACCAATCGGTTCTAGCACCCCACCGATCTGCGCGGCGGCACTGAGGTGAACACGTTTTCCCACCTGTGCGCACGAACCGACGAGAGCATGTGAATCAATCAATGTCTGTGAATCGACATAGGCCCCGATATTAACATATGCCGGCGGCATCACGACCACTCCCGGCGCGATATAGCAACCATCCCGGATTGCACTCCCCCCGGGAACAATGCGTACCCCATCCCTGGGTATGATTTTCTTCAACGCCATCGTGTCCTTATCGAGAAATGGAAATATATTGGTTGCAGATTGACGTTTGAGGATCCCAATCCGAAACGCGAGAAGAATACCCATCTTTACCCATTCGCACACTTTCCATTCATCGTCGATACGCTCTGCGGAACGGACTGTCCCATTATTGAGCAGCTGCTTCAGCTGCCTGACGACCAGAAGAGTTTTCTTTCGATCCAATTTACTGGTTGGCTGACTGAACAGTTCCTCAATCCGTTGCTGAAGCGAATTTTTATTTGACAAGATGAAGCTCCCGTAAGATCTTTTTCAATGCAGGTCGGTGTTTATCGCTCAGCGGAACGAGCGGTAATCGATACACTTCTTCGATTAATCCCATCATCGCAAGGGCGGCTTTCACGGGAATCGGGTTCGATTCAACGAAATTGATATTCATCAGCGGAAGAAGTTTATGATGAAGCTTTACTGCCTGGTCAAATTTTTTCCCCAGACACAACCGGATCATATCCGAGAATATTTTCGGAATTTCATTCGAGACAACCGATACAACACCATCACCCCCGAGTGCCACGATGGGCAATGTTATGGCATCGTCTCCCGACCAGACGCCAAAACCATGCGGCCTGCTCCTCAGGATTTCCATAATCTGGGATAGATTTCCAGATGCCTCCTTGACGCCGACCACAGAGGGAATTTCCTTGGCGATACGGAGTACCGTCCGGGCCTCGATATTACTGGATGTCCGACCGGGGACGTTGTAGGCAATAATGGGCGCATCAACAGCATCGGCAATAGCTGCAAAGTGCCGGAACAATCCTTCCTGCGTCGGTTTATTATAATATGGCGCGACCGACAAGATACCGTCGGCACCCGCTTCCAGGGCAAGCTTCGACAAGGAAATCGCCCTCTGGGTGGAATTACTTCCAGCGCCGGCAATCACCGGTATCTTACCATCCACCCGCTTCACAACGATCTCGATGACGCGCAGTTGCTCGTCATCTGACAGGGTAACGCTCTCCCCCGTTGTTCCGGTCGGTAAAATTGCCTCCACCTTCCCCTTTAGCTGGAAATCGACCAAAGTTTTGATGGCACGTTCATCGATACTGCCATCATGCCTAAAAGGCGTAACCAGGGCTGTACCAGTTCCACGAAACAGTAATTTTCTTTTCATAATGCTTCCAGGACGTCCTTCATAGTGTATACACCCTTTTTCCCAACGAGCCACTCTGCCGCAATGACAGCACCAAGTGCGAACCCGCTCCGGTTCTTGGCCCTGTGGACAAGTTCAATCGAATCGGCTTCCGAGTCGAACAGGACGGTATGCGTACCGACAACACGACCCACCCGCTCCGATGTCACATGCAGCTTTGCCTGGGGAATTTTTTCATGGGAGGTTTCTGTCAGCAACTCACGTTTCTTTCTGCAATGATCGAGCAGGATGCGGCCGATCGTGAGTGCGGTACCGCTTGGGCTGTCGGTTTTCTCACGGTGATGTATTTCATGCACGGCGACGTCGTATTCATCAAACTCATTAATCGACGATGCAGCAGCTGCGGCAATTTGGAAAAAAAGATTCATCCCAAGAGAAAAGTTTGGAGAATAGAGCAGACCGATCTTTTTCTTTGCCACAATCGAACTTATCTGCTCGAGCTGATCATACCAGCCGGTTGTGCCGATGACAATATTTTTTCCGCATTCCGCAACACGCTGAACAATATCGAGTGTCGCGAGCGGTGATGTAAAATCAACGCAGACATCAACATCGTGAAGCGATTTTTTATTGATAGAAATTAATTCCCTGTCTGTGGGAAAGATGTGTTTAATCCTGACACCTCGGCGTTCCGCCGCCTGCTCAACCTCTTTTCCCATTTTTCCATAACCGATGAGTGCAATATTCATACGGAGGATCCTCCATGTTCTTCCACAAGGGCATGTGACGAAAGCAGATCGATATGATCCGAACCGGCAAGCTCGGCTTTCCTGGCCGCAATTTTATTCGCAAACGTGAGTGAACCGACAATATCCTTCGTCTGCATATACGAAGCGCAGTATGCTGCGGCGAAAACATCCCCGCAACCTGTAGGATCGACCGTCTTTCCCAATGGAATACCAGCACAATCGTACCGCTGGATGTGCTTATGGCTGTCGACAAACGCCGTGCATCCCCTTTCCCCTCGTGTAATAATAAGTGCTTTTGTGTTGAGGGCAAGAACCTGTTTCGATAGCCCCTGTTCGTCATACCGTTCTTCAGAAAGAACCGCAGCCTCTTCTTCGTTCATCTGTGCAGCGTGAAGCATGAAAAGCCACCGCCTCCACGCCTCCACCGGGCGGTGGAACCGGGTAAAATCCTCTTTGATTCCGAGCGTAAGACTGTGGATATCCATATAGAGCGGAGTATGAGCATCACGGATCCCCATCCTGATTTCATCAAGCGTTTCGAGAGTCAGATCGAATCCCGATATCATGTTCACGAGAATCATATCGGCATCCAGATGTGGACGGATTTTTTTCAGGGGAATCGGTTCAGATATATTTTTTGAACATTCAAGGCGCTCTTTTTCATCCTTGTAATGGAGGTGGACCTGGTTTGTCGGAATATTCATTCTGAAAATAGCCGCCGGATCAACATTCGGATATCTGTCAAGTAATCCTATAATCCGCTCATAGTCATTCTTTCCCACGCCAAATATCGGAACGATTAAGTCCGATCGGGGAAGAAGATTTGCAAGCGTCGCAACGGAAAAGTAAATTCCCCCGGGGCTCTGTGTCTCGCTTCCGTCAGCATGATGGATGACATCGAGGCAAAGGTGGCCGAGAACGAGAATTTTCATGGTTTTTACACTCTCGCTGTGTAGGGAAAGTTTCCAGCTTCACATAACCGCCACAAACCCTGACAGGCGAAGTTATTGGAATGAAGAGCTCTTCCAATGACAACAGAATCAATTCCGTATGGCTCAAGCTCCTGGAGACGCAGAAGATCCGATAATCCGGTCACGCCACTGGCGGCGGTAATCTTTAGACCGGTCTTTTCGCCTAGCCGACGAATGGCCGTGAAATTGGGTCCACGCCCTGTCCCCTGAATAGCGACATCGGAGTAGATAATCCGCCTGAAACCAAGTTCTTTCGCGTTTAATCCCAAGCTCACGGCTGTGACTCCGGTCGATTGCATATCCAAAGGCGAAATGACGATACCATTCTCGGCGTCAATACCAAGGCTGACTTTGCTCGCGCTGAACTTGTCAAGGATCCGTTTGGCCTCGTCAGGATCTTCAATAAGGACGGTGCGAACCATAACTCGATAGATACCCGCGTCGAAAGCCCGTTGGACCTCTTCCAGAGTGTGTATACCACCCCCCAGGGTAACAGGAATATCTACAGATTTTACCATCCGATCTATGACCTCGAAATTCATGAGCCGGCCTTCCCTTATACCGTCGATATCGGTGACATAAAGAGACTTGGCATTTTCCTTCCTCCAGAGTTTTGCCATTTCCGTTGGATCATCGGAATACGTAAAGCCCTCATGTCCATGAATTGGCTGGACGCATTTTCCGCCTTTGATATCAATTGCCGGAATGATAAGAAGCATGGGAAACCGATCTCTGGCTGTTAAAATGCAGAAAATTCTAATGAAATTCAAACCGATCATTAGCAAAATTCCATATCACGCAAGTCAACCTGCATGATCGTCGCACCGGTTTTCTCTGTAAAGAGAAAATCCCGCTTTCCCCCCAGGAGCAAATTTGGAGAATATATGCGCGTGAACAAAATTCCAAAGTATGACGGTAGAATAACCAGAGCACCATCTCCAATTCATTGATATTCTCTCACGATTTAGGTATATTTTGTACACAAGACTATATTCCCCTTCGATGAATTACCGCATGGTGACTTATGGCGATAAGTAAAATGGCAAAAATCTGGATTATCATCATTTCAGTCCCCATTATCTTACTTCTCATCATCATCATCGCAGCAAAACTCTATTTCACAAGCGATCGGCTTCAAGCGATGGTCCTCCCAAGGATTGAAGAGACAACCCATCGACAGGTCGGAGTGAAGGAGATCTCTCTTTCGGTTTTTCCATCCCTCGCAGTCTCTATCGATAGTCTGACCCTTTCAAATCCGGATGGAGCAAAATTCGACCGTAATACATTCATCTCCCTCGATCATCTCTCCATCAATGTTAAACTCCTTCCGCTGATTTCGGGGAAGATAGAAATTGGGAGAATTATACTCCAACGTCCGATTATCTATCTTGAGGTAACCAAGGGCGGAATAAAAAATTATTCTTCAGGTTCAACCTCCCCCCAGCCTCAAAAAGGTGGGTCCCCGACATCTGTCGGCGGCGGATTGCTGGTTTCCGATCTTGAGATTGACGACGGTGAATTTGAAATGGTGGACAACAAGTTCGACAGCCGTATGCTATTTGAGGGAATCAATGTAAAAGCATCGGCGGAATCCAGGCAGAGTGAGAATACCATTGTTATTGACGCCTTGTCATCCATCGACAAAATCAGCTATGGCACAACAAAGGCGTGGTATTTATCCGATCAACCGTTGAAAGCTGACTCCCGGATATCCTACGCTCTCGATAAAGATGTTCTATCGCTTGACAATGTCAATGGCCACGTGCGTGATCTCCCAATCACCGCGACAGGCACCATTGCACAGCTACAACAAACCACCAACATCATGGATCTGACGATCACATCGCCAGGTGCCACGATGGAACAACTGCTCTCGCTTATTCCTCCCGATATGCTGAAAAAGACAGCCGGTCTGACAACCTCCGGAGATGTAAAATTTTCCGTAAAAATGGCGGGACCGTCCAGTGCAACCGTTAATCCGGCTACAACTGCTTCCTTCAGTGTAACTAATGGAAAAATTCAGTATTCATCTCTTCCGAAATCGATCACGAACATGACCATGAGTGGCTTATTCGAAAAACCTTCTGCGCCGGTGGGGGCAACTGGTATAGGAAATTTTTCGATTGAACAGTTTGCTGCTCGGATTGGGTCGAACGATATCAGCGGAAAGGTTCATGTTTCTCATTTCGATGATCCCCTCGTTTCCGCCTCGATAGCCGGTAAACTCAATCTCGCAGAGATAAAGGAATTTTATCCACTTGAGAAGGGATCAGAGTACAACGGGATAATTCAGACCAATATCTCCATTGACGGAAAAGTAAACAATCCGCAGTCATTGAACGGAAAAGGGACGATCAATTTTCAGAACGTCACCATTCAGAGCTCCGGGACACCAAAACCCATCCGCAACCTTAATGGTACGATCACTATCAACAACCAGATAGTTGAATCAAAACAGATAGCTCTGAACATCGGCGAGTCTGATCTCAATCTTTCATTCGCTTTGAAGAACTATCTTCCCCTGGTATTTCCAAGAGGTGAGAAATCCGGTGTAAATCCATCAGCAACGGTGAAACTGATCTCCCATCAACTCAGGACTATGGATCTGGCCACCGGATCACCTGCGCCACCGAAGACAGCAGAGTCAAAGAAAACATATCAAAAACAGGGGAGCCTTCTTCCAGGATTCGATGTCGCAGCCGATGTTGCCGTTGACAAACTTGTCACGGATAAATTCTCCTTCACGAATGCAAAGGGTTCTCTGACACTAAGTAATGGGATCGCCGATCTGAAATCATTTTCTGTCAACGCCTTCCAGGGATCGATTCAGACAAAGGGAACCCTCGATCTGCGCAACGAAAATAACCGGCCGTTTAATCTTGATCTCGCGATCAATAATGTCGAATCGAATGCCCTGCTGTCAAATTTCACATCATTTGGGCAGTATCTCTTCGGCAAGCTTACCATGAACACAAAATTACGGGGCGATCTGAACGACACGATGGGGCTCAACACACAATCTCTGACGGGCGATGGCCTCGCAAAAGTTTTCGAGGGCAAACTGACCGGGTTTCCGCTTACACAAAAACTTGCATCTCTTACCGGTGCGGATCAGCTCAAAGTGATCAATTTCAAGGACTGGACCAATTCTTTTTCCGTCGCAAATGGAAGATTAAACGTGAAGGATTTAAAGGTGGACGCAGGTACCACCAGCTTCGCTCTCAATGGTTCCCAGGGGCTTGATGGCACGCTTGACTACGCACTGACGGTAAAGCTTCCTCCTGAAATGTCGGGCAAAATAAACTTACCCGGCGTTGCGGGAAATCTTCTAGAGTATTTCAAGGACAAAGATGGTAGACTCAACCTGCCGTTCCACGTCGGTGGTACATCTTCGAATCCGGCGTTGCAGCTTGACACCCAGGCACAGCAGGAAATGGCCAGAAAAGCCCTTCAACAGAAGGGTGAAGATGCCCTGAAAAACAAAGTCAAAGAAGGTTTGAAGAATCTCTTTAAAAAACCCTGATCGTGATGTCGCCGCGACACCTGACGTTCAAGCCTAAACAATCTCTCGGTCAAAATTTCCTTGTCGATGATAATATTATCCGGAAAACTCTCCGCCACCTAGTTCCGACCGGAAACGATTGCTTCCTTGAAATCGGTCCCGGAAATGGCGCTCTCTCCCGTTCCCTGGTTCCATTGGTCAAAGCCATCGCTCTTATTGAAATCGATGGTCGAATCGTTGAAAGCCTTCGACGCGAGTTCAATTGCACCAAAGTTACCGTCGTGCACGAGGATATCCTAAACACCGATTTTACCTCCTGGCGGAAAAAATTCCATCAAAAATTTAGAATTGTCGGGAATATTCCCTATCATCTCACAAGCCCGATCCTCTTTAAGATTATCGATCACACAGCAGATATCACCGACTGCACCTTCATGGTACAACGGGAGGTTGCGCAGCGTATAATCGCTAGGCCGAACACAAAAGCATATGGGATTTTGAGCGTTCTTACTCAATTTTACAGCTCACCTGCTATCCTTTTCGATGTTTCACCTGAATGCTTTTATCCCAAACCACGTGTGACCTCCTCAGTCATTCAGCTGCGGATCTTCGGTCAGGTGCGGTATAATGTCGATCAGAAACTTTTTCGGACAATTATCCGGACAACCTTCGGCAAACGCCGGAAGACACTTCGCAACAGTTTACATTATCTTCCGTATGATGAACAGACAGTCAACAAATTGCTTGGAATGATCAAGTTTCCGCTTAATAAGCGACCCGAGGAATTGGATACCGATGATTTTATTACCTTGACCGAGGAAACCGGATTGCATCTGCGTGGAATATCCAGTGCTCGCCTTGGTTCGCCGGCCGGGGACGTCTCACTGTGACTAGGACAGATTCAATCATCTTATGATATGCCGACACCAATAATCAATAATGTCGTCTCGCGAATATCAATCCCACTGAAAAAATTCGCAACGGGTATTCAGGTATCTCCCCAAATCGTTGATGCCGCTAGATCCGAAGCCCGGGAAGTAATGGAGAAACTCGGCACAAGTCTGCAGGGATTAACAGAATCAGAGGTCGAATCGCGGAAAGTGACCTTCGGTCTGAACGAGGTTGCCCAGGAAGTGAAACATGGCTGGTTCTGGCGTCTCATGACAACAACGCGGAATCCCCTTGTTATCCTACTCACAGCTCTCGCAATTATTTCATTCGCAACCGGCGATATTCGCGCGGGCATCGTCATGTGCCTAATGGTCATTCTTGGCGTTCTCCTCAGATTCATCCAGGAAAACCGGGCTGATACAGCAGCGACAAAATTAAAAGCGATGATCAAGGTCACGGCAACCGCCATCCGCGACGGACAGGCGATTGAAGTACCTCTGAAAGACCTCGTACCAGGGGATATTGTGAAACTCTCCGCGGGTGATATGATCCCCGCCGACCTGCGGGTTGTCTCCTCGAAGGATCTGTTCATCATTCAGGCCAGCCTCACCGGCGAGTCGCTTCCAATAGAAAAATTTGATATAAAAGAGACGCGGGAAAACATCACACCGCTAGAATTTTCAGATATCTGTTTCCTCGGCACGAGCGTGGAAAGCGGAACTGCGCTGGCGGTTGTGGTCGCATCGGGTCGACAAACATATTTCGGCACAATGGCAGGCAGCATTGTTGGTCAGCAGGTGGAAACAAGTTTTGACAAAGGAATCAAGCGCTTCACCTGGCTGATGATCCGTTTTATGACGGTCATGGTCCCACTGGTATTCCTCATCAATGGATTAACAAAGGGTAACTGGGGAGAAGCATTTTTCTTCGCCCTTGCTGTTGCCGTCGGACTTACCCCCGAAATGCTGCCGATGATTGTTTCGGTCAGTCTTTCCAAGGGTGCAATACTGATGTCGAGGAAAAAGGTTATTGTCAAAAGGCTGAATTCCATACAAAACTTCGGGGCGATGGATGTGCTTTGCACAGACAAAACGGGAACCCTGACCATGGATCATGTTGTTCTCGAGCGGCACTGCGATGTTGTGCGGAAAGAAGATGATCTCGTTTTACTGGATGCCTTCCTTGTGAGCCATTTTCAGACAGGATTGAAGAATGTTCTTGACAGGGCAATTCTCGATTTCCGTGATAAAGTGTTGCAACAGCTGAAAATCGACGACTATAAGAAGGTGGATGAAATTCCTTTTGATTTTTCGCGACGTATGATGTCGGTGGTTGTCGAACGACCTGATGGAATCCACCGGCTTCTGACAAAAGGTGCACCGGAAGAAATTTTCCGCCGTTGCACGCGGTTTGAGCTTGAGGAAGAAATTCTTCCGATGGATCAGATACTCATTCAGGATCTTCGTGATGAGCACGAGCGTCTGAGTGAAGATGGATTCCGCGTCCTCGCAGTAGCGTACAAGGATCTTGAACGCAAACCGGCTTATTCACGGGATGATGAAAATGATCTCGTCCTGAAGGGATATGTGGCATTCCTTGATCCACCGAAGGAAAGCGCCGGCCCGGCAATCGCGGCGCTGCAAAAACATGGTGTCACCGTAAAGATCCTCACGGGAGACAACGATCTCGTCAGTAAAAAAGTATGCCATGAGGTAGGCCTGCCGACTGAAAACCTTGTTATCGGTACGGACATCGAAAAAATGTCAGACGAAGAGTTGCTTGAGGCAGCTGAAAAGGCAACAATTTTCGCACGCCTTTCCCCTGCGCACAAGCAACGTATTATCGAGGTGCTAAGGGCAAAAAAACATGTCGTCGGATTCATGGGAGACGGGATCAATGATGCACCGGCCCTGCGTGCCGCTGATGTTGGTATTTCCGTCGATTCCGCCGTCGATATCGCCAAGGAATCCGCTGATGTCATTCTCCTTGAAAAAAGCCTGATGGTCCTCGAAGAGGGAGTCCTCGAAGGCCGTAAAGTCTTTGCCAATATCGTCAAGTATGTGAGAATGGGTGCGAGTTCAAACTTCGGTAACATGTTCAGCGTTTTGGGGGCCAGTGCTTTCCTCCCCTTTGTGCCCATGCTCCCCATACAGGTTCTTACCAACAATCTGATGTACGATTTTTCACAAGTACCGATTCCAACGGACAATGTTGATCCTGAGCAGGTCGCAAAGCCGAGGCCATGGTCGATGGATGAAATTAAAAGGTTTATTCTCTTCATCGGCCCGATCAGCTCAATATTTGATTACACGACATATTTCATCATGCTGTATGTTTTCAACTGCTGGGACCCCCAGCGCGCATCGCTGTTTCAGACGGGATGGTTTGTCGAATCCCTTATGACGCAAACTCTCATCATTCATATTATCCGCACTAATAAAATTCCATTTCTACAAAGCATCCCGAGTGTCCCACTGATCCTCACATCAGCGATTATCATGGGAGTCGGTTTGTTGTTGCCACACTCCGGACTGGCACCATCGCTGGGTTTTACCGAGCTGCCGGTGCTGTACTGGCCTCTCTTGCTCCTGACTCTTCTCTGCTATGTCACTCTGACCCAGGTCGTGAAAACGATCCTCATCCGAAAATCCTGGATATGAGGTATGCGCCCGTCCCTTTTTCAACCCCTTTTGATATCTTGCAGTCCGGGTGAGATAACTTCATGACTAAACGATTAGCATGGTGGCGGCAACTTGCTCCTGTCGATGCCCTGATTATTATCTTCCTCTGTTCTCTGGGAATCTATATTGTCTTCAGAAGCGGAACAATTCCCGAATGGCCCTATGTCATCATCGCCAATATAGCCGGATCATCCGTGATTGTATTCCTGGCCCGGATCGCTCGGGATCCACAGCGGAAATTCCTTCGGGTTATTCATGACTGGTATCCGGTTCCGGTTATCTTTTTTGTTTTTAAAGAAATCTATTTCGTTATTCAGGGATTGGGGCTGAAAGATTGGGATCAATTTCTTATAGAGTGCGACCGGTACATTTTTCACACCGATCCGACCGTCTGGTTAACGAAATTCTCGTCTCCCTTGATAACAGAAATACTTCAGGTCGCCTATGTAAGTTATTACCTGTTAATGATCACCCTTGGTGCCGAGCTTTATGCACGACAGGAATATCAGAAATTTTCGTTCACTGTATTTACCATAACCTACGGTTTCCTGTTATCGTATGTGGGGTATATGATCTTTCCCGCCGTTGGACCCCGGTTCACACTTCACGAGTTTGATAAATTGAACACCGATCTTCCCGGTATTATCTTCACTAACCCCCTCCGAGATTTCATCAATTCTGGTGAATCTATTCCGCAGCATGTGCCAAATCCGATTGCATTCGCACAACGCGATGCATTTCCGAGCGGACACACACAAATGACGCTCATCGTCATGTATCTTGCACACAAATTCAGAATCAGCTCACGGTGGTGGCTTTATATCTTCGGCACACTTCTCATCATCAGCACAGTCTATCTTCGATATCACTACGTTGCCGATCTTCTGGGCGGCGCACTTTTCATGATTTTTACCATCAGGACAGCCCCGAAACTTATCATGCAATGGAATAAAAAAGTGGAATCTCGCTCGATTTAAGCATTTTATCACCTTGATTTTTTATCACTTTTCTACACTACCTGCAACAATCGGGGGAGCATCGCTTGATTAATTATAAGCCTCGTGGAGATAAAGAAAATACTTGAGAGTATCTTCTCATCCCATCCTGACGACAATGCTGGCAGAGAACTCACTTTTATTTGCAGAAAAACCGCTCTCGTCTATCTCAGGAAAAAAGTGTCTACGGGTCAGATGTATCGTGATTTCTCTGCACTAAGGCTGGAAGATTTAGTCCTCGATTGTATCGCCGATCTATGTAACAGGGATACCACGGGCACTTTTTTGCAGATCAAACTTTACTTCAATGGAATATCACCCGAAAGTTCGAACGTTGAGTAGTTCCTCGTACATCTCCGGAGACTTGTTTTTTTCCGCATGAATCAGAGCATATTCCGGATCTATCATGAGACCGATCCCGGTCTCAGCAAGATCTTGCGCAATATGAACCTCTCCGTTCAATTTCTGCAAAACTTCATCGTCACAGAGCGATCCGGCGAACAGTGCATCTCGCCGGTAGAGTGGACGAATACAGTCCGTATATCAACCTTACTTATCTTCTGACCCGGAAAGTTATTGACGGCAAGAGTGAAATATTTGTCGTAGGAAATAGCCTTGGAAGATCACCTTCGGTGTTGTGCAGGCTGGACCCTGATGGAAATACACTCGATGAATACTGGCACTTCGGCCAATTCAGCCCAATGCTCTTCAGGGATCTCGACCACACAGGTGCTGAAGAATTACTTGCAGGCGGATAGAACGACACAAAAGATATCACGCACGAGGAGTTCCCAATGCTCGCCGTTCTCCGGCCGGATGGCATCCTCGACCGCAGGAAAGCCACACCGTGCAGGAATTTTCTACTTGGCCCTCAGATGCCGAATTCTATTATAACCGACTCCCTCTCTCAGATCTCGACACGCTTTTCCATACCCACGGCATCGTGGCCCGGATTACTGAAACCTATGAACAAACCCTCCAGATCACGGTTGTAAGCGGATCCTTAGGCGGGATTCACTTCGATTTTCATTATTATTTTTATCATATCCTGAAATTGCTCCGGATAAAATCCGATAATAATATCGACGCGTTTCATCAAAACCTTGTTGAAGAAAGTAAGCTGACGGGGCTCATCACTCTGACCTGCCTCTCCAATCTGCGAGATCATATTCAATATTGGAATGGAATTGAATGGGTCCGTGTCGTTACGAAAGGTCGACATCGATTGAGTGCGTCTACGGAATGAACTATCCTCCTCTCGAGCCACGCTAAACTTTAATCCTCCGTTATTCATCCGGAGTAGCTTTCTTCGCGTATCCCATTGCTGCCGCCTGAGAATTTCTTCCAAGTTCGGGCATGTCCATTTCATAAATCCCGAGCTTGAAAGATATAAGAGAAAACAGTCCGATACCATGCCCAGGGAATCGCGAATTCATCATATTATGATCGGAGAAATTCACCTTTTAAAATTTTATGATAAAATTTTCCGCAGATAATTCCGAATGTAATGAATATATGGTAAGGAGAGTATGAAAACCAAGCTTCTACTTTGATAACTTGGGAGATTATCGATTAGAAGTGGAATTTTTTACCCTCCTGCTTGTGGTGCCAACGGCGCAGGCACGGCGTTGGATGATGATGATGACTTCATTTCTCCTTAAAGAGCACCGCAGGAAGTTGTGGATTAGGGAACACGAGAAAAACCCTCTGTGAGGACCACAGAGGGTTTTTTGTTACTGCTGAAAAATAGATCCGATGTCATTGCCGGAATTATTCTAGGGAATACTCATGAAATCCGGCAGAAAATTCTCGCGAGCGAAAGTTCTACCCACCTCACCGAATAAATCGACATCCGCATTCGAAAACTGACTAATGTATTTGAGCGGGTTGTGACCCTGCTTTTGCTCAGATTGATATGTCCACCTGAGAAATCAGCAGCAGCGAGATCGGTATCGCTATGCCACGGGGAACATAATTTGCAAAGTAAACGGGGCAGCGATGTTTTGCAAATCATTCGCACATTTTGTATGTTGTGTAAACCATGATGTAGTTCATTTCTTCGTGAGGATTCATCGGTGCCAACGTTTGCTTATGTGTTTTTTAACCAAGCAGAGGTACCTCTCCCTCCCCCGACTGACCCTTTTCACGATCCGATGAATGGCCATTCCCGAATAAACTGCCGTACCATCATCCCATGATCATATCCGCCATACGGCTTATCATCATTATTCTGCACAGCATTATCTCGGCGTCGCTCGTCATTATCTGCTCACCGTTTGACACAAATGGGAGAATATATCAAAAACTCGCCCGTTTTCATGCCCGCGGGACACTGAAACTCGCGAGGATCACGCTCGCTGTACAAGGGCTTCCACTTCTTGATCCGCATCAAAGTTATGTTTACGTTTCAAACCACGCGAGCCTTTTTGATATTCCGGTGGTTCTTGCGGCTATTCCTTACGATATACGTATTATTTATAAAAAAGAATTGCATTATCTACCCATATTCGGCTGGGGTTTAAAATTCGGTAAAACGTATATTCCGATCGATCGGAAAAAGGGAACTGATGCTATGCGGAGTATCGAAGATGCGATTTCCAAAATTGGAGGCGGTGCATCCATCCTCCTGTTTGGCGAAGGAACTAGGACCAAGGACGGAAAACTTCAACCATTCAAGCGGGGACCGTTCAACCTCGCCATGAAAGCACACACCCCCGTCGTACCGGTCACTCTTAATGGAACTTTCAACATTCTGAAAAAAGGATCTTTCCGTCTAAACCCCGGGACCGTCACGGTTATCATCGACAAACCTATTGAGCCACCGGGCGAAAACGGTAAGGAGAATGAACTTGAGTTAAGAGATCGTGTCCACAGTGTGATCACGAAAAACTACAAAACACAATAATACACACATGGGAAACAAGACAGATCTATTTAACGTGGTAAAAATTTGCTCAAGGATTTTCTGATGGTGGAGAAAAAACAAAAAAGCAAATCCAGATCGGTCATAGGTATTATTCCAGCGCGGTATGGATCAAGCCGCCTTCCCGCCAAACCTCTTCTCGACCTTTGCGGAAAGCCGATGATCCAGCATGTCTATGAGCAGGCATCGAAAGCGGCATCTCTCAGCGAGGTCATCGTCGCAACTGACCACCAGGAAATTGCCGATGCTGTCGCTTCGTTCGGTGGAAAAGCCATGATGACCCCAATCGAGCTACGCTCGGGCACCGATCGTGTCGCTTTTGCAGCCTCTCAGCATCCTGAAGGCGACATATTTGTGAATATCCAGGGTGATGAACCCCTTATCCCTCCCCCGATGATCAATGAGGCCGTCGAACCGCTGCTCACCGACGAACAGATTCAAGCTAGCACACTCGTTCGGGAAATGAATTCAGCGAGTGAACTGCTGAATCCGAACGTTGTCAAAGTTGTGGTTGATCAGGATGGTTTTGCACTCTACTTCTCCCGCTCGCCCATTCCACACATCCGGGACGATCACAACAGTAAACAATGGCACTTATACCACACATATTACAAACATATCGGCCTTTATGTCTACCGGCGCGGAGTCCTGCTGAGATTCGCAGGATGGGATGAATCAAAACTTGAACGTGCTGAAAAGCTTGAACAGCTCAGATTGCTGGAGCACGGAATAAAGGTTAAAACTCGTGTCACAACATTCGACAGCATGCCGGTTGACACCCCTGAGGATGCTGAGCGCGTGCGCGCTATTTTACGGACCAAATCAATCAGGAGTACACCATGAACGACGATCATGAACGGGAACACATAACTGTGTGGCAATTTTTCCGGACGACGTTCGGACGCGGACTTGTTGTTACCGTCCCCGTCGTCATAACCATCTGGGTCCTGCAAGGCTTATTCAACGCGGTCGACGGCATCATCTCACCAATCTTCGATCATATCCTCGCCCGACACATCCCCGGTCTGGGTTTCATTGCCATGTTTATCCTTATCCTTCTCATCGGACTCCAAACAAGGAATCTTTTTGGTCTGACGTTATTAAAATCCTTCGAACGGCTCATCTCTTCGATCCCGCTTGCACGAACGATTTATAGCGCGATGAAGGATCTCCTCAATGCATTTCAATCGGGGAAAAAAGGAAAATCGTTTCGACAGGTGGTCCTCGTTGAATATCCTCGCAAGGACCTTTGGACAATCGGGTTCGTTACGAACGAATTAACGTTTCTCAATGCCGCACCCGTGAAGGAACTTGTCAGCGTTTATATACTCAATCCGCCAAATCCGACATCGGGCTTGCTGATACTCGCCCCGAGAGAAAATCTCCGTGTCCTCGACATTTCGGTCGAAGAGGGGCTCAAACTCGCTCTTTCTGGCGGAATTGTGACTCCCGAACATCTCTCCGTCAAATGAGAACAATCCATGGCAAAACATAAAGTCAAATATATCTTTATAACCGGTGGTGTTATATCCTCCCTTGGCAAGGGCATTGCCGCCGCGTCGATCGGTTTACTGTTAAAAACGCGTGGTCTCAGGGTGACTATCCAAAAATTCGACCCGTATATCAATGTCGATCCCGGAACAATGAATCCATTCCAACATGGCGAGGTATATGTTACAGACGATGGTGCGGAGACAGACCTTGATCTCGGCCATTATGAACGATTTCTCGATGTGAATATGACAAAAAATAACAACGCTACGACTGGTCAGATTTATTTTGAAGTCATTTCTAAAGAGCGGCGTGGCGATTATCTCGGGGCAACAGTCCAGGTTATTCCGCATATCACCGATGAAATCAAACGCCGGTTCGAAATACTTGGACACACCGGAGATTACGATGTTGTTATTATTGAAATCGGCGGTACGGTAGGTGATATCGAAAGTCTTCCCTTCCTTGAGGCAATGCGGCAGTTCATGTTTGCGCAGGGTGAAAATAACGCGATCTCTGTCCATGTCACCCTTGTCCCGTACATCAAGGCAGCCGGTGAGATTAAAACCAAACCAACACAGCACAGCGTAAAGACGCTCCTTGAAATTGGGATTCAGCCCGATCTTCT
This sequence comes from Bacteroidota bacterium, assembly GCA_033854175.1. Taxonomy (GTDB): domain Bacteria; phylum Bacteroidota; class Ignavibacteria; order UBA10030; family SZUA-254; genus DATKPE01. The sequence continues at coordinate 95,690 of JAWOKN010000096.1, read as the reverse complement.
CATTTGCAGATCGGAAACCCCTCTGACCAAAGAGGTATGCGAAAAAATCGCTCTCTTTACGAATGTCAGTGTCGACTCCGTCTTCGACGCGCATGATGTAACAACCATTTATGAGGTACCTCTCCAGTTTGCAAAACAGGAAGCCGATGAAATTATCCTTGACAAGCTTGACCTCACCTGCCCAAAGCCGGATCTCCGCGAATGGAAAAAATTCACCGATCGTCTGAAACATCCACACGGCAATGTCAGTATCGGCATCTGTGGAAAATATACCGACCACCAGGACGCATATAAAAGCATCGCTGAATCGTTCGTGCATGCCGGTGCTGCAAACAATGTTTCCGTCAACCTTTCGTGGATCCGAGCGGAAGATATCGAAAAACAGGGCCCTGAGCCTTACCTGAAACAGCTCTCCGGGTTACTGGTCGCACCTGGTTTCGGTGAACGCGGTATTGAGGGAAAAATTTCCGCTGTCCGTTACGTACGCGAACACAATATCCCTTTTCTTGGAATCTGCCTGGGCCTGCAGTGTGCAGTCATCGAGTATGCCCGTAATGTCTGCGGCCTGAAAGATGCCAACAGTACTGAGTTTTGCGAGACACCTTCCAATGTCATCGATATGATGATCGAACAGAAAAAAGTCACTGCTTACGGGGGAACGATGCGGCTCGGTTCTTACCCCTGTAAAATTGCGAGGGGTACGATGACACATAAAGCATATCATAAAGACCTGGTTCACGAGCGGCATCGCCACCGTTATGAGGTCAATAACGCGTTTCGCGGCATTCTGGAACAACATGGAATGGTCGTCAGCGGTATTTGCCCAACTAACAACCTCGTGGAAATTATCGAACTTCCCAGCCATCCCTGGTTTATCGCCGGCCAGTTTCACCCTGAATTACGCTCACGTGCAGTCAATCCCCATCCACTTTTCAGAGACTTCGTAAAAGCCGCAATCGAATACAGGGACAGATATACGTCCACGACGTAAAAACCGGCGTCGTTAACTATGCGAAGTCGTGATAGACAGACCTACCGCATTGAACGGACGACAATCGACCGCCGGATAGATCGAACGATCACAATGATCATGTTGCTCTTCGTTCAGCTTTTTCCCTCTTGGAGTCTCCTGAGCCAACAGTCCTTCATCATCCGCGGAGTCGTTGTCGATTCAGCAACTCATGATCCACTTGTAGCAGCCAATATCCGTCTGATCGGGACCTCAAAAGGCACAATCTCCAACGCTCTGGGGGAATATAGCTTGTCGGTTGATTCCGGTGCCCACGTCTTTCTCTTCAGTTATCTGGGTTATCAACCAGACACATTATCGGTATTTGTAAACAAAAAACTGACACGAAACATTGAGCTGTCACCCGCCCCGATAAAAATTCCTGAGGTGGTGGTCGTAGGGGAAGACCCTGCCCTGGAGATTATCCGTAGGGCGATCGCTACCAAACATCAATGGATGGATAAACTCTTTTCATATCAGTTTGATGCATACACACGGCAAGTCATGCGGCGCGATACAGCAATAGCCGGTATTACAGAATCTTATACGACAGGTTATGCGAAACGCGGAGATACCCTCCGGGAAGTTGTCCGGCAGAAGCGACAAACGCTAAATGTCCCCGTCAATGAGAATTTTGCCTCAGTCAGGCGGATCGTAAACTTCAACGATGACGATATCGATCTATTTTCCGTGCGAGCCGGGAACAATTCCTCGAGATTTACTTTCGTCGGCCCCACGGCACCAAACGCACTGGAAAATTACGATTATAAATTGCTCGCAACAAGAAGAATCAACGATATTGAGACCTATGAAATCCAGATGAAGCCCAAGAGCCGTATCAAACCCCTCCTGGAGGGTACAATCTCGATCGCCAACGGGACCTATGCCGTCATGGGGGTCGACGTCAAGCCGAATGACGTGTTCTCCATTCCATTTCTTTCCGACGTTGATGTCAGGTATCAGCAACAATTTTCCCTCTACGATTCAATTTTCTGGATGCCGACGAATATTCACATTACCGGAGGATTTAGCGTCAGCATTGTGGGGATATCTCTTCCACATATCGGGATTGATCTCCTATCCTCGATTTACGATTATACGATTAATGCCCAATTGCCAGATTCCATATTTCAAAAACGCCGATTGACAATAGATTCAGCAGCAGCAAAATTTGATACCACTTTCTGGAAAACTACAGTAGTGGTTCCACTCACGAGTGAGGAAGAGCGGGCGTACGCAACATTGGATAGTTCGCAGACCATCGAAAAGCAATTTGAGCCCAAGGGACCACTTGCGACACTTGCCGGAAATAGTACTGAGGCGATCACAGATTTCGCGGATATCCATTTCAACCGTGTCGAAGGGTTATATCTCGGTGCATCGAAAACATTTAAAGATCTTTTTCAACACGTGCAAATCAACGGAAGCGCGGGGATCGGATTATCCGACCACCGCATCAAACACGACATTGGTATTACCCTCTACAGTAGCAAAGCTCACACACTCGGGTTCGGTGCTGAAACATATAACGCTCTCCGGCATTTTCCCGATGAGGGATATTACGGACCGTTGATTATTACCTTCACCTCCCTCCTGGGTAAGAATGACTACCGCGACTACTATCTGGCACACGGAGTAAGAACCTACCTGCAATTCCAGCCGCAGCGCTGGGTGTCAGCGGAGATGAGTTATATCATGGAACATCAGTCTTCTCTCAGCGTTGTAACAAACTACAGCCTGATCCGACCTTCATCATTCTATCGCCCGAACCCGGAGATTCTGGAGGGCGCCTACCGCGGTTTTCGCTGGGATGTCCGCTTTGGAGACCCACCCGAGCCGATCGACCTCATATCACGCGATGCGGTCGAATTTTCCGTCGAACACACGGCACCAGGAATCGACCATAGTGCGTACAACTTTACTCAATACCATGCACTCCTAACGTGGAATATTAGGACGTTCCTCGGTGAATTATTGTTTCCTCCATCGCTCCGCATCAATCTGTCAGCGGGAACAACATCCGGTACTGCTCCGCCGCAAAGGACCTTTTCCCCCGATGCCCGGGCGTCAGGGCTGTCGGTATTCGGTACCTTGCGGGGATCCGATACGCGGGAATTTCAGGGTGATCGATTCGTCATGCTCAACATTGAACACAATTTCCGCTCAATCCCGTTCCTGCTTCTTGGTATCCCATTTCTCTATAAAAAAAATCTTGAACTTCTTGTGCATACCTCGGTCGCACAAACATGGTCTGGTCCGACCCGAATCATTCCTGGGTGGTATTCTGAAGGAGGTCTCGGTATAAGCCGGGTCCTTGATCTTTTCCGTCTCGACCTGACATACCGCTTCACAAAGCCGCAACAATTTTTTCTCACTTTTGGTATTGCAACTTTACTCTAATAGTTGCTGAAAATATTTCCTCCCCGTAGGATGGGCCATTCTGCCCCCTCTCATGGAAATCATGCAAAATGCTTGCATCTCGCACTTATTCTATTTAATTTTGCATATCCATTTTGAAATTCCGATGGTTATGACACACCATAACATCACTTTATCCATATTTTTATTTATTGGGATCACAATGGGTTGGGCACAATCATCCTCATTACCTGAGAATCAAAAATTATTCAACAACCTCGCCTCTCGAAAGGAACTCGGATGCATTATCGAGGGCCAAAAAACCATTTTCCGCCTCTTCGCTCCCCGGGCGACGGCCGTTATGCTTATCCTTTTTGATCGTTACGATCAAGAGCAGGGTTCCGAATACCTGATGAACGAAGATACCACCGACGGCGTCTGGGAATATATTGCCCCGGGAAACCTCTACGGTAAATTTTACGGTTACAAGGTCAGCGGACCTGAGGGGAAAGGAGAAATGTTTGATTCTTCAATTGTCATCGGTGATCCTTATTCACGCGCTGTAACAACATTTAATTCCTATCATCATGCGGCAAAAACACTTATTCTCGATACTCGCTATGATTGGGAGAACGACACCTCCCGCGCGCCCTCTGATCATTCCAAACTGATCATTTATGAGACACATTTACGAGACCTCACCGCACATCCTTCCTCGGGTGTATCCGCCCGCGGTACATTTATCGGCCTCACCGAAAAGGGGCGGACGGGTGGTCTCTCCTATCTTAAGAATCTGGGTGTCAACGCGGTTGAATTTTTACCCCTCCAAAAGTTCGGAACAATTGAACTTCCCTTCCGCGATCCCCATCATCTTAACAATCTGGGCGAAATGAATACCTGGAACCCCTATGAGCGTAATCACTGGGGATACATGACAAGCTATTATTTTGCTCCTGAAACTTACTATGCAAGCGACGGTACGATGGAACGGGGCCGTTATAACGGAACCGACGGGCGTGCAGTGAAAGAGATGAAGGATATGATAAAAATACTTCATCGAGAGGGTTTTGCTGTTCTCATGGATGTTGTCTATAATCATGTCTCCCAATACGATTACAATCCCTTTAAATACATCGACAAATACTACTATTTCCGAACAGATTCCACCGGGAATTTTCTAAAATATTCAGGCTGCGGGAACGATTTTTTCACTGAACGGCCGATGGCTCGCCGCCTCATTATCGAAAGTGTTTTGTACTGGATGAAGGAATATCACGTCGACGGATTTCGCTTCGATATAGCAACTCTGATCGATCAAGAAACCTGCAAACAGATCCTTGCCGCCGCAAAAGCTGTGAACCCGAATGTTATTCTGATTGCTGAACCTTGGGGTGGCGGGAAGTACGACCCGGCAGGTTTCAGCGATATCGGATGGGCAGCCTGGAATGATCTATTCAGGAACGGTGTGAAGGGCCAGAATCCGCAAAACGGGCTTGGCTTCATCTTCGGCAAGTATCAGGGAACAAATACAAAAAAATCTTTCATGAGTTATGTCACCGGGACCCTTCGTGAGAACGGCGGTGTTTTTCAAAAAAAGGATGAGAGCATCAATTATCTTGAATCACACGATGATAACACGCTCGGCGATTTTGTCCGCCTTGGTATGGGAGACGTCCATGACACCGACAGAATTACCGATCTTGATAGATTTGTCCGCCTTACTCCGCGGCAGCTCGCGATCAGTAAACTCGCCGCTATGTTCTTACTGACCTCACAGGGACCAGTCATGATTGATGAGGGTCAGGAATATGCACGGGGAAAAATTATTGCCCGTACCGATGTTCCCGATACGGATATCGGGCGGATCGATCATAACAGTTATGCAAAAGACAATGAAACTAACTGGTTGAATTATCACCACAAAGATCTGAATATCGAGCTCTACAATTACTATCGCGGCCTTATCCGGTTAAGGAAGATGTATCCAATTTTCAGCAACGCTTCGAAAAACGCCATTAAATTTCAAAATACGAGAAATGAATTTTTGATCGCTTACACTCTCCTATCCCCTCCAGGCCATCAAGGCAAATCATTTTTTGTACTCATGAACGGCCACCCGGCGAAATCATCTCAGATAACTCTGCCGCGGGGTGTGTGGGGAATCATCGCCGATGGGTCACAGATCTACCCCAACAAACCCATGAAGATCCTAAAGGGTAAAACCGTGAACATCCCGCCGACAACAGGGATGATATTCATGAAGCGATAACTCCCCATTATGAAATCATTACGAGGGTTGAATGATCATTGAATTTCAAGGTGCAACCCGAACCGTCACCGGCTCGATGCACCTGCTTCACATCAACAATAGGAATATTTTATTCGATTGCGGCTTGTTTCAGGGAAAACGAAGTGAAGCAACCGATCGCAACAGAAACTTCCCCTTTGATCCCTCTTCAATCGATGCGGTACTCCTTTCCCACGCGCACATTGATCACAGTGGAAATATCCCTGGATTGGTAAAACAGGGTTATCACGGCCCGATTTTCTGTACACCTGCAACAAAGGATCTTTGTTCAGTCATGCTGGCAGACAGCGGGCATATCCAGGAAAAGGACGCGGAATATCTCAACAAAAAGCTGGCACAGCACCATGGCCAGCCGATTCAACCGCTCTATACATTCGTCGAAGCCCAACAGGCCATAGAACAGTTCATTGGTATACCCTATAACACACCGTTTAATCTCTTTCCGGATCTGAGCGCAACCTTCATTGACGCCGGACATATTCTCGGTTCGGCCTCAGTCGTCCTCAGCATCAGAGAACACGGTACAGAGAAATCTCTTGGTTTCACGGGGGACATCGGGAGATGGAATATGCCGATCATCAAAGACCCTATTTTCATGGGCAACGTTGAATTTCTCCTCTCCGAAAGCACCTATGGCGGAATTGTTCATGATCCCCCCGAAGATATGGGAACCCAGCTCGCACAGGATATCATGCGTATAATCGCCCGCAATGGCAAAATCGTTGTCCCGGCTTTCAGCGTGGGGAGAACACAGGATATCGTCTATACTCTCCATACTCTCTTCGACTCCGGAAAACTTCCTCGCATACCCATATACGTTGACAGCCCGCTTGCTGTTAACGCAACAGATATTTTCAAACACCACCCTGAATGCTTTGACGAGGATGTGTTGACCCATCTCCAACAGCATCATGATCCATTCGGGCTGAATCAGATACAATACATTCGCACATCTGAAGATTCGAAAAGACTCAACGATAGAACGGACCCCATCATGATAATCTCGGCATCCGGCATGTGCGAGGCAGGCCGCATTCTCCATCACCTTGCGAACACTATCGAGGATTCCCGCAATGCAATTCTTATTGTGGGATATCAGGCTGAAAACACGCTCGGGAAAAAACTTGTCGATAATGCAGACGAGGTGAAGATCCTTGGCTCAGTATATAAACGCAGAGCTGAGGTCATTGTCCATAACTCTTTCAGCGCGCATGCAGACGGGAACGAGTTATTAAAATATGCCCGTCAGTTTGACCGGCAAAAGCTCCAAACAGTTTTTCTTGTCCATGGAGAATACGAGCGACAACTTTGCTTTCAAAACGGGTTGAAGCAAAATGGATTTGATCATGTCGAAATTCCCGTCAGGGGACAAAAATTTACACTTTAACCGGAGTCCACAGGATCAAAAAATCTCTCGAGGAATATCGTGTATAAAGGAATCACTGGTAAAATTGCCGTCATAACAGGGGCAAGTCATGGCATCGGCAAAACCATTGCACTCGCGCTTGCCTCGGAAGGAGCCCGGCTTGCCATTTGCGCCCGCGAAGAAACCGATCTGAAACTTACCGCCGAGGAAATCCGCGTTAACACTCACACTGATGTGCTGGCGATAAAGGCAAACATGACAAAGATCAACGACATACGAAGATTTGTGGGGGCTGCACTGAAAAAATATGGTGGAATAGACATTCTGGTCAACAACGCAGGCGGGGTGCATGTCGGTGGCATCTTCGCGACAAACGATGAGGAGTGGGAATATCATCTTCAGCTCAAGCTCCTCGGATATATTCGGATGTGCAGAGAAGTCGTACAATCAATGAAGGCACGAGGCGGCGGGACAATTATCAATATCACTGGTACTGCCGGATTGGAGCCTGAACCTTTGTCCATGGTTGCCGGCGTTATCAATGCCGCCTTGTCAAATCTTACAAAATCCCTTTCGAAAGAACTGGCCGCGGACCGGATCAGGTTAAATTGCATCAATCCGGCTACCTCGGACACACCATTGACTGCAGAAAGATTCAAGGCGATCTCCACAATCATACAAATACCTCCGGAGGAATTACGACGGCAGGTTGAGCAGAGATTGAACGGCTCCCTGATCAACCCCGAGGACGTGGCCCAAACAGTCCTTTATCTTGCCTCCGATGCTGCACGGGCAATCAGCGGTACCTCCATCACGATCGACGCTGGATCACTTCTTGGCATATGGTGATCCGCTTATTGCTCCTCATCGGCTGTACTTGTTTCATCTTTGCCATACGATCCTCTGGACAGGAAATCACTGATATTCATATTCAGCCGTCCACCATTGATTCCCTCCATAACAGGAACAATATTGCATTCTACTTCAACAATGTTTATAACACCTACCATTGGGATAGCCACGGAGCATACCAGAACCTTTTTGGGTCATTATTTTGTTCCCTTAACGAAGAATTTCTCTCATCCGTTATCCGGACAGATCGCGCGTATATTACTGATCAGGAACAATTTGATCTTATTCTACGCCAGCGAATTTCGACTCTGCTATCAGGGACCATAAAAGCTTCCGGGTTCATTCTCTCAGATGACCGAAGTATTGATCTGGGGAAAACCTCAGCTGAATCTGTGTTCGGAGGAATCGAACTCCGACCTATGTCCCGCTTTACACTCGAACCCCTCATCGGTGTTACATTTGACAAACAAACGGAACCCACCGACAAGGGATTATCGTATCTGCTATCGACCTCCCTCGATACGGTTGATTATAACGGTTATCAAACGGCCCTTTCGGGGAAATGGAGATATGATCAGATCACCCCACGACGGGCAGACACCCGCAATCTGTTCTTAACCGTCGATAAAACGTTTATCGAAGACACCAAGAATTCTCTGCAGATATTTTACTCGTTCTTGCGCCGTGACATTTACATTTCAGCCGATTCCGCTCTCCGCAGGCAGTATAACGTCATCTACAATATTGAATCAAGAACAGAAGATTTTGTCGGATTCATTGACACGCTGGGTTACGCCATCAGCAAGCAGACGTTGTTTTCGCTGAGTGGTGCGGTGGCCGGAAGGGAGATTGGACGAACCACATTATATCGGGCTCTCACCAATCCACTGGGATCGTCACTTCCAACAACCATCGATGAGCTTCGCCTGGAAAGTTCGGCCAAACTCTCGTTCAAACCCTACGACAGTGTTCGCACATCGGTACGGTTTGATTATGCTGAACGGGACGAACGCCATACACTCGACAACCCGGGTGTGGATGTCCTCCTCTTCAACTCACTGACCCAGGAAGAAGAACGAAAAAATAATCACTCTCGCCGAACCGGACTGACGGCGGAATTTGCCATTACATCTTCATCTGATAATTCTCTTCTAATCTCCGGCTCCGAGAACCTTCTCCGGTACGATACGCCGAGCCAAGAAAATGATGATGATAGGGATGAGCTCTGGTACGCGTTTAATTTTAGCGGTCTCCACCGGATAAACCGGTATCTTGTCGCACGCTTGACAGGCGATCTGAACATGATGCATCTCGTCTACCTTGCATCAACACGAAGCGCAAGCAACACTTGGAACCGAATTCTACGGTTAGCCCCGACACTCGATTACAGTCCCTCTCTGTCATTGACAACCTCAAATACTTTTGAGGTCACCGCAAATTACACAGCATATGATTATGAATTCCCGAGCTCCCCTATCCAGAGCTTTGCTTATCGGGAATTTGCGTGGCATGATTCATCAACATATACCCTGACACCAAGGATGACTCTCCACTGGATGCATCAGATTAAGTTTTACGAACAGGGCCAACTCCGCTGGAGCGACTTTTCTGAACGTCCTGTAAACTCCTTCCAAGATAAGCTCTACGCTTTTTCAATACGGTACAGGCTCCGTTCAAGTTTGCTTTTCTCGGTAGGGTTTCGTTATTTTAGTCAATTACGTTATAGCTATCAGGATTCTCAAGAATATGTTGACCATTTCCTTCGCAGCATCGGCCCATCGACGGAAATTGCATGGATACCCGGTGAAAATGCATCCTTTTCACTCAAAGGGTGGTATGAAACTCAACATCAGACCGGAGAACCCGATCGTGGCTTTACGAATATGTCCATGAACCTCATCGTTCATATTTGATGAAAAAGATTACGCGGAGAAATAATCAAATTCATGTGCGTCTGGTCCTCACCAGCGTACCGAATGAAATTATGAAAGTAGAAGGATTTCTTGAGAAACTCAACGAACAGCTCCATCTCGATGATTCCTCGTTTAATAAACTTCTCATTGCAACCACAGAAGCCGTGAATAACGGCATTCTTCATGGCAATAATCGAGATCCGCACAAGAAAGTCGTTCTCGTTTGCGAAACAGACAACGGACTTTTACTCATCACGGTGGAGGATGAAGGACAAGGGGTCAACCCTGAAACCCTCCCGGATCCTCTTTCAGAGGAAAACATCCTCCGCGAAAACGGACGCGGGGTTTTCCTCATGCGCTCGCTGATGGATAGTGTTGAGTTTTCCCGCTTCCCTGGAGGATCGCGGGTCATCATGAAAATGTCCATCCCCTCCTAATCCAATCATGGGGGCTTTACCGGCAGTGCGCCTCCGGAAAATCACTACATCAATTTATCAATCCAGATAGAAACAGGGAGAATGCCTGCAGTTCACGATAGGACAGTCGCGGGCAAAAGGTCATGTACTCGCTCATCCAAAATGCTACCTCGCCGATCCGACATCCAATGATCTAGTCCGATAATTATTGCTCCGGGATCAGAGTCTGAGTTTTGCGATGTTGTTTTTTACCTCATCGGCTGATTTTACCAACGCTGCCCTTTCTTCCGCTGTGAGGGGCACTTCGACAATTTGTTCAATCCCCTTCGAGCCGAGTTTCACAGGAACTCCGACAAACGTATCGCGGATCCCATATTCACCTTGCAGGTATGCTGCACACGGGAGAATTCTTTTCTTGTTTTTTACAATGGCCTCAACCATTTCTACCGCAGCTGCTGATGGAGCATAATATGCACTTCCCGTTTTCAAAAAATTAACAATCTCAATACCACCATCGCGAGTTCTTTTCACGAGGGCATCAATAGCCGGCTTGTCAAGAAACTCCGTAATCGGAACACCGGCAATTGTGGTATAACGGACGAGTGGAACCATCGAATCCCCGTGGCCACCCAGCACAAGTGCCTGTATATCCTCAACTGAAACACCAAGTTTCATAGCGATAAATGTGCGGTAGCGGGCGGTATCGAGAATCCCCGCCATCCCTACCACCCTCTGCCGGTCGAAACCGCTCACTTTGAACGCAACATACGTCATGACATCCAGCGGATTCGATACGACAATCAGTATAGCCCTGGGAGACTTTGTCGCAATCGATTCGGTAACACTTTTTACGATCCCTGCATTCGTATCTTGTAACTGTTCACGCGTCATTCCAGGTTTGCGGGCGATACCAGCAGTGATAACCACAATATCGGAATCTGCGGTTTCATCATACGTGTTCGTTCCGCGAATTGCACAGTCCGATCCGCTGATCGGGACGGATTCGTAGATATCTAGACCTTTGCCTTGGGGAAGGCCATCGATGATATCCACAAGAACAACCTCTTTGGCTAGTTCCTTATCAACGATACGCTGTGCTGCTGTTGCACCGACATTTCCACCACCAACCACTGTAATTTTCATTGCGATTCCCTCCGAGTAATGTTTCAGAACATAAATGGATTCCTAATTTGCTATCATAACCAGAAAGCCCGCGCAGAGCGGGCTTTCTGGAACATTCTCAACGAAAAGCATTTGATAAATCGATTAAGACGGAAATATACTAACCACGCTCCTCGACTTGCCGAAACGCTTAAAATTCACCGTGCCGTCACATAATGCAAAAAGAGTGTCATCACTGCCAAGGCCGACATTACGGCCGGGAGAAAACTTTGTCCCCCGTTGGCGGACTAGAATACTTCCTGCGCTGACTTTCTCACCGCCAAAGCGTTTCACGCCAAGTCGCTGGGAATTACTGTCCCGTCCGTTTCTCGAACTACCACCGCCTTTTTTATGTGCCATACAATGCCGACTCCTTATCCTATACTTGTAATCTCAACTTGAGTATATTGCTGTCTGTGACCTCGTCGGACCCGGTAGCCTTTCCGTTTCTTTTTCTTGAAGACAATGACCTTTTCATCCTTCACGTGGCCGAGAACCTTGGCTGCTACAGTTAGATTTTTCAGATACGGATTCCCGACTTTGACCTTGTCGTCATCCGCGATAAGTAGGACATGATCAAATTTTACATTGCTTCCTACCTCGTCCATCAGTCTTGGGACGTAAACTTTCTCTGCCGGGCTGACCTTGACCTGCTGCCCAAGCACATCGACAACAGCAAACATTGCGAAATTACCTTAATTTGGTGAGATTTTAAAAATCTGTATCGTAAATTTAAGAAACTTCTGGAATAAAGTCAATGGAAAAGATGTCGGTTGAGCAATGTCGTGAACATCATTCATGACGTCATTTGTTTGACTTTTAATTCAATTTTCTCTATGTTTTGAATGCACTTCGGAGCAACTTGTCATCACGAGCATCATCTGTATCATCCATGAAGAAAAAAACAATACTCATTGTCGAAGACAGCCCGGGGTTTTCGGAATTGATGAAATTTGTAGTGGAGGATGAAGGATTCCGCGGTGTTGTTTTTCCACTTGAAGAGAATTTCCTTCAATGGGTCGATCATGAAAAACCTGCGGCAATCCTCATGGATCTCGCGTTAAACAGATTAAGCGGTTTTGACCTCATCCGCGAATTGAAAGAGCATGCACGCCATAAGACAATCCCCGTCATCGTTATCACAGGGCGGGATCTTGACGTAAAGGATATCACCCAGCTCAAAATTTATGGTATCCCGTATCTCAGGAAAGGCCGTGTCGATATGCACGAGATTCATCAGACCATCCGTAATACGGTCGCGAAAGCTGAATAGCCACCCCTCCGCACAGCATCATTTTCCCTGATTTTCTTTTACAATAACCCCGGCATTTCCCCCGATTTCGGGGTGTTCGCATTTTGGTGTTGATATTCATCATTGATGGAAGTATATTGGTATGGAAGAGTAAGATAAATCCGTTACAAGGATATTATGGAACTTGTTCTACAAGAAAGGATTTCCTTAAGTTTGTGGTGGGTTGTTGCCATCGGGATTACAGTGTATCTTTTTCTCGGTGTCCTCGACACAATCATGGTCATGTTTGGCTGACTGCACCTCATCTCACTCCCCCCTAACCAATACTCAAAAGTGGCAGAGGCCACTATTTAGCCCGTAAAATCTATTGCTGAAAATCCCGTTGGCACCTGTCCTGTAGCATTTTATCGGAACGGGGATGGAAATACGGGAAATGATCACGAGCTTTCAACCCTGGCGGCAGTTCAGTGTTGTTCAGGTCGGCGGGATAGTTCTATCTTCATCAAATTCCTGAATTCTTGCAGTCCGTCTGCTCCAAGTACAAACAACAATTCCTTCTCGCAGATATCAAGTACATTCTGTGTGCCCCCCGGAGTAGGACGGCAACATTCTGGGCTATTTAAAAAATTTTCCTCGTCATACATTAAAACACCCTGATGGATGGTGATCGGATAGGCAATACAATAAAACGGCTTCAGTGAATCTTGTCCCGGGCCATTTTCATCCGAGGTTTTCTGGAGTACACACTTTCCGGCCGCGTCGAGAAATACACAGCCATACCACATCGCTCGGGTTCCTATGGCCCTCCCGCTCGGGAAATCTGTATCGTCATAGATTTTATCCTCAAACCATTGGTGCTCATCATGTTCCTGCCGATCATCCATTTGGTTTCGGATACGATCTTGATTAGCCAAAATCTCATCGCGGTGCGAGATATCTACATATACGCCAAACTTGCAGCATGAGCTTGGACATTTTGCCATTGCACATGAGGGAGAAAATCTCGAATGAAAGAGATTATCCGCAACACGCAATTCAGGAATGTGGGGAATACGATGATTGCGGATAACTTTTGGCGTATTATCGGGGGAATGTCCATTCGCCATACTCTATCTCATTCCGTGAAACTAACCAGGGTCGTTATCCGGCAAACGAGGATACAATAACTTCAAGCATCTCTGATTATTGCCGGAAAGGAAAAGGACCTGACTGTATCGAAGATACAGCTTTCAGCACGGAAATGCAATGAAGGATTGATATCCCCCCTCCGTAACGGGAATACTTCCTCCTCGAACCTCAGATCATGCCGCTTCGCTTCCGGAACAACCATTCTGTTGCGAAGAGCAAGATGATAATCCCAGCGAAGTATTTCCAATTCCACATTTCAATTTCACTTGAATGGATCAGATCCTTTGGAACTGGACGCAGAGAAGACTGCAAATCCGTGAGGAGGAATTCAGCTTTCTGGACAGGATAGTATTTCGCACCGGTTCGATATGCTATCTGTTCCAAGAGGGGTTTGTTCAACCGCGTTTCGAGAAATTCTGCGTTTAATTGCCCAATGGAAAAATGACCCCTATCCTCCCCAAGGACAATACCATTGAGGGCTGCCTTGCCGGAAAATGCATAGTCACCTTCCGGAAGTCCCCCGAGCGAGCCTTCATATCTGCCGTTACCGACCGGTGTCATGACCAATGGAGTTTTTTCAGTCCCCCTTGATACCTCGACAACCATTTCGGCATTGTCGACGGGTCTGAGTTGATCATTGTATACCTGGGCGGTAAATTTAGCAGGCTCTGCCGTGATGAAGGCATCTTTCACGGGAACGATTTTCACATGCTTTTCATTCTCATCCGTTGTCAGCCACCGCACCGCGTTTGTCATGAACAATGAAAAAAGTCGTCCAACTCTTTCATCGTCCTGCGTCATCAATCGCCATCGCCAAAGCCCGTAGCCCGTAATACCCAGTGAACGCTGCCGAGCCACCGATCGTGTGGCAATAAGAGGTTCGGGCAAAACAATATTATGCACGGAAAGAGTAGCCAATACGTCCGATTCAGGTTTTGCCTGAAAAGTCATCTGCGCTTTGTAGATTGGCGGGAGCTTCTGCCAGTCGGGTACTGTGGCATCTCCGTCCAGAAGTATCAACTCCTGATTTTTTGCCTTATCTGGAATCGCGGGAAAAACAGTCATCTCTCCCCCTGACGCAACACCCTTGCAAATGAAGGGAAGTATGGGTTCTATCAAGGTCAACTTTCCGCAATCGATGAACTTTCCACCAACAAACAAGAGGGGTATCTTTTTCCGGTCAATGCCCTGAACAAGCCGCTCAATAACTGATGGGTTCGTCGTAGTAGTAGGAAATCCGACCAGCACAAGACAATCTGCACTGTCGAGGACACCGGTTGTCAGATCACCACCGTAAAATTCCGATGAACTTTTCTGTACAAACTCCGTGACATTGTTATGTTCATCCTCTTTTAAGATCTGATAGATCGAAGAGATATCAGGATTGGGAGCCCCTCCTACAAGAATTACACGCAGCCGGTTTTTCAATACCCTCATGTATATCGACCGAACATTGTTTTTATCAGTCAATTCGCCCGGTAGTTTCGAGACATCAACGGTAAATTTCTGAATACCTTCCTCTTTTGGTTCAACCTCTAACCGAACGATATAAGATCGGGTTCCACTTCCCAATGTAAGATTTTTATGGTCCACTACTGCTCCACCGCCCGAGATACTCACGGTCACATTTTCATTCTGGAAACCAGAGCTTCTAACGCTGACATCGACCGGCACTCGTTCACCAGCATAAACAAGATTGTTTGTGTTTACATCTTCGATTAGCACATCCTTTTGCTCCGCTGTATCACCGACTCCAACAGTATACACAGGAATCCCGAGGGCCTCAGCAGCATAGAGGGGATTTTTCCCGGTCGTATAATCCCCATCGGTGATTATGACTACCGAGCGGATGTTCTCCTCATCGGTTTTGTACCTGAGAGTGTTCAGAGCATCGCTGAGATCCGTTGTCTCCCCGTTCAGACTTAATGAATCTGGCAGATTTTCCGACGGCAGTGAGAGGGCTGATGAAAATGTGTAATACCTCAACTTCCAGCCCGGAAGTGGGTTCTTGAACTGTTTGTCGTGCAGGAGTTGTCTCATCATCAATGCACGGTCTCCGGTACCGTCGCGAAGCGACATGCTCTGAGAATTATCGACGACAACAGCGATACAGGGTGGCGTTTGCGTGTGATAAATATTTCGCAGGAGAGGTTCAAATAACAGAAGGATGAGAAGAGCGAGGGCAATACCACGCAGAAGCGCCAATGCCACCCTCCGGCCGGGTGAGAGCGGGGGGAGCGTGAATCGATAAAAAACAAACGCGGCGAGGATAGCAAGCCCCGTCAGTAAGAGAAAAATTCCGTATCCTCCCGTCAACGATATAGAAATAGTCCCTGGCATCTCCAGCATGCATCAAATGATCCTATTTCAGGATAAGCATTTTTCTCGTCGTTTCAAACGAAGAGGTCCGGAGACGATAGAAATAAACTCCAGATGGAAGATGTGTACCGTCGAATACCTTCTTGATTTTCGTTCCCGCATCCTGCCTCCCGTCGACAAGCGTCGCTACCTCTTCTCCAAGAATAGTATAGATTTTCAGGGAGACAAACCCTCCTGTTGGAAGATCGTACTCGATTGTTGTATATCCATTAAACGGATTAGGATAGTTTTGATACAGCGTATAGTGTGATGGGAGCGTGGGAGATAATCTGACAGAGTCGATACCATAATTGAACTGCCAAAGATGTGTACTTGCGGGCGAAGGACTGCGGTACTGGTTACCAGCGCTGTCAACAACATCGACATAGAACTGGACAAGAGTGTCATATGTCTGCACCGGAACAGCTACGCGATAGCGCCCCGATGTCATGAAAAACATTGACGAATCAAGATCCATCGGTATCGATTGAAAAACTTTACTTTTCCCAAGTGTAAAATGAAGGATGACGCTATCGCGGTTAATGCCAAACTTGGAAACGACATCCGTTTCGATGACGTTCTGACCATGTATGACGAACGTTGACGGATGGTTACTGAAAATCGGACCAAAGGATAGCGCGGCATGGAAAGCATTCACCTGACCCCATCCGGTAAAGTTATTCGGGATGGAGGGATAAGTGGCCACATCTACGGTATCAGCCGTATTGCGCAGAGCATCACGTATTTGAATAGGTGTTAACTCAGGACGGACAGAAAGTAATAATGCCGCAGAACCTGAGACAAAAGGTGTCGAAAGTGACGTTCCCTCTTCCCCCTGGCTGTAACCGTCAGGTGGGACGGCAAAAATGATACCCAGATCACCGGGTGCCACGACATCCGGTTTTATCCTGCCGTCATTGGTCGGCCCTGTCGAACTAAACGGTTCAAGCTGACGGGTGAGACTGACGGCTCCGACAGATAGAATGCTGTCGGCATCACCGGGAGTGAGCATAGTACCGATGACACCATCGCCATTACCCTCGTTCCCAATTGAATTACAAACAACAACCCCGAGCTCCGCCGCTCGGACAGCGGCCCTGGCGGTAATTGAAGTCCGACCATTAAAATCACCATTTTCCCAAGTATAACCCGTGCCATCGTCAAAGATATTATACCCCAGTGAGCTGCTGACGACATCAACACCATTTCTTTCCATCCATTCAATTGCCGCGGCCCAATTATCTTCCTCGATCTCTTTCTCACTTCTGATATCCTCGGTCTTTCCCAGAATAAATGACGCATCATATGCGGCTCCTATCAACAAGCCGGGTTTATATCCACCGATTAGTGACATCGTCATTGTTCCATGATAATCCTGATACGGATTATCGCCAGTCTGGTTCGCCGTTGTGTCATCATGAAAAACAAAATCGTACTCGTCAATCACATGCCTGGTCTTCAACGCTTCATGCACGCGCCACCGGAATCCGGTATCGAGCATTCCTATCAAAACTCCTTCTCCCGTAATGCCGAGGGAATGAAGAGGAATAATGTTGACGGCCTGAAGCTGAGTCAGCCAGGCGGTTGTATCAATCGAAAGATCAGAAAGCGGCTGATGCGCTCCTGGGAATTGACCCTTAATCCACTTACGAGAAAATGATTTTACAGGTTCTGTCCCCACAACAAAGGGTAGCGATCGGACATATTTAAGCTGGGATGGCATCATCAGGGCACTTACCGCATTGAACCACCTGCACTGATGAACGATGACCGCTCCTGATGCATTTACGGCATCAATGTACCTCTGATAAATCGGCAGATCGGCAGTTGTGAACAGCACAGAGTGCGGGAGAACTTTGGCCCGCCGTACGAGCGCATGCGGATTGAACTCTGAGATGAGGTTGTTATACAGCGGTGAACCCGTGGCCAGTGATGCGGGAGCCGTTGATGTGGGTCCTTTGTCGGCAAAATAAATCCAGTATTTTTTCTGCCCAAGGATTTTTCCAGGGTTTAATAGCCAGATGACAAGGAAAGTAAGGATCAACGAACGAACCAATCCTGAATGGATCAGCACAATATTTCCTCAGCTCTGTCCGAGAAGCTTTTCCACAATCTGCATGGCTGTGACGCCATCAGCTTCGGCGTTAAAATTCGGAACTATCCGGTGACGGAGCACAATACCAGCCACCTGCCGAACATCCTCGATATCCGGAGAATACCGTCCGTCGAGAATGGCCCGGGTCTTTGCACCGAGAATGAGGTACTGTGATGCGCGAGGACCGGCGCCCCAGCTTAACCAGTCTTTTATATATTGCGGAGCCGTGTTAATCTTTGGACGGGTCCGCGTCACGAGATCGACGGCATACTCAATGACATTATCTGCAACCGGGACCCTACGTACCACATCCTGGTACGACAAAATTTCCTCCTTCGCAAGAACATGATGGAGCTGCGGAATGTACATGCTCGTTGTCGAACGGACGATTTCCTGTTCCTCGCTCTGGGACGGATAATCAAGCCAGAGATTGAACATAAATCTATCAAGCTGTGCTTCCGGTAAGGGATATGTACCTTCCTGTTCGATAGGATTTTGCGTGGCAAGAACGAAGAATGGTTCCTCAAGGATGTACTTCTGTCCCGCCGCTGTTACATGATGTTCCTGCATCGCTTCAAGCAGGGCCGCCTGCGTTTTGGGGGGAGTCCGGTTAATTTCATCCGCGAGGAGGATATTCGCGAAGACCGGGCCTTTGACAAATTTAAACGATTTGCTTCCCGTTGTCCGGTTATCCTCAATAATCTCTGTGCCGGTAATATCACTCGGCATCAGATCTGGTGTAAACTGAATTCGGTTGAATTTCAGATCGAGAACCTCGGCGAGTGTTTTAATCAGAAGCGTCTTCGCTAGACCCGGAACTCCGACAAGAAGGCAATGCCCCCGGGCGAGAAGTGAGATCAGAAGGTGTTCAATAGTGTCTTCCTGACCAATGATAACCTTCGCAATTTCGCTCTTGAGCGAGAGGAAGTTCTTCTTCAGACTATCGACTTTTTCAATGTCGTTATCCACCAATTGAGCCTTTGTAGTACTCTCCATAATTTTATCTCAGATTATAATCGTATGTCCAAATAAATTTCCGAACGAAGACGTTTGATCCATTTCTGATATTCTGCGTTGCGTTTATACGATGTCGCAAGTTGCTCAAGCCGCTTCCAGTCATCATTAAGATTCATCGCATGCTCGGGAGACCGTTTTTTAAGAAGAACAATCTGGTACCCGGACACCGTCGAGGACGCGATCGGCTCAGGCTGGCTAATCTCGCCATCCTTCAGAGATTTCACGATTTCCTGCATAGACTTTTCAAGCTGTTCAAAAGGAAATTCCCCTACATATCCACCCATGGGACCGGTTTCTTTATCCTCAGAGTACCTTTTTGCCAGATCGGAAAACTTCGCCTGGCCCTGGAGCACGCTGTCTCTCAATTTTATCAAAAATGCCTTCGTCGTTTCCGCACTCGTGCTATCGAGACCCAGTTTAAACAAAATCTGCCTCGCATGAATAGATTCCCCGCGGCGCTCAAGGAGCTGAATGATGTGAAACCCCCGTGAGGTTTCCACGATATCTGAAATGGCACTATCCTTTAAAGCAAAAACAGCTTCCTCAAATTCACTTACGAACTGTCCCCGCCGCCATGTCCCGAGATCTCCCCCGGCTGCCGCAGTCGCTTTATCCTCGGAATACCTTTTCGCAAAATCCGCAAAATCACCTCCTGCACGGATCGAATCTAAAATCTTCTGCGCCTTTGCCCTCACGATGGCTTTCATAGTCGGACTAACCTTCGGGGTGACAAAAATATGATAGAGCTCGACTTCTTCGGGAACTTTCGGCAGGCTGTCTTTGAACTGTTGATAGAATTCTTCCACTTCATGACGCGTCGGTTCGAGAGATCCAAACTTTAACTGCTGAAGATCCTGTATAAGAAGTTGTTTGCGGGTCTCATCCCTGAACTCCCGTTTCATCCTGGATATTGGCATACCGTAAATCTCTTCTAGGCGTTTTTCCGAACCGACCTGTTGGACCCTTTGCGCGATCAGTGCATCGAGTTGCGCGGTCACATCATCTTCCTTTACCGAGACGTTTGTATCCTCAAGTGCCCGCGCGAGCATCAGCTTCTCATTTATCATCGCATCGAGCACTTGTTCCTTCAAGCCCGGCGCCGATGGATCGGCACGATTATTGAGTGCATAAAATTCCACCTGGGCGTTTAGATCAGAAAGTAAAATTGGTTCTTTTCCGACAACTGCAACGATTTTATCCAGGACCGTTTCCTGCGAAGGCGATAAAGCACGCAATCCTAGGAGCAGGATCGACAAATAAAATATCTTATTCATGGTGAGCAGCCGAATCAATTGATGGGGAAAAATACACCTGAACCGGATACCGGTTACGTAACGTTCTGAGAAATTCATCATAATTTTTTCGACGCCGGTCCAAGAGGATGCGCTGAAATATTTCATCCTTCGCGAGATCAAAGGGGGATGATCCTCCCTGTTTAAATGTCCGGACCGTCTGAACCACGATGTACCCAGCGGCCGTCCGCACGGGATAGGAAACTTCCCCAGGTGAGAGCGACTGGGTAACTTTCCAGATTTCCTGCGGAACAATGGTGTGCACGGTGTAATATTTTCCTGTAGACACTGAGAGGAGTGTTGAAGCGGAAGAAGAATCTTTTACAAAAGCTGCTAGTGCGGCTCCCCATGGTGTTCCTTGCGCGATAGTTGCCGAAAATGCGCTGGCTTTTTCCCGGCTGTTTATGAGCGCAATATTTAGTTGTTTTACATCCTCACGGATAAAAAATTCAGTTGCATGATTCCCAAAATATGACCGGAGAGTATCGTCAGGGATCGCTGTTGTGTCATTATAGACATATTGTTCAAGAAAGGATTGGGTTGCCAGCTGTCGGCGTATATCTTCAAGTTGGCGGTTCACAGATGCGGAATTTTCAATCCCCTTCCGACGGGCTTCCTGATACACTAAGTCCACATTTATCCAAGAAGCAACATACTGACGTAATTGGATATTCTTGTCACTGCGGGTGGTATCGATATGACGAACTGCTTCCTCAAGCGTGAGTGTATCGCTCCCCACGCGTGCAATGACCGTAGAGGGGGGTAACCGCTTGCCGCAATCTTGCAACAAGACTACGAGAAGAACAACAGCAATAACAACCGTTCGTTGAACACGCTGATCTATAAATATGCCCTCTAGTTGGATTGAAATGCAACCTTGAGATTTTCTTTATACTGTTTAACTGGATATCGCTGCCGAATTTTGTCAATCCAAGCGTCTTCGAGCCGCTTAGATTCATACTCCTGATAGAGATTTGAAACTTCTGCACCTGCTTCTTCAAATGTTTTCTGACGCGGCGCCTCTTTGCCCAGAAGTTGTACAATGGCATACTCACCACGATCTATTTCTACAGGATCAGAATATTCCCCGACTCCGAGATGCGCAGCCCGTCGAGTCGCAGAATCAGCATCGACGCTCACCAGGCCGCGTGCACCTTTATCTTCACGCAATTTCGTATCGGTATTCCAGCGGGATGCAAGTCCGGTAAAGTCGGTACCGTGAACGAGTGAATCGTAAATCATCATTGCAGTAGTATCTGAATCGAAAATGATCTCATTGATCTTGACTTGTTCGGGAAACATAAACTTCTCACGGTTCTGTTCATAGAATACCCTGAGAGCGGAATCGGTGACCGAAGTCCTGTTCCACACCTCAAGTTGCTCTGCCTTATAGAGAACCACCCCATCGGTGTATTCCTTCATGAGCGTAGCAAATTCCTTGTTGCGATTTTCCAGGCCAATTGACTTGTAGTCGATCAGAAATCCCTCCGCAATTTTATCGAATTTTGGACGGAGATCTGCCTTCCGAAGCGCTATGTCCCGGTAATCCGGTTTCGTGGCCAATATGGTCAGAACAGAATCCACGGGAATCTGGGTTTTGCCGATGGTGACAATCGTCATTTTGCGGATATCCGGGGATACGCTCGTATTCCACGCACTGTCATCTGTCGTCTTTGCGGAGTCGAGTTGGCCGACGACCGCCGAAAATGCATCTTCATTAAATGTAAATCCGACCTCTTTTTTCAATGCCGCAAGGTAAGCGGTGTAATCCTCTGCATACCTGTTCTTCTGGTAGTTAGCCTTCAGCTGGTCGTAAATTTCATTATACGGTGGGACACCTTTGATACTATCCAGCCTTATGATGTGGAATCCGAACGGGGTTCGGACAATTCCCGATACCTGTCCAATCGTGAGTGAGAAAGCGGCATCTTCAAACGGTTCAATAAATCTCCTTCGTTCGAACCATGGAAGGTCACCGCCCTGAGGAGCACTCCCGGGATCCTCGGAGACCTTGATCGCAAGTTTTGCGAAATCCCAGCCTTTCTTTAAACTATCCTGAGCTGCGATGATCCGTGCGTATGAATTAGCACTATCCGCCGAGTCAGGTGTCGTAGATTGAAATCGCATCATGATGTGGCGAACTTTTATGGCACGAGCCGGTTCAATATTGAGAATTTTTATAATGTGATATCCAAAACTCGATCGCGTCGGTCCCTTGCTAATCTCACCAACCTTCATTGAATATGCGGCATCTTCGAAAGCCTTGACCATCACCCCGCTCGTAAAATAATATAAATCGCCATGGTTTTGCTTGGCTGAAGGATCTTCAGAATATTTCGCAACAAGTGTATCAAACGGTACCGTCTTTGAGAGATTGATTACCTCCAGCGCTTTCTGATAGGCCTTCAGGGTATCCTCAGGTGAAGCATCCTGACGTACAGAGATAAGGATATGCTGTGCGCGGATATTTTGTTTCCTGCGTTCGTACATTTGCTTTATGCCGGGCTCCGTTAATTCTTTTTCAAGAAGAAAACTGGATGCCAAACTTGACCGGTATTCCTTCAGCTCATTCTGTATTTCTGGATCGTTCAACAGATTACGATCATAGGCATCCTGTAATTTTAACTTGTATTCTGTTAGCAGATCGAGAAAATGTTCCCTCTCTTCTTGAGTACTCTTTTTGGCCGCCTCAATATTGGCGTTGTTCTTTAAATAAAATGTCTGGTAGTCGGCAAGATTAACACGAGATGGGCCCACCTCAAGAACGACGAGGTCACCTACGCTGGGTGAGCATCCATTGGAGTATAAAGACACCAAGATAGCAAACATGGCCATAAGCCCACATCTGAACTTCATCCTTCAACTTCCTTTCATTAGCGATTAAAGAGGTCGGATATTTGAGGTTTTTCTGAACTTACATAATAACCAAATTTTGGTAAAGATTCAAGGATTGCCCTGTTCTTGGGCAAGCGTGGCGATCGTTCTCGCACTCTTTAATGTCCTTGAACATCAAAAACACCTTCCGTCTGCATCCTTGATTAAGGGTGGTATTTTGTCTATATTTTTGTTTAAAATCATTTTCATACCTGTCAAGTGAGGAAATATTTTAATTTCGTTAAAATTGAGCACACCCTTTTTACACTGCCCCTCATCTATGGCGGCGTAATCATCGGAATGCGTGAAGTTCCAGCCGCGGGAACACTGATGTTAATCCTCATCTGTGCCGTGGGAGCAAGGACCTCGGCGTTTGCCCTAAACCGTATCATTGACCGTCATATCGATTTCCGTAATCCTCGAACAGCCTTGAGGGAATTGCCGAGTGGACTAATGAGCCTTCGTGAAGCATTCGGCGTATTATGCGGTGGTGGCATCCTCTATTTCGGTTCGGCAGCTCTTATATCTTTATTTTGCCTGATTCTCTCCCCTATACCACTGTTGATTTTCATCCTGTACCCCTATATGAAGCGATACACTGTCCTCGCGCATTTTGGTGTCGGGCTTGGCATGTCTATGGCACCCCTAGGGGGTTATTTTGCGGCCTCTCCTTCATTTGGGAATATTCTGCCCGCTGTGCTATTGTGCCTTTTTACACTTTTCTGGGGTACCGGATTTGACATCATTTATGCAACCCTGGACGAGGAATTCGATCGTAATGAGCGTTTGTTCTCGTTCGTGGCCCGATTCGGAAAAGAACGGGCCCTCGTCTGGTCGGCGCTGTTTCATTTTATTTCTTTCATTTGTCTCACGCTCCTCTTCTTTACGACTATCCGTACATGGTATGCACTCCCTTTCCTCTTGGGGACCGGTATACTATTATGGATCGAACAGCGGAAGGCGTCCAATGTTGAACTTGCATTTTTCCGGATCAATGCAGGTTTGGGATTCGTTGTATTCGCAATGATTGTGGTCGGGGCGGTAGTCCGGTGAGAATCATACTCGGAATTACAGGATCATCCGGAGCAATTTATGCTGTGGATTTTTTGAAAAGATGCCCCGGAGAAACTTTCCTCATCGTCAGTAAATGGGGAAAGGCTTTGCTGAAAGATGAGATGAAAATTTCTGAGGCAGACCTCCAGCCATTTATCAAACGCCAATTTCAAAATGATGATTTAACCGCCCCTATTGCTTCGGGCTCAAACAGATTCGATGCTTATGTCATACTTCCCTGTTCAACTTCCACACTTGGTAAAATCGCATCCGGTATAGGCGATACACTGATCACTCGTACCGCCCAGGTCGCCATGAAGGAACGCTATCCGCTTGTTCTCTGCGTGCGGGAAACTCCCCTCTCCACAATCACGCTTGAGCAATCTGCTACCCTTTCACGCAATGGCGCAATTATCATGCCAATCAGCCCTCCGCTATATTTCCTGCCGACAACAGTAGATGAATATGTCAGGGCCTTTGTCGACAAAGTTTTTGGAATCTTGGGTATCCGCACAAAACCCGGTTGGCGCTCAGAAGAGCTGGAGTGACCGCGATGGCCCTCAGGGAATTTTTAAATCTACTCGAACAGCAAGGTGAACTTCACCGTACTGAGACGGAAATTGATCCGTACCTGGAAGTTACTGCGGTCGCTACAAGAGCGCTTCGCGAAGGGAAGCCCGCATTGCTTGTAGAGCACCCAAAAAATTCCGCCTATCCGTTGGTCCTAAATCACTTTGCAAGCGAACACCGGATAGAACTTGCGCTAGGTCGTCACCCGGATCAGATCGGGGAAGAACTCATCCATTTCCTCGAGCATGCATTCCCTCCTACTTTTCGCTTACTGCTCGATCATAAACCTGTGTTCAGGCGATTTTTAAATTCCCGAACCAAACATGTTTCATCCACCCAAAGCCAGAAAATTGTTGAATCGCCGGATCTGGATACTCTTCCGATTCAAACCTGCTGGCCTGAAGACGGCGGACGATTTATTACGTATGGTCAGGTTATTACGTATGACCCCAGCAACGGCAGAAGGAATATTGGAATTTATCGCATGCATGTGTTCGACCGCAATACCACCGGCATGCACTGGCAAATCCAAAAAGGGGGCGGATTTCATTACTATCAGTCCGAAAAACTATCAAAAGATTTGGAAGTCGCCGTAGCGCTGGGGACTGATCCCGCACTTCTCCTTGCAACAGTCGCCGCACTGCCTGAAGGGCTCGACGAGGCAACCTTTGCGGGTTTTCTGCGCAACAAACGAACTGCATTCACAACCGGCAAAACGATCTCTGTCCCGGTTCCAGCTTCCGCAGAATTCATTCTTGAAGGAATTGTCCCCTTGGGGGAACGGAGAATGGAGGGGCCGTTTGGTGACCACTTTGGACATTACTCCGAAGCAGCCGAATTTCCCGTCTTTCATATTAAGGCCATCACTCACAGGCAGAATCCGATTTACCCCACAACCACTGTCGGTAAACCACCGATGGAAGACAAATTCCTCGGCGATGCTACCCAGCAAATGCTGGGTCCCCTAGCAAAGCTTCTACATAGAGAAATACAAGGATTGTGGGCCTACTATGAAGCGGGTTTTCATAATTTCCTCGTCGTTGCGATAGAACAGCGATACCAGAAAGAAGCAATGAAAGCGGCACTGGGACTTATGGGGACAGACCAACTTTCCCTGACAAAATGTATGGTCATGGTTTCTACAGGTGTCGATGTGAGAGACTTTCAGGCGGTGTTGAAGGAAATCAACCGCTATTTTGATCCCCGCTTCGACTTTGTGATGATCCCTAAAGTTCCTCTCGATACACTTGATTTCACCAGCTACAGAATGAATCTCGGAAGCAAAATGATCCTCGACGCAACGCGAAAACGACCCCGGAGTCCTGCATCCGATGCTCGCGCTAGTGAAAAGCGGAATGTTGAAATAGCAATCCCTGATCTCAACTCCATCGACAGTCGCATCATTGGTACGAACCTTATCGACAATACTTTGCTGCTCGTCAAGGTCAATAGCCCACTTTCCGATAACGAGCCTCAAAAATCCTCCCAAGAATCCCGCTCAGGTAAGCAGATCCTCCAAAAACTTTTATCTCTTCCGGTTCTCTCTGCCATTAAGATTATAGCTGTTGTCTCCTCTGATGTGGACATTAAAAATAGAGAGAGTTATATTTGGGGAATATTTACTAGGTTTGATTGCGAGCGGGATGTCATTTTTACAGAAAATTCATTAATCGGGATATCCCCAGTCTATAAGGGAACAATGGGGATCGACGCTACGTGGAAACCGGGGTATCCAAAACCCCTCGTAATGAGCGATGAGGTCATCAAGCGCGTCGATGAAAAATGGGGAAAGATTTGGAAAAAATGACAGCCGGGATTGCGATGATGCGTTTTTAAGTGGAGATGGGGTATTCTGTGTTTAAGATTAAATTGATTTTCCAGAAAAATATATAACAACCTCATGGAAATTAGCTTCAGAGACCGCCAACTGGCTTCCGTCTGGGAGAAGGTACAACAAGGTGAGCGCCTATCCCTTCAGGATGGACTTACCCTTTATGCTACCGATGATCTGATCGCCCTCGGAAAAATGGCTCATTGGGTCCAACAACAAAAAAGCGGTGACGCCGTTTATTTTGTCATCAACAGGAAAATTGAACATACAAATATTTGTGTCCTCTCGTGTAAATTCTGTGACTTCGCCACGAAGAAAAATGCCCCCAACGGCTATGAAATGTCAACTGAGGACATTCTCAACAAGCTTTCTCCCGATATAGCAGAAGTACATATCACCGGCGGGATGCCCCCTGACTGGCCATGGGAACGATATGTCGACATTGTCCGGTCGATCCATGAGAAATTCCCGCAGGTTGATATTAAAGCCTATACGGCTGTGGAAATCGATTTTTTCCACAAAAAGTTTAAACTTTCAGTTGAAGACGTATTGAAGCAACTCAAAGAGGCCGGGTTGAACACGATGCCGGGAGGCGGAGCGGAGATATTTTCCGAGCGCGTGCGAAAGCTTCTCTTTAACCAGAAAATCGGCGCCAAAGCATGGTTTGAAGTTCATAAAACCGCTCACCGGCTTGGGATCCCTACCAATAGCACGATGCTCTACGGTCATGTGGAAACCCTCGAGGAGCGGCTCGTCCATCTCATCAAACTCCGAGAAGCACAGGACGAAACGGGTGGATTCCTGACCTTTGTCCCATTGGCATTTCAGCCGGGCGATACCGGAATCAAACCACGTGCACATTTTACATCTGCGATCGACGATTTGAAAACCATTGCGGTTGCACGCCTTATGCTCGATAATTTTCCGCATATCAAGGCGTATTGGGTGATGCTCACGGAAGAAGTAGCATCGATCGCCCTTCATTTCGGGGCAGACGATTTAGATGGAACCGTCGGCGAGGAGCGGATTGCACACGATGCTGGTGCGATCAGCCCGATGAAACTCGCCAAGGAACACATCATAAAAATTATTCGGGATGCAGGAAAAATCCCTGTTGAGCGCGACGCACGGTATAATCCGCTTCATATTTACACCGAGCATGTGGTTGGCAAAATTCCCTACCTCAATTCCGTCCCCTTTTATCATCAGTTTGAACGCAGGTATTTTAAAATATTGCCGATTGTCCCAAGGCGTATGGGACTTCTACAAGAGAAAGGTCTGCTCGCCACGGGATTGTTTTCATTGATGGATTTCATTCGCCTGGAAAAATCTCTTGAAATGCTCCCCTATGGTATTGCATCACGCGATCAGGTAAAAAGTGTTATGCTTTTTTCGAAAGATGGCTGGCTCGGCCTGAACGGAAAATCAATCGGTATTACCGATGACACGGCGACATCAGTACGACTGCTGCAGGTTCTCCTTGAAGAAAAGTACGGTGTGAGGGCGGTCCTCCGGAGGATGGAATCCGGAGTCAATGATCATTCGGAATTCGACGCAGTTCTCCTCATTGGTGACGAGGCCCTCCGTCGTAATAAATTTGGCCTTCCCGGCTTTGAGCTTGTCTTCGATCTCTCAAATGAGTGGTATGATTGGAAAAAACTTCCTTTCGTGTTTGCAGTCTGGGCAGTTCAGAAGTCTCTTCCAGCCCACCAACAAAAGGAACTCGTTTTTCTCATTGAACATTCACTGAACAGTTGCGAAGGTCACTTCGGTGAAATCGGCGGGTTACATGGCAAACGACTCGGACTCTCGAAGCTTGAGGTCGAAGAATATCTTGAAGGATTCAACTTCCGCCTGGGCGAGCGGGAACGCAGGGCCGTCCAGGAATTCAGAGAATTGATATTTCGGGCGGGGGGGGAATCAGAACACATTCGCACGCAGGACAATAAACAATTCCTGTAACATTGACCAACCCGCAGAATTTATGACCGTACAAAGTCTCTGTAAAAAAGCCAGCGAGGGGCGCCGTTTAACAGCTGAGGAGGGGCTCTTTCTCCTCAAAAATGCCCAGCTCCTCGACCTCGGTGATCTCGCAAATCAGATTCGCTACACGAAGAATCCTGAACCACGCGTCACATTTGTCATTGATACAAATCCGAACTACTCCAATATCTGCAATATCGACTGCATCTTCTGCGCATTTTATCGCCATGAGGGAGAAAATGAAGCTTACACCCACACCGTTGACGAGATGATACAAAAGTTCAAAATTGCAGCATTAAACGGGGTGACAACGATTCTCCTCCAGGGAGGAGTAAATCCTAATCTTCCATTGGAATATTATACCGAACTGGTGCGACGGACAGTGAATGAAGTACCCGGGGTAACACCCCATTTCTATTCCACGTCAGAAATTATCGGCATGGCAAATATTTCGGGCCTTGGCGTGAGCGCGGTATTGCAGAAATTATGGGATGCAGGCCAGCGAACACTTCCGGGGGGTGGCGCAGAGATTCTGTCCGACCGTGTGAAAATAAAAATCAGCCATCTTAAAGGCACATCTGCTGATTGGCTCAATGTTATGCGTGAAGCGCATAAAATCGGATTTATCTCCACAGCAACAATGATGTATGGTCATCTCGAGACCGATGAAGATATCGTTGCACATCTGGAAGCAATCCGTGGATTGCAGGATGAGCATCATGGATTCACGGCATTCGTTCCCTGGAGTTTTAAACCGGGTAATACACCTTTGGAAAAAATTATCCCCCACTACGCCACTCCCGTCCGCTATCTCCAAGTGATTGCATTCGCACGAATCTATCTCGATAACTTTGACCACATCCAGGCCTCTTGGTTCTCAGAAGGAAAAAAGACCGGGCAAATTGCACTCCATTTTGGGGCTGACGATTTTGGTGGCACGCTTTTCGAAGAAAACGTCCACGCAGCAGCAAATTTCATCAACAGAACAAACACCGAAGAAGTCATTCGCCTGATCCGTGAATCGGGTTTCGCTCCAGTGCAAAGATCAACATCATATATGATCTTGAGGGTATTTGAAAAGTCGCAAGCGGCATAACTTACTGTTACCGTATTTAACTTCATCCATGATAAAATGAAAGTTTTCCATGTGCTTTCTTCCTCAGCGTGTATTTATAAGAGGTATCATGATGATGCTCCTTGCTCTTCAGGCAACCGCACAGAAACCCCTTAAAGTCAACCTGAGCACCTATTTCGACGAGTTGATAATTCCCCCCTCGACAGCACGGGAAGCCTACCAAAAAACCCGCTGCTCTCCTGATGCACCGAATGCGTGCAACGCCGATGTTTTTTACACAAGGGTGAGGGCAACATTGGATAACTTTCAGAAAGAGCTCACCATGCCCGCACAAACCGGCGGCATCGTGAAGCAGGTGCAGAATCCAGAGCTGCTGAAAAAAATGAAGTCCATCAATCCTGAAGAAAAAATGAAATCCACAATGGAGATGACGGAAATAATGCAGACACCAGCACCGCTGACAGCAGAATCCCCCGGGGTCACCTCTACGATGGAGGATATCGGAAAGATCAACACAGAACTTGGAAATGAGGAGATCCGCCGTGAAGGACTGGCCAAGGCCGAACTTTAGTATCAACAAAACATCGCTCATCAGCATTCGGTGATCGAGGAATGGCAGAGGCCTGAAATTGCCAAGCTACCTGTTATTCACGGAAAAGCCGGAGACTATCCCGATCCGATGAATGTTCGCCGTGTTAAACTTGAAGCGATGTCAAAGCATCTTATGATTGTGGATCGTGAATTGCAAACTTCGATTAATAAATGGAAAACTGACGTCGAGCAAGAAAAACGCCAGTACGGGAAATTCGCCCAGGATCTGGAATCAATACATTATGGTGACGACGCCGCAAACGGTGTCTGCCGAAATGCCATCGCCAACACACAAAACAAAATGCTCCATTCACTTCAGACCCTCCTCGACCGTTCAAATACCATCTGGAACAATGCCTTGGACTGGTATAAGAAAAAAATCGCAGTGGATAACTAGAAACAATGAATAGGATATGTTGTTCAGATAGCTACTCAGAAAACCAAAGGACGGGCTTAAGGTGTTACTTTCATGTCTTCAAACATCATCCTTCAGCGGATTTGATAGTAATAAACTAGCCCTCACTGCGGGGATGTAATCTGACCGGAAGATGACCTTCTATCAATTGTTGGGGCGGGAGCGAATGATATCGTCAAAGCTTCCTCCTCTCACAGGATATTATCCTTGGCACCACGCTACCCTATGGATGCGTCTGTCCACAGGCGAAAACAAATGATTGTTACATGAGATCCAGCATGGGGCATGAAGGAATAATATTCTTATCATAGCCTAACTTGAATAGCAATTCGAGGGCCTTTTTTCCCTTTTCTCCCATGTCGATCGTCAAATCATTTACATACATTTTCACAAACTTTTTTCCGAGTTCGTTTTCAATCCCCCTGCCCCATCGCAATGCATAGGGAATCGATTCATCCTGATGATCATAACCATAGGCGATGCTTTCCCGCAATCCGCCGGAGATTTTCCGGGCAAGATCTTGTCCGAGATCTTTCCTCACCAGATCAATTCCGAGGGGTAGCGGGAGCCCCCCCGCATGTTTATCCCACACCTTGCCAAAGTCGAAGACTTTATTATACCCAAGAGACTGATAGGTTATTTGCCCTTCGTGGATGAGAAGACCTGCATCAACATGCCCTTCATCCACTGCCTTCATTATCTCGTCAAACGGCATGTCGATATTCATGATTCCATCAGTGAATAGTCTAAAAAGGAGGGTGGCTGTCGTCAATGGACCGGGAGTTCCGACGGTTTTCCCCTTTAACTCATCTATGGTGCGAAATTTTCTCGATATGATGACGGGTCCATATCCCTCTCCCATGCTCGCGCCGGTTTTCATGATCCAATAATTATCCGCAACATAGGGAAACGCGTGTGCTGAGATCGCAGTAACCTCCAATTCCGCCCGTTTTGCGCGGACATTCAGAGACTGAATATCCTCGAGCAGATGGTCAATCTGGATCCCCTCAATTTTTACCTTGCCGCTTGCGAGTCCATAGAACATAAATGCGTCGTCCGGATCAGGGCTGTGGCCGACATGGATGATGTGCTGTTTCATACGGTTCTTACAATGGTCGATATCCTGCAAAGATAACAATTTTCAGGGCAAGTTTAAAGCCGAACGGTTCTTCGTAGCTGGAATGACGGCATTTATCCATATTCATCAGGGCGAGATTTGAGAATCACTATTGGAAGATCACAACCTGGATGGAATCATCTCACTAATCGTTCGCTACAAAGTTACCAGTTCCGGATTGATACTTTTTACACTTCTTCCTACATTTATTGAGTATGAGAAAACTGCAACAACACCGGCTGGATGATACAGGTGAGAGGATTATTCCCACCGAGCGGGGAGAAGTAAGCTATGTCTTTTCGCGGCATAAGTTTGCATACGAATACGCGCGCCAGTATGCTCAAACAAAACGCGTTCTCGACGTTGGTTGCGGAACAGGCTACGGATGTAAAATTTTGTCTGACGTTGCACAATCCGTCGTTGGGATCGATTATAACGAGGAAGCAATTGCATTTTGCCAGGCTCACTTTTCTACATTCAATATCACATTCACTCAAATAGATGCAGCGGACCTCCCGTTCAGGAAAGAATTCGATCTTGCAGTCTCGTTTCAGGTGATTGAACATATGCCCAATCTACACCTGTTCCTGAAATCACTGACGGGTGCAGTTCGGACTGGTGGGACAATCCTTTTAACGACACCCAATGTTCGTGAACCTGTACCAGAAGACGAGGCGAATCCCTTTCATGCGAATGAAATGAACTTTGATCAGTTTTACGCTCTGTTGTCGCAACATTTTCCATCGTTCACCTTGATCGGCATAGGATACGCTGCATCCAATAAGCTTCGTACGTTTCTTCAGCGTTCACCATTGTACAGACTCGGAAAGTATATCCACCGAAAGAGTCCAGTGAAAAAGCTCGCGAATTCCGCATTGCACCTGACTGAATTCCGGGTCCTGAATACAGATATAGCTCGGGATGCGATTGATCTTCTCGCAATATGTAAAAATGAATGATGGCTTATACTTCACTGTGAACGCCTCAAACAAACCGCTTGATATGTTCCGGATCATGACAGGATGATGGTAAACGCCGGTCGTAATGAACGGATAAGCATGTGTGACGGACAGTGGAGATCATTGTTTCACTCTAAGACAAACAGCCATGTCGATCGTTTCTGTAAATCCTGCTACAGGTAAAACCATCAAGGTGTTTAATTCACTCAGTCAAGTGAGCATCCAGACGAAAATCTCTATTGCCGAAAAAGCATTTTTAAGCTTCCGGATAACTTCATTTTCGGAACGATCCACATATCTATATAAAGCCGGAGCTATCCTGGAAAATGAAAAAGAATCAATCGGCACGCTGATGACACTCGAGATGGGTAAAACGTTCGAGTCCGCAAAAGAAGAAGTGCTGAAATGCGCTTGGGTATGCCGGTATTACGCCGAAAATGCTGAACGATTTCTTACCGATGAAGTTGTTGTGACAAATGCTTCACGGAGCTTTATTCGTTGTCAACCCTTGGGGATCATTCTTGCAATCATGCCGTGGAATTTTCCCTTTTGGCAAGTATTCAGATTCGCCGCGCCCGCGTTGATGGCTGGCAATGTGGCTCTCCTCAAACATGCTTCCACTGTCCCCCAATGCGCGCTGAGAATAGAAGAGATTTTCCGCGCAGCAGGTTTTCCTGAAGGGGTTTTTCAAACGCTACTTCTCGGCTCGGATTCTGTTCAAGCGGTGATAGAAGATCCAAGGATACGGGCCATAACACTGACTGGGAGCGAACCCGCGGGAAGCGACGTTGCTGCCCGCGCGGGGAAATTGATAAAAAAGACCGTCCTTGAACTGGGCGGGAGCGATCCTTTCATAGTCATGTCAAGCGCTCATCTCGAAGACGCAGCAGCAGCCGCAGTCAGAGCCAGGATTATCAACAATGGACAGTCGTGCATCGCAGCCAAGAGATTCATCGTCCATGAATCTGTGGCTGGAAATTTTACCCGTCTGTTAATTCGTGGGATGGAACTTCTCAAGATCGGTGATCCAATGCTGAAAGAGACCGAACTTGGTCCGCTGGCAAGCGATGATCTTTTGCAACAACTCAATGACCAGGTTCAAAAATCTGTCGCAATGGGCGCCAGAATTCTCACTGGGGGCAAAAAACTCGAACGACCAGGAAACTATTACTTGCCAACAATCCTGACAAACATTCCGGAAAATTCACCTGCATACCGGGAAGAGCTATTCGGCCCCGTCGCGCTTCTTTTTGTCGTCAAAGACAGCGAATCCGCGATCCGTCTCGCAAATGATAGCCCTTTTGGCCTGGGCAGCTCCGTCTGGACTAACGATCTGCACGAGCAGCAATGTTTTATCGATCGACTTGAAGCTGGGCTTGTTTTTGTCAACGGAATGGTTGCGTCGGACCCCCGATTACCGTTCGGGGGAGTAAAGAGATCGGGCTACGGAAGAGAACTTGGAACTTATGGCATCAAGGAGTTTGTAAATCTCAAAACTGTTTGGATAAAATAACGGGCTGGTCAATCCCTCCGCCTCTCCGTCCGTATCCAGTTATTCCCACCCCATCGTCCACGTTTTCCCGATATCATCAAGCGCGAGCCGGGGTGAATGTTCTGCGATGGCTTTTTTCAATCTTTCAATAGGTTCCCCCTGCGGTTCACTACTAAGGGTAAACGTATTCCAATGAATGGGAAGAATCGCTTTCGCGTTCATGTGCTTGGCCATCTCAACCGCCTGTTCCGGATTCGCATGGGCGCGAATCCACGGGTTGTAGGCACCGATCGGCATCATTGCAAGCTCGATATCGATGTGTCGTTCGGCCAGAACCTTAAAATATTCTTGATACGCAGTATCACCTCCAAAGAGAATATACTTGTCGTTTTTTGACAGAAGATACGCGTTAAAACTTCGACCGTTCAGGAAACCTTTTGATCGGTCCTGTTCCCACGGAAACCGCCATCCGAAATGCTGTGCACGAAGTGCTTCAATTGTTATCCCGTTGAAGGTGGTTTTTTCACCCCAGTCAAGTTCCGTGATATTCTTCCACCCTCTACCCCTGAGAAGATCGGAGGTGTTTTTCGCCATCACAACTTGTATACTTTTATCCATTCGACGGAGGGTCGGGAAATCAAGGTGATCCATGTGCGCATGCGACAAAAGAATTAACTCAATCGGCGGCAACTCATCCATCCGAAGAGCTGGCGCCACAAGCCGCTTTGGCCCAAGTGTCGTTAATCCCATGAGGTTTATCCCGATCTTTTCGGAAAAAACCGGGTCGGTTATAATCGAGATGCCAAAAAAGTTCATCAGTACTGTAGAGTGTCCGATCCAAGATAAGGTGATCGTTGATGGGTCCCATGTTCGCGGTTCGGGTTTAAACGGCGACGCTGCCGTAACCTGATCCCTGAGGATAATCCTGAAAAAGGACGGGCGATGGTCTTTTTCCTGAGCGATAATATGCCCTGATGCAAACAATCCGATACCCATTTTTCTTAAAAAGCCCCGGCGTGATGTCATAAGTACGAGTTCCAAATCAGAAGAATGAGGGTGAACCTTGACGGCTACAATAAAATATACAAACATTCATAACCATTTCACTTCCACTGAGGATATTCCACTGCCCCCTGAATACTACCAGGAACAGGCACAGCTGATCTACTCCGCACCGGTTTGCTCATTAACCTTCGCAACCGAGCTGGCACGGATTCCCGCCACTGATCGACCTTTGAATATACCACGGGAACAAGGATCAGGGTAAGAAGAAGAGAACTGATCAATCCACCAATAAGTGCAGAGGCGAGACCTGATTTCCATTCAGATCCCGAACTTAGACTCAGCGCAATCGGCAACATGGCAACTACCATGGAAGCCGTTGTCATAAGAATCGGACGTAGTCGGGTCTGCCCCGCTTCCATCAACGCATCAAATGTGCTCAGGTGGGCCTCCTCACGCATCTGATTTGTCCGGTCAACCAGAAGGATTGCATTTTTTCCGACCAGACCCACAAGCATGATTATTCCAAGCATAGAAAAGATGCTCAGGGACTTCATAGTCAAGGCAAGAGCAAGAAGAGCGCCGAGAATCGCCACGGGTATTGAAAATAGTACCACGAACGGGTACACGTAGGAATTATACAACGCAACCATAATCATGTAGACAAAAAGGATTGCTGCCGCCAGTGCAAGAAAGAGACTTGAAAACGATTCGGTGCGGTTTTTTTCATCTCCTAGATACGAAATGCTAATCCCCTGTGGCAGTGTTGTTTTTGCGAGCGCCGTCTGAATATCACCAACGATGGAACCCGACGGCCGACCGACAGCCTGCGAATAAACTGTCACCGCATAATTACGATCCAAACGACCAAGCTTTGTCGGACCAATTGTCTGCACGACATGGGCGAACTGTTTAAGCGCGATGAGTTGCCCTTTCCGGTTGAGGAATGTGAGATCTTCAATATTTGACTTTTGCGTGCGATCCTGGGGATCAAGCACAATGCGGATGGGATACTGATTCGGTCCATCCTGGAACTTCGAATCATCATCACCATTGAATGCAATCCGTAGCGTCGCACCGACATCCGCAAGCGTCAGCCCCAGCGTTGAAAGCTTCTCCCTGTCGATCTCAATTCGGGATTCAGGGACTCCTTCCTCAGATGATAGCCGGACGTCCGCAGTCCCTGGAATTGTGCCAACAACGTCCTTTACATTTTCGGCTGCCTGACGGACCTGATCATAATCTGTTCCACCTACCACGATAGCAATCGGCGACTGATTAGCTGTCCCAAACAATCCAATCGGACTAACACGGACCTTAACGCCGGGTATTCGTTTTGCAAATTGCTCGATTTCCTGACTTATATCATCCGTCGAACGTTTGCGTTTTTCCTTCGAAACCAGCGTGACATTGAGTTCAGATACATAATTCGAACTTTGACCCACGAGGCCTTCGGTCGATACGCCAACATTGACGAATGTTTTCACTACCTCCGGAAATTTTGCAACAAATTGTTCGACTTCCTGGGTGATAAAATTGGTGTTTTCCAGTGTTGAACCGGAGGGAACTTCGAGAGTGACCGTGAACTCGCCGCGATCAACGGGTGTCATGAATTCCGATCCGATAAAACCGAGTGGAACAAGTGTCAGCGTCCCGAGAAACAACCCAAGAGCAATCAATGCCACCCTGCCCCGATGATGGAGGCTCCATTGCAAGGTTTGGATATAGTAATGGGTGATTTTATCATAAATTTTTTCAAAACCTACGGCGAATTTACCAAGAATGGTACCGCGCGTCAAATGCTCCAGTTTCGTAAAACGGGAGGCCAGCAGCGGTGTAATTGTGAATGATACAAACAGACTCATTAACGTCGAGAAAACGACAACAAGTGCGAATTCCCGCATGATGTTGCCGATAAGCCCGCTCACGAGCGCAAGCGGAACGAACACAACTACATCAACCATAGTGATGGATATTGCGGCAAAACCGATTTCATTCCGGCCTCTAAGCGCTGCAGTTCGTTGGTCATCTCCTTTTTCAAGATGCCGGTAAATGTTTTCAAGTACCACAATGGAGTCATCGACAAGAATACCGATCACCAGAGACATTCCAAGGAGGGTCATGAGGTTCAGCGAAAAGCCAAACGCATACATTCCTATGAAGGTTGATATCAATGACGCTGGAATGGCAACCATAACGATGAGGGAATTCCGGATGCTGTGTAAAAAAGCAAGCATTACGACCGCAACAAAAACGACAGCCAGGGCTAGGTCGTGTTTCACCGCATTCGCCGCGTCGGTCGTAAATGTTGATGCATCTTCCGCAATATCGAATTTTAAGCCAATGTTCGCGTACTTAGCCTCAATCCGTTTTAAATCGTCCCTGATAATCTGGCTCACTTCAACGGAATTCGCATCACCCTGCTTTTGGACCAGAATCCCCACTGATGATTTGCCGTTGATGCGACTTAAACTCGAATATTCTTTCTGTCCATCCTCGACCTCACCAATATCCGACAGTCGGACATCACCACCATCCCGCGAGCGGGCAACAACCAAACGCCGGAGATCATCGACCGTGGAATATTTTCCGGCCAACCGGACCACATATTGTGTGGATTCACCTTTGATGTTACCCGTAGGAAAATCAAGATTCGACGACTTAATCAACTGTGCAACTTGCAGTATGGAGAGGTTGTATCCGCGAAGTTTCTGTGCGTCAATATTAACAGTAATCTCACGCTCATCTCCACCCACGAGGGTGATCTGGCCGACACCGGCCAACTTCGAAAGCCGGGGTTGAATCTGATCTTTCAGCAGCTGATAAAACTCTCGCGAGGGCATTTTTGCCGTGACCCCCATACGCAGGACGGGCAGTTCATCCAGGGCGAATTTGGATATCCTTGGGGTCTTCACATCGGCCGGAAACTCAGAGCTTACCTCGTTGACCTTCCGCTGGACATCCTGTAAAACGACATTGATGTCGGCACTCATCTGGAATTCAAGCGACACCAACGACATCCCTTCCTGTGAGGACGCATATACTGTAGACACTTTGTCTATGCCGGAGACTGCATCCTCAATGACTTTGGTTACCGATGTTTCCACCTCGTTCGGGGATGCACCGGGATAAATGGTCATGATCGACACATACGGGGGTGTTATTTTGGGTAACAGCTCATACTTAAGCTGATTATAGCTGAAAAGACCCAGTACCCCGAGTATCGAAAAAATTACCACAATCAATGTTGGCCGTTTTATTGATAATTCAGTTATTGTCATATTTTACTCTCCCCTCAGCTTTCTCTGAGGCATCCTTGATCATTCATACCGTTTATTCTTGGTTCACAACCAAAACTGTGCTGCCATCCTTTAAATTATTCTGTCCTGTCACAATGAGTGTTTCTCTTTCACGGAGACCGTTGAGGACTGTGAGGTAATTTCCGACTTCCGGACCAAGTGTGAGATTCCTCAACACGGCCTTTGAATTTTCCACAACAAACACCGTGGGATTTTTCACACTTCCGGTCAGGGCTATACGGGGTATAACCAAAGCCACACCCTGTCCAAGTCTCTGGAACGAGATTCTTCCAAACATACCTACCTTTAACGGATGCTGCTTGCTATTCGGTAACATAACTTCGACAGGATAGGTATGCGCATCGTCGGCTTTCGAACTAATTGTTTGTATTTTGCCGTGAAACACAATACCCGGGTAGACATCCGTCGTGACCTCGGCGGTATCGCCGAGCCTTAGGGTAAAAATTTCATTTTCCGCGACACTGACTTTAACTTTCAATCTGGAAAGATCGACGACATTCGCAATCGGCGTACCCCGCTGCACATATGCGCCGATGTCCACTGCCCGCGATGTTACAATGCCTGAAATCGGGGTTGTGATTTTTGTATCACGGAATTCACGTCGAGCGACAACATATTGTGCTTCAGCAGCCTTGAAGGCAAGCCGGGCATTCTCCATTTGCTGATCACTCACTGCCGAATCCTTCATCAAATTTTCAAAACGCTGGAGGTCTTTTTTTGCTTTCTCGTAATTCACCTCCGCGGAAGCGAAACTCGCCTGCTTCATCTCGTCATCAACCTGCACGAGAACCGATCCGGCTGTTTTGTACTGCCCAACCTCGGCAAACACACCGATAACTTTACCCTGTGCTTCCGCGACCACAGACACATCGTTGTTGGCGGCAATAACACCTGTGAGTAACCGGTTATCACTTAAAGCCCGCCGTGATACTTTTTCAACCGTGACAGGTAACGCACTCGTTAATTCTGTTCGGGCTTCTGCTTCCATGCGGGATTTGTTGTACATGAGAATTGCTACCACTGCCGCCAGGAAAAACACTCCGATGAGGATGATCTTGACTTTTCTATTCATACGTCCCTCTCAATCATTTAGTAATTTAAATCCATTGCCGTCACTTTTTGGAGCCTTGCATTGGCCAGTTCATGGTCGACAAGCGCCTGGATGTAATTGAACTTCGCCTGCAACAGCGATACTTCTGCATCAAGAACGTCAGAATTGAGTACAAGCCCTGATTGATATTTTTCGTTCGTGATTCTGTAATTCTCTTCCGCTTGGCTGACGCCTTTTTCCGCAACATCAATCCTGTCGCCTGATTCAACAAGATTGAGGTAACTTTGTGTGACCTCGAGAGATACACCGTCTTTCAATTGATCAAGGGCATCACGCGATTGCGCCAAAAGTGCCTGCGCTTCGTTTGTCTGATGAATTGTCGTTCCCCAGTTCCAGACGTCCATGGAAACATTGATCCCGACGTCCCAGGTATTTTTAAAAGCGTCCACGGTCGGAAAGAACCGCTGGTTCGGGCGCGAGTAATAATAATTCCCGAAGAGATATATCTGCGGGAACCATCCCGATTGCGCGACTCCGACACCTGCTTCACCCGCCTTTACACGTAATTCCAAGGCTCCCACGTCTGGGCGGAGTTCATTTGCCTGCCGGATCAGGTCCTCCACGTTGTAAGAGGAAATTTTAGCCTTCTGGAGCTGCGACGCAATCTCGATTTTCGTGCGGAGGGGAAGTCCGATGACATTATTTAAACTGAGCATTCCGAGTTGAACGTTGTTTGCGGCATCGAGTTGGGTCAATTCAGCATTTGAGAGCTGTGTTTCAACCCTGAGTACATCGTTTTTTGTAGCGATGCCCTGCGCAAAAAATCCCTGAACATCTTTGAGATGCGCCTTCATTTGTTCCACCACCTCATCGATGACCCTTTTAAATTCATTCGCCCTGTACAAATTCCAATATGCCGACTTTATATCATACACGAGATCCGATTTTTCGCGTTTTACATCCTTGACGGATGCCTGGGCGGCGAAATCTGCGAGATCCGCACTTTTCTGGAGCCGAAGCCCCGTAAAAAGAGGCTGCTGCAGAGACATCCGCAGCGTGTAATTGTCGAGTACTTGCGAGGATACGGTAATCGGCTCTGTCAGGAGTGGAGGAAACGGACCAATATCAAACGGCGGCACTTCACTGAGGCGCGTATATCCCCCATTGAACTTTAGCGTGGCAAAACGGGCAATACTTGCTTCACTTGATCTCTCATCAGCAGCTTCCAATCCCATCATGGCCGCATGCAATGATTTACTATTTGATAAACCGATATCTATCGATTTTTCCACTGTTAGTGACATTGTCTGCTGCGCTTGGCCCGACAGTGGAACGAAAAGCGCGAAAACAGCAACAGGAAGAATCTTGTTCATCGTCATGTGTATGCTCCTGTGAGATTAATGTTGAGCCGGAAATACGACCTCGGATCCCTTGACCATATAATGGAACGCCGACAGCCCAGTTTCCAAAAGCCTATTCTGATCCAGCATGACACAGCGGTTTCTGAGAATCAGCGACACTATGCCATGCGCCTGAGACCAAAGACCAAACGCAGCTGTATCTGCATCACCGCGGGGTAACACTCCGGCCTCTATGGCCTGCCGGACATCTCCCCTGAAAAATTCGTATGACCTCCGGCCAACTGTCCAACCTTCATTTTCAGAAAATTTTTTCGCTGGGCCTCGCTCAATAAACATCAGATTGTAATACTCAGGCTTCTCCATGGCGAACCGTATGTAAATTTCTCCATGCTTGATGAGTCTTTCCCGGGGATCCTTGATCGATTCCACCGTCAGTTGCCTCTTATATAATTCATCGAAGCCCTCGGTGTGGAGTGCATAGAGAATGTCATCCTTATCCTTGAAGTAGAGATAAATGGTCGCCGGACTATACTCGATCTTATCCGCAATCCGGCGGATCGAAATATTCTGAAATCCCTCCTCCATAAAAAGCTTCATTGCCGTTGTGAGTATAAGGCTTTTCATCTCCTCCTTGTCCCTTAACTTTCTCTCTAAAATTCCCATATGATCACCATTTATTAAATAAACACTGTTTATTATACGAACATAGTATACAAAAGTTTCAGCTTATTTTCAAGGAAATATCAATTTTAAATATTTAAGCTAAACAATTGTTTTTATTGAATTTATCGTGGGAACTTCTTACTAAAAAGCTTGATCGGATAGATATCTGATCCTGTCATTCCGGGTATTTTCATATTTATTGACGATTGATTATTATATTTATTTAAATACCTGAATTCTTTTTGAAAGGAATTCTGCGTGGGGCGAAAAATATTACGCGCACTCTCTCTTGCCATTCTTATTTCCTTCATTTTTTACCTTCTCGGGGATAATTCGGTTTTTCTCCTGTGTGGTAATCGACCCGATTCCTGCAATTCGTCCGTTCTTTGTCCCGGAGAAGAACTCGTCTATGAGGTGAGCTGGTTAAAAATAAGTCTCGGACAGATCCGTTTAAAGTTGTCTCCCCCTCACACCTCACACGGAACGACGATCTATCCTGCTACAGCATACGTTGATTCCTACGAGGGTCTTCCATTTGTTGATCTCCATGTGATTGATCATTCCGACATGGACAGCTTGTGTTTTTCACATGGATTTCATGCAATTGAATGGAAGGGAGATCAACGACGATCTGAAATATCACGTTACGATCTTGCACATAAGCGGATCTATATCGAAGCCGTCACAAAAAAAAATGATCCCGTACATTCCGATGACTCTGTTCACCGCGACACGGTGTATCTGAACGATACCGTCGTTCAGGACGGCCTCTCTATCCTCTATTTTGCTCGGAATAATGTACGCCGTCACCAGCCATTGGTTGTTCCAACAATTGTATATGGAAAACTCGGCCAAACCCGCTTCAATATTTCCGGCGAAACTGGTCTGGAAGAGATAGATGCCTTGAAGGACAAGAAAATTCGCGTTACTCAGCTCGATGGAAGAGCGGAGTTCAAAGGCCTCTTCGGCCTCACCGGTGATTTCAGGGGATGGTTCAGTGATGATTCGGCCTGTGTCCCTATAAAAGCCGAATTGAAGGTTATTATTGGAAGCGTGAAAGTAGAATTAATTAGTTGGAATAGAGAAGGGTGGAATCCGCCCGTTCAGTAGGTTGGTATCATTGTATGGCTAGAACACCTGCCCCGCGTATTTTACCGGATTTTAAACGTATCAGTGCTTCGTTGGCTTCGTAAAGGGGATAGATTTCCGTTTCAGTCTTAAGCGAAATCTTTTCCGCCTCCCTCAGAAAATCGACTCCATCGCGGTACGTATTGTTGGTTACACTTCTGATACTTTTCTCCTGGTAGAGCAAATTATATTCCATCTGCGGAATTGGAGTCATGTATATACCGGCCAGGGTCAGAGTACCCCCTTTCCGCAGTTTTGCGAGAGCGGAAAGAACTAGCGACCCGGCCGGAGCAAAGTTAATCGCCCCATGCAGAAGATGTGGCGGTGGCTCACTGGCTGTGCCAATCCAGTCAGCACCGAGACCCTTCGCAAGCTTATGGTGGTCCTCATTACGCGAAAAGACATATACCTCGCACCCGCGCCCTTTTGCAAGCTGGAGTACAATGTGTGCAGCAGCTCCAAAACCAAAAATGCCAAGCCGCTCACCGGCCCCAACACCAGATAAATTCA
The DNA here is from genome assembly GCA_033854175.1 of Bacteroidota bacterium. Classification (GTDB taxonomy): domain Bacteria; phylum Bacteroidota; class Ignavibacteria; order UBA10030; family SZUA-254; genus DATKPE01. Next base: position 52,170 of record JAWOKN010000096.1, on the reverse strand, counting down.
ACGCACGAAAACCAATAATACCAGCACATAACATCGGCGCCACGGAGAAATCTGTCTGATTGGGGGGAAGTTTATATATAAAGGCAGCGTCCGAGACCATGTATTCTGCATACCCGCCGTCAAAATGATAACCCGTGAAAAATGCGCTGTCACATAGGTTTTCATTCCCGCTGCGGCAAAATTCACAAGTCCCATCCACCCTGTTGAGCCAGGCTACCCCTACTCTTTCTCCTGGCACACAAGAGGAAACCAATCGTCCGACCTTTTCCACGACACCTACCACCTGATGCCCCGGTACAACAGGAAGCCGCACTGCGGGTAATTCGCCTTCAATGATGTGAAGATCTGTGTGACAGATTCCACAGGCACTGACCCGAATCAAAACTTGATCAGCTCGAGGGCTTGGGACCGGGATGTCAACTGCGATCAGCGGTTTGTGTTCGATCGCCTGGGGATTTTTTAATTGCATCGCGTTCATATCTTCATCATATGAAGATCTTTAATGTACTTATTCCGCATCGGAAAAGCGAGATACTCATGTTTTGACAAAGATTATGGAAGGAATAATAATCACGAGGAGAGATGCTCAGGGATGCGTCAATACGGTTGTACCCCATAATTCAATCCATTTTTTCAGATGTCCCCTTTTTATCGAAATCCCGAGATTAAAAAAAGATGCTGCCTCTTTACATAATCATCGAATCTTTACGCATTCTCACAAGGCAGCATCAACAGTATGATAGAAGGGCTGATCCCGTCTCACTTATCTATTACACCAGGTGCGTTTCATCACTTTTAATTTCCATCCAAGGATGACACTGTAAGTGTTTTACCTCTATGAACATTTATCATGTTTTGGCAAATTTCTCTTTGAGAGTGAGACCAAGCTTCTTTAAAAGGTTTGACAGCTGATCCTGTTCATGCTCATTCAGTACGGACGCGATCTCTGTGATGAACTCCGCATGTTTAACAAACGCCTCGTCGAAAACCTTTTTCCCTTTCAGTGTCAGTTGCGCTACGACCGCTCTCCGGTCATGGGTACTGTGCACCCGCTCGACCAAGCCCTCTTTCTCGAGATTATCGACCACGCAGGTAATATTCCCGCCACTGACCAGAAGTTTCCTCGAAAGTTCTCCCAGCGTGAGCGGACCGAGATGGCCGATGCATTCCAAAACACCGAATTGAGGTTCGGTCAGGCCATACGAACGGATATTCTCATCCGCAAGTTTACCAAAGGTGGCACTCGCGCGGGCTAATTTAATCCACAAACTGAGTGCAAGATCAGTTTTTTTACCGTACCTTTTTATAACGAAAAACCATTTTGTTAAATTTAAAAAGTTTAAACTTAAGATAATAATTTCCCCTCCCTTTGTCAATTTGCACCCGATTACGCCTTGATCGATGATTTATTCTTTCCCTTCTCTGAAATCATCCTTATATTGTAGGGCATTCAGACACACTAACATATTGGAGCTGGCTATGAAAATGATCATCGGCGGTATTCTGGGAGGAGTCCTGTTGTTTGTTTGGGGATTCCTCTCGTGGGTAATTCTTCCCATTCACAAAACATCGCTACATCCGCTTCCAAACGAGGACGCCGTTATAACAGCCCTGCAGTCTACCGTTCAATATAAGGGAGTTTTTCAGTTTCCGTCAATGCCCCAAAACCCATCTGATCCATCCCTACAGGAGCAATGGAAAACAAAATTTGAACGAGGACCAATCGGCATGATCTTTTACGATCCCCAAGGGAAAAATCCTTTCATGCCGCTTCAGATGTTCAATGGCCTGATTATTAGCATCATTTCCTCGTTCCTCGTTGTATGGTTCCTGACACGCAGTACGGCATACAACGGATCATACCTTGCCCGTGTCGCATTTTGCGGGATGTTCGGAATCTTTCTCGTTGTTGCCGGCAATCTTCTGATGTGGAATTGGTTCAATGAACCAAATGACTGGACGATCGGGCTCATCATCGATGATGTAATCGGCTGGGTACTCGCTGGCATGGGAATCGCCGCCTTAATCAGGGCGCCAAAGCCTGCAATTCCATGATTCTTTAAAACATATCCTTTTTTCTCCGGATCACAAGAAACAACATCGATATGATGAAAAATAGTCTGTCATTGTGGATCATTGCCTTGATCATTACCGGCACTTCAGCAATGTTTCAACGGATGACAGGTCCCTCATACCCAGTATCCGGAACAGAAATGTTCCATGGTATCAAAATTCATTACGTTTTCGACCGGTCTCATGGCGGCGGCACAAATCATCATGTAGAACTCAAGATCGCAGATAGATCGATGCGCGGCATACTGACCTGGCGAAGATACAAATCACTTGATCCATGGTCCTCGGTTCCCATGACATACTCCGGGGGATTACTATCGGCCGAATTACCTAGCCAACCTCCATCCGGAAAACTTCTTTATCGGGTGATCCTTTACGCAGGATCCGACACAATCGCCCTACCGCCGTATGATGCGGTCAGTATTCGATACAAGGGAGATTTACCCCCGACACTTCTCGGCGCTCACATTGTTCTGATGTTCCTTGGAATGCTTACCGCTACACGCGCAGGTCTTGAATTCTTCAAAAAGGAACCGCGTTTGACCATGTTGACCTATTGGAGCCTCGGATTTCTTGTCACGGGTGGATTAATCTTGGGACCTCTCGTTCAGCATTACGCCTTCGGAGCATATTGGACCGGCTGGCCTTTTGGACCTGACCTTACCGACGATAAAACCGCAGCAATGGTCCTCGTCTGGCTCATCGCGGCGATAGCCCTGAAAAGGTCACGTAAACCGGTACGATGGACACTTGCCGCTGCTATCGTCACACTTCTTGTCTATCTTATCCCCCATAGTCTCCTTGGTTCGGAACTGGATTATACAACGGGGGTTACTCAACAAACGATCAAATCACCCTGATGATCAATACTCTTATTTTGGTTTACGTCGTCACAAACACAGCCTCTATCCTATATTGTATTTCCAAAGGTGATCGGGCATCGGTGACATGGCAATGACAAACAATACAGACAGGGCAGGATGACACGGGATACCAATCCATTAAAGATCTTTGAGAAGAAGGATTTCATGTATTTTGACCTCTCATCGTCATATTGATTGCATTTGACACCCCGTTCAACCCGGGGCTTAGTGGCTGCATGGAAGGTTATATGCAATTCAGCTCAACCAACATTAAGGAGAAATACTATGGTAGGATTACACATGCTCTGGCTTCCGATTCTGCTATCATCGGTGTTTGTCTTCATCGTAAGTTCACTTATTCACATGGCCTCCCCTTGGCACAAAAACGATTACCCCAAAATACCGAATGAGGATAAGGTTTTGGACACCGTTCGCGCCCTCAGCATTCCTCCCGGTGAATACATGGCCCCTCGGCCGTCAAGTAGGAAAGAGATGCGTTCTCCTGAATTTATTGAGAAGAGGAACAAAGGGCCGGTCTTTATGATTACCATATGGCCGGCAGGACAGGTTTCGATGGTTAAGGGACTAATTCTCTGGTTCTTCTACAATATTGTCGTAAGTATCTTCGCTGCTTATATAACCGGAAGAGCCTTGACGATTGGCACACCTTTTTTGTGGTCCTTCCGCTTTGCCGGAGCGACCGCGTTCGTCGGATATACCCTAGCTCTTTGGCAGATGTCCATCTGGTACAACAGACCATGGGGCACATCAATCAAACTCACCGTGGACGGTCTGATCTATGGACTTTTAACTGGGATCGTATTCGGCTGGCTATGGCCACAGTAGAACATGCATAACAAATAAAATAGCCAGTGATGCAAGAAACGGCTCCATCTAGCATATGTCAGATTAGCTGACAAAATCAGTTCCCTGAAGAAAAAACCAAAGCGCAAGGAAAAGGGTATCTCCCCCCCAAGCAGGATTATGCTGAATCTTTGCTTGGGCTTCATGGAACAAGATCCGCTCGGGTGCAACCGGTCGAGTGGTGCGATCGATCTGAAATCAGAGACCAGTCACTGCCTGATGTAACACGACAAGAGATGTCTGTGAGAGTGGAAAAAGGACAGCGGATTTCGGAGACGAATTGGTGAAAACTAACTTGCAGCCATCCTGACCTTGGAGTGTTCAATCACTTTACACCCGAACTCATAGCCCCGGTCAAATGCTTTGAGGTTAAGCTCTTCCGTTCCTTTCGGCACTGAAACAGAAACAGCCCGCCGCATAGCCTGAGCGGAGATGAGCCCTGTCACCGCGGCTGCAAAACCGATCATGACGATATTGACAACAATCTTTTTCCCCAGTTCTTCCGCGATTCTTGTGGCAGGAATTGAGAAATGGCGGATATCCTTTCGGAGATCGTGGGCTATGACGAGGTCTTCCTCCGTTATGAGAATCCCGCCCGATCCCAGTTCAGGAGAAAATTTCGAATACGCTTCTTGCGACATAACAATCATCAGACTGGGTGTTGTAATGTAGGGATACGCAATCGGTTCAGAGGACACGATCAGTTGTGCACTGCACGAGCTTCCCCGTGCTTCCGGGCCAAACGCCTGTATCATTGTCGCATGTTTGTCGTCGAAGATCGATGCCGCCCGGCCAATAATGTACCCGCTGAGAATTACCCCTTGCCCACCGAATCCACCGATCTTTATCTCCGTTCGTTCCATTGTTTCATCCTTTATAGGGGGTGTAACGGTCACCGAGTTTTTTCTCGTAGAATTCATTCATGGCGTCAAGATACGTGGGGCGCTCCTTGTCCACAAATTTTCCGATAACAATCTTGCCCTGAAAATCTATCCCGATCGTTCTCGTGTCGGCATTATGCCGTATTTCAGAGTTTTCCTTGAAGTATTCCATCTGATCGAGACCATCTCCCAATTTATTCCTCCGGCTGTAAAGTGTCGGACATGGAGCGAGGACTTCAATAAACGAAAAGCCTTTTTTTGTCAGGGCCTCCTTTATCGATTTCGTGAGGTGGCGTACATGATACGCTGTCCATCGAGCAACATACACGGCACCGCTTGACTCTGCGAGGTATGGCAGATTAAAAGGTTGTTCAAAATTCCCAAATGGGGCAGTTGAGGCGGTTGCCGTCATCGGTGTTGTAGGCGCAACCTGACCACCTGTCATCCCATAAATGAAATTATTAACAAGGATGACCGTCATGTCGAGATTGCGGCGGCAGGCATGAATGAAATGGTTCCCTCCGATTGCCGTCAGATCTCCGTCGCCGCTGTAGACCACGACTTTCAGTTCAGGATTGGCAAGCTTCAGACCCGTGGCAAAGGGAATGGCTCGACCATGCGTTGTATGAAATGAATCTAGATCGATGTACCCAGCAACACGGCCGGTACAGCCGATACCCGACACAACCGAAACTTTTTTCAGATTGAGTCCACTCGTCTCCAATGCATGGGCAAAACAATTTACCGTCGTTCCGATTCCGCATCCCGGACACCAGATGTGTGGCATGCGATCCATCCGCAAAAATGACTCCACGGTGTTCCCGGGAGGACACGCCTCTACATCATACAGCTCTTCAGGCACCTGATTTCATCCTTTCTCATGAACTATAGCTTGATAAATATCCCGGGGATTATGCACGGATCCTCCCCCGTGCGGAACAAGGCGGACCCCCGCTTTTCCGGCAGAACATCGTTCGACTTCATAAACAATCTGGCCGTAATTTATCTCCGGGACGACAAATCGTTTTATTGTTTGTGCGATTTCGCGTATCCGTTTCTCTGGAAAGGGCCATACAACCACTAGACGGAGATGTCCAACCTTCTTTCCTTCCTTCCGTGCCTGCTCAATAGCAGGAATCGCCGTCCGCGACGAAATGCCGTATGTGACAACAACGGTTTCTGCGCCCTCGATCTGGTCTTCCTCGTATTTGATGATTTTCTCTGCATTCAGGCGAATTTTATCCACCAGCCGGTGGACAAGCTTTTCCTGGGCTGCAACGGTCATATTCGGATAACCACGTTCATCGTGAGTCAACCCCGTCACATGAATGTTATATCCTTCCCCTGCTTTGACCATTGGAGGAACAAGATTGCCATTTGTACGGTAGAGTAAAAATTCCTCCCGTAAGCCCTGATAGTAGAGGCGGGGGACCACTTCGATTTGATCCGCCGATGGTATAACAACTCTTTCCGTCATGTGTCCGACGCATTCATCCATCATAAACATCACCGGGACACGATACAATTCCGATAGGTTGAACGCCTCAATCGTTAGATTAAAACATTCCTGGGGTGAATTTGGCGACAAAGCGATCACCCCGTAATCCCCGTGTGATCCCCATCGCGCCTGCATCATGTCGCCCTGAGCCGGCTGGGTTGGGAGTCCCGTCGAAGGTCCTGCCCGCTGGACATCCACAAATACACACGGTGTTTCTGTCATCGCGGCGTAACCGATGTGCTCCATCATCAACGAAAATCCCGGCCCTGATGTCACGGTCATCGCTTTCTTCCCTCCCCATACCGCACCCTGAATGGCAATAGAGGAAGCAATTTCATCCTCCATCTGGATAAAAATCCCCCCCACAAACGGGAATCGTTCGGAAATCCGCTCCACAACCTCCGTCGAAGGTGTGATCGGATATCCGGCGACAAACCGGCACCCGGCCGCAATCGCCCCCTCAGAGCAGGCATGATCGCCGTCAATAAAATGCGCACCTGTAAGCACGCCGGCCGGATCTGCTGTTATCTTAAGTTCCTGCATGACGTTTCTTTCTGTAAACAAAACCATAGATCGCAAAATCGGGGCACATCAAACCGCAAATGTTACACCCGTTACATAATTCTTCTGAGAGAAGAATAGGAGGATGATAGCCTTTATTATTGTACTGATCAGATAGTTTAAGGGCATCTGTCGGACAAAATTTGACACAGAATCCGCATCCCTTACATCGCTCCGCCGTTATAACGACTGACCCAACACCTTTTTTATCAGCTGGTTTTCCCATCTCACCCTTTAGAATATGACATCAGATAAGGTGTAGTCATATCATAAATTAAGCCAGAATCAAGATTTAGAATACCGCAAAATTTTGGGAATTAAAGGGCAGGAATATCAAAAGTGAAACGAGAAGAGGCAAAATATTCTTATTATTGACGCTTTTGACACACGTCGGGACGTCAGAAAAACGGATATGTCAAAGCACCCTGATGACTATTTGTAGAAACCCATTGCCTTTTTCAAACGAACCAGCGAGCTGTTGTAATCCGACAATGCCTGAATTCGTGTTATGCGGGCATTCGATAATGCAAGTTGTGCGTCGCTTACCTCAAGAGCACTTCCCACACCGGCAGCGTATTGTTTCTCAGCCAGGGTCAGGCTTTCCTGAGCCTCCTCAACTAATTTGTCAGTGGATCCAATACGTTCTTCAGCTTCTCTGATATTCAGGTATTGTTGTTCAGTTTCCAGCATCACAGATTGCTGAAGAAGATCGAGATTCCCTCGCGCGATCTCCAAACCCGCGTTTGCCTGATCAACCTGCGCCTGCGTCGAAAACCCCAGAAAGATCGGTAATGTCACCGTCACCCCCGCACTCCAGCGATGGAGAAGGGGAAATGCAAAATTGGACCAATTGTACGCACCAGTGGCAGAGACGGTCGGCAGATGCTGGCTCCATGCTGCGGTGACCAAGGAATTATTCGCTTCGACACGCGCCTGTGCAGCAAGGAGATCCGGACGATTGCGTATTGTAAACGATATTACGGAATCCAACGAAAGATTGAACGGTTCCACTTCGAAGTCACGCATCACCTTGTACGTCCTCTGGGTCCGCACACCCATTGCATCATCAAGTTGGAGACGTGCAATCTGTACCTGATTTCTGGCTGTAATAAGATTGACCTTCGCATTGGAAAGGTCAACCTCCGCTTTTGTCACATCGAACTGTGCCGCTCTACCCACCGAGTAGAATGCCTGCGCCTGCTTGAGATGTTGTGAGGCACTTTCGACACTCTGCTCGTTAACGTTAACCACCTGTTCGGCCTGCATCAGCGCGTAGTAAGCGAGGACGGTATTCATGATTACCCCCGCTCGTGTTGAGTCGTCGCTATATTGCCCTGCGTCCACAAGATGATCACTTGCACGAACCCTGCTGACCATCTTTCCGAAGTCGAGAATAGTCTGTTGTGCCTGTATCCCCGCAGTGTAGGTATTATATGCCTGATTACTCGGCGGGATTCCTGGTCGAAGAAGGAATGCACCGTCGGTGTGCGTCTCGCCGGCAGTCGCAGTAATCGAGGGAAGGTCGTTCGCCCGTGCGATCGTGAGGTTTGTCTGCGCAACCGACAAATTTCCTCTCGACACCCGAAGTGAAGGATGGTATTGAAGCGCCAGCGCGACCGCCTGATCAACCGTTAAAGAATCTCCAAGCGATACCTGCGTCTGGGTGTCTGCCGTGACCCGTCCAAAGATGACCTCGCAGAAGATACAGAGCAACACACGATACATCATGCGATATCCTCAAGGACCTCCGGTTGTTCAGAATGTGCATCGACTGATTTCATTTCACGCTTAAATTTATGCTCGAAGACATAATAGAGTGTCGGTATGAAGAAGAGCGTCAAGCCTGTCGACACCGTCAATCCACCTATGACAGCAATTGCGAGCGGCGCCTGCGTTGACTCCCCTCCCAGTCCAATAGCCATTGGTATTAGTCCCAAAACGGTCGCAAGTGAAGTCATCAGAATGGGTTTCAACCTGGTGACCCCACCGCGCACTATTGCATCTTCCAATGAAATCCCTCTCATCCGTAGATGGTTCGTGTAATCGACGAGAAGAATGCCGTTGCTCACCACAATCCCAACCATAACAATTACCCCTTGGAAAGATGTGACCGAAAGTGTGGTGCTGGTAAGAAACAACGCCCAAAAGACTCCAACAATTCCGAGAGGTACCGTGAACATAATAATAAACGGATCGAGAAGTGATTGGAATTGTGAAGCCATAACAACATAGACAAGTAAGATTGCCAGACCAAAAGCAAGAAGGAGATCGCGGAATGTTTCTTGTTGCTGCTCGACATTGCCGGTCATTTTTGTTTCAAACCCGGGAGGTATCGGTAACGTATCAAGACGAGCCTTGATCGCCTGCGCAACCCCTCCCAGATCATATCCAGGGGCAACATTTGCCGTTACCTCAATCAATCTCTGCTGGTACTTTCTGTCGATCTGCACGGGAGAATTTGTTCGTTCGATTGTGGCTACATTGCCGAGGGCGACAGGTTGCCCGCCCTGTGTGGAGAGCACAACATTGCGAAGATCATCAATATTTGAACGGTAATCTTCACTTAATCGAACAAGGATATTGTATTGGTTGCCGCTCACCGGATCAGTGTACAGCGAAGCGACCGAACCGTTGATGCAGGTGGTGATCGTATTTGCGATGTCGGCGACGTTAATTCCAAGCATGCCGGCTTTGTCACGGTCGATCCTCACACGCAACTCGGGGAGGTTATCCTCGCGGCTCACCTGGACATCCGTGGCCCCCGGTGTTGCCTGCACAATCGACTGGATCTCTTTTGAAAGTTTTGTCCCCTGATCGAGATCAAACCCGCGAACCTCAACATCGATGGGGGCTGAGCTGCCGAAGTTTAGGAGGAACCGTAAAAATCCACTCGGACTGATAAAGATGCTCGCCCCAGAAAGTGCGGCCATTTTTGGGCGGATTGCCGAGATTATCTCAAAAATGGAACGTTTCCGCTGATCCGGTGAAACTAGAGCTACCTGAATATTCCCGGAATGGCTTCCGCTGTTCCTTGCGAAGAAATTTCCGCTTCTTGCCGATGGTATCCCGACATCCGATATCATCGCCTGCATTTCAGGGACATTCTTCTGTAAAATATCCTCGATCTGGCGCATATATTGATCGGTAACCTCGACTCGGGTCCCGACGGGCAACTTTACGGTAATAGTAAATTGCCCCTCGTCCTGGTCGGGAAAGAATTCCGTTCCGATGAATTTCACAAGAATAAGAGAAAGAAGGGCAAAGCCGACAATCGAGAGAATAACGACCTTCCGGTGTTTCAGCGTCCAGAGCAGCCTCTTCGAATACACCGCGTCTAGTTGCGCAAGGAGGTCGTGTGCCCGGACCCGAATACGATCAGGCAATTTTACGGAGGTTCTGTCGAGCTTCTTCTCCGGAGGAAGAAAATTGAGACACATGAGCGGAGTTACGGTCCGGGATACAAAAAACGATCCGAAGAGTGCGACGGTGATGGTTATTGTCAGGGGAATAAACATCAGTTTGGCAATGCCGGTGAGGAAAACAATCGGAAGAAATACGATGACGGTCGTCAGCGTGGAAATAAAAATTGGGGCAGCAACTTCCTTCGCAGCTGCAAGCGTCGCGTCAAGGCGTGTTTCATTCGGTTTCTGATGGTTATAATGCCTGGAAATTGCCTCAAGCTCAACAATGGAGTCGTCGACAAGACGTCCCACGGCAAGTGCCAGACCACCGAACGTCATGATGTTGAGGGTGACATTTCCGAACCTGAACCATATAAACGCGAGAAGTATAGAAAGGGGAATTGCCACAATGATTATTAAGGTTCCCCGCATGTTTCTCAGGAACAGGAGAATCACGATCATCGCCAGCACCGCACCAAGGAGGGCCTCTCTCTGAAGACCCGATATTGTCTGACGTATATACATCGACTGATCAAATGACAGTGTCATTTTCACGCCCGGTGGAATTCCCGTAAGCTTCGGGAGCGCATGAAGAACGTTGTCAACGACATCAATAGTATTGGCATTCGCAAGTTTCTGTACACGCAGAGTAAGGCCCGGTTCCCCGTTGATACGAATGATCTCTGTTTCTTCTTGATAACTATCCTCAACTCTGCCAACATCTCTGATGCGAATCGGGACATCATTGACTGTCTTGATAACGATGTCATTCATTGGTTTCACAACGTTAAATCGGCTTTCCGTTTGCAGAGAATAGTCAAATTTCCCTGTTTTGAGGTCCCCGGAAGGAAGAACGAGATTTGAATTCGCCACTGCCAGAAGCACGGTTGACACAGGAAGCCGGAGCGCCTCCAGTCTGCTGCGATCAAGTACTACGTGGATCTCTCGGATGCGCCCCCCCAGCACTTGCGCAGATGCCACACCGTCGATATGTTCGATCTGTGGTTCAATTACGTTAAAGCCAAGATCGTACAGATCGCGGGGATCCATGTTGCCCGAGACAGCGATATTACATACCGGTAGATTTGTAATGTCGAACCGGAGAACAATTGGCTGCGAGACACCCGTCGGAAGCTGATTAAGGACACGATTGACTCGCTGAACAATATCGACAAGGCCCACATCAAGATTTGCATCCCAGTTGAAATTGACGCGTACCTGTGAGATTCCCTCGCGCGTGCTTGACTGGACATAACTGGCATCATTAACAGAGCTGACACCTCGCTCAATGAATACCGTGACAGCTTGTTCCATGTCCAATGGGCCGGCGCCGGAATAGAATGTTATCACACTAACAACCGGGACGGTGATATTCGGAAGCAAATCTACCGGGAGCTGTCGGAACGAAACAAATCCAAGGACAAGGATCGTCAACGCAAACAAGAAGGTCGAAATGGGATAGCGAAGTGCTAATCGTGTCAGCCACATAAATGATCAGATATTATTGTTGAATGGTCACAGGAGCGCCGTCTTTTACAAACTGCTGACCGACGGTGACGACCTTGTCTGTCGCTGAAAGACCCGAGAGTATTTGTGTTCGCCCGTTTTGTTCTATTCCTGTGGCAACACTTTTCCTGTGAGCGACCGAGCCGTCAATAATGAAGATGTATGTACCTTGATTATCGTTCCCAAGCGCCATTGAGGGAAGGGTGAGGCTATTGGGCAATTCCCGAACAACAAGCGACACATGTGCAAACATTCCCGGCCTCAAAAGATGATCTTTGTTAGGAATATCTATTTCGACCTCCATTGTCCTGGTCGCGAGATCCACGGCCTGGCTCAACCGCGTGACAGTTCCCCCGAATACCCTGTCGGGGAACGCATCAACGCGGATGTATGCCTTCTTCCCCACCGTAACCAACGGGATGTCTTTCTCCAGGACATCGATCGTTATCTTCATTGACTCCATATCCATGAGAACAAACAACGAGGTGTTGTTCGATGTAACATTTGCCCCCTGGTCGAAAAACCGTTTTGTGATAAACCCGGCAAACGGTGCTTGGATATATGCATATCCAAGCCTGGTGACTGTATTGTCGTACGCACCCTTCGCGACTTTCATCGCCGCCTCGGCGTTATCGAGATCCTGCCGGGCGATCAGGTTCTGCCCGAAGAGCTCCTTGTTCCTTTCATAGGTTAAGCGTGCATTTTCATATGTTGCCGCTGCCTGCTGATATTGCTGAAATAACTCCGTCGTATCGATCAATGCAAGTTGCTGATTCGCCTTGACATACATGCCAATATCGACATAAAGCTTTTCAAGGTTGCCGCTAACCTTTGAGTAAATATTCGCCTGTTGAATTGGGAGGATATCGCCTGTAAACGTCAGCTGGTCGACAACCGTTTCAACGTGTGGCAGCTCGACTTTGACAAGAGGCGCCGGTAATTTCCGCGGGTCGGTTGCGGAGCCATTCTTGACAAATCTGAATACGGCCGCAATTATCAGTATGAGCACAATACCGATAAATATCTGTATTTTTGAAATTTTCATGTAGACGTCATTCGAGTAAAGTTTGGGAGATACTCCCTTTCACTATTTCATTCTTCCGCCGTGTCTTGACATTCCCCTTAAAAAAAGATCTATAATAAATAATGTCTCACGCTTAAGCACCTGGAAGTCACTTTTTTGAAATTGCGGTCCCTCGATTGTTCGAATGAATTGGCAGCGCATACCACGCATGATCTGGAAAAGCGCGTTGGTACATTTTTCTACGGACTCGATATCAAACTCCCCGCCATCGGATCCTTCATGGATAATGCGACGTAGGATCTGTTGTTCATGCTGGGTGAAGGTTTTGAATGCCGCCTGGAGCTGGGGTCGTATCGATTGCCAGTGCTGAAAATCGACGATGTTCAGGTTCAGGATCTCGCTGAAAAAATCCATCCGCATAGCAACAAAGGTCCGAGCCTTCTCGGTCGATGTCCTTAACGAGCCCAAACGGCACTCAACTACCATGAGAAATTCCTTATGTTTTTCCGCAAGCACCGCCTGAAATAAATCCTCCTTTGTAAGGAAATAATAATAGAGCGATGCCTTTCCCATGCCAAGTTCCGCGGCGATTTCGTTCATGGTCACCTTGGAAAAACCATAATAACTGAAATGACGATGCGCAGCCTCGATAATCTGCGCACGCTTAGCCTGACCGTTACGGTGTACAATAACAGATGAAGTGTGTTTTTCGACCATTTGACCTTATTAGTCTAAAGATAAAAATCTCCATCATCAATGTCAAGAAGAAATCAAATTTTGCGTCATGAAATTCACAACAGGCCGTATCCAGGCGCTCCCCCCAAGGGGAGGATGTTACCTGGCCTGATGAACGATATTGGTAAGAATTTCTCTGATCCTCCTACTAATGGTAATGGTGCGGAAGACTGCTTCTCTGGGACAACGTCTCATTCAAAACGCACATCCACCGCACCATTGATCTATCACATCGGTCCCCATGGCAGCGATATTCACCATGGCGATTCTCATGTTAGATGTTTTCAGAAGGAAAACGTTTAAATCTGTATTCCCTCCCCTAAAAGAGCCATTTTGAAGAAAATTCCTTATATTATTCTTATCAAATTCATCTTGTTCTTCATTCAACGGAGATATGTATGCACGATATATTACAGCAACAATGCATCACCGAGGTTACCCGTCTCGGAGTCAAAGAATTACGGACCGCAGAAGATGTGGACGCTCTTCTTGCCCATCACAGGGGAACGGCTCTTGTGTTCGTCAATTCCGTCTGTGGATGCGCCGGCGGCATCGCACGCCCTGCCCTCGGTCTGGCAATGCATTCTCCTGTAAAACCTGATATCATCGCAACGGTGTTCGCAAGTGGTGACCGGGATGCCACCAATCGGGCACGCTCATATTTCACGAGCATGCCACCATCATCACCATCGTTCGGGCTTCTACTTGATGGCCGTCTTGTCTTTATGATACACCGATCAGATATTGAAATTCGTAGACCACAAGAAGTCGCGGGTTTGCTGATCAATGCATTTCAGAAGTTCTGCAGTCACACGGCGACCTAGACCCCAGTCTTATTCGTTGTCCTCAGACCGCGTAGAATCCTGACCCTCACGCCGGTCGGACCAATTTCGTCTGCCCCAGAGCCTTTTCAGATGCTGCCAGATCCCACGATGGGCAGGTTGTTCCTGCCCGAGAGCAAATGCAGGTACCCTCTTCCAGATTTTTTGCTGATCTGGAGTGAGGAGAGCATTGACGTCGAACCAGAATCCGGCTGTTTTCAACTTCAATTCATTCTGCAGTTTGCTGATTTCATTCAGTTTTGACTCTATCATGGCACGGTCTGGCTTATCCTTATCAAATTGGTCACGAAGTTCAATCCGCGCTGTCTGAATTTTAGCGCGAACACCAATCTGATCTTTCTGCAACTGTGAACGAAGAGTTTTGACTTTTGCCATCTGTTCCGGCTTTAAGTCGAGTCGCTTAAATATTTTTCCCTGACGATCAGAACGCAACAAGCGGCCGTCCTTGTCCAAGGACTGTGGCTGCGCAACCGCTATGCCAGTCGCTAACAAAATGAAAAGAATTATTTTTTTCATGTACGCTCTCCTTAAGTAGATCAGTATTCGGTAGTTTGACACCGCACGATATGAAAGGTTTAGCTTCCAACGATCAGCTTTCTGAACGGCCTGCGGTGGCTGGAATATTACAATTGTCGATTTTCAACATCACCACTAAAGCGATTATACCATAAGTAAAAGATAGAACGGGTTTCATGATTTATATTGAAAACCTGTGTAAACACTGATCTGGTTGAGATGGTAGCGTATCATTAACGGTTGCTGTTTTTGATGTAAAGTCTCTTGTGACAAGAGGTTGTGGTGAAAATGAATTGTGCGCAAACTACATTGGGTGCATGGAGACTAAAAAAAGCAGCATCGAAAGTGTCCGCATTGCGGAAGTTCAGGGACAAAGCGGAATGGGACACGGACCATTCATCCGGTGGATGAACACGGTCATACCAGGAGACGGATCCAGCGGTATCGTTGTGAGGAATGTGGGAAGGCGTTCACGCTGCAAAGGCAAAAGCGGAGGCGGTATAGTTGGCAGTTTGCCGTGGAACTGGCCAGGAGGCACGTAGAAGAACGGGGCAGTTGTCGGGTACTGGCAAAACGGTGTCGAGAGAAGTACGGGGTGAAGCTTGGTGCGATGACGGTTCAACGGTTGGTGCTGCAGGTGGCAGAACAATGTAAAACACCGGCTGAGCTGAGCAAGGAACTGGATCTGTACTGGCGTGGATGGCTGATAACGGACGACAAGCATATCAGCGTTCATGGGAAGAATGTAGTTTGGTATGTGGGTGTTGATCGAGGAGGAGACATACCACACGTGGAGGTGATGCCTGAGCCAACAGTAGGGGGAATGGTGGAATACTTTGAGGTGTTCCGGGACAAATTGGCCTACCCGATGAAAGGAATGACCAGTGACGAGGAATCGGTAATAGGATTGGGGTACAGTCACATCTACCCTGGGAAACCACATCAGATTTGCATAAAACACGTTCTGGACGGTCTAGATCGACGCATTGGGTATACGGTGCGGCAACGGGATTTGGAGCGGTGGAAACATCGAATGCGTGAAGTTGTTAGATCGCTTCCCGATCGGACACGGGAAGGTTCATATGAACAACGGATGAACGAACTGACCCGAGGAATCAAGAGGATCAAGGAGTTGAAGCTGGGCCTGAAGCCAATTGAACGACTCCGTAGATCGGTACGGCGGATCCTGACGAGCCGGACCTACGAGACTGCATTGGCACGGTGGGCGGTGTTTCATCGTCATCCAGACAGACAGCATCAGGCTCACCGGATCATGACTGAAGTCATCGGACGTAAATGGCAAGGACTGACGGTGCACTTTCGCCATCCTGGGATGCCACGGACGAACAACGATGCCGAGAGCGTCATGCGTCAACTCGAGCAGAGACTCAAGACAATCGGCAGCTTCGGTAATATCCACAATGCAGAAGCGTACATCAACCTGCTCATAGCATACCTCCGGATGAAGCCATATACGGACTGTCGAGGTCGTAGGAGGCTAAGAAATGGATTTAGTCGAATTGAGTTAGCTGGAGCCGAGATCGGCAAAAGTGACTGGCTCAGAATTGCCTTAAAACGTCATGTTTGAGCAACCGTTAATGATACGCCTTCGGTTGAGATCGGGTAGAAAATAAAGCGGCGCATCCGTATCTTGGGGTGCCTAAATAACCCTTACAAAACCCAAGAAGGAGATACGCCAATGACAAAATATCAGAAAAAAGCATCACCTTCAAGAAAAAAGCGAAAATTGTTTGAGGTTGTTGAACCCACTGCGGCCGATTGCCCCTCCTACGTTGATGACCTGGCTCGGGCTCATGTGCAATCAGGGCTCCAACGGGCTCTGGAAGCCGGTGAGGCTCTGTTTACGTATTTTCATTTTCCGCAGCGTCATTGGGTACATCAGATGACCACCAACCCGATTGAATCACTCTTTGCCACGGCCAGGCTGCGCACGGCTGCGGCCAGGCGCATGCGAACTCGAACTGGAGCGCTCTGCCTGATCTTCCAGCTTCTGAAACACAGCGAACAACGCCTTCGTAGAATCCGTGCGTATACCATTGTTGCAAACACGATCGATGAACTCAGGTTCATAAACCTCAAGAGAAGGAAAGCCGCTTGAAAAAAAGTTTACACAGCTATTGACATTAACTCGGTTTCATTTTCTCAAAAATTTTTGATATATTTACTGAACACTTGACAAATAGTCAAAAGTCTGTCACCAGACGCCTCGGGTTGAGAATGTACAATCTGAGGCATTTTTATTCTTAAAGGGCTGTTTATGCAGGATCGGAAAGATATTCGAAATATTGCTATTATCGCCCATGTCGACCATGGAAAAACGACTTTGGTGGACCATATGCTCCGCCAGACAGGAACATTTCGAGAAAATCAGGAAATTGTGAAGCGTGTGATGGATTCCAATGAACTTGAGCGGGAACGGGGTATAACCATCCTTGCGAAAAACACCGCCGTTTTTTACACTGATCCCTCAACCCGTAGTAAATATAAAATCAATATTGTCGATACACCGGGCCATTCCGATTTCGCGGGCGAGGTCGAGCGCACGCTAAAGATGGTCGAGGGTGTTTTACTTCTCGTCGATGCCGCAGAAGGGCCTCTCCCGGGAACAAAATTTGTTCTAAAAAAATCTCTGGAGCTGAACCTCCAGCCCATCGTCGTCATTAACAAAATCGACCGAAAAGACGCCCGCGCACATGCCGTCCTGGATGAAGTATTTGAACTTTTTCTCTCACTCGGCGCCAGTGATCATCAATTGGACTTTCCGACAGTCTATTGTATCGCCAAACAAGGCATTGCGAAAAAAGAACTGAACGACGAAGGAGAAGACCTTCAACCGCTCTTTCAGACAATTATTCATAAAATCCCTCCCCCGGAGGGCGACCCTGACGCACCCTTTAAAATGCTTGTCACCACAATTGATTACAACGATTATCTGGGCCGCCTAGGCATCGGGAGAATAGACCGCGGTACAATCCATCTCGGAGCGCCGATGAAGATCGTTCACCGTGACAGGACCGTTGATGATGCTCGGGTAACGAAGATTTATACGTTTGAAGGATTAAAACGACTGGAAGTTGAGGTTGCAAGTGTGGGCGATGTCATCGCCTTGGCGGGCATGGAGGATGTAGACATAGGGGAAACGATCGCCGATGCAGCCGATCCTACCCCCTTGCGGTTTGTCACGATCGAAGAGCCAACCATGTCAATGAATTTTGTCGTCAACAATTCACCGTTCGCTGGCCAGGAAGGGAAATACGTCACGACACGAAATCTCGGTGAACGCTTGGCAAGGGAACTCCGCTCGAATGTCAGCTTGCGCGTTGAGCTGACCGACAGCCCCGACGTCTTTAAAGTGAGCGGCCGCGGAGAACTTCATCTTGGTATCCTGATAGAAACAATGCGGCGGGAGGGATTTGAGTTTCAAGTTTCGGCCCCTGAAGTCATTTTTAAACGCATAGATGATGTTCTCTCAGAGCCGATGGAACATGTTATTGTCGATGTTCCGGACCAGTTCGTCGGGGCCGTTATTCAGAATCTCGGTGCCAGGAAAGGAATCATGAAAAACATGATCCAGTCCCAAGGGAATACCAGGCTGGAATTCTCGGTTCCGGCGCGGGGATTACTGGGATTCCGGTCTGAATTCATGACCGAAACAAAAGGGACCGGTATTCTTCACCATAATTTTTCTGGCTATGAACCGTATAAGGGCGATCTCTCCACCCGGAACAAGGGTGCGATAATCCAGCTTGAGGATGGCATGGCGACTGCTTATGCTATGTGGAAATTGCAGGAGCGTATGACGTTTTTCATCGAACCCGGGATGCGCGTCTATAAGGGAATGGTCGTAGGCGAGAATGCTCGCGATGAAGATATCATTGTGAATGTCTGCAAAACAAAACAATTGACCAATATGCGTGCCAGTGGCGCCGATGAGGCCATTCGCCTCGAACCCCCCAAATTGCTCACACTTGAACAGGCAATTGAATGGATAGCCGACGATGAGTATATCGAGGTCACACCAAAGACGTTGCGCCTTCGTAAGCGGTATCTCGACCATAATGAACGTTTAAGAATGTCAAAGAAAAAAGCTGAGGAGCTAGAGATGGATTAAAGAAATCAAGCCTGGGGGGGATAACTATGGAATCCACTTCCCGGCACCACCCGATTTTACCCGTTCAAACACTTCTCGGATCGCCCGGTCAAAAAAAATTGATGTTCAATTTCCGGTGGATTTTCCAGCGCCGAAACCGTATCATATACTCATCCGTCGATCATTAAATATTTACCACGAAAGAAATTATGCTGACATTACCCCCAGCCACAGAAATGGAAAAAGCGTACCGCGCCAAGGATAAATCATATGACGGCGTGTTTTTTTTCGCCGTGCGTTCGACCGGGATTTTTTGCAAACCCTCCTGTGCCGCCCGCAATCCGCTACCGGAGAATGTGGAGTATTTCCCAACCGCCCGCGAAGCGATAACTGCTGGATACCGCCCATGTCTCCGCTGCCACCCAGTGGATGGGAACGATAAACCACCAGGGTGGGTCGCACGGCTGCTCGCCCTGATCGAACGAAATTCAACCGCGAAATATTCGGACGCACAGCTGCGTTCGTTCGGTATCGAGCCTTCACGTGCTCGTCGCTATTTCCGGAAATATTACGGCATAACGTTTCAGGCCTACTGCCGAGAACGAAGACTCGGGCAATCCCTCGAACAAATTCGACGGGGAACCGATCTTGACGATGTAGCGCTGGGTTTTGGGTATAATTCCCATAGCGGATTCAGAGAGGCATTTGTGAAAACCTTTGGCCTGTCCCCAGGAAGGAGCCGTTCGTGTGATTGTATCGTGAGTTCCTGGATTGAAAGTCCCATCGGACCTCTTCTTACTTGTGCAACTTCGGAGGGTATATGCCTTCTTGAGTTTTCCGACCTGCGCAGAATCGAAGGCCAGTTTTCGTCCCTCCGACGCCATTTTAAGTGCGCGATTGTTCCGGGATCGAACAACCACATTGAACAGCTTCGCCATGAACTCGAAGGCTATTTTAAAAACGAGCTTAAAAATTTTTCCGTCAACATTCATTATCCGGGAACACCATTTCAGCGTATGGTTTGGAGTGAATTGCTGCGCATTCCTTATGGTACGACTGTCTCTTATGACGAAATTGCGAGACGGATTCGATTACCCGGAGCCAGCCGCGCGGTGGGAACCGCCAATGGCATGAACAGAATCGCGATCGTAATCCCCTGCCATCGCGTCATTAACAAAGACGGAAACCTTGGTGGCTATGGTGGCGGTGTATGGAGAAAGAAAATGCTTCTCGAATTGGAGCAAGGAGTACGAAGTTTTTCCGATGAGCCGCAAAAAACGGCTTAAGTACACCCTCGACACTGACGTTCTGCACCGGAAAGTTGACCAAAAGCGTAATGACACATTCAGGGAGTCATTTCGGGAATTCAAGTTGCATTTGTCGTTTCCTCACGATATTATATTTAAAAATCTCATTCTATGTTTTCCCACCGCACATCATGGCAACGGCATCCCAACAGGCTTGCCCAACTCTATGAGGAACGCCGGTATAGCGGTCTCCCTATCCTCGATCTGACTGTTTCAAATCCAACAGAGCTTGAATTGGATTATCCACTTGATCGGATCCTGCATGCACTGCAGAACCGGGGGCTGCTTCATTATCAGCCAGATCCGAAGGGATTGCTCACGGCGCGATTGGCAGTATGCCAGTATTATGCGGAGAAGGCTGTTTTTCTCGATCCGGCCAATATTATTCTTACGTCAAGCACGAGCGAATCGTATGGTCTTCTCCTGAAACTCCTCTGTAATCAGGGGGAAACGATTCTTGTGCCATCGCCATCCTATCCATTGTTCGAGTATCTCGCCCAGATTAACGACATTGGAATGCAAAATTATTCCCTCTTGTACGACGGCAGATGGCACATCGATATCGAATCTATTCGTACATCGATGTCCCCCTCAACACGGGTAATCATTCTTCTCAATCCGCATAATCCGACGGGTTCTTTTTTACAGGTCGGAGAATTTGACCGTATTGCACAAATTGCGCAAGAACACAATTGCAGCCTGATAGTCGACGAGGTATTCATCGACTATAAACTCGACCCCAACGCGTATTCACAAACGACTGCATCAACATCAGAGGTTCTCACGTTCACACTTAACGGTATATCGAAATACATCGGCTTGCCACAGATGAAGCTTGGATGGATAACTGTTTCAGGACCAGCCGAAACGAGCAACGAGGCGATTGCTCGTCTTGAGATATTAAATGATACATTTTTATCTGTCAATACTCCCGTCCAGATTGCCCTGCCCGAATTGCTGCAGAACGGGAAGGATACATTTTCCTCTGTTCTCAGACGGATCAAAGGCAACCACACGTTTCTCCAGAATTCCTTCCTGGGGGGGATCCCGTGTGACCTTTTTCATTCTTACGGGGGGTGGAATGCAATTATCCAGATGCCGAGGACGAAAAGTGATGAAATGTGGGCCCTAGAACTGCTCGATAAAAAGGGCGTTTACGTTTATCCCGGATACTTTTTTGATATGTTGCAGAGCAGCGTTATTGTTGTAAGCTTATTGCAACGGGGGGATATTTTCCGTCAGGCTATTGAAGAAATTTTTAGCTATGTCAGAAACTCTGTCTGCTGAAACTGAGTTTTGCGGGCGGCCGATATTCCACTGAAAATTAGCATCCCTCCGTACCTGAAAATATCATTCATCTACCTCTATGCGAGTTAGGGCAAACTCCATCAGAAGAAAAAATTTCGCTCCCTTGCTATAACGCCTCATTAAAAAACCGGATCATTGGAAGTAATTTTTCATAGAGAGCTGTAAGTTTTGTCACAAACTTCGAGGAATAGCAGCTATCGGTCTTCCATTCTGCCCCAGCGTAAAATTGTTTGTACTTTAACCAATCGATCATCGGATGATCTGGAGTAAATCCCAGGGGCGCGCGCTGGAGCTTTGCACCCTCCAGCCTACCGAAGGTTTTCTTAAAAGTCGGGTCATCGACGATCGCCAGAAACCTTTCCGACTGTTCCGCGATAGCTCTCCGGATTTTCTTCAATTGCTGTCCGTCAGGCATGTAAATTCCTCCCCCGGCATATACACCCTCAGGATCAATCTCCACATAAAATCCGGCACTTGCTTCCCAGTCCCCTTTTGGATGAAAAATCGCAGAAACATGTGTTTTGTAGGGTGCTTTGTTCTTGCTGAAGCGCGTATCCCGATAAATACGGAACATGCTCTTTGATGGATGGATCTCGATCTCCGGTGCGATCACCGACATCGGACCCTTTAATGACGAAATCAGAGAACGCATCGGCATCTTGACGAATTCTTCGTAGCGTGTTTTATTTTGTCTGAACCATTCGCGGTTGTTATTACGCTTTAATTGGCTCAAGAATCTTATCCCCTCCGGCGGAAAACCCGAGAACGGTGGGTAGATCTCTTCATCAAGAAATAGCCTGCGTCCGTTCATGTTAACTCTCCCTCGTTCAATGCCTGTCGGACAAATCCATGGGTAGTTTTTAGCCGGCGCCTCGCTTCAGCAGCCGAAACTCCCGACTGTAACATTACAATCGCGGTTTTTGCCTGCCCCCCCGCCCTCCGTAATGTTTTTGATGTCGTAGAATAATCGGCGCCGGTTGAGAGCATAACAATCCTTTTTGCGCGCTCTTCCAGTTTTCTGCTGTTCATCCGGAGATCTACCATGAAATTTCCGTACACTTTCCCCATTTTAATCATTGCTGCGGTTGTCATCATATTCAGGATCATTTTTTGGGCCGTCCCGGCCTTCATTCTCGTTGATCCCATGATAACCTCAGGCCCCACGTTCGGACAAATGGCCACATTGATTGCATTGCGGATTTCCGAAAAACCAGAGAGCTCGAGAATCGACCGGGGATTCGTCGTTATAAAGACGGTTTTAGCGCCAAGCCGTTTCGCTTCCTGAACCGCTCCTGCAACAAACGGTGTCCGGAAGCTCGCCGCGATTCCACAGACGACATCCTTCACTGATACCCCGAGGCGCCGTATTTCATCAGCTCCTTTGCCGGCATTATCCTCAACACCCTCCCTCGACCTGAAAACAGCCTCCTTGCCACCGGCGATGATACCCTGTACCATGCCCGGGTCAGTCCCATAAGTCGGCGGGCATTCCGAGGCATCAAGAATACCCAGGCGCCCGCTGGTTCCCGCCCCCACGTATATCAATCGCCCCCCTTTTTTAAATGCCTTGACAACTAATTCAATCGCTTCTGCAATTGCGGGAAGTTCCTTCCGAACCGCACCCGCAACCCGGGCATCTTCCTTGTTGATAAGTCCTATAATATCTATGGTATCAAGGGTATCGATATTTTGCGTTCTGGAATTTATCTGCTCCGTGGCGAGTATCCGTAACTGATTGAAAAGCTCCTGAGATTTTTTCATGGCAATATTTTATGGTTGTACAATCACGAGTTTCTTATCAATTAAATCCTGATCCCCGTAAAAACCCTCGATGTTGATCGATCGCCGATCAAGCAAACGCGGTTTGCACGTCACCTTCGCCGACTGGATTTCAGCGCTTAAATCCCCCCCTTTTAACATAATAATTGAACCCGGGGGTATTTCCCCTTCTTCATCTATTCGGGGGGATACTAAGTCGTTTTTTTTGAGGAAGGGTTTACCCCACTTAATGAGGTCTGCTATCGGGGCAACGGCACGAGCCACAACATAATCGAATTTCCCGCAATATTTTGTACTGGTACCAAGCTCTTCCGCCCTTCCTGCGGCGGCACTCACCCGGGGTAATTTGAGGTCGTCAAGTATAGCGTGTAACGCCACCATCTTTTTCTGAATTGAATCGACGAGAAGCATATGAAGATCGTCCCTTATAACGGCGATCGGTATCCCGGGGAGCCCCCCACCTGTTCCGATATCCACAACCGATGCCCCCTTGTAAAATGTATTCCGGAAGAGAAAAGAGATCGATCCGAGTATGTGCCTGGTCCATATATTTGCAATGTCTTTTCTCGAGATGAGATTTACTTTTGTATTCCAATCAATCAAATGATCGACGTATTTTGTCATCAGCTCGAGTGCCGGTTCAGAAATACGTAAGCCGTTCTTTCTGCAGATATTTCTGAATATTAGCTGGTTATCCACAAATTTGTTGCCCTCATAAACTATTGTTTTTATTGAATTTAACTGCGTATTTTTCACGTGAAACAACACTATCCTCGTACGTGAACCATAAGGATCGAAATGTCCGCCGGAGTAATGCCGCTAATTCGCGAAGCCTGTCCAATAGATGCCGGACGTATCTTGGATAACTTTTCCCGACCTTCGACAGAGAGTGCGCGGACTTTCTCGTAGTCGAATCTATCGGGTATTTTGAGGGACTCGTACCTTTCAAACTTGTCGACCTGTTCATCCTGGCGAGCAATGTAGCCACCATATTTTATTTCAATATTAATTTGCTCCAGAACTTCTTCGACAAATTTGTTGTTGCCACTTGAGAACAACGTCGCTGCAAAGGCATCTCTCTTGAAAATGTCCTGATTGGCCAGTTCTGAAAGTTCCACCTCGGGCCGCCGTAGAAGTTGTCCCAACTTATCTTTTTCTGAAATCGGTGCGCTTCCCTTCATTTCGAGATAAGGATTAATCTCCTCTGGCCCAACATTCAGATCTTCTATTGTCGCGATACCTCTTCTTATTATTTCCTCTTTCCTGTCAAGCCTGACCTTAATATCGTCCGGAATTAACCCAAGCCGGTGACCGTACTTCATCAACCTTCTATCGGCATTGTCCTGCCTCAGAAGGAGTCGGTATTCAGCTCTGGAGGTGAACATTCTGTACGGTTCTTCTGTGCTTTTATTGACAAGATCATCCATCAAAACACCTATGTAAGCCTCCGATCTCTTCAACACCAACGGTTCTTCTTTTCGTAACTTCAGACCGGCATTAATCCCTGCCATTAAACCCTGCGCTGCAGCCTCCTCGTATCCAGAAGTACCGCAAATCTGACCCGCGAAAAAGAGCCCTTCCACGGTCTTTGTTTCAAACGACGGTCTCAGCTGATGCGGGGGGAAAAAGTCGTACTCAACTGCATATCCCGGTCTAAGCATTTTGACGTTTTCAAGCCCTGGTATGGTCGGGAGTGCCTCTGCCTGAATTTCTTCGGGAAGGCTGGTTGAAAAACCATTAACATAAACTACGTTCGTATTATACCCTTCCGGCTCAAGAAATATCTGATGACTTTGCTTGTCCCTGAACCGAACGATTTTATCTTCAATAGATGGGCAATAACGAGGCCCGATCCCCTTGATTCTGCCTGTAAACATGGGGGACCGATCAAATCCTTTTACGAGAATGTCGTGAGTAGCCTGATTTGTACTCGTAAGGTACATCGGTATTAATTGATTTGAAATAGTATCATTCTGAAATGAGAAGGGTCTGGGTGGATTGTCGCTCGCCTGCTCGAGAGTTTTACTGAAATCTATCGAATAAAGATCAATCCTCGGCGGTGTTCCTGTTTTTAACCTTCCACTCTGAAATCCGAGCTGTTCAAGACATTTTGTTATTCCAAATGAAGCATTTTCGCCATAACGACCACCGTATTTCTTCGTTTCCCCGGTATGCAAAATTCCCCTTAGAAATGTACCCGCACAAAGAACAAGAGCCCTGCAATGAATAGTCCCCGATGAACCTGTAATAATACCATTTAGTCTATACCTGTATCCGTTGTTGACCTCATCTGCAGAGAGACCCAATGCAAAATCTTCAATTACCTCAAGATTGGGCTGGTTTTCAACTCTTCGCCTGGCTTCAACGGCATACCATTCTCTGTCATTTTGACATCTCGGGGACCAAACTGCGGGTCCTTTTGATTTATTCAGCATCCTGAATTGAATTCCTGTCGCATCCGCAATTTTAGCCATTTCACCTCCCAGAGCATCAATTTCACGCACTAAATGACCTTTCGCGGTTCCCCCAATGGCTGGATTACATGACATGCGCCCGATTGATGGTTTCGACATTGTTATCAACAAGGTGTGAAATCCCATTCTCGCACTGATAAGTGATGCTTCGATTCCGGCGTGCCCACCACCCACAACTATGATATCGTAATGATTAGGCACCGCCATGTTGTTTCACGTGAAACATTTTATTTCCCGATACAAAATTTCGAAAAAATCATCTTCAGCAGATCATCTGTTGTCACAACTCCGATTATTTCTCCAAGCGAGTCGATGGCCGTCCTCAAACTGATCGAAATAAATTCGCTGCTTTTACCTGTCTCTAGGTCATCAATCGATTTGAGCAGATTTTCTTTAGCCTTTTCAAGCGAAATTTTATGACGTAAATCTGTAATAGACACGCTCTTTTCAACCGTTTGCAGATCCCTCCCCAATGCTTGGTTTACCATCTGTACTTTCAGAGCACCCATTCCCTCTCCTGTTTTCGCCGAACAGGCCAAATAGATGATACCGTGGCCGAATTTATGACGAACGTTGATCTCACCAATACATTCGATGTCTTTTTTATTCCCAACTATTATGACTTCGGCAAGCTTATTGCTCTTTTTTATCTGATTTAATATTTCTATATCCTCCTCATCCAAATCCCGGGAAAGATCGATAATAAAAAGTATAAGATCCGCTTTTGATATCTCACTCAGACTCCTTGCAATTCCTTCGGTTTCTATTATGTCCTGGGTCTTTCTTAATCCGGCAGTGTCTGTCAAAGCAAAAAGGAAACCATTTATGTCTAAATTTTCTTGGATGATGTCTCGTGTCGTCCCCGGTATGTCAGTCACAATAACTCTGTTCTCATTGAGTAAGTTATTAATTATACTAGACTTACCTACATTCGGTTTTCCTGTAATTACTACACTGATTCCATCACGCGATATCTTTCCAATATGATAACTTTCAATCATTGAATTAATGTCATGTATAATATCGCTAATTTTTTTGGATATCGTTTTTTTATCTGTAATATCAATCCCTTCTTCTGAAAAGTCCAGCTCAAGCTCCAATAGACTGGCGATGTTGATAAGATTTTCCCTCAGGCCATTAATAAGCGTGGACAACTTTCCCTGGAGTTGATGCATCGATGTGTGGTGCGAAAACTCGGTTTTTGCATGAATCAGATTAGCAACAGCTTCTGCCTGAGAAAGGTCCATCATTCCATTTAAAAATGCCCTTTTCGTAAACTCACCCGGTTCGGCCATCCTTGCACCAGCGTGGAGGATTTCTTCCAGCACTTTCCGGGTAAGAAATATACCTCCGTGACAGCAGATTTCCACCGTATCATCCCCAGTGTAAGAATGAGGAGCTCGGTAGACGATCGCGACAACCTGATCAACAATTTCCCCTGCGCCGTCGAGGATCGCTCCAAAATGCGCCGTGTGCGACGCACACGAGGCCAATGGTTGAATTCCTTTAAACGTCCTGTCGACCGCCTGCACTGCTCCCTCTCCGCTAATTCGAACAACGGATATCCCTCCTTCGCCGATCGGCGTGGCAATTGCCGCTATAACATCATCTTGGGAGTTTATCATACACGGAAAGGAATAACAAAAATTTAACAAAGAGCGATGTGAAAAACAACAGGTGCGTGGCTTGGCTTCTGCCGACATCTGAATTAATCATTTCAACGCAGGGGTTGGGCTATGCTACGGATAGGCTATTATGAAGTTGGAAAAAGGGGGATGCTTCGTGGTTGGCTAATTCTTGTACTGGTAGGCCGGATTATAAATCGGACATATGCATCCTCTCGTTAATGAAACAGCTCTGCTGATTTCTCAAGGTAGTATTTTGATATCACCTCATTTCCCAAGTTTTGGCATGTTTTGCGAAAACTTCGCAAATACTCCACCTCGTTTCTTCTTTTCCTCAACTTTTTTCAACGGCTCGTCCTCGTGCTTTTTATTAATCCAAGCTTGTTGGCCAATAGACAGGATGTTGAACATGAAGTAGTAAAGGTTCAATCCCGACGGGAAACTGTTGAACAGGAGTGTGAACATGAGCGGCATGAGCCAGACCATCATTTTCTGGCGTGGATCTTTAACCGACATCTTCTGCTGAATGAACATTGTAATACCCATTAACAACGCCAGCCCGCTGATCTGATCGATCCCAAAAAGCGGAAGCTTAAATGGAAGCGTGGCAATCACGTCTGGAGATGAGAGATCTTTCATCCACCATATAAATGAAGCCTGTCGAAGCTCAATGGTCGCGCTGAAAACAGCCCACAGAGCGTAAAGAATCGGCAGCTGCAAGAGCATCGGAAGACATCCCCCAGCAGGATTGACACCATATTCTTTATATAACCGCATCACCTGCTGATTCATTTTCTGCGGATCGTCCTTGTATTTAGTCCTGATCTCATCCATCATCGGCTGGAGCTTCTGCATTTTTCTCATCGAGGTCATGCTGCTCTTGGTCAACGGGTATAAAACTATCTTTATCAGGATGGCAAATATTATCAGAACAACCCCGTAATTCGGGATAAAAAGCCGCAGGAATTTAAAAACCGGGATGATGACGTATTCCGAAATCGGACGAATAATCCATGCCGCTCCAAGGCTCATGATGCGCTCAAGCTCGACGTTATACTGCTTTACGATGTCGAAATCCAGTGGACCGAGAAACACCGTAAAACGATCCGTTTCATACGGGCGGCCAGTAAACGGCATTTTGAGAGCTAAACTATAATTTTCTTTGGCGCCATTGTCGGGAAGATGCACCCGGTAACCTTCGAGCAATGCACCCTGGCTTTCCTTCTCGCGTGGGAGTATCGCAACGGCAAAATACTTGTTACGCGCTGCAACCCATGAGATACGCCCCGAGAGGCTTTGTTGATACTTCTCATTGAAATTTGTTGCGTCAATTTCCGTCAGTTCTCCACCTGCCAGCGCCGAGGCTTTCGCAAAGTTCGACTCATTAATCGTGTTCAGTTCCTGATACCGCAGTCCGTTTTCCCATGTAATCTGATACTCGTAATTCGAAATAATCTGATCCAAACCGACAAACTGATACGACAGATCAAAAGAATACCGGTCGCCATAAAATGTATATACTTTGATAATACTTCTCTTTTCATCAATATTTAGCGAAAATTTGAGCTGTACGGAGTCTCCCCCTTTAAGCTCAAGGCTACTCCCTCCCGCAAGAGTTGTCTCAAAATTCAATCCTTTCGTGTTAATAAGTTTACCATCTGTCGTCAGAAAAAGTAAATTGAGCTCACCGGTCGCGTTCTCACCGATCAGATTGACGGGGTACTGATCCCATGTTTTGTACCCTTTGAGTATCCAGGAAACAATCGAACCTCCGTGAGAGGTGAATGCAGCCTTGTACAATGGTGACTCAACGATGATATGTTTCTGTTCAGACGTTATTTGGTGACTAAAAAATTTACCGAGGGAGTCCTTGGCAGGTGATGATACTGGAGGGATTTGCTTTTGTGCGGTATCAACCTTGATGTTCTGGATTTTTGTCGTATCGGTGATATTGCCGGGTTTTTGCGGGGGTGGCGCATTCATCCACATCCATACCATTAGTAGAAGGCCAATGAGGACAAATCCAATTACTGTTGTACGATTCATACCTGTCTTTCTGTAAAAATTTTCCCCCTCTGCAGAATCATGGCACGGGGTCGAAACCGCCCGGATGCAGAGGATGGCACTTCAGAACACGCTTTATGCTGAGGGCTGTTCCCTTGAAAACTCCGTGTCGCCTGAGAGACTCTATCGCGTAGGAGGAACAGCTTGGGTAAAAACGGCATGTATTTCCGGGCAGAGCGGGAGAAAGTACCCGTTTGTAGAATTGAAGAAATCCTATTAAAATTTTATTCACAATGCTGCCAACCTGCGGATAATTGTTTGCATGATGCTTTTTACCTCTTCCTCAACTTCACGAAATGTGGGAAGTTCGTCGGAATGCTTCACGTGCCGTGAGTACAAAAAGATAATTGACAATGGTGTGTTCGAAGCCGTTAGAGTGTTACGGAGGATCTCCTTATTCCGACGATAGGATTCACGGAGGAGTCTTTTCATTCTATTACGATCGACTGCACGGCGAACATTTTTCGATACGACAAACCCGATGCGATGTCCCCCTGGGACAGTTGGATGATCTATCGGACCAACAAAGCAGAAACCCCGTAGAAATGTACCTTCAATCCTTTTACCGCGTTGAAATACTAATGAATAATTTTTTTGCCCTCTCAGAATTTCTGATTTTCGGAGAGTCTGCTTTAACAATGCAAAAATCTCTTCTACGACAAATTACCGTTCGTCACTCACGGTCAGCTTCCACCGGCCTTTTGCCCTTCGCCGCGCAAGGACCGTTCTTCCGTCTTTTGTTTTCATCCGATGGCGAAAACCGTGTTTGTTTTTCCTTTTCACATTACTCGGCTGAAATGTTCTCTTCATGTACAAAAACTCCGATCGTGGATGATGTTATAAAAAAAGGATTGTCATACACAATCCTCTTCGGTATACTCGCAAAAATTCTTATAAAATATAATGAAATGATGATGGAAAAACAAACCTGAAAAACCTTTCATTTTTCTCTTGCCATGTGAAATGAAACTTTGTATAATATACTAGCCGCGGGGGTATCATTGATGTTGACAAATTGTGGACAACTTCAGAAACTGCTCTCAAACCGTCCAACATCATCAAAAACATCAAGTTTGTTCTTAAAGTAAAATGTTAACAATCGCCGGTTACTACTGGAAGGTAAACTGGTTGAATCTGCAAAATATTGCAAAAATATCCGTCTTTGTGATCCCGGAGAACCATTGCATACCGACCAGGTTGATAAAGGTGTTGATAACTTGTTATTACCGGTGATATTAATGCGTTAAATCCATAATTTTCAATTGTTTAGAAGAGTTGATAACATGGACCTAAATTCAGGTGAGAAAGATATATTCATTGACGCCGTTCCTCGAAATGAATCGGCCGGAAGTATCTGGAAAGAGTGTCTATCCTTCATTCGGGAACGCGTCAATAGCCAGAGCTTTAAAACCTGGTTCGAACCAATTGAACCGGTAGGACTATTTGATAACCGTTTAGTCATAAAAGTCCCTAGTCAGTTTTTTTCAGAGTGGCTTGAAGAGCATTATTATTCCCTGATCAATGAAGTATTGACAAAAGTTCTCCATCGTGAATCATCGATAGAATTCGACATAGCAATAGAGGACCATGAGATCATCCAGGAGACTACGGAAATTGGACATGCAGATTCTCATGCCGAAATATCACTAACAGCTGAGAATGTCCTCCCCGCACCATCAGGAGAACCGGTCGCTAAGCCAAGCTCAACAAATCGCAACACATTCAACACATCATTGAATCCCCGTTATATATTTGATAATTACATAAAAGGCGAAAGCAATCAGTTTGCGCGTGCCGCAGCACAGGCTGTTGCAAATAATCCCGGCGGAACATCGTTCAATCCATTGGTTATTTATGGCGGTGTTGGCTTAGGAAAAACTCACCTCGTCCACGCGATAGGAAACCATATTCTTCAATCGGACCCCTCAAAACGCGTTTTATACACCTCAAGCGAAAAATTCACTGTAGATTTTGTTGAGGCCATCCAGAAGGACCGAGTAGGAGATTTTTCATCGTTTTATAGGAGTGTTGACCTCCTTATTGTCGATGATATTCAATTTTTCGCCGGAAAGGAGAAAACCCAGGATAGCTTCTTTCATACATTCAACTCACTTCATCATCTGGGAAAACAAATCGTTTTGTCATCGGACAAACCGCCAAAAGAACTGAAGGGATTGAACGAACGTCTCATTTCAAGATTCCAGTGGGGGCTTACCGCAGACATCCAACCACCAGATCTTGAAACCCGCATCGCAATACTCAGGAAAAAAAGCAGTGATGAAGGAGTCGATCTGTCTCACGATGTGGTTGTTTTCATCGCGGAAAATGTCACCTCAAACATCCGTGAACTGGAAGGCTGTCTGATCAGCCTCCTTGCACGGTCATCATATGAAAATCGTCCCATCAGCATCGATCTGGCAAAGGATGTCGTGCGCTCCATCATCGGTGAGGTCCGAACTCATATTACGATAGAAGAAATTCAGCGTATTGTGTGTGACTATTTAAAAATTCCTGAAGATCTCCTCCGAGCAAAAACCAGGAAACAGGAGGTTGTTAATGCCCGGCAGATCGCCATGTACCTGGCTAAGGAACTGACAAACTCTTCTCTGAAAACGATCGGTCTTCACTTTGGCGGACGCGATCATAGTACTGTCATCCATGCCTATCAGACCATTGAAGATGGTATGAGGATGGACCCGAAACAAAAATCTCTGATTCTTCAACTTCGATCTAAACTTGAATTAACCACACGCTAACGATTTTATTCAGTCACATACGTCAACGTTGTGGAAAAATATGTGTAAATGTCTGTGCATATCTGTTCACTCGGGGTGAACAACTGATAATTTCAGGCCACATGTACGAATTCATCAATAATTTTACAGATATTTTCCACGTTCGTCTGAAAGATTTTATCTGTAAACTGAATCTTACACATGGAATTTATCATTCTATCAACATATCAACAGGCTAAATCATCTTATTCTTTTTATCTCTATAACTTATTATATTTAATATAGTTGCACCGGTTCTATCATTGTAAATGTGATAAAAAATTTGTACTTTTCTTATCTAAATTTTAGCATCAAATCTCAATTTCCTAAGGGAATAATGGAATGAAATTTTCTGTCCCAAGTAACGATCTGCAAAAAGTACTCGGCAATGTCGGCAGTGTTATTCCAGCAAAATCTACCCTACCGATTTTAGAAAATTTCCTCTTTGACGTCTCAAAATCGATATTGACAATTACCGCGACCGACCTGGATACATCGATTCTGACATCTCTTAAGGTAAACAATGCGGCAGACGGTAAAATCGCCATTCCTGCACGAAGATTTTCTGAAACAATCCGTTCTCTCCCGAATACGGATATCGAATTTATTGCAGACACACAATCAAACAAGATCCTCACGAAAACCATAAATGGGGAATATAAGCTTACCGGAGAAGCGAGCGAGAATTTTCCAACATTACCAACATTTGAGGGTAAATCGAAGATTGAGATGGGGGGAGATGTTCTCCGTAGGCTTATCAACAAGGCCGCATTTGCCGTCAGCGCCGATGAGCTGAGACCCTCGATGATGGGGATCCTTTTTCAAATAACAAAAAAAGAGATACGATCCGTAGCTACCGATGGACATAGACTCGTGCGATATATTAATACATCTATTTCACCTTCAGTGGATAGGGATATTGTTGTTCCCGCAAAGGCCCTGAATATTGTGGCAAAGTCGTCATCGGACAAGCAACATTGTGTAACCTTCGATGAGAATCATGTAATGTTCACATTTGACAGTACGACAATTATCGCGCGCATGATCGGCGAAAAATATCCGAATTACGAAAGCGTTATACCTTCGGAAAACGAGAAAACACTCGTTGTTGATAAACAACAGCTACTATCCTCCGTCCGCCGGACCGCACTCTATGCGAGCACTACTAATCACCAAGTGAGGTTTGCACTCAAGAAATCTTCCTTGACTGTCTCTGCTGAGGATATCGATTTCGGCAGTGAGGCACGGGAGGTGATCACATGCGATTATTCATCAGAGCCGCTCGAGATTGGATTTAATTCAACCTATATCCTTGATGTTCTTTCTCACATCGATACCGATGAAGCGGTCTTCCGTTTCAGCACACCGACGAGAGCCACAATAGTGCAACCGGTTACGCAGCGCGACGGCGAGAATCTATTGATGCTGATTATGCCTGTTCGCCTGAATAGCTGACGATACAGAGTACATGCGATTGATAACGCTGAAGATCCAACATTTCCGCAATCATCAGGGGTCGTACTTTGAATTTGGGGAGGGGGCTAATATTCTTCTCGGTGATAACGGACACGGTAAAACGAATGTGCTTGAGGCCATTTCCTATCTATGCCTTACAAAAAGTTTTTATGCCACGAACGATCTCCTCGCAGTTGCGGTCGGTTCAGACCTGTTTGAAGTCGAAGGGACCTTTCAGTCGGACCGTGAAAAGGAATCTCGTGTCCGCGTGGCGTACCAGGCATCAACCGGTGAAAAGCTTGTTACCGTTAACAAACAACGTATCGAACCGCTTTCGTCTATAATAGGGAAATTTCCGATTGTTATATCATCTCCCGAGCACTCTTCGATTACAGCCGGTGGACCGCTTGAACGCCGCAGGTTCGTGGATCTCGTAATATCCCAGGCGAGTGTCGCATACTTCCAATCGCTGATCGAGTATCGGCGCGTACTAAAACAGCGAAATAAAGTACTGCTCGATGGGAGATTGTATAAACGTCAAATTGGACAGGAGATAATCCCGTGGAATGACCAACTGGTGGTACAGGGAAGTTCTCTTATGACGAAGCGGAACCAGTTCGTTGATGAGTTTCAGAACTGTATCGTCGACGCCTACCATAAGCTTGTCACCGATGACGAAACACCTTCAATCGTTTACCAGCCATCCGTGCCGTGTGAAACTGGAGACGGACAGGAGGCAATCGCCAGGGCATTCCGGGATGCGATTGAAAAAGCGGAGCCGGAGGAACAGCGCGTAGGGACAACTCTCGTCGGTCCGCACAGGGATGAGTTCGTATTTGCGATAAATAATTTTGAGCTTCGGAAATTTGCGTCCCAAGGTCAACATAAAACATTTCTGGTCGCTCTGAAAATTGGCGAATTCTACTACCTCGGTGAACGCTGCAAGGAAACGCCCTTGATGCTGCTTGATGATGTCTTTAGTGAACTTGACGAGCATCGGGCGAAGCGACTGCTTGATTTTGTCAGCGACGTAAGTCAGACGTTTATCACGTCGACGAACCCACATTATTTCGATGGTAAAAATCGCGAACGGGATCGGCTGTTTACGGTGCAAAACGGTTCCGTCATTCTCAATCAGGTGAGAACCGAATGACATCGTCAGCGCCTAAACTTATACGAACATCGCTTGACCGTACAATTTCATCACTCGGGTTAAGCCGTAAAATAGATGAGTATACAGCGGTCGATATCTGGCCCATGATTGTGGGCAAGCGAATTGCCAATGTTGCAGTCGCCGAACGGATTCATGAAGGCCGGCTCTATGTTCACGTAGCCCGAGCCCCCTGGCGGAATGAATTGGTGTTCTTTAAGAAGGAAATCATTGATAAAATCAACACGACGATCGGGAAAGATATCGTCAAAGACATTGTTTTTCGTTAACGAGGATCTATGGCAAAAGTGGTACAAAAGGAAAAAAGTGATTTGAGGGAGCGTCAGATAAAAGATGTCCCCCATACTCCCAAAAAGAGCAAGACGAACGGGGAGTATACAGCAGATCATATCACGGTCCTTAAGGGGCTCGAACCGGTACGTCAACGACCGGCAATGTATATAGGCGACGTCTCCACCCGCGGATTACACCATCTCGTTTATGAGGTCGTGGATAATTCAATTGACGAAGCGCTTGCCGGTTTCGCCCACAATATTTTCGTGAGTGTAAATAAAGACGGTTCGGTAACTGTGACCGACGACGGACGGGGAATACCGACTGATATCCATCCTGATGAGAAACGATCAGCGCTGGAGGTCGTAATGACCGTTCTTCACGCGGGGGGGAAATTCGACAAGAGTACCTATAAAGTTTCCGGCGGTCTGCACGGTGTCGGTGTCTCGGTTGTCAATGCCCTCTCTGAATGGCTCGAAGTTGAAGTTGTCCGGGATGGGAAAATCTGGTATCAGAAATATGTCCGCGGTAAACCGGTGGCAGCAGTGAAGGTTGTTGGAAAATATGATCCGAAGAAAACGGGGACGAAAACCACATTTCTTCCGGACGGTCAGATATTTAAGAATCGTGTATTTAAATTCGAAACCCTTGCCGAACGATTACGCGAACTGGCGTTTCTGAATCCCGATGTGGTGCTTCGCATTGTTGATCTTCGCAATAATCAGGAACAGGAAGAGACCTTTCATTTTAAAGGTGGGCTCGTCGAGTTTGTCCGCTATATCGATGCCACGCGACCAGGTTTGATAAAAAAACCTGTCTATGCAAAGGGCCAGGATAAGGACGAGGCAAATCGATCCGTCGAAGTGGAGATGGCATTTCAGTACAATGGCCAGTATAATGAAAATATATTTACATATGTCAACAATATCAACACTATTGAGGGTGGCACACATCTCGTTGGATTCAGAACCGCGCTCACACGATCACTCAATAGCTATGCATCAAAAAATGGACTGGTGAAGGAAAACGGCATCCAGCTTACAGGAGATGATTTCCGGGAGGGGCTGACCGCAGTCATTAGCGTTAAAGTGCCCGAGCCTCAGTTTGAGGGGCAAACGAAAACAAAGCTCGGTAACAGTGAGATTAAAGGGATTGTGGAAAAAATTGTCAGCGACCAGCTTGCATCGTGGTTGGATGAAAATCCTGGGGATGCACGCCGTATCATTGATAAATGCCTACGTGCTGCCGAAGCCCGGGAAGCTGCCCGTAAAGCCCGCGATCTTACACGCCGCAAAAGTGCACTTGAATCGTCAAACCTTCCGGGTAAATTGGCCGATTGCTCAATCGACGATCCGGAACACTGTGAACTGTATATCGTTGAAGGTGATTCTGCCGGCGGAAGCGCGAAGCAAGGCCGCGACCGACGCTTCCAGGCAATTCTTCCGATAAAAGGGAAAATTCTGAATGTCGAGAAAGCCCGGCTCCATAAGATGCTGGAAAACGAGGAAATCCGGTGTATTTTTACGGCAATCGGCACAGGCGCGGGAGAGGATTTTGATCCCGCAAAACTCCGCTATGGCAAGATCATTATCATGTGTGACGCCGATGTCGATGGATCCCATATACGAACATTGCTGCTAACACTTTTCTTTCGCTATATGAAGGAACTCGTTGAACTCGGCCATGTCTATATAGCCCAGCCACCATTGTACAAACTCAAAAAGGGCAAACAGGAATTTTATGCCTACGATGAACAGGACAGGGAGGAGATCCTGAAGAGATTGAAAAATGATAAAACAAAACCCGATGTGAAAAGTACCGCTACCACAGAAGAACCTGAGGAGGGTGCTGTCGTAACACCAAGCGGAGTGATCATTTCCCGGTTTAAAGGTTTGGGCGAAATGAATCCGGAACAGCTCTGGGCGACAACGATGAATCCAGAAACAAGGACCGTTCTGCAGGTTTCGATAGAAAATGCCGCCGATGCCGACCGAACGTTCTCAATATTAATGGGGGATGAGGTTGAACCCCGGCGTGATTTTATCGAGAAGAACGCGAAATATGTCAGGAACCTCGATATTTGATGTCTGACCGAATGACGGAGATATAGAATTTATGGCTGTTGTGAATGGAAAAGTAGTGCCCGTCGATATTGAAGAAGAAATGAAGGGCTCATATATCGATTATGCGATGAGCGTGATCGTTGCACGGGCATTGCCCGATGTCCGCGATGGCCTGAAACCCGTGCACAGACGGGTGTTGTTTGGCATGAGTGAACTCAATCTTGCAAGCAACAGACCGTATAAAAAAAGTGCGCGTATCGTCGGTGAAGTACTCGGCAAATATCACCCGCACGGCGACATGGCTGTGTATGATACTATGGTACGGATGGCTCAGGATTTTTCTCTCCGCTACCCGCTCGTCGACGGGCAGGGAAATTTCGGTTCGATCGACGGTGATTCTCCTGCCGCCATGCGGTATACCGAAGCAAGGTTATCGAGAATGGCCGAGGAAATGCTGCGCGATCTTGAAAAGGATACCGTCGCGTTCGCTCCGAATTTCGATGACACGTTGAAAGAACCGACCGTATTGCCCGCCCTTGTGCCCAACCTCCTCGTCAACGGAACGGCCGGCATTGCTGTTGGCATGACCACAAATATTCCTCCCCATAATCTTTCCGAGGTTATCGATGGATGTGTCACTGTCATTGACACACCAGGCCTTGAAGATGCAAAACTGATGAAAATCATCAAAGCGCCGGACTTTCCGACCGGTGGAATTATCTATGGATATGAGGGGGTCCGGGATGCCTACAAAACAGGTCGGGGAAGAATTCTTGTACGGGCAAAAGCAACCATAGAAACAGGTCGCGGGGACCGGCAATCAATTATTATAACAGAGATTCCGTACCAGGTGAATAAAGCGAGCCTCATTGAAAAGATCGCTGATCTTGTGCACGACAAGAAAATTGAGGATATCTCGGATATCCGCGACGAATCCGACCGAGACGGTCTTCGTGTGGTTATTGAGCTTAAGCGAGACGCAAATGCAACGGTAGTGCTGAATAATCTCTATAAACACACCCAGATGCAGACAACCTTCGGTGTGATTATGCTTGCACTTGTTGACGGAAAACCCGAGATCCTTACGCTGAGACAACTGATCAACCACTTCGTGAAACATCGGAATGATGTAATTGTCCGGAGGACCAAGTTCGATCTCGACGAGGCGGAAAAGCGAGCCCACATACTTGAAGGTTATATCATTGCCCTCGACAATATCGACGAAATCATTAAACTCATCAAGAAATCAAAGGATGTTCCAGCGGCTCAGGATGGACTGATGAGGCGGTTTAAGCTATCGGAGATCCAGGCCAAGGCAATCCTTGATATGCGTCTCCAGAAATTAACGGGGCTTGAACGGAAGAAGGTCGAGGAGGAATATAAAGAAACCATCAAACTGATTGAACGGCTTCGTGCAATACTTGCTAGTAAAAAACTCCAGATGCAGATAATCAAGGATGAACTTCTCGAGATCAAGAAGAAATACGGCGATGTGCGACACACCGAAGTAGTGTATAAAGCCGAAGAATTCAGCATCGAGGATATGATCGCGGAGGAGGATGTCGTCATTACGATAAGTCATAGCGGCTATATCAAACGATTCCCCGTTTCCGGGTACCGTCGCCAAGCGCGCGGCGGTAAAGGGGTTACAGGTGCGACGACAAAGGAAGACGATTTTATTGAGCATATGTTCATCGCCTCAACCCATCACTATATTATGTTCTTTACTGATAAGGGGAGATGTTACTGGCTCAAGGTGTTCGAAATACCGGAAGCTGGCCGGGCAGCACGCGGGAAACCAATTGTGAACCTTGTTGAAAAACAACCGGACGAAAACATCGAGGCCTTTGTCGCGGTGCAGGAATTCGACAATACCCACAGCGTGGTCATGGTTACCGAACAGGGAATGATAAAGAAAACCCAGCTCGATCAGTACAGTAATATCCGACGATCTGGTATCGCCGCAATCTCGCTGCAGAAAGGCGATACTGTTAAAGATGTCAAACTTTCCGACGGTTCAAACGACATCATCATTGGCACCAATTATGGAATGGCGATCCGCTTTAATGAGAAGGAAGTGCGGCAAATGGGGAGAACTGCGACCGGTGTCAGAGCGGTGAAACTCAACAAGGGGGATAAGGTAATCGGTGCCGTCGCCATAAGACGACAAAGTACGACAATCCTAGTAGTGGCTGAGAATGGATTTGGAAAACGAAGCGACCTCGATGAATATCGGGTAAGCCATCGCGGTGGTAAGGGGGTGTTTACGATTAAGGCCACCGAAAAAACCGGCAAAATGGTTGCGATAAAAGAAGTCCTGGAGAATGATGATGTTGTCGTTGTAACCACCCGAGGGGTCATCATTCGCCAGCCTGCTAAAACAATCCGGGTTGCCGGAAGGAACACCCAGGGGGTACGCCTGATACGACTTGATGAAGGAGACAGAATTTCAGCCGTGGCGGTTGTTCCGTCAGAAGAGGAAAAAGAAGATGTTAAGGATCCAACACTACTTCAGGCGAACGACAAAGAAAATTCCGTGACAAAAGAAGGGAACGCGAAGAAAACAGGAAGGGTGAAGAAAAAATCATCTGAACAGTCCAGTACTAAGAGTCGGAAGCAAAAGTGATCGACGACGCCCGGTGATGAATCGGGCGTTCACGTCTGTCAAGCTTTGGAAAGAAATCCGTCGTTGCAATTCATACCCCATCTTAGTACATTTGTCGTAGTCTTCCATATAATACCTCTGTAAAAATAATTATCTACATATCAAAACATCAATGAAGCTCTCGGAAAAATTCATCCGATCTTTCCCCAAGGTACTTCTGCATGATCATCTCGACGGAGGACTGAGACCCCGGACGATCATCGAACTTGCGAAAGACGTTGGGTACAAGAAACTCCCGTCGAAAGATCCAGATATATTGAAAACCTGGTTCCATCGTGGTGCGCTGCGTGGTAGTCTCCCACTGTATCTTCAGGGATTTGCGCATACGACCGCGGTATTGCAAACAGAGGAGGGGCTCGAACGGGTAGCATACGAAATGATCGAAGACATGCATCGTGATGGCGTTGTGTACATCGAAACACGTTTTGCCCCGGTCTATCATACCCAGCAAGGACTTCACTGGGAAGAGATTGTAACCGCTGTTTTGCGAGGTCTCGAACGCGGAAGAAGGGATTTTGGTGTCGAATTCGGGCTCATTATCTGCGCCATGCGCAACATGACTCTCTCAACCGAAATGGCAGAGCTTGCGGTCGATTTTAGGGAGAGGGGTGTGGTGGGATTTGATCTGGCCGGCGAAGAGGGCGGTTACCCGCCTAAAAAACATGTCGATGCTTTCCATTATATCCAACGCGAAAACTTTAACATCACTATTCACGCCGGTGAGGCTTTCGGCAAGGAGTCAATCTGGCAGGCAATTCAGTGGTGCGGTGCACACCGCATTGGTCACGCGACCCGGTTAATCGAGGATATTAAAGTCGACGACGAGGATCCGACAGAAATCGTCAGTATGGGTTATCTCGCGCAATATGTTCTGGATAAACGGATACCACTAGAACTCTGTCTCACAAGTAATGTCGATACCGGCGCGGTAAAAAGCATTGAAGAACACCCGTTCAGACTCTATTACCGGTATAAATTCCGGGTGACACTGAATACGGACGATCGACTGATGAGCGACACGAATATGACAAAAGAATTCAAGCTTGCGCACGATGTTTTCCGGCTTTCGCTTGATGATATTGAAAAACTTACCATCAATGCGATGAAGAGTGCCTTCCTTCCATATAAAAAGAGAATAGACCTTATCTATAAAAGAATCAAACCTGGTTATCAGAAGGCACGACACGAAGCAAAAAAACCTCTTCGTAGCAATGCGAGATAAATTTCACAACACCATTGTGGTAATCCCGTGGTCATGGTCGAAAGAATTTCTCTACAGTTTATAGCCCTGTTCATCGGCGGAATATTTCTGGTTTTGGAGGGATGTTCTTCTTCCCCCCGCTTTGTCGGAGGTTCCACCCCCAATACGTCATCGCCACCCGCAACTCCCGAGCCGTCTGTTTATCGTTCATATTCTTATCTTGTGACAACGGACAACTGCCAATGTGAGAAATATGCCTTTACTGACGGTCATGATAGCCTCAGCTATGTTTTTCATGCCTCATATAAGATGTATAACGGGGTTGTAACAGATATTGAAGTTGAGATAAAGAACGACTCCAGGGACACCCTCTTCCTTGACCATGCGGCCGCGAAGGTGTTTTCGCGGAATGTCCCTTATATGTATAACGATAAATCCTTACCTTTACCAATTCTACTGATCACGCCGGGGTCCTCAAATACTGTTCATCTCTCCGGAGAGGACCGTACGGGGGAAAATGACTGGCATAAAATTGCCGGCGAGCAACTTACGGTCACGATTCAGGGACTGCGTCTCGGAGATAGAGAAATAACGCCCCGCACGATTACGTTCATCCCTCAAAATCCAATGATGGAGAAATAAAAACCCCGCTGCACAGAGCGGGATTTTGAAACGTTTGAATGACCGGTTGTTTTATAGCTTATTGAGCTTTACTTTCGCCAGCTTTACGAAGGGACTTGCTGGAAATTTCTTTATGAGATTTTGGAGCTCCTCCTTCCCTTTTTCCTTATCCCCTTTCGCAAGATACGAGTTGGCAATCATAATCTGGGAGTCATCCTTCTTTTCGGACCACTTGAAGTCAAAAACCTTCTCGAATTGCCTGATTGCCTCATTGTATCTCTTCTGACCGTATAGACAT
Organism: Bacteroidota bacterium; assembly: GCA_033854175.1. Classification (GTDB taxonomy): domain Bacteria; phylum Bacteroidota; class Ignavibacteria; order UBA10030; family SZUA-254; genus DATKPE01. The sequence goes on along the minus strand of JAWOKN010000096.1, from coordinate 10,217 downwards.
TCGCCGATCCAGTATACACAATTATCATCCAGATGAGGGGGAGCACCGATTTCGAGAATCTTCTGAAATAAGCTCGCAGCATCTGCGTATTGTCGTTCGCGGAACTCTTCAAGCGCTTGGTGGTAGGATTCCCGCGTATCCGAAACAACCGGTACTGGCTTCGATGGTGGGGTCAACGCTGCAAGCTTCGTTTTCAGGTCATTAACCTGCATTTCAAGATCTGCTGCGTGATCAGCAAGCGATTTCTTCTCCTGCTCGATTCTGGAAAGCTGATATCTCAGCGAATCGTTCGTTGTCTGCAGCGCTGTCATATCTTTTTGCATTACCTCCAAGGCCGAAGGTTGCGTTTCCGTTTTCTGGCCCTCACCGGTTCCACCACACCCGATGAGACATAACGAAAGGAAAATGATTATTGGTAATGCGACGAACAGCGAATTTTTCATTCTTTCTTCCCGGAATTCCGAAGGGATGGTTTTAAATTACCGCTAAAGTAGAGAAAAGGTTATTGAAAGTCAAGGAAAACATTGAATTTACACCGACGTTTGGAATGAGTTCGCTATTGCACAACGGGAATTCATCCTGCCATAATTCCTAGCCCTAGGTTTTCTTCCAGCCCCGCCAAACTCCACTGAATCTTCCCGCGTTCCCATTCGACCTTATCTTGAATAATGAGTCAAACAAGAAGCTGGATAAGTCAAAACCTTGTAATTCTACAATGAATTGCCTATATTTTTCTTGGATAAGGAACGACAGCGTTATGAAATCATCGGTTGTATTATTTGCTTTCACAGCGACTTTGGGATTGTTGATGCTTGGTTGCGCGGGGTCCCAGAAGACCGCGGTGAGTATACCGGAGAACCGGGAATTATCTCTTCAGCATTTCCTCGAGGGCTCCCTCCATGACCAGAAGGGGGAATATGCCCAGGCTATCCTGGAATACCAAGAGGCGATTAGGTACAAACAAGATCCTGCAATTTATCAGGCGATCGCAAAGGATTATGCGGTCCTGAATAAAAGCGACCGGGCCATAGAGATGGGCAAGGAAGCCATAAGGCTTGCACCGAAGAATAAAACTTATCACGAAACGCTCGCCGAAATCTATGTCAGTGCTTTTAGTTATGATGAGGCTGCAAAGGAATTTGCCGAAGTTATTCGGCTCGATTCCTCTGACCACCAGGGGTGGTCAAATCTGGCCCATCTGACACAAATGAAAGACCCCGATCGGGCGCTGGGATTCTATCAACAAATTATTGACAGATTCGGACCCGATCAGGAGACATACTTCCAGATGGCACGCATCTATGATGCCGAGAATAAACTTGACAAGGCCACCGAAGCTGTTCAGGGGATGCTTATCCTCGACCCGGGAAACCTTGAAATGGAGAAGACACTCGGAGATCTCTACCTCCGAAGGGACAGCGTGGATGCAGCTTTGCGCATATATAATGACCTGGTCGAGTTACATCCGGAGCAACTCGAAATTCGGGCTGCAATTGCTCATGCGTACCTCGTGAAACAGGATTATCAGCATGCCGCGGAGCAGTTCGATATCGTGCTGAAAAAAGACACGATGTCAGTCGAGGATCAACTCCGGTTTGGGCAGGTTTTTGTCTCGTTCATTCAAAAAGACTCCCTCGTCGCACCTTATGCGTTGACAATGTTTGATAAAATAAGGACCAATTACCCCAATGACTGGCGCCCTTACTGGTACCTCGGGGCAATCAATAATATCATGCGGAACGACACGGCGGCCCTTCTCAATTTCAAGAAAGTGACGGAACTGTCCCGTACGACATCAGATGGCTGGATGGGTATTGCCACAATTTACTTTGATCAGAATAATTTTGATGGCGCAATCCGGATATTAACTGAAGCGCAAAAATATATCCAGGATGAATTCCGTGTGTATTTCCTCCTCGGGCTTTCCTACCAACGGAAAGAGGAGCTCCCTGAAGCCGCAACGGCTCTTGAAAAAGCAGTACAGCTCAACGAAAAAAACGTTGACGCTCTCAGTTCGCTCGCGCTTGTATATGACGCGATGAAGCGCAAAGATGACTCCGACAGTCTGTACGAACACGCACTTCAAATTGACGCACATAATCATCTCGTGTTGAACAACTACGCGTATAGCCTCGCGGAACGCGGTATGCAGCTTGACCGAGCCCTGCGCATGTCGAAAGAAGCCGTAGAACAACAACCCGAAAATCAATCGTATCTCGACACATATGGCTGGATCTATTACCAGATGGGACGATACGACGAGGCTGAGAAGTATATCCGGAAGGCTGTTGAACTTGGAAGTAAAAGCCCCGTAATTTTTGAACACCTCGGGGATATCAATTATAAACTATCCCGGAGAGATAAGGCTCTTGAGTACTGGAAAAAAGCGCTTGAGTATGATTCAGATAATCAGGGATTGAAGGATAAAATTCAACGGGGAAGTTTGTGAGAGGACCCGTATATCCGTTGGCGATTGGATTTATCGTCGTGTATATCACCGGATGTGGTGGTTCAAGGAATATTGTCAAAGAACATCCGCTTGCTCCGGTAGAAATATTTTCGCTTGTCCATCAGCGAAATGCGAGGATTCAAACACTCCAGGGTGACGGCCTAATCACCGTCGAAAGTCCGGAAGGCTCTGGGAACGGGTCTTTCGAAGTGAATCTCAAGAAACCGGACTCATTGCGGGTGGAATTTAAAGGCCCATTCGGAGTCCATGTCGGAACCCTTCTTCTGTCTCCACGCAGATTTGTCTATTACAATAAGATGAATAACACCGCGACAATTGGTACACCGGATGGGAAGACACTCCGATCGATGTTCCGATTAAAAATGCAGTTTGAGGACATGCTCCATGCATTCACGGGAGAATTTCCTCCCACACATCAGGATGATTCGCTACTCATCGCTACCTCGAGGGGGAATGAGTATATCTTATATTATCATACAGCCGAGGGTGAAAAGGAATATACAATCGATGGTGATTCGTTTGTCGTGACTAACTATCGTGTCATTGATCCTGGGGGTAACGAGATTCTAACCGCTTCATCGTCGCGCATTCGTGTCAACGACAGTATCCCGGTTCCAAAGCTCGTTCGTGTCACGTTCCCGCAGGAGAAACGCAGCGTGACGATTGCCTATGACGATATTACATTGAATCAGCCCACATCGTGCTCGTTCCTTATTCCCAAACAGGCAGAAGTGATAGAGCGGCAATGATTGCCTTTCGACACATACGATATTTTGTCATGCTTCTGCTTGTGACAACGATGTTTTTGCCCGCCCGGCAGGATGAAATTTCGACAAAACGATCACAACTCCAAAAGCTTCGTACGGAAATCGGTAAAGTCGAGCAGAAAATCAAGGAAAAGGAGAAGAAGGAACATGCAACCCTTGAATTGCTCGATGTGTACGACCGGCAGGCAGCACTGATCGAAAAGCTGATTAAAAAACTTCATGAAGAAGAAGAGGAACTCCAGAAGGATATTGCCGCGACACATAAGAGCATCGATGACCTCGGGGGCCAGATTTCCTTCCTCAAAAATCACTACGCAAACTACATCCGTGCAGCGTATATGAAAGGCCGCGCCAACGATCTCGAGCTTCTTCTCTCGGCAAATTCCGTTAATCAGTTTCTACTACGATCCGAATACCTACAGAGATTTTCAGACCAGCGGAAAAAGGATATCGATAAGATCAATGTGCATCGTAACGATCTCCAACAACAACACCTCCAACTGCAGAATCAGCTCAATGAACAACACCAGCTGATTACAGAAAAAACCAAGGAGGAAAACAAACTGGCGGTGCAAACGAAAAAAAGAAAAGCCATGCTCGCTGAAATACGAAAGGACAAAAAAAACATCAAGCGCGAGATGGATCGGAAACTCCAAGCTGCGAAACAGCTCGAGGATCTGATTTCAAAACTTGTCGAGGAAGACCGCGTGAAACGGGAGCGGGAAATGAAGGATAAACCGGAAACAGAGGCACGCTCAACTGCACAGGGAAAAATCTTTGAAAGCAGGCGTGGACATCTGCGATGGCCCGTTGACGGTGGAAAAATTACTAGCCATTTCGGTGCACAGGAAAATCCCTCGCTCCACACTGTCACGCAAAATCCGGGTATTGATATTTCTGTCGGCGCGGGAAGCCCAATCTTTACCATAGCCGACGGTGAAGTCTCGGCAATCTGGTGGCTCCCTTCGTTTGGAAATCTTGTCATCATCAATCATAAAAATGGTTACCGGACTGTCTACGCCCACCTTTCGGAAATTTCTGTAAGCGAAAACGAAACCGTTCAAGAAGGTCAAACCATTGGAAAAAGCGGGGAAGCACTTTCTGGACCATTGCTCCACTTCGAAATATGGAAGGAGCGCGAAAAATTGGATCCCGAACAGTGGCTTTCCCAGCGCGGTTTAACCCAGCGGTAACACACCAAAGGCATCGTGGGCCTCTACCCACCCCACAACTATCCACATCACATTCTTTATCCAGTTCCCCTCAATATATGCGAAAATACATGTCTTTTGGATAGGTGTAATATTTTTTCTCGCTCCGATTAATCCTGTGAGCCGGCAAGTGTGTCAGACTAATGTGATAATGATGTCCCGCTACTCTGTTGAGAATCCAAAATCACGTGCGGGCGTGTGGGAACGGGTGGCGGGACTATCTTTATACTATCAGACTGATCTGGAGATCCACAATATGGAAAGACCGATGAAATATACCCTGCCTTTGATGTGCGTCGTTGCCTTTCTATTTATTATGAGTTTTAACGGTTGTAGCAATAACAACACTGTTACACCGGTCGTGACCGATCAGCAGGTATTGCAGCAAATGGTAAAAGGTATTGATTCTGTGGCGGAATTTTCCACCTCAGATGAGGCCACAATCGATGATAACGGTCTCAAGGACCCCGACTATTCAGGCGCGGCAAAGGAAGCGGCGTATTTCTCTGGACACATGAGGGTGTTTGTCGGCGATTCACTCAAACCTCTTCGGTGGGGCCGCCATATATTCTGGACCCAGATTGTCCGCAACTACAATATCGTCATGCAGGGCGATACAGCGGCGCTGGTTACGATTACCAAGACCATTCCCGGTGAATTCTGGATCGGGTTCGGGACAGTTGTTTCCGACACCGCTCAAATTGATACTGTTGTCCATAAACCGTTTACCGAGCAGACGACAAGAAATGTTTTGTTCCGCCGGATTGCCAATACAAGCGTCCTGGAACGAAACTGGTTGCCCGTTGCAATTACCCTCGTGCAGGGAAAATCTCAGACAACCAATCCTTTTTTGCTTGCGTCTGTCGAGGTCATCGATAGCATTCGGCATTATGATACGACTATTACTGACCCTCTTACCACATGGTTTAAACTCGGAATCCTGCATGGCTCGATTCCTCGCTTTATTGCAGGAGACAGTATTCTCGTACGGGCTTCAGTGCTGAGTTCTGATGATTCGAATGAAGTGGTTGTACTCCGTCATAGCGTGGCAGCGAGAGGATTGATCAACAGGGTTCGCATGAATCTGATCTCTGTGACCGGCGGTCCGACGACCCACCTTCGGGTGTATGAAAGAAGATTCCGCGCCACACTTCCTCTTATAGCCCTGTTGGGGCGCTATAACGCGTTGGTAGACGTGTTCTCCCATGGATCCTTATACAGTCTCACTGATCCGTTTATGAATGAATTCTGGGGAAGTCCGTACATCGTAGTGAGATAATCCCGCAGAAAGAGTCGAGATCCCGACCCGCATTATCCTTTGATGAAGGATAAGTGGTGGTATGGATGAGAAGATGGTGATGCGGGCGGGACTCATTTTTGGGAGGCAGGAGATATCCTCCGCAAACATCCCTTCTCAACAGGAGATGTTTTTTTTGAATCCTTCAGAGAAAAATCCTTGGTAAAAACAGAACGGTTACCGACCGATGAACAGGCGATCTGCAAGCGATTTGGGAAGACCTGCTTTACGGATTTTTGATGCAGCGGTGTCCACATCGTAATCCGTCCGGACATTTTGGTACGTCCACGATCCTGTATCGAATATGCCAAAACTTGACCGCCAGTCACTGTCCCGCGGCTGGCCGACACTTCCGATATTAACAATAAATTTCTTGCCTCGCTCAACCTCCAATGTCTTGTTATCTTCACAAAACACATCGGGAATGTGTGAATGCCCGATGAAACAGACCGGCTGAGTGAAATAGCCAAAGTTAAATGCGGCATCGGTTGGCGTGATGATGTAATGCCATTCCTCGGGTTCATATGGGGAGGAATGGACAAAGAGCACCCCCTCATGGTTCAGCTGAAAAGGAAGATTCTGGATGAAGGTTTTATTTTCAACGGTGAGTTCTTCGTGGGTCCATTCAGCGGCGATGCGTGCGTAGGGATTGAAATATTCCATTTTTTCAAGCTGAACTGCTGCCTCATCATGATTACCGAGAATGATGTGAGAGGTTACTGACCGTATCAGCTCAATACAAGCATTGGGGCTGGCGCCATACCCGACAATGTCACCGAGACAGACTATGAAGTCAACTTTTCGTTCGCGGATGACGGAAAGCACCTTCTCGAGAGCCTCAAGATTTCCGTGGATGTCAGAAACAATAGCAATTCGCATAACCAGACAATTTAGAAATTATCCCGTGAGATGCAAAGAGCTCATGGTCGTCGTACTTCGGAGGGATTCGTCACTCCCGACTTCCAGCAGCACTGGACCGTAGGCTCCGGTGTACGACAGGACGGGGATTATGTCTTTTGCTGCTTTTTCTTTGCTGCGGGGAAGAGAATATTATTGAGAATGAGACGGTAACCGGGTGAATTTTTGTGAAGAGACAAATCGGTCGGAGGGCTTCCGACTTGATGCTGGTAATCCTCAGGATCATGCCCACCGTAAAACGTAAATGTCCCGCGACCATAATTTCCATGAATGTACTTTACTTCTTCTGTCCCTTCCCTTTCGGCGAGTATTGTTACCGAGGGCTTGATGAGACTCTTTTTAAAGGCAGTCGTCTGACCCATAAACCCCTTGATGATTGAGGCATGATCCTGGGTGAGCATTGTCGGCACGGGATCGTATTTCGCAGAGAATTCGAAGAGTGTAAAGTAATCCGTACTGGGATCCCTGATCGGCGGCGGATCGCTCGGCGGGATATCAATGTCGGAGTATTCGTACCGCAGAGGATTCATTTCCAGCGTGAAATTCTGGAATGCAAGGCACTGTGAATAATCAAGTTTCTTTTGTGCGTCAGGATCAGCGGGATCGCCGTCATACATCGTTGCACAGATATCAGTGTTGGCTGCGGCAAGGGCGATGTCGTACGAGTCTGTTGCGGAACACATTGCAAACATGAATCCACCGGATGCAATATACTCTTTGATTTTTTTTGCGACTGCGAGCTTTACCTGAGAAACTTTTTTGAATCCCAGCTCGTGGGCTTTACGTTCGTATAATATCTGCTGTTCAACGTACCACTGTGCGGTTCCGAATGTTGCGTAGAATTTTCCGTATTGGCCGGTAAAATCTTCATGATGCAGATGCAGCCAGTCGTAGTGTGAGAGTTTGCCCTGAAGTACCTCTTCATCCCAAACCTTATCATACGGGATTTCAGCGTATTCCATCGCCAGGGTTACAGCGTCGTCCCATGGGAGGAAATTTGGAGGAACGTAAACCGCAATTTTCGGAGCCTTTTCCAGGCGAACTGCATCCATGTTGTTGTTGTCTGCTCCGACTTCAGCATATATCGCAGCCGCCTGTGACCCGCTAAGTTCTTCGTACGAAACACCCCGGATACGACACTCATTTGCAACCATATCCAAGCCGTCAATCATAAACGATCCACCCCGATAGTTTAAAAGCCAATCCACGAGAATGTTTTTCGTCAGGGCCCAGTAGGCAATCCCGTAAGCCTTAAGGTGATCCGTTTGTTTAAGATCCATCGGAATGAGTATCTTTTGTGCATAAAGTACCGACGATGAAACCACAAGAAAACTCAGGAATATAATCACATATCGTAATCCATGCTTGATCATATGGTATCTCCACGCAACTGGCGAATTCTCTTGCGTGCCTCATTCAGATATATTGACGATGGGAATTGTTCGAGCAACTTTTGATATGCCGCAATCGCACGGGCTGGATCTTTTAGGCCGCTTTGATACACTTCACCGATTTTCATCAGAGCTCGGTCGAGAGAAATACTCTCGGGATACTCGGTTAACATGTGTTCGTACGAGGCAACCGCTTCGGTGTACCGTCCAAGAAGCGTGTAAATATCACCGATACGCATTGCGGCATCATCCACTAAACCGGATTTTGGATATTTTTGGATAATAGATTGGTACAGGGCAAGGGCGTCCAGATATTTACGCTGGCGGCGAAGAAGGTCGGCCTGGGCAAAAACTTGAAGTACAGACCTGTCAGTCTGGATATTTTCCTGAATGAACGTCTGGAGTGCGATGGCATCGTTTGCTACATCGGAATTGGTGTTCCGGATCAATCCGCCAAGCATGACAAGCGCGGTGTCGAAGTCCATTTTAAAATACTCCAATTCAGCAAGTTTCAGCATGGCCTGATCCTGTAGTGGATTGGTGCGAAGGCCACGGCCCGCCACGACGGCATATTGGGCGGATGCCTTATCAATCATTCCCAGCAGGAGATAGATGTCCCCAAGGCGTAACGCTCCCTCTATAACAACCTGAGGAAACATCGGATAGGATTTTAGGAGATTTTCGAGCGATTGCCGTGCACTGGTAAGATCACCGAACTTCTCCTGCTGAAGAACAGCAATGCGAAAGACCGATCGGGCGGCAAATTCTGTTGCAGGATACTCACCGATGACCCGATTATAGGCATCAAGCGTGTTTGAATAGATGACCGAACGATCTTCACGGTCTGATGCTTGGTCGCTAAACGGACGGTCACGACCGAATAGCCGTAGCGTGTCATGGCTTTCATCGGATGCCTCAAGTGACTGCGCATAACCGAACTTTACCTCAGCCAGCTTGTCAAACTTCGGATAATGGTCAATGATTTCGCGGAATGCCGCCGCTGCTATTCCAAAGGCCTTGTCATGCAAAGCCCGCTGGGCAAACGTTTGCAGGACATGTCCGGTTCCCTTCGACTTCGCATCGATGGCTTTGTAAATATCGAACGCCGCGTCATATCGGCTACCTTCCATGTCGATCCATGCCAGAAGATGCAGTAGCGGAAGATCGTCTGGGGCCGACCGGGAAGCCTCCTCAATCACTTTCCTTGCCGATGCAAGTGCCTCGGGATGATTGGTATAACCCCCTATCTGGGTTTGCACGAACCCCAGCTGAATGGGATTTTGCCGGAGAAAGGACACATATTCTTTTGTGGCATCCTCATATTTTGAAAGTGTTCCGTAGAGGTACGCCAGCTCCTGTGTGAAAAGAGAGGGATTCTCACAGGCTTTGCGTCCGCGGCGATATGTGTCGATTGCCCGGTCGAACAACCTGCTCTGAGTGAAAGAATTAGCAACCTGTGAATAGGTCGCCGGTTGTTTGGGATTCAACGAAATGGCGTGTTCCCACTCCTCGTTGGCTTTCAGAGTGTCTGCACGAAGATAATAAATCGACGCGAGCTGACAGCGCAGATTAATGTCGGAAGGTTGAATCTTCAGTTGCCGCTCGACAAGCGCGATCGCCTCATTGTACATTTTGAGTTCGACGTAATCTCTGCGGAGAGCATCGATAATGACAATATTGATGGGTTGTTGCTTGAGGATCTCCTCATATATTCTGATTGCTGCCTGGTAATCACCGGAGCGGTCGTAACTCTGAGCAAGGCGAAAACGGATGTCAATGCCCTCATTTTGTTGCGCGCGCAGAAGGGGGGCGGCACTGAAAAGAATTACACAAACAAGCAGATGGCAAACAGAGGCCCGAAGAACCATGATCATATCAAATAATTGATTTGCGCTCTATCTAGATATTATAGAAATTCCGCCGACATTTCCAAGAGCGGAGCTTTTCTGCGGCATACATGAGCGGTTGGCCGATAGTGGATACGAGATATCCGCCCCCCTGGTGTTTCACACCTAGCCAAGGGTTATGGAATTTTCGTCTAAGCGTATCAGTTTACGGTTGCTATTTTAATGGCAAGTTCTTTTCTTGCTGGGAGTTGTAATGATTTGAGAACTACAGCAGAGAAAAGGACATCAGAGATGGATAAAAAAAGGGGCTTAATTG
>JAWOKN010000095.1:0-3891 GCA_033854175.1 Bacteroidota bacterium | reverse complement strand
CCAGTTCAGAATCCCCCTCATCGATGCCGCCAGCGAAATCGGGAGCAACGACCCCAAGGAGAATATCCTCCAGAACGTCCAGTTCATGCGCATCTGGTGCTCCGGTTTTCGCAGCGCCGTCAATGTGAAGATCGCCGAGATGGATTTCGTAGGGAATCAGTGGCAGACACGCATTCCGAACGACTCGATCCTCCAGCCTTCCACGGTCAGCATCGAGGATAATCCGAATTATGCCACGCCCGATTACGTCGCCCTCGGCATCACCCGCCCCCGCGATAAATCGGACCCGAACCAGATTATCCAGGGGAATGAACAGTCCCTCGCACTGGTTATTAACGGCCTCCAGCGCGGCGAATCCCACCACGTGTTCCGCTCGTTCGCCGTCCAGCCGCTCGACCTCTTCAATTATAAGGACCTGAAGATGTTCGTCCACGGCGACCCCAAGTTCGCCTACTTCGCCCCCGATCGCTATGACGCCGAGGTCTTCCTCCGGTTCGGCTCCGATACGCTCAATTATTATGAGTACCGTACGCCAGTCAAACCGGGCTGGCATGCCGATAACCAGATTACGATTCCCTTCTCCGATCTGACCGCCCTCAAGGCGATCCAGGATTCGGCGAACCCCACCCCCGTCAGGACAGTGCCGGGGAACCATCTCGGCGCGACCTATTCGATCCGCGGGAACCCCTCCCTGCGCCAGATCCGCGAAATTATGATCGGCGTTACGAATCCCTCCCAGCAGGGGGGCACCGAACCCCTGACCGGCCAGATCTGGGTCAATGAACTCCGCCTCACGGACGTCAATAACGACAAGGGGTATGCCTATCATTTCGATACACAAGTGAAACTGGCCGACCTCGGGAATGTGGGATTCAATTACTCGAGAACCGATCCCAACTTCCATGGCCTCTCGGAAACCTTCGGATCCCAGAATACATCCGTCAACTGGGCCGTGAACACGAATTTCTCGCTCGACAAGTATTTCCCCCAGTCGTGGCAGGGGACAACACTCGGCTTCGGCTATTCCCATGCCGAGAGTGTCGTCAAACCCAAGTACCTGCCCGGCTCCGACGTTGTCGCAGCCTCGGCAGCCGCCGTCGTCGCCGAAAAGGATAAGACGAAGGCCGATAATATTATTACCGCGTCCCAGACGCTCCAGGTGTCGGATTCCTATTCTCTCCCGAATGTCCGTATCTCGCTTCCGATACAATTGTGGTTTATCCGCGATACGTTCAATAAACTCGCCTACTCATTCACCTACTCCACCTCCCATGCCAGGAATCCCTCGACCACCGACCAGACCAACTGGCAGTGGGGCTTCCGCATGTCGTATGCCGTCTCGCTCCCCTCGGATGCCTACGTTCAGCCATTCAGGGGAATCTTCAGAGGGATCTTCTTCCTGGATGAGTTCAAGGACTTTAAACTTTACTATGAACCGATCCAGAGCTTCAACGCGAGCCTCGGGGCACAACGCTCGCGCGCGTTCCAGCTGACCTCGAATCCCGGCGCCCTCCCCACCGATACCCGCGCGTTCGGCGCGAGTAAGGCGCTCTCCTTCACATGGAAACTGACCGAGGGGGGCCTCATGAACCTGGCCGGCGATTATAGCCTCGCCATCGACCGGAATCTCTACCGCCAGGATAACGATTCCGTCGGCCGCGGCTTCGGCTCGATCCTGAAGAGCATGTTCTTCGGCGGCACCGATAACCGCTATTCACAGCGCATTACCATGAATTCGAAACCGAAGGTCATCAATATCTTCGACCTCGCCCGCTATCTCGACCTTAATGCGGGCTATAATGTCAATTATAACTGGCAGAATACCTTCACGGGCGGCGATATCGGGAAGAGCGCCGGCTGGGCCAACGGCATCATGCTGGGCCTGAACTTCAGGCTGAAATCCCTCTTCGATCCGCTTTTTGCGTCGCTCGATAAACCTTCCGGGCCGGAACCTGCGCGAACCCGCGAGCAACAGCCCCCCCAGAATCCGAAGGATACGACGGCCGCGAAAACTGAATCGAAGGGGAATGCCATCAATATCCTCTCCGGCCTTAAGACCGCTGCAAAGATTTTGATAAAAATTCCACTCCTGGATTATGACAATATCGGCATAAGCTTCAACCAGTCGAACCAGGTCTCCAATAGCGGCATCCCCGGCACCACCGGCTTTATGAATTTCTGGGGCCGATGGCCATTTATGGGCTCCCGCCCCGAGGACGGTCCCTCGCGCCTCTACCAGCTGGGGCTTATATCGGACCCGACCGGATCACTCGATTTTACTCCGAAGTCCTCGTTCCCGTTCGTCGGCTGGCGCGTCATGCCGGGCCTGCGCGCACCCAACGCCAGCCTCTCCGATCAGTTCGGACAATCGAATTCCATCGCCCTCAAGACGACCCGCCCACTGTGGCCCGGGGCCTCGCTCGATATCAACTGGAAGGTGGGGTGGCAGTTCAACCGGAATATCACCTTTCCGACTGATTCACTCGGCAATAGGGTCCTCAATAATGAGGTCGTGACAACAGGCGGGAACGTGGAACGCTCGTTCCTGACATTTCCGCCGATCCTCTTTTTCAAGGTCTTTAAGAGCAATCTCGAGGATGTCGGGAAAAAATATCAGGAGTATGTGACGACGATGACTCCGGCCGAGGCCCTTACCCAGTCGTTTGAGAAGGGGATGGAGGCGCTCCCGTTCCTGAATAAGATCTTCGGCCAGTATGTCCCGCGCCCCAACTGGTCCCTCCGGTGGGACGGCATCGAAAAGATCGCGGGCCTCAGCTCGATCTTCGACCGGCTCTCCCTGGAACATAGCTATACGGGTACGTTCCGCAGGAATTTCCGCGGCGACCCGAACGGCAATGAGGTGACCGACGTCGAACAGGTCTCCTATGGCTTCTCCCCGCTTGCAGGCGTTACCGCGAGCTTTAAGGAGTTCTATAAGGGATCCCTGAGCGGCAGCTTCAGGTTTAATACGACAACCTCACTCGACCTGAATACCACAGCAGGCCAGATCGTCGAGACGTTTTCCCGGGAAATGACCGTTTCGCTCACCTACGGCCGCCACGGGTTTAAATTTCCGCTCTTCGGCCTGAGCCTGTCGAATGATATCGATTTTACGATGACACTTTCCCAGACCAGGAATTCCCGCCAGAGCTATGACCCGGTTACTCTTGCCGATAATCCCGACGGCACACCACTGGAGGGGAATACCCGCACACTCCTTGAACCGCAGATTAAATATGTCCTGAGCAGCCGTGTCAGCGCCTCGGTCTTCTATCGCTATGAACGCATCGCCCCGGACGAAAATGCCTCCCTGATCTACGGCACAACCACGAACGAGGCCGGATTGGAAATTCATATCACCATTTGATACTCTCGTTGTGCGTTTTTTCGGCGGCCCACATCAGGAGGCCGGACCGATTGATTGACGTAGTTCTTTATCACCGGTGATAGTGTATGTATGACTCCGAATATATTGCGGTTCGCCTCTGGAGACACCTGCCGGTCATCGTACGGGCGGTTCTTACAGGCGGTGCTGCGGCTCCCGCAGGAGCTCTCCCATGGTCGTTCCTGGTACCGGCAAATGTGAAGCATTGGCCCGCCCGGACTTCCGCTTCACGCCGCATCCTTTCCCGCGCAAATAGTCTTCCCCCCGGTGTCCGGGGTCCCGCGCTCCTTGCAGGCATCCCCGGGAATCGTTTCGGTCGTCCTTCTTCAGCGGATCATGAACCGCCTTGTCACGCTTCCCCGCCCACAGAATCCGGATGTGCCGCAGATTCCCATGGTGACGGTCCTTGCCTGGATTATTACGGGGAGCCCGCTCATCCGGCAGACGGGTCCGGATGCTTCGTTCTGGCTGGCTGTCGCGGGGTTTCCCGCTACGCTGGTCGTGAC
>JAWOKN010000094.1:0-71418 GCA_033854175.1 Bacteroidota bacterium | reverse complement strand
ACCAACCACATGGCTGTTGTCGTGGTGGGAGATCTCGCGACGATCAAGGAGAGAATAGCCGCACTGAAGCTTGGTGATATCGTGCTTTGCGATCTGGACGGCAAAAAGCTGCAATAGGGGCCGGATGAGGCGTTTTCCAGGCAGACAGGGATGGCGGGACGCATGGATTGGTGTGAAGACGGGCCGTTTGACTACCACAATGCCAACCATCGTCATCTCAGAGGCATACTGAACTCCGGCGATGGGGCAGCCATCACGGGTGCCTCATCTTGACAAATAGCGAAAATTTCTTATATTTTTTAGAAAAAAGGTACCGTCACGATAGGCCGAAAGGAGGTGGCAAAGTCTTCAGTTCTCATTACGTATCGGATTCATCCGGTAGAATGAGCAGCAAAGTGCTCATTTTAAATCAAAACTATGAACCGATGAGTGTGTGTAATGTAAAGAAGGCAATAATTCTTCTCTTTCTCGGAAAGGCTGAATTGATCGAAGCCCACCACGGAAAACAGATCCGGTCGGTATCAATGGCGATGCCGTTCCCCAGTATAGTACGGCTGGGGGTCTACGTGCGTGTGCCGTACAAGAAAATCATTCTTTCAAGAAAGAACATCCTCCGGCGGGACGGCCACCGGTGTCAGTATTGCGGCCGTACCGATGTCACCCTCACCGTTGATCACATCATACCCAAGTCAACCGCGGGTGAAGACACCTGGGAAAATCTCGTCACCGCTTGTGTAGAATGCAACAATAAAAAGGGGAACAGAACGCCCGACGACGCCCATATGCGGTTGCTCCGAAGGCCGATGAAACCCAACCATGTCACATTTATCCGTCACTTCGTCGGAACAGTCGACGAGAGATGGAAACCATACCTTTTTATGAACTGAGTCCGTGCCATGCGTGACACGGGACTTTCCGTCACCTTCCGATGAAAGGAATAATCTGTCTAAGAAGAAACGTATTTTAAGCGGGATGCGGCCGACAGGCAAGCTTCATCTCGGTCATCTGGTCGGCGCTCTTGAAAACTGGGTTTCTCTCCAGCACGAATATCAGAATTTTCACCTCATTGCGGATTATCACGCTCTGACGACGAATCTCGATTCCTCCCTGATTTATCAGAATTCCATCGATATGCTCATCGACTGGCTTGCGGCCGGGATCGATCCGGCCCTGAGTCCGATGTTCCGTCAGTCGCAGGTCAAGGAGCACACCGAACTGCATCTGATATTCTCGATGCTCATCACCGCCGCACGGCTTGAGCGCAATCCGACCGTCAAGGATCAGGTGCGCGATCTTCACATAGAGAACATCACCTACGGTCATCTTGGTTATCCGGTCCTTCAGTCTGCCGACATCCTTCTCTACAAGGGCGAGCTCGTTCCCGTGGGGGAGGATCAGCTTCCGCACATCGAGATCACGCGGGAGATCGCACGCCGTTTCAACACCCAGTACGGTGAGGTATTCCCCGAGCCGGAGGGGAAGGTGACGAGGTTTGCGCGTTTACCCGGGCTTGACGGCAAAAGGATGAGCAAATCCCTCGGGAACACCATATTGCTTTCAGATTCACCCGATGAAATCCGTACGAAGGTGAAAAAGGCGATCACGGACCCCCAGAAAATCCGTAAGGGGGATCCCGGGAGGCCGGAAATCTGTCTGATATTTACCTATCACCAGAAGTTCAACCCGTCCGAGGTGCCTGAAATTGAGAAAAACTGCCGGAGTGGTGCGTTGGGTTGTGTCGAGTGCAAGTTGAATGTTGCGAAAAAGATCTCCGACACCCTGTCGCCCTTCAGGGAAAAGCGGGCGTTCTACGAATCACATCCCGAGAAGGTCAAAGCCATCCTTCACGAAGGAGAAACCGCCGCCAGGAAAGTCGCTGTCCAGACGATGACGGAAGTCCGCGGTGTGATGAAGCTGGGGTAGGGGGGGAGTCATGACATTGGATAATCTTCCCGAAAATATCTATCTTCACTTTTATTCATGGATCATTCTGAATTTATTCTGTGATACATTTTGCCGTACCGCGTAAAACTTCAGGAGTTTGAAGGCCCGCTCGATCTTCTCCTTTTTTTCATCAAACGCGATGAGCTGGATATCTACGACATCCCGATATCCAGGATCACGAAGGAATTTCTCGAATATCTCCACTACATGCAGGAACTTGACCTTGAGGTGGCCGGCGAGTTTATCGTGATGGCAGCCGAACTGATGCAGATCAAGGTCAAGATGCTTCTTCCGAAGGCTCCCGGTGAGGAGGAGGAGGAGGATCCGCGGGCAGAGCTGGTGCGGCGTCTGCTTGAGTACAAGCGGTACAAGGAGGCAAGCGGGGTCCTTGCGCGTCTGGAGGATGAATCGGTAAAACTCTACTACCGGCAGGCCTTCAGTTCCGATCCGAAGAAGGTATCGCTTGAAGAGCAGGAAGAGAGCCTGAAGAATATCACGATGTACAACCTCATCGCCGCGTTCAAGAAGGTCCTGGACAGTGTTCCCACGAAAATCTATCACGACGTTGAACTCCTCAACGTCACCATCGATGAGCAGATGAGTTACATCGCGGATGTCTTCCGGTATAAAAAAGAATCGACATTTTTTGAGCTTGTCGCGCATATGACCGAAAAAATTCGTATTATTGTCACCGTCATTGCACTCTTGGAAATGTCGAAGAACAAGCTCATAGGTTTTCGTCCGACGCAGTATGAAGACGACTTTATTGTCTATAAAATACGGCCGGAGGCGGCATAATGGAACCACTCGGTGAGAGCAAACAGCATGTTGTTGAAGCGCTCCTTTTTGCATCGGATGAGCCGTTATCGATACCGCAGATCATCGACATATTGAAATCGGCCGAGGATTCCGGGCCGAAATTACGGCTGAAGGAGGATGAGGTACTGGCCATTATCCGCGAATTGAACGCCGAGTATGTCAAAGCCGGGCGCTCGTTCCGCATCATCCAGGTTGCGGGTGGATTTCAGTTCGCGACGATGCCCGATTTCGCCGAATGGCTCGGCCGCCTGGTAAAAGAGCGGGCCAAGCGAAAACTCACACAGGCGGTGATTGAAACCCTCTCGGTCATTGCGTACAAACAGCCGATCACCAAACCGGAGATCGAGGCCATCCGGGGGGTTAACGCCGATTATGCGATCCAGAAATTGCTCGAACGGGGTTTGGTCACGATCATCGGGCGCGCCGCCAGTGCCGGGCGGCCGCTGTTGTATGGGACAACGGCCGATTTCCTCAAGCATTTCGGACTCAACGATCTCTCGGAACTTCCCAAACCTCGGGAGATCGAGGAAATCATGGCCGACCAGGGATTTGAGATGGAGAAAGAGTTATTGAAACGCATGGGCAAAACCGACGAGGAGATCGAGGAGCAGCTGGGGAAGACAGTTGTCAGTGAGGACGGAGAGCTGAGGGAACTACCCCCTGATGTCCCGCCGGATGGTCAGCCCCCTTCTCCGACGGATCCGGATTCGGGTTCGTGAGGTACCCCGCATGGGCAGCTAATCCTACCGGATGGTTCATTTTTTTATGTCGTAGAGAAATCATTCCGATCAACCCCTTCAATCCGAGATGAAGTCCGCTGAAGTGCCGGATCCGGGCACACCGCCTGGTGGTAACCGGAACATGATTCCCCTTCTGGTGACGATTTTTCTGGATTTCCTCGGTTTTGGCATCGTTCTCCCGATCATAGCACCGGTCTTTCTCGATCAGGTTCATGGGATCCTCCCCGCGGGAACTCCGTATCCGGTCCGCACATCCTTTCTCGGGCTTTTAATTGCCTCATTTCCCGTTGCGCAGTTTTTCGGTGCGCCGGTTCTCGGTGTCATCTCCGATAAGTACGGGAGAAAAAAGGTGTTGATGATCTCGATTGCGGGAACAGCGCTCTCGCTGTCTATTTTCGGGTTTGGGATTGCAGCCCGAAATGTCACGCTGCTCTTCTGCAGCAGACTACTCAACGGTCTTACCGGCGGAAATGTCTCGACCGCGCAGTCTGCGATCGCCGACATGAGTGATCCGCAGTCGAAAGCGAAAAATTTCGGCCTCATCGGGATGGCATTCGGGCTGGGATTCATTCTTGGCCCGTTTGTCGGCGGGGAGCTGGCGGATCCGGACAATGTGAGCTGGTTCACCTACTCAACGCCCTTCTGGTGCGCGTCGCTCCTGTCACTATTCAACGTGGGACTCATCTGGAGGTGGTTTAATGAGACCCTGCGGTATCCACAGTCTGATCTCCGCATTACGTTCATGGGAGGAATACACTACATACGAAGCGCATTTGCACGGCCGGAACTTCGCACGATACTCGGTGTCGTGTTCCTCACCATGGTGGGGTTCACATTTTTCACTCAATTTTTCCAGGTGTATATCATCTCCCGGTTTCATTATCGCCAGGTCGATATAGGTGAAATGTATGCGTACATCGGCATCTGGATTGCGCTGACCCAGGGCGTGCTGACGCGGCTTCTTGCCCGTAAATTTCCTCCTGTTGCTATCCTTCGTCTGAGTATTTTCTTTCTGGGGTTAGGATTCTTCTGCCTTCTCCTTCCGCAGCAATCATTGTATCTTTATGTTGTTTTGCCTATTGTAGCTGTAGCGCAGGGCATAACGATGCCGAATGCAACGGCGCTCGTTTCCAACGCCGTGACGCTGCAGGACCAGGGTGAGATCCTGGGTATTAACCAGTCGGTACAATCGATCGCGTTCGCGCTCCCGCCGGTCATCGCAGGTGTCATGACAGCAATCGACATCCGGCTGCCGATCCTCCTTGCATCCTTTTTTGCGTTTTTCGCGTGGATTGTATTCATTATCGTTTTTCATGTATCAGAAAAGAAGAGTCAAGTTTGAATGGTTATGAAACGCACGGTCCCCGGGCAGCCTGACGGGCGAATGAGGCTGAACAGGTTTTTATCCGTTGCTGGATTTGCTTCACGCCGCAAGGCGGACGAGATGATCCGGGACGGGCTTGTTTCCGTCAATGGGCGGGTTGTGCTGGATATGGGCCATAAAGTCGATCCGGACGCCGATTCCGTGTTCGTCCACGGCCGGCAGATCACTGTCGTCAGGGAATGCGTTTACGTGCTTCTGAATAAGCCGAAGGACGCGATTACGACAATGAGTGACGAGCGGGGGAGGAGGACCGTTATGGATTATGTCCGTGTGAAGGAACGCATCTATCCGGTCGGGCGGCTCGATAGGAACACGACGGGGGTACTTCTTCTGACGAACGATGGCGATCTCGCCAACCATCTCATGCACCCGCGGCGCGAGTTCACGAAGGCCTACAAAGCCACCCTCGACCGGCCGTTAAGCCCGGAACACGCCAGAATGCTCTCCGAGGGCATACGTTTGCCTGACGGGAAAACACGTCCGGCGGAGGTGGTGATGATTCCGGGGGGAAAGAACAGGGTCGTTGGTATCGTCATCCATGAGGGGAAAAACCGTCAGATCCACAGGATGTTCGAGGTACTGGGTTATACCGTGGAAAAGCTGGACCGGGTTGCCTATGCAGGTCTGACCTATGAGGGTGTTCCGAGGGGGAGGTGGCGGTCATTGACCCACCGGGAGGTAGAGTATCTGAAAAAGCTCGTCGTCCAGGGGGAGCAGCGGGAGGGTGGCAAACACCGGGGATTGCGGGACGATTAGTTATCCGAACCGCGCAACCGGATGCCCGTCTGTTTAAGGAACTCTGTCGGCAGTTCCCCTCCGGCGAAAATAAACACAACCTCGTTTTTAAGGGTGACGGGCGACCCTCCTTTTACGCTGATCCGGACATTGTCCGGTTCTATCGCGCTGACCTGACTTTCGAAGAGGATGTTGATTTTTTTGCTGCCCATGAGATCGGTGATCCGTTTCTGGTTTTTATCCTTCAGCCGTGTAAACGCTTCCTTCCGGTAGCTCAGCGTGATGGTGTTCCCCCGTTGGATCGACAGTGCCGCTGCCGCCTCGATGGCGCTGTCACCTCCTCCGACGACCAGGATATGGCTGTTCTGATAATGCTCGGCTTCGATCAATTTGTACAACACTTTCGGTAGTTCTTCGCCGGGGACGGATAATTTTTTCGGAGTGCCGCGCCGGCCCATTGCAAGAATCACATTGTTCGATTCGTACAATGATGTTGACGTCTGTATGAAATACGAATCGTAGATTCTCTGAATCCGCTGAACCCTCTCCCCGGTGTTCACCGGGAGGCTGGCCTTTTCGACGATTCCCTGAAAAAGCGAGAGGAGTTCCTCCTTCGAGATCTCGGGTCCTTTGATTTTGCCGTACAGGGGGAGTTCGACGGGTTGAGTCAGAACGAGTTTCTGCCGCGGATAATGGAGGATCGAGCCCCCCAAATCGGTCTGTTCCACGACAAGGTAGCGGAGGCCGCGTGTGCTTGCCTCCAGCGCCGCTGCCAGTCCGGCTGGTCCGGCCCCGACGATGATGATGTCGTAACGGTTCTGATCGCCCTGTGAGTGTCGGCCGGATATGACATCGACCGCCTTTACACCCTGGTGGATCGCATTCCGGATCAGACCAATCCCGCCCAACTCCCCTGCGATGAAGAGGCCAGGGAGGTTTGTTTCGAAGTTGTCGTCGTAGAACGGGATTTCCATCCCTTCCCTTGGTGATCCGAATCCCATCGTAATGGCTCCCACCGGGCAAACGTCGGCACAGAGGGAATGCCCCACGCAATGCACGCCATTGACAATAGCGGCGTGACCGTCGACCAGAGCGAGCACATGTTCAGGACATACGGTGACACAACTGCCGCACCCGATACACGTCAGCAGATCGATTTTCGGATGAAGGGTCACGGGTTCAGCTGACGCAGGAGTTCCCTTCCCGGCGGGAATGCCCGCCGAGGTGCGGTGGCGTTTTCTTGTCTTCAGCCAGTACGGCAGAACGATCCCGGCCACCAGTAAAAGGAATATGATGCCTGTCGTCATGCCAGACCCTCTAAAAGTGATAGGACACTTCGGCCAGGAGGGAAGTATAGGGAAGTGTCATCCCGTAGTTCCGTTCGGCGCTCATCCAGAAGGAAACCTGGGGGATCAGGGAAACAAGCAGATCGAGTGCGAAGGCGCGGCTTATCGATACCTGGTCCAGCGAGGGGAGGTCGAAATGGTTTATCTGGAATCGCGCATTGAGATTCAACATGGTGGAGATCGGGCGTTGGGCGGAGATCGTCAGGCCCCTCACGGTTGTCAACGCGGTGGTATTGACCGTATATGCTGCACGGTAGAAGATCTTCGTATAGAATTGATCAGACCAGCCGATACTGGAGCTGTTCAAGTATTCTTTCCCGAATCCCAGATCCGAAGAACGGGGGGAATAGGAGTTCACGGCGGTGATCCCTCCGGGGAGATTCAGCGATAACCGGACATAGGGTGTGGTTCTGATGCGGGTGTCGAGAAAATTATCGGGGTATAACCGGATCACTTCAAAGAAATAGGCCGGGCGCCACGCTGAAACGCCCAATCCGATGGAGAGTGCTTGGACGACCATATAATTCAGCGAGGCGTTGATCGAGGTGAATTGTGCCTTGTCGTCGAGACTGTCGTTGAGTTTAGTCTGCAGATCGATGTCGGTTTGTCCGTACAACGACAACCGGTCGTTGAACACAACCTGGGCGGAGCCTTCGACGAGATTCCGCGTCAGTTCCGACCGGTAATACGACCTGCTGTAGACGACTGTCCCCTGGAAAAGTCTGTGGTCCTCCGACTGGAGCGTCATAGAGACCGAGAATTTCCTCATATCGGTATATGATATTCCCGGAACGTATGCTGGTTCAAATCCGCCCGAGAAGCCGAGTGTGACTATTCCGAATGTATGTGCAATGCTTGCACCGTCGACCGAGCCTGTCAGCGGGGCGTAGGCCGGAACGATACGCCCGATCGAGAAGGAGTTGACACTGTCATCGTAGTCAATCGAAAGCCTGTAGACCCTTGTCTGGTTTGACGAGCTCGCCGAGGTGAAGAAATTTTTGTCCCTGAGCAGTGTCCGGAAGTTACCGAACATGTGGAACGAGAAATCTGAACCGGTAAATCGCCCGGTGAGATTAATCCCGATGCCCGGCTGCGACTGGTTGAAATGCGAATCGGAGTATAAAAAAGTCATATCCTGCAGCGACACGCGTCCCTGGAGTTTGATCCATGGCGGTGTGTGTTCCACCCGGGAGGTCTGACGGGACAGGGGGGGCCTGGATTCATGCGGACTCTCGGCCGTATCTCTCCTGAGGGGAACGGTGGTATCCTGCCGGGGGATCAGGGTCACTGGGACGTAGGATATGACGGTATCTCCGACCGCGGGTGTCCTGCGTGATGAAAGAACCGCACACGCGGATGATTTTGAGCTCACGGCGACGACCCTCAGAACCGCAGTGGTGTCTCTGTGACTGATGACCATGACGAGGCTTGAATCGTGCAGGCTGTCATTCCTCCCCAGGGTTGTGTAGACATATTCGGATGTCAGGAATGAGACGGTTCCCCGCACCGGATGATTCTGTGCAGCCACGTGCGGGGGCGACATGATCATTGGAAGTAGTACGGCGAATGCCAGCAGCCAGGAGTGTTGATATGTGGGGATCCGGATCATCACTTGATCACCCTCCACCTCCGGTCGGATGGCATGAATAACAATTTACACTATTCCACACATATCCTGACACTGTCGAGTGTTGGGTAGCCGTCTGGGACTGTGTATGGCAGATCGTGCACTGGAAAACCGAATAGTCCGACGGGTTGGTATGGCACGTCGCGCAGACGCCGTTCGCGTTGCCGTGGGTCATCGGGAACCAGGTGTGGTTGAACGTGGCCCCGGCCCATGATGTGGTGGTATGGCAATTGTCGCATGTCGTCGGAAAACCGGCCGATGCATGATTGGGGTTCGTGGTGCCGTTGTAATCCGCCGCATGGCAGGTATAGCAGCCTGTATAGGTGATCGAGTAATTCTGACTCACATGGCACGAGCCGCAGTTGAGTGAGGTGTGTGCGCCCGTAAGGGTGAACCCCGTCGCGGCGTGGTTAAACGTCCCGCCGGTCCATACTGTGGTCGTATGGCATCCCGTGCAATCATGGGCGAAGTTTGCCGCCGTGTGGTTCGGATCGGTCGGTCTCTGGTAGTCAGCCTGATGGCACTGATAACAGTCGGTATAGGTCAGGTTATAATTGTTGTTCACGTGGCACGAGGAGCACCCGAGCGTGGTATGCGCTCCCGTGAGGGGGAATCCGGTCGTCGAGTGGTCGATGGTAGCGTTTGCCCAAGAAGCGGTAGTATGGCAGTTGTCGCAGCTGTGGCTGTAGTTGAGCTGCGTGTGGTTCGGGTCGGTCGTCCCCTGATATTCCGTCTGGTGGCATTGGTAGCAGTTTGTATACGTGAGACCGTAATTATTATTCACATGGCACGAGGTGCATTGCAGGGATGTATGGGATCCGGTAAGCGGAAATCCCGTTGCGGTATGATCGAACGTGGCATTGGACCACGTCGTGGTCGTATGGCAGTTGTCGCATGTCTGCGGATAATTCTGGGCAGCATGGTTCGGACTCGTTGCCGATTGATACTCCGTCTGATGGCACTGGTAGCAGTTCGTGTAGGCAAGATTGAAATTATTGTTCGCATGACACGAGGCACACTGGAGTGCGGTGTGCACGCCCGTGAGCGGGAATCCGGTTGTCGTATGGTCGATCGTGGCATTGTTCCAGGACGTCGTGTTGTGACAGTTCTGGCAATCGTGGCTGTAGTTTAATGCGACGTGGTTCGGGTCGTTGGTTGACTGATAATCGGCCTGATGGCACTGGTAGCACCCTGTGTACGCCAGGTTGTAATTATTATTGAGGTGGCATGCGCTGCAGGGTGTTGCAAGGTGCGCTCCGGTGAGCGGAAAATTCGTCGTATTGTGGTCGAATGTCGCCGGTTGCCACGCCGTCTGGTTATGACAGAGTGTGCAGTCATGCGGGAAACTGCGGCTCACATGTGCGGGATTCTGAGTGTTCATGAAATCCTTCTGATGACACTCATAACAGGTTGTCGGGAGGGTCGTGAAGTTATTCCCGGCATGGCACGCTGAACACATCAGCGCCTGATGGGCCCCCTGGAGAGGGAAGCCTGTCGAGGCGTGATTAAAGCTGCCGGGCCAGGTCAGGGAATTCACCGCGTGGCACGGTGCACAATCGGTCCCCAGGCCGTTGGCTGCGTGGGGCGGAGCTGTCGTTGCGAGATATTCCTCCCGGTGGCAGGTGATGCACTCCAGCGGGGTGCCCGCATACCTGTTGGGGGATGGCCGGTTATGGCATTCTTCACAATCCGCGATACGATGTTTCCCCAGAAGCGGGAACCTTGTCTGCTGAT
The DNA here is from genome assembly GCA_033854175.1 of Bacteroidota bacterium. Taxonomy (GTDB): domain Bacteria; phylum Bacteroidota; class Ignavibacteria; order UBA10030; family SZUA-254; genus DATKPE01. The sequence goes on along the minus strand of JAWOKN010000094.1, from coordinate 61,089 downwards.
GCCGCTCTTTCATGTCGGGAATGACCCAGGCAATCGTCGAGTGGCACCGGAGGCAATTCTCGCCCAGTTCCCCCTTATGAATGTCCATGTGGCACGACGTGCAGTCATGGGCTTTACCGGTGAATACGAGGTTTTCATGACAGCTCGCGCAGGGGATCCGTTGATGCTGTCCGGTGAGTGAAAATCCGGTCGTCGCATGATCGAACGCGGAGTCCGTCCTCATTTTCCAGGAATCGGGTGAATGACATGCCGCACACTTTATTTTGATATCCCCGTGCGGCGACTCCTGGGCGGTGGAGAGGGTCGCGATGGCGATACAGAAGAAGAACACGAGGATTGCGCGGTGTCTCACAGTCCGCCCCTCCCTGTATGGCATGATTCGCACTCGCCGGAAAGCGGTTTATAGTGCACGACCGCAATGCCCGCGCTGTTTTCGGTGCGATGACATCTGTCGCACGCAAGGTTCTTGTGTGCACCGGTCAGTGAAAACGAACTCTGCCGCTGATGATCGAATTTTGAATCGGTCCATCGCGTCGGGGCATGGCAGCGCTGACAGTCGGTTGATCCCGCAACCGCGAATTGTCCGGCATGGAAATCCTTGTGACAGCCTTCGCAGAACGTCCCCAATCCCCTGAACGGAATCGTGGCTGTACCGTGTCCGGTCACCGGCTTATGACATGCCACACAGCCGATGGACGCATGTCCGGCAGCCAGGGAAAACTTTGTCACGCCGTGGTCGAACCGGACCGCGTTCCACGCCTGGGTGGTATGGCAGGTGCGGCAGCCCTGGCTGTACCAGGCGGCGGTAAAATTCTCCCCGTGGATATTTTTATGGCAGCCTTCGCACTCCAGATTTTTGAAATGGAACTGTCCCGTCGGGAGATATTTTTTGGGATGGCACGTCTGGCATGCCACCGCGACGTGGCTTCCCGTGAGGGGATAGTTGGTCTGGTTATGGTGTGCCACGGTAAATGACGAGGGGGACCACCGGAGGGTTGTATGACACGTTGAACAGTCGTTGTCGTACCGTTCGCTAAATTCGCCGTGATGATAGTCTTCATGACAGTCTGTGCAGCTCCGGTGCCTGAGAAGGAATGTTGATGAAAACGAGGCACCCGGATTGGTTTTATGACACTTTTCGCAGGCGATGGCCGCATGCCGGCCCGAGAGGACAAAACCGGTGACAGCGTGATCGAATTTTTTCGGCCCGGGTTTATTCCAGCCATCCTCCGAATGGCATGAGGTGCAGTTTTGGTGCTGCAGCTTCCCTGTGTGGGGTGAGGCATGGCAGGCCTGACATTCGGTGAAATTCCTGACGGTGAAATCCCTGACTGCGTCCCTGTTTTTCTGCGTGAGGGAGACGTGGCATTGTTTGCATTCAACCATGCGGTGCTTTCCGAGCAGCACAAAGCGTGTCATGGAATGATCGAATTTTTTGATGGCATTCCATCCGGCATCCGTATGGCAGGTCAGGCATCGTTGCTGCTGGGCTTGGTCATGGGGATTCTGATGACACGAAGTACATGCCGGTGAAACGCCCAGATAGGTCTGGTGCGGGTGATCGGCGAGAAGTCTCTTCACATCCGGGTCGGCGATGAACTTCGTGTTATGGCATGATTCGCACTCCAGAACGGCGTGTTTCCCGCCGATGGGGAACCCGGTTTGTGCATGCTGAAAGGTTTTTTTGCTGAAGATGTACGTCGCCGCATCGCGTCCCAGGTGCTCCTTGTGACATTCGATACATGTCCGTGCTTCCACAGAAAAATGATATCCGCGGCGGGCGGTGATCATGTGTCCGATCTCCGAATGGCACGCAAGGCATTTTTTGCCGCTGATGGCTGATCCGACTTCATGGCACTGCGTACAATTGTTCGGCCCGTCGAGACTCTTATGCGCGCGTGAGAGGTCTCCCGGTGAAAACTGGGCCGGTGCCGGTGCTGGTTGAAGGAGCATGATTGCGAACGAGGACGCGATAATCCCTGAATACCATGATCTTGTCCGCGCACGACTTGTATACCCGGTTCCTGGATGATTCAGAAAATCCACCTGTATCCCAATAAATACGCGACAGTAACATGTGCGGCCAGCGTAAGGAACATGATGATCGTAAAGGGGAGATGAATCGCGTGCCAGTAGACAAACATGCGCTCGATCTGTTTCAGCATGATCGTTTTTCGCAGGAGAGAGATTTTTGACGACGCGTGATGCTGGATTTCATTCAGCAGGTCGCCGTGCAGTTGCTCGAAAGCAAGGAGCCGGTGAATTTCCTTCATTGTGGCATGGTGAAGGCGTTCGAGTTTCACGATGGCGGAGAATGTCTGCATGAGCGTTGCCGGGGTCTGAATATTCTGAAATGCCCGGTCGATCAATGTTGCGGCTTTCGCCCCCGTTTCAGTTCTGGCCATACCATCCCGGATGATCCTGAGCTGTGCGTCAAGTTCTTCGTTGGTCAGCTGGTGTCCCCTGATATTTCTTGGAATCTGGACATACAAAAATCGGCCGATGATCCCGCTTGCCACGACCGAGAGCATTGACCAGAGGCTGATGGCGGCAATTCCGCCCGCTTTGAACGTTGTGTGGTAGATGATCAGGACGGGACCGATGAGGCAGAGTACGATGTGAAATTCAAGCCACCGGGAAAGGGAACCCATTTTCCAGAGCCCGTGGAATCTTTTCCTTGAGGAATAGGTGATGACGCCGATGATCACCATCGTGCTGCCGATGATGCCGAGTCCCTGACTATAGACACCGGATGGCCTCATGATCTCGTAGTCGGTTCTGAAAGGGCGGTCGGAGATGGGGGTGAGATAATAACTCCACCCGATCACACTGAGTGTTATAAGGGAGATGAGTGTGATAAAGATGAGAAAGAGCAGAAAAACGCTATGTGATGAGGATTTCCCCACCGTTTCCTATCCCGTTTTCTCCTGATGAAAAGATATGTTCTGCTGCAAAAATCGGATCCTCGCGATTCAGGACCGGATTTATGATCCGGTAAAATGATGATTTACCGTCCCGGATTCAATCCTGAATGTGAGAATGCTCACGTCAGATTTTGAAAATTTCTATCAACTAACGCCCGATAAGGAATGTACCATTATTTTGAAGGCAGTGGTATCCCGTAACAAACACATTTATATGAACAGAAGCAAGTCCTGCCCCCCCGATTCAGGGAAAATTTCCATTCACCACCTTCTTGGGACATTTTTTACGGTCCGGACTGTATCGCGCGCAATGAGTAATTCCTCGTTGGTGGGGATCACATAGACCTTTAACCGGGAGGAATCTGTCGAGATGACGCCCTCCTTCCCCTGGATCATCCCTTTGTTACGTTTTTCATCGATCTCCACCCCCATCCATTCCAGGCCCGCGCAGATACGCGAACGGATGATCGCGCTGTTTTCACCGATTCCGCCGGTGAAGATCAGCGCATGCGCGCCGCCGAGTTCCGCGAGATACGCACCGATGTATTTTCTGGCCCGGTGGCAGAAGATCTCGATTGCGAGGCGTGCACGCCGGTCCTGTTTTTCCTTCTCCTCGTCCAGAAGTTCCCGCATATCGTTCGTCAGACCGGAGATGCCGATAAGGCCGCTCTGTTTATTGAGCATGGTGTCGATTTCGCGCACCGACATTCCTTCCTTGTGCCGTATGAATTCAATCAATGACGGATCCATATCTCCCCCGCGGGTGCCCATCACGAGGCCTTCAAGGGGGGTGAACCCCATCGAGGTATCGACCGATTCTCCGTTTTTGATGGCGCAGGCCGAGCATCCGTTCCCGAGGTGGAGGGTGACGACGTCCGTTTTCTCGGGAGGGATACCCTCAAGTGAGCGGTAGCGGTAGGCGACGTATCGGTGGGAGGTGCCATGGAATCCATAGCGCCGGATCCGGTGACGTCGGTAGAGCTGATAGGGGATCGCGTAGAGATACGATGTCTCGGGCATGGTGGAATGGAACGCGGTGTCAAAGACGGCAACCTGCGGAACGCCCGGACCGAGGAGTTCCCTGGCGGCGGTGATCCCGCGGAGGTTTGCGGGATTATGCAAAGGCGCCAGCTCGATATTATCCTCGATCTGCTCGACGACCTGGTCGTCGATCAGGACGGACTTGGTGAATTTCTCGCCTCCATGCACGACACGGTGGCCGACGGCATGGATATCCGACAGGGCATTAATATGGTTGATTTTGGATTCCGCGGATATCATCCACCGAAGGATGAAATCGATGGCTTCGCGGTGGTCGCGGAGGGGCTCCGCCCGCCGGATTTTCGGCTGTCCCTCAGCCTGAAGTGTGATGAGCGCCTGCCCGATCACGCGCTCCAGGAGGCCGGACGCAAGCCGCGTATCCTGGTTTTTTTCAATAAGATCCAAATCTGTTTCGATAATCTGAAATTTTACGGATGATGAGCCGCAATTTAAGACGAGAATGTTCATAGTTCACACGAAGGGTAAATGTTGGGATGAGATAGTGGAAGAAAACGCATAACTTTCGAGCCCTAAGATACGGAAATTTTTTGATTGATGCGATTGAATGTTCCTCATTTTGTTCGTATATTTTACTCCTACATTTGCCTGGAGCTCCCATGAAACGTCTGTACCGTTCTGTGACAAACAAAAAAATTGCCGGTATCTGCGGTGGTATCGGTGAGATGCTTGATGCAGACCCGACGTTCGTCCGCCTGCTGACCATTGTGCTGGCGATGATTACCGGCATTCTTCCCCTCTGCATCACCTATATCATTGCATGGTGGATTGTCCCTGTTGCAGGACCGGAATCGCCCCGGTCAGGGTAAATCGCCGCGCACCCCTGGTTGTTCCGATTGATGTACGCCCGCAAGCAGGTTTTTCAGCGGAAGTACGCACGTGCCCACTATGAAAGGAATTGATATGTCGATGAAACTTTTCTTCCGGAGGATGATGACTCCGGCCCTTATGCTCATTGCTTGCGCAGCGATGCTCCGTGCGGAGTCGTTCGAACGTTATTTCACCGATAGCACCATGCGGGTTGATGTCTTCCATTCCGGCACCAAAGGCGGGGAATCGTTTGCCCTCGATGCCGTCTATCGGGAGGGGGCGTGGCCGGGAAGCAGGCGGAACCTGATCGACACGCTGAATCTCGGTGAATACCTCGTCCGTGTCTTCGATTTTTCGACAAACGCAATGATATTTTCACGGGGGTATTCGACAATGTTCAATGAGTGGCAGACAACCGACGAAGCGGCCTCTTCCTCCCGGACGTTTCATGAAACCGTCCGCCTCCCGTTTCCCAGATCCAGAATTCAGGTGACCATCAGCCGCCGCAACAGGCAGATGATTTTTCGTGAACTCTACACCGTCAGCATCGATCCGTCCGACGTCGCCACCATTCACCGCGAACGGTCGCCCCTACCATATGATGTCGTCACGATCATGGAGAACGGGCCTTCGTCGGATAAAGTTGATCTGGTGATTGTGGGGGACGGTTACCGGAAAGCTGACATGGAAAAATTTCTGAAGGATGCCAGGCATTTCAATGATGTCATGTTCTCAACGCATCCCTTCAAGGAACACAAGGGGGACTTCAATGTCAGGGCGATCGAAGTGACATCGAGGGATTCCGGTATCGACAAACCCGACAAAAATATCTGGAAGTCAACGGCCCTGGGGACGCGGTACAATACTTTCGGTTCCGCCCGGTATGTTCTGACCGACGAGAACAGGGCTCTCCGCGACATTATCGATCACGTGCCATATGATTTTGTCCTTATTCTCCTCAATGACAACCGGTATGGCGGAGGGGGGATCTATAATCTCTACTCGACCTGTTACACGCGGTCGGACTCTCCCGGACTCGAATGGCAGATGGATTATGTCTATGTCCACGAATTCGGCCATTGCTTTGGTGGCCTGGGTGACGAGTATTACAGCTCGCAGGTGGCGTATAATGATTTTTATCCGAAAGGGGTAGAACCCTGGGAACCGAACCTCACAGCTCTCGCCGATCCGGCTCATCTGAAATGGAAACAGTTTGTTGATCCGGGTGTCCCGCTTCCGACCCCGTGGGACAAAACCCGTTATGACAGCCTCGAGCGTGAGCGGGGGAAGCTCGACCGTCTCGCACCCGATTATTATACAAAGCGGGAACCTCTCGTTCAGGCAGAACAGAAGATCCTGAAGGAATCCGCATACGCCGGAAAAGTCGGCGCGTTTGAGGGAGGCGGGTACGCATCGGAGGGGATTTACCGCCCCGCGATCGATTGCCGGATGTTTTCCCTGAGTCTTGTCGGGTTCGATCCTGTTTGTTCGGCCGCCATAACACGTGTGATAAATTTTTACTCCCACTAACTCCCCCCGGATCTGAGAAGGATGAAAACCTCGCTGATCGTTGTCTGTTTCCTGACACTCGTCGGTGCCGTGGGTGCGTTCGCCCGACAGGTTCCCGATCGATGGCTGACCTACTACGAAAAGAGCGGATACACGAAAACTCCGCGTTATGAAGAAACCATGGCGTATTGCCGCCGCCTTGCTGATGTGTCACCGTGGATCAAGGTGGTCAGGTTCGGGACGAGCCCCGGAGGGAGGGACCTTCTCTGCGTCATCGCCTCACGGGAAGGGTTTACCGACCCGGTACAGGCCCGGAAATCGGGAAAGGCAATTCTTCTTGTTCAGAACGGCATCCACGCAGGTGAAATAGACGGTAAGGATGCCTGCCTTATGCTTCTCCGGGACATCGCAATTACGAAAACAAAGGCGGCGCTCCTCGATCACGTCATCTTCATGGTGATCCCGATCTTTAATGTTGACGGTCACGAACGGTTCGGACCGTACAACAGGATTAATCAGAACGGACCGCAGGAGATGGGGTGGAGGGTGAGTGCACAGAACCTGAATCTGAACCGCGACTACATGAAAGCCGACGCGCCCGAGATGAAGGCCTGGCTGCGGTTGTTCGATGCCTGGATGCCTGACTTTTTCATCGATTGTCACGTGACGGACGGGGCCGATTTTCAGTATATCGTCACGTACAGTATTGAAGCAGGCGCAAGTGTCGCTCCACCCGTGAGGGATTGGATTACCGGATATTACCTCCCGTCGCTCGGCGGGATCCGGACGGAGGGTATTCCCGTCACGTCGTATGTGATGTTCCGTGACGATAGAGATCCGACGAAAGGAATTGACGGAGAGATACTGCCTCCGCGTTTTTCAACGGATTATGTCGTGCTCCGTAACCGCCCCGGACTTCTCATCGAAACGCACATGCTCAAGCCGTATCGCCAGCGGGTCGACGGGACCTATCTGGTCATCGACACCACGCTTGCAGTTCTCAACCGGGAATATAAAACACTCCGGGGGAGCGTTTCGGCTGCGGATTCACAAACGGCAGCAATGAAGCCGTTAACGGGCATTCCGCTCGAGTATGATGTTGCAGACACCCCAAGCGGGAGGATTCATTTTCTGGGTTACCGGCAGATCAATGAGCAGAGCCCGATATCCGGGGGCGTGCGGAGAGTCTACACGAAGGAGAAGGTGGAATCGGATCTCCCGGTCTATGACAGTATCTATGTGGGTACTTCCGTCACCCTGCCGGTTGCGTACCTTATACCGCGTCAGTGGGAGGATGTCATTGAACGGCTCAGGATCCATGGTATCCGGCTTGAGGCGTTGAGCCATGAGGAGAAATTGCCTGTTGAGGTGTACAAACTGACCGGGGCAAAGTGGCAGCAACGGCCGTTTGAGGGGCGTTTCGGCGTCACCTATACCATCAACCTCCTGCATGATACGCTGGTCTATCCTGCCGGAACGGTTGTCGTGCGGTTGCATCAACCGGCGGCGAAGGTGGCCGTTCATCTGCTTGAACCTGCGGCTCCGGACGCGCTTGTACGCTGGGGGTTTTTCAACACGATCTTCGAGCAAAAGGAATACGCGGAAGATTATGTACTGGAGGATATGGCTGCGCGCATGCTTGCCGACAACCGTGAATTGAAAGAGGAATTTGAACGGAAGGTAGAGGATGACACCTCCTTTGCACACAGTCCCAGGGCCCGGCTGCAGTTTTTTTATCAGCGATCCCCGTACTGGGATTCACAGCTCAACATCTACCCGGTGGCCAGGTTGGTGTCGGAAATTGCATTGCGCACCATTGTGTTGAAATAACGGGTTCCACATTTCGCGAAAGGATTGTTCATGAAGAAGGGTTTTCACAAGAATTTTGTACCGGCGTTCTGGCTGTCGGTGCTGCTCCTTGTTGCCCTGCAGTCCGGGTACGGGCAGCAGCGAACGAGGGAATTTACGCTTGAGGATCTTTTTGCGGGCGAAAAATTCTCCGAGGGGGATATCCGGAGATTTGAGTGGTACGACGGCGGCAAGTCCTACACATGTCTCGAGACCGACACGGGCACGCACGTCACCAGCATCTGGAGATACGATGTGGCATCCGGAAAAGGGACGAGGTTCGTTGACGGGAGCGATCTCGTGTTGAAGAAGGGGGGGGAGCCTTTGCCGGTCGGTAATTATGTTCTATCCCCCGACGGTAAAAAAATTCTCTTCACGGGTGAGCTCACCGCTCGCCGGATGAAAACGGGCGGAAATTTTTATCTCTATGACCTCGACGCCCGCAGCTTCAAACAGCTGACGAATTCGGAGGAGGAGCAGATGAACGTGAAATTTTCCCCCGACAGCAAAATGATAGGTTTCGTGAGGGCGAACAACATTGTCATCCAGAGGCTCGAGGACGGAAAAGAGACCCAGCTGACAAACGACGGCTCCGCGCATCTCCTCAACGGTCATTTCGACTGGGTCTATGAGGAAGAATTCGGAATCATTGACGGCTGGCAGTGGTCACCGGACGGCAGGTACATCGCCTACTGGCAGATCGACGAGAACAGGGAGCCGGAGTTTCCCGTCGTGAATTTCAAACCCCTCCATCAGGAGGTGATCAGGACACGGTATCCCCTTGCCGGCGATCCCAATGCGATCGTCAGAATCGGTATCCTGAACCTCTCCGACGGAAAAAATGTATGGGCGGACATCGGCGCCCCTCTTGATTCTTCGCAGGACACCTACATACCGCGGATCCTCTGGGCTGGTAACTCGCATCAGCTGTGTGTCGAGCGGCTGAACCGCCATCAGAACAGGCTGGACCTGACCCTTGTTGATCCGGAGACCGGCAAGGCGCGTGTTCTCCTGACCGAGACCTCCCCGACGTGGATTGATGTGACCGATGACCTGAGGTTTTTAAAGAAATCCGACAGGTTCATCTGGTCGTCGGAGCGGGATGGCTTCTATCATCTCTATCTCTACGATATGAACGGCACGCTTATCCGTCAGCTCACCGAGGGGCACTGGGATGTCGACCACATTCTTGCCGTGGATGAGCGTTCGGAGAAGATCTATTTTACGGCCGGTGTCACATCCCCCATCAACCGGGAAATCTACGAGGTGGGCTTTGGGGGCGGAGGATTCAGGCGGATGACAAAAGGCGAGGGGATAAGCGACGGGAATTTTTCACCCGACTGCGCCGTGTTTCTCCACTCGTTCTCGGACGCCAATACCCCGAAAACCACAAGCCTCCGGAGAGGCGATGGTTCCCTGATCAGGGTTTTGAACGACGGCCACATCAGGGCACTGGATGATTACACGCTCAGCCGTAAGACCTTTTTTACGTTCAAAACGAGCGACGGCGTTGAGCTGAACGCGTGGATGATCAAACCGACCAATTTCGATCCCTCAAAAAAGTACCCTGTCGTCATGAACGTCTATGGCGGCCCTGGTTCGCAGGAGGTTCTCAACGGCTGGGGCGGGGTGCGGTATCTCTGGTATCAGCTTCTTGCGCAGCACGGGTATATCATTGCATGCGTCGACAACAGAGGAACGGGGGCTCGGGGGCGGGATTTTAAAACCGTAACGTACAAACATCTCGGAAAATGGGAGACGCATGATCAGATCGAGTGTGCAAAATACCTCGGATCATTGCCGTTTGTTGACGCCTCCCGGATCGGCATTCTCGGGGGGAGTTACGGAGGTTATATGTCGCTCATGTCGATCCTCCTGGGAAACGACGTCTTCAAGGCCGCAATCGCCTCCTCGTCCGTCACCCATTGGAAATTTTACGACTCGATCTACACGGAACGGTACATGTTGACCCCCGCGGAGAACCCCGACGGTTACCAGGAAAGCGCGCCCCTGACGTACGCGAAAAACCTCAGGGGCAATCTTCTGATTGTTCACGGTACGGATGATGACAATGTCCACATGGAAAATTCCATTTCCATGATCGACGAGCTGGTCAATGAAAACAAACTGTTTGAAACTGCAATCTATCCGGGAAGCAAGCACGGGATCCGCCAGCGGCTCCAGTATTACATGACCATGACGAACTTTCTCCTGGAGAAATTATAATCACCGCAAGTGTACTCGTCTCACGATATGATAAAAGGTGAAAAATGAAATTCTTGTTGACAATCGGATTATGGATACTCCCTGCGCTCCTGAGTGCCCAGACATCGCCCACGTGGCAGGATATCTCCGGTCCGCAGGGTTTTCAGACGCTCCTCTCAGGCGGGGGGGACACGCTGTTTGCGACCAACGGCAGGGGGGTGCTCAACTGGTCGACCGATGCTGGCGTGAGCTGGTCGGAAATACTGGCATACCCGTCATCGACACCCCTGACGAACGTATCGGCAAACGGCAGTCATGTCGTTGTTGCACTCACCTATTCAGCGTCGACGCTGCCGTATTTCATCTTCACCTGGAATAACAGCCCCAATGACTGGACGCGGATTTTTCTGAGTAGCTTCGATTTTGACAATATCGTGATCGACCGGGCAGGCATCGTCTTCGGGATCGCGTTCCAGAGCCTCCAGCGGCATGATTCCTTCGGCTGGTATGTCGTAAATCAGAATCTCCCTTTTCCGACCGGTGGATTTTTCGGAAGGCATATCAGGAACGCCGTCGTGATCGATGACGATGACAATTTTATCGTCGGTGCCGATTCGGTAACGAGTATGGGATTGCCGGGAGTCTTTATTTCCCAGGACGCCGGCATGACATGGTATATGGCGCTGGATAATTACGCCGTGACGGCAGTCTGCGGTTCCCTCAGGGGCCGGATCATTGCGGCCGCCAGCCCCAATCCGAACGTGAATATCTCGGGAGGGGTTTTTCTTTCGGCCGACAGCGGGCGGAGCTGGCGGGGGCTGGGGCTGGACAATCACCAGATCAGCTCGATCGTCCAGGACAATTCGGGGAAAATATTCGCCCTTGCCGACGGGAATGTGTACCTGTTCATCGATTCCACCAACACGTGGGAAATGAAAACAAACAGCGTTCAGCCCTATCAAATGCTCGTTGCGGTTCCGCCGACGACGATTCTGGCTTCAGGCGAAACCGCAGGGATGGTGCGTTCGGTTGACGAAGGCCATCTGTGGGGAGGGGGGGAAGTCCGCGGCAAGGATGTGTTTGCCATAACCGAGACCGATTCGGGCGATATTGTCTGCGGAACACTCGGCGGTGGTATATTCCGGTCGGTGTTCGGGGGGACGAGCTGGGTCATTGCGTCCGGGACGGACCAGTGTGGTTATGTCTATGCATTTGCGCGTGGGCCGGGTCTCATCTACGCGGGAACAAATTGCGGTGTAGCGGTCTCGACCGACATGGGGTTGAACTGGACCATGGTGAGCGATTCACTCTTTCCCGGTGCGGCGTATGCGCTTGTGCGGCTGGGCAACGGCACTCTTCTTGCCGGAACAAATTTCGGCATCTACCGGTCCACTGATGGCGGTGTGGACTGGTCAGCTGCGGGTCTTGCGTCTTCGAAGGTCTACTTTATGACTGCGACCGCCGGCGATATGGTTCTGGCAGCCACCGCAGGCGACGGAGTCTATCTTTCGACCGACTCTGGAGCGCACTGGCTCAGTAAAGGACTGGTACGGGACGACATTCAGACCGTCGAAACGACCCCGTCGGGGAAGCTCATGGTCGGCGTTTACGGGGGAATCTTTGTTTCCACGGATATGGGTGGAAGCTGGCAATACCGGTACGTTGACGACAGTTACTGTTATGCGCTCGAGAATGCTGATTCGGCGCTTGTCTACGCGGGAACCTATCATGGCGTCTTTCTTTCATCGGACGATGGATATTCCTGGATACCGACAACCAACATTGGCCTGACGCAGCAGTTTGTTCTCACGCTGTTTCAGTCACAGGCGGGATTCTCGTACGCGGGGACCTATCGCGGGGGAATTTACCGCAGCCTGCAGCAGACGGCAACCGCGCTGAGGTTGTCCGTATCACCGGATCGGCGGCTTCCCGAACGGTTTTCACTCGGACAAAATTACCCGAACCCTTTCAATCCATCGACGGAAATTGAGTATGCAGTTCCGATGCGGGAATTCGTCAGGCTTGAAATCTATAACCTCCTCGGAGAAAAAATCGCCACGCTCGTTGACGGGCAACAGCAGGCGGGGTCGTATCATGTCTCATGGGATGCATCTCGGCGGGCAAGCGGAGTGTACATCTGCCTCCTGCGGGCCGGAACCTTCCGGGAATCAAGAAAAATGCTCCTGATCCGGTGACGCCCGCGGCGGGGCAGGCATGAAATTCTTGCTTCTTTTTGGCGATTTTGGTATACTCCATGACATTCTCAATTCACGTTACGATACCCCGGAAAACCTTGGCACCAGTTGACGATAAACACCCGACACCGGTCGAAAAAAGTTATCATGAAGAGTTAAACGAGTTGATGCTGCGTCGGCGGGAAGAGCTGGAACAGCTCCGCCGGCTTTCCATTAATCCCTATCCCTATAAATTCGACCGCACAGACTATTCTTCCGACAGCATCGCGTCGTTCGATGACCATGCGCCGAGGAAAACAGTCCGCATCGCAGGCAGGATCATGTCGATCAGGCGGATGGGGAAGGCAACGTTCTGCCACATCCAGGATTCCAGGGGGAGGATTCAGGTCTATCTGCGACGCGACGATCTGGGCGGGCGATATGACGCGTTCAAACTTCTCGACATCGGCGACATCATCGGGGTGGAGGGCTTTCTCTTCCGGACAAAAATGGGTGAAATTTCCGTCCACACGACGCAGTATGAGCTGTTGACGAAGTCGCTCCGCCCGCTTCCGATTGTGAAGGAGAAGCTGGATGAGAACGGGAATAAAACCGTCTACGATCCGTTCGCGGATAAAGAGCTCCGGTACCGGCAGCGGTATGTTGATCTGGCGGTAAACTCCGGCATCAAGGAGGTTTTCCTCAAGCGGGCGCAGATCATATCCTCCATGAGGAAGTTCTTTGACTCGCGTGGTTATCTTGAGGTAGAAACGCCCATCCTTCAGCCGATCTACGGCGGTGCTTCCGCCCGGCCGTTCATTACCCATCACAACGCTCTCGACACCGATCTGTATCTGCGCATTGCCGATGAGTTGTATCTCAAACGGTTGATCGTGGGGGGGTTCGATGGTGTCTATGAATTCGCGAAGGATTTCCGGAATGAAGGGATGGATAAGACCCACAATCCCGAATTTACGATGCTGGAATTGTACGTCGCCTATCAGGATTATCTCTGGATGATGGATCTTGTCGAAGAGCTCCTCACCGCTGTGGCGTCGGAGGTTGCCGGAACACTGAAGATCACGGGCGGCGCGGGCGTGATCGACTTTTCTCCCCCCTGGAAACGGCTGACGATGTTCGATGCGATCGCTGAATTCACAGGCCTTCAGCTGCGGGGAACATCCGAGCAGGAGCTGAGAAGCGCTGCGAAGAAGCTTCAGATCGACGTTGAACCCGGTGCGGGCAGCGGGGCGATCATCGATGAAATTTTCAGTGAATGCGTGGAACCCCGCCTGCAGAATCCGACATTCATCCTCGATTATCCTGTGGATATGTCGCCCCTGGCCAAACAGCACCGGAGTGAACCCGGCCTGGTTGAGCGCTTTGAAGTGATCGCCAACGGCAAGGAATTATGCAATGCCTTCAGTGAACTCAACGATCCCCTCGACCAGCGTCAGCGGTTCGAGGAACAGATGAAATTGCGGGCACGGGGTGATGAAGAAGCCCAGGTGCTTGATGAGGATTTTTTACGTGCGCTCGAGTATGGTATGCCTCCCACGGCCGGACTCGGTGTTGGTATCGACCGCCTGGCAATGCTGCTGACAAACCAGGATTCCATACGCGATGTCATCTTTTTCCCACAAATGAAACCTGAAGAGTAACAATGCGGTTGGTCCTGTTTGTCTGTCTGTTCCTGGCTCTTGCGGCCCAGACCTACGCCGGTACGGTGGGTATCCTCGAGGGGAGGGTCGTCGATAAGGACAATAAAGAGCCCCTCGTCGGGGTATCGGTGACGATTGTCGGGACATCGCAGGGGTCGTCGACCGACAACAACGGGTATTTTCAGATCAACAATCTTCCTGCGGGAAACTACGACATCCGTTTTTCCAACATCGGGTACCAGACGCTTCTCTACCGCGGGGTGGTGATCCACGCAGATCTCAGGACGAAAATATCCATTGAACTTGTCCAGACCGCGGTCCAGATGAGTGAAATGGAGGTGACCGCCCAAAGGCCGCTGATCGAGAAGGACGTCACGAGCACAAATTTTTCCATTAATTCCAACCAGGTCGACCATCTCCCCATCCGCAATGTGCAGGACATCATCACGCTGTTCCCGAGTGTCACTGCGGAGGGGAATGTCAGGGGTGGCAAGACAAGCGAGGTGGTGTACATGGTCGATGGATTACCGATGCAGGATGTGGTGGGGGGCGGGCTCGGAACACCTCTGCCGAAAAGTTCCATTACGGAATTCTCCATCGAGTCTGGTGGATTTGAGGCTGAATACGGGAATGCCCTTTCGGGGGTCATCAATATCGTCACCCGCCGGGGCGGTGACAACAATACGGCCGTGATGCGGCTCGAAAAAGACGACTGGGTGGCCGGATCGTGGGATCAGCAGACGGATCATCTGACCGAATCGGAACTGACCCTCTCCGGTCCCATTGTCAAGGAACGTGTTCATTATTTCACCGCAAACACCCTGCAGCTGAGCGACACGCGGTGGTGGCAGGACATGGATAAATTTTTTAACTCCCCCATCTCGACACAGCTGAGCGGCCTGGGGAAGATCGATTTCGCGCTCAACGGCCGCATTCGTCTCACCGCCCAGAGCATCTATTCGGTGCACGACTGGCGCGATTACCAGTACAGCTGGCGGTTTAATCTGAACGGATTACCTCCGAGGAGTCAGATATCCGACAGGAGTTCGGTCATCTTTTCCCACACGGTCTCCGACATTGTGCATTATTCGCTGACGTTGAGCGAGTATTACCTGCGTTCCCGCATCGGTGATACGCCGAAGAACATGATGCCCTTAACCCCGTACCAGTACGATTTTTTCCTGGAATACGTCACCCAGGGCGACCTCGCCTACTGGTCGGATACGAGGCAGAATATTTATACCGCAAAGGGGGACCTGGTGATCCAGCCGAATCCCAGGAACATCCTGAAATTCGGTTTTGAATTCAATCAGTACAACATCTTTTCTGATGTGGTCAAGTACGATCCCCAGACAACCTATTTCGGGAAGGTTCTCCCCGACCAGCCGCTGTTGAATTACAGTTCGACGTATCATTACCTTCCCCGGAGCGGGAGCGTCTATCTTCAGGATAAACTGGAAGTCGAGGCCGACGGTGCGGTCGTGAACCTCGGATTCCGCTGGGATTTTCTGGATCCGCGGAGCGAGCGTCCTGTCGTTGAATATGTCACGCCGGACAGCGCATCGGGCCAGTACAGTTCACAGGTGATGAGTTTTGTCCCGGCTTCCCTGAAACAGCAGCTGAGCCCGCGGATGGGTCTGTCGTTCCCGCTTCTCTGGAACATGGTGCTCGTGATGAACTACGGCCATTATTTTCAGTTTCCCCTGTTCGATTACCTTTATTCGGGGACAAATCCCCAGCAGCTCCGGAACGGTGTGAGCGTACTGGTGGGGAATCCCGATCTGAAACCCGAGCGGACGCACGCCTGGGAGGTCGGGGTCAAGTACGGCCTGGATGAGAAGACGCTCCTCAGCCTCACGTATTTCAAAAAGGATTTCATTGATCAGATCGATTCGAAGACGCTTCTCCCGTCGGAATCGCGTGTGGCGGGGGATTACGGCTACGCCGAATACGTCAACAACGCCTTCGCCGATGCCGAAGGGCTCGAATTTGTCCTCTCGCGCCAGCGTGAAGAGAGGTTCTCGTACTCCGTCGCGTACTCACTGATGCGGACCGAAGGTGTGAGTGATTATGTCAACCAGAACATCAATCTCCAGCAGTGGGGCTTCCCGCTGGTCAACCAGCCGTATCCGCTGAGCTGGGATCAGCTCCATACGCTGAAGGTGTCCGTGGATGCCGTTTTACCGTGGGAGATATCCATGAACGCCCTCTGGTCGTACAATTCCGGACGGCCGTACACATATTTCCCGACAAAGGACGGGTATACGG
Source organism: Bacteroidota bacterium (assembly GCA_033854175.1). Classification (GTDB taxonomy): domain Bacteria; phylum Bacteroidota; class Ignavibacteria; order UBA10030; family SZUA-254; genus DATKPE01. The sequence goes on along the minus strand of JAWOKN010000094.1, from coordinate 44,631 downwards.
CGCTGGACACGACGCGGGGGTTCATTCCGAACAATGCCCGATTGCCCTCGAACAACACATTGAACGTGAAGTTTACGAAGAAGTTCAAAATCAGTGATATGATCAGCCTGGCGTTTTACGCCGATATCAGGAATTTTTTCAACACGATGAATGCTCGGTGGGCGGATGCAAACGGGCGGATCGGCGGTCAGCTCGGAGATCCCTCGGCATACTATGACCCGCGGCGGGTTTCGGTGGGAGTACGGTATGAAATGTAGCATTCCTCTCGTCGGCAGATTTCTGCCGTTCGTTACGGTTTTCGCCATTGTTCTTCCGCACTGGGCGTGCGAGGAATCCCTCCCGGTCCACCAGTTCCCCAAGGATCCGATGACCCTGACGGTCACCCTGGCCGAACAGATGAGCATCCGGGTTGCGCCTCCCGGATCTCAGAAAGTCCATCTCATTCTCGAGGCGGAAAATAATTACTCCGATGTTTTTTACGACAGCGTCCAGATCAAGGGGGCGGTGAGGATATGGTGGAAGCGCAAGGCGCAGCGGTACACGACGTTGTACATCAATGAATCGAATCTGACGAATCCTTCTCTGATTCAGAACGGAAAGATGCTTCTTGTCCCGGGGCAAAAGTTCTCGATCAACCTCTACTGGGATTTGAAGAGTCATGACAGCATCTATCTTCCCAGTGAGATGGATTACACCTTTGCAACGCTCAAGCGGGTGTGCAATTATCACGTCATCTGCTCCGATCCGGAGGTCTTTGTGGTGGAGGCCTCGTTGCTTGTGTACAACAAGATAGGGTATCTGGCCGCGCAGCCGGTGGAATTCACATTTGTGGGGACCGCCTGCCGGGGCTGTGGCGGACCCTACTGCACGCCGCCCGGGGGTTGTGGCGGCGGGTAAGAGAATCCACGCAGAGGACGAGGAAGCGTTCCTGCACGTTTGATTTGACACAAGAGGTCGTTTGAAGACATTCCCGCGGTTCAGCATTATCATCCCTACCCTTCAGGAAGAAGGTCTGATATCCGAAACGCTTGCCCAGTTCACGGACCGTATGCGCCGTGATTTTTGTGTGGAGGTCATCGTCAGTGACGGTGGAAGCAGCGACAAGACCGTCTGTCTGGCCCGAACGGGGGCTGACGTCGTTGTTGAAAGATTCCCCGGAGCGCCCGAAAACATATCGATCGGCCGCAACCACGGCGCAAAATCCGCACGGGGGGAGGTTCTGGTCTTCCTCAACGCTGATGTACGGTTGCCGGATACCGATGCATTCTTCCGGCATGTGATCGCCACAATAGAGAATGATCACGTGGTGGCCGTGACGTGCAATGTGCTGATTTATCCCCATGAGGAGCGGTTTGCCGACAAATTTTTTCACACAATATTCAACAAGTACTTCTACCTGCTGAATGTGCTCGGTATCGGAATGGGGCGTGGTGAGTGCCATATTATGCGGCGCGAGGTGTTCGAACGGGTTGGCGGATACAATGAAATTCTCGCAGCCGGGGAGGATTATGAGATGTTTGTCCGGTTGCGCCGGATCGGGAGGATCGCCTATCTCCGGGATCTGCACGTCTATGAATCCCCCCGCAGGTACCGTCGATTCGGATATTTTCGTATTCTCGTTCTCTGGTTCATGAACGGGATCTGGGCGATGTTGTTCAAGCGCTCGTTTTCGCGTCAATGGAAGCCCGTCCGGTGACCTTCGGGACCCGTATTTGACTTTCTTTTCATTTTTGGATATACTTTTATACAGCGTATGACATCACTGAAGGACTATATGAAGAGAAGATTTTCGATTGGCACCGTGCTCATTCTGGTGGCTGTTGCCCTGATGCTCGGTATGCAGCTCAACAGCGTGATCTCCGGCGATAATATCTTTGAACAGTTGAACAAATTTAAAGATGTTCTGAGCCTGACCGAAAAATACTATGTTGACGAGGTTGACACCCAAAAACTTGTGGAAAGCGCGGTCAACGGGATGTTGTCCACCCTTGACCCCCACTCGGTGTACATCCCTGCCTCGCAGCTTCAGAAAATCACGGAGGATTTTCAGGGTAGTTTTGAGGGTATCGGTGTCGAGTATGACGTCATCCATGACACGATCATTGTCGTGACGCCGGTAGCCGGGGGGCCGAGTGAGGCCCTGGGGATTCTTGCCGGTGACCGAATTGTGAAGATCAACGATACGACCTGTATCGGCATCAAGCGGGACGATGTACCGAAAAAACTCCGGGGTCCTAAGGGTACGCACGTGCGGGTCGGTGTTTTCCGCCCCGGTGAGCCGAGCCTGATCGATTTCGACATCACACGGGACAAGATCCCCCTCTACAGTCTTGATGTCGCCTACATGGTCAGCAGCGATATCGGTTACGTGAGTCTCAACCGGTTCTCCCAGACGACGCATGATGAGTTTGTGACGGCGCTGACGAAATTGCGCGCGCAGGGGATGAAGAAGCTTGTTCTCGATCTCCGCAATAACCCCGGGGGATACCTTGAGCAGGCGTACAAAATCGCGGACGAACTTCTCCCCAAGGGGCGAAAGATTGTCTATACCAAGGGACGGTATCCCGAGTTCAACGAGGATTACACCAGCGCCGGCGGAGAATTTACGGATGTCTCCCTGATTGTTCTTGTCAACCACGGTTCCGCCTCCGCCAGTGAAATCGTGTCTGGTGCGATCCAGGATTGGGACCGGGGACTGATCGTCGGTGAAACCACCTTCGGCAAGGGGCTGGTCCAGCGTCAGTTTGATCTGCCGGACAAATCCGCATTCCGGCTGACGATCGCTCGTTACTACACCCCTTCCGGCCGGCTGATCCAGCGGCCGTACGGAAAGGACATCGAGGAATACGAGAGCGAAGCCTTCAACAAGAACGAGACCGAGGGGGAAAATATTGAGCATAACGAAGAGCGGGATACCGCGCGGCCGATCTACAAGACCTCCGGGGGCCGGAAAGTGTTCGGCGGCGGTGGAATCACACCGGATTATATCATCAAGAGCGACACGCTGACGGGATACAGCCGTCGATTGCTCTCGAAGAATATCTTCCAGGAGTACACATCCGACTATCTTGAGACAAACGGCAAACTTCTCCGGGAAAATTATGAAAAGGACATGAAGAAGTTCCTGACCGAATTCACCATTTCGGATGAGATGATGGGATCCTTCCTCGAGATTGCCAAGAAACGGGATGTGCCCATGAACGATGAGCAGTACAAAAAGGATGCCGTCTACATCAAAATCCGTCTCAAGGCTCAGATTGCCCGCTCTGTCTGGGGGAATGAGGGTTGGTTTAGTGTCATGAGGCCCGAGGACAACCAGTTCCAGAAAGCCATCACGTTATTTCCAGAGGCTGAAAAAATAGCACGGCTGCATTAACCGTACGTCGCTCTGAGAGGGGAACAGTACGACCTTTGACATTTATCCTCTGTAGGATCAGGTATCTGGGGTTCGGAGGGGCTTTCTTCCTCTGTTGGTTTGTCCTCCACGCTCAGCCGGAACACCTTCCATCGCCCCTCAGTCTGAATGCCGCATCGGTTGACTCGATGATGCAGGTGGGTGAGGAACTCTATTATAATGTCTCCTACGGGGGTTTCAACATCGGTCAGCTCCATTTTATCATCTCCAGCAAGGTGGTCAGCAATCAGGGGTCGTATTTTGTCGTCCATGGATTTATCGATTCCTACCGGGGGGTTCCGTTCGTCAATGTGCATACGGTCTACGAGGATCACATCACAGATCGGATGTACTCCAAGTGGTTTTTCAGCAGGACGAAGAAGGGAAATCGATGGAGCATGGCCAGCTACGAGTTCGATTACCCCGCCCACCGTCTTGTGATAGAACATGGTATCTGGAAGGGCGCTTCGCCCCTGCATCATGATACGGTGGGTATTGATACGTTCTACCAGGATGGGCTTTCTCTTCTCTACGTTGCGCGGGCGCTGATGGTTCCCGGTGCGCATTATCATATCCCGAGTTATGTCAGTGAAAAAAGCGGATACACGACGATAGATATTTTACCCCAGCCGGAGCATGAATCCATCGATGCGATTGAGTATCCGGTTGACCTGATTCATTTCAAGGGAGAGGCGGGTTTTATCGGTGTATTCGGTTTTCAGGGAGAGTTTGAGGGATGGTTCAGCAACGATGCGGCCCATGTACCGGTTATTGCGCAGTTGAAGGTCCTGATCGGTTCTGTCCGGGTTGAGCTGATGAAATGGAAGAGGCCCGGCTGGCTTCCGCCGAAATATTCGGAGGGAAAAGAGCAGTGATCATGAGGTATCAGGGGAAGGCGCCCGAAATTCACCCATCGGTGTTCATCGCACCCGGGACGCATGTCGTCGGGGATGTGGCGATCGGCAAGGATTCGAGCGTCTGGTTCAACTCTGTCGTCAGGGGGGATGTGAACAGCGTCCGGATCGGGGAGCGGACCAATATCCAGGACGGATGCGTGCTCCATGTGACGCATGAAACCGGTTCACTCACGATCGGTGATGATGTCACCGTCGGGCACGGGGCGATTCTCCACGGGTGCACGCTCGGCCGGATGTGTCTGATCGGGATGGGGGCCATTATTCTTGATAATGCTGAAATTAATTCCTATACTCTCGTTGCGGCGGGAGCCATGGTGCGGATGCGGGCAAAATTCCCGGAGGGAGTGCTGCTCGCCGGTGTTCCGGCCCGTATCGTCCGCGAACTCACGCCCGATGAACGGTCAATGATCGAGCAATCGTCGCGCTGGTACATGGAGTACGCGCGTGAATATCGGCAACAACTTTTGTAGGATCCGTCTATGCGTTTAAAATTTTGGGGAACCCGCGGATCGATCTCGACGCCGGGAAAGCACACCGTCAGGTACGGCGGCAACACACCCTGCGTGGAAATCCGCCTCAACAATGATGAACTGATCGTCCTCGACGCCGGGACCGGCATCAGGAACCTGGGTGAGAAGCTGATGGAGCCGGGGAAGTCGATCAAGGGGTACATCCTCATTTCGCACCCGCATTGGGACCATATCCAGGGATTTCCGTTCTTCAAGCCGGCGTTTATTTCAGGAAACGAGCTCACGATCATCGGCGGCGAGTCGGATCGGGTGTCGCTACAGAAAATGATCGCCGATCAGATGAACAAGGTCTATTTTCCCATTCAGCTGAACGAACTGAAAGCCACGCTGAAATTCCGGAAGGTGGAGGAGGAAGAGTTTTCCGTCTTCGATGCCCGGGTATCGACGATCTATCTGAACCATCCGACCTTTGCCATCGGCTACCGGATCTCCTACAAGGGGAAAACGCTCGTTTATATCAGTGATAACGAGCCTTTTGACAGGCGTGTGGCGCAGTCGCTCCGGAACGTTGAAAAACAGATCGTCGACCGGTTTCTCCGGTCGACAGGGGATCCGAACCAGCGGGTGTTTGATTTTGTGAAGAACGCTGATATCCTGATCCACGACGCAACCTACACCCCGGAGGAGTATGTGGATCGCGTCGGCTGGGGGCATTCGCATTATCTCTTCACCCTGAGTGTTGCAGCGGAGGGAAAAGTCCGCCAGCTCGTTCTCTTCCATCACGATCCGAGTCACGGCGACGACAAGGTTGACGACATCCTGAAAAAGTGTAAAAACGAGATTCGCACGCGAAAATATCATTTTGAGTGTGTTGCAGCCGCCGAAGGGATGGAGCTCAAACTCTGATCCGGCGTACAGGTCAGGACATGCCGGACACTTGACATTGATATTGGCGGAGTATTATATTTGCTCGTAGAGCGATTTTAATTACATATTTTTTCTGTCACTTGGAGGACCGGAGCGGGATTCGTTTTCTACCGGGTGATGGTTCAATCATCATGCAGAGGTTGAGGGAAATATGCCAACAGGGAAAGTGAAATGGTTCGACGGGAAGAAGGGGTTTGGTTTTATTATCCCGGAAGATGGAACGGCCGATATTTTTGTACACTATTCATCCATCAAATCAGAAAACGAGTTTAAGACCCTCAAGGAGGGGATGACGGTCCAGTTTGACATCGCAGAAGGCAAAAAGGGATTACAAGCCCAAAACGTAGTGGTGGTATCATAAGAAGGAAGTCCCGGAAATAGGTCAACATCCCGAATGTTCCCGCCGTGCGGGGATAGTCGGGTTTTTTATTCTCCATGGACACGCCGGATTAGGATGAAAATGGCGTTCACATTTACGCACAAAGACATACAGAAATTAGGAAAGGTGCTTGGGGTTTCCCCGAAGCACAAAGGGAATAATTACCGGTTCGAACTGGGGAAAGGAATACACCAGCGGCCTCTGACCCTTGAAATTTATCCGCAGATCCCTATCGGAAAACGTCCGGGAAATCTCGTTTCCGTCTATACACCAAGCGCGCATCTCCAGCTCCATTTTTGCACCGGTTATGTGATCAGCGAGATGCTGAACGAGGTGACATTTGTGGGGGAAAACGACGGGAAGATTTCCGGAATCATTATTGAACGCGAGGGCGGTTGCTCACTCTACGCCAATGTCGACCGGGCGATCCTGTCCGGAGATTTTACCCAGTTGGGCCCGGAGGTTATGCTCTCCGGCATCGCGTTGTCGCTTTCAGAGACGATACTTCCTGAACTGAAAAAGAGCGCGAAAAAAAATAGACGATGATGATGATTGATGTCGCGAATGCACACCCCCGCTACCGCCGGCGCCGGAAAGTGATTCAGGAGATCATCCGGCGTGTATTGTGGAAGGAACGTCGTCATCATGCCGATCTGGGTATCGTCTTTATTGATGACCGGCGGATGCGGATCCTCAACGCGACATATCTCAAGCACGATTTCCCGACGGATGTTCTGAGCTTTCCGCTTTCGTCCCCGCGTGCCCGTCTCCTCGAAGGAGAAATTTACGTAAATCTCGACCAGGCCCGGCGCCAGGCGAAAGAGTTCAGCGTCACCTTTAGGGGTGAAATATACCGCCTCGTCATCCATGGAACCCTGCACCTCCTCGGTTACGACGATCACACGCCGTCGACCCGTCATCGCATGACACGAAAAGAAGACCTGTATCTGAAAGGATATGACTAGTATGGCCAAACACGCCGACACGAAGGAACGGCAATCGCTGCTGATCGTGGAATCACCAGCGAAAGCGAAAACGATCAGTAAATACCTCGGGAAAAACTTCATTGTCGAGGCATCCGTCGGGCATATCAAAAATCTGCCCAAAAGCAAACTCGGGGTGGATGTGGAAAACGGATACCAGCCGACGTTCGAAACGATTGAGGGGAAGGAGGAGGTGATCAGAAACCTCCGCCGGGCCGCACAGGGTGCAGCAAATATCTACCTTGCTACCGATCCCGACCGCGAGGGAGAGGCGATTGCCGCAGACATCGCGGAGGAAATCAGCAGCGACAACGACCGTATCTACCGGGTGCTGTTCAACGAAATCACCGAACGGGGAATCAAGGAGGCGATGCAGCATCCCTCGTCGATCGACGAGAATCTTGTCGCCAGCCAGCGTGCGAGAAGAATCATGGATCGCATCGTCGGCTACAAGGTGAGCCCGTTTGTCTGGAAGACGTTTTTCTACGGTCTTTCCGCAGGCCGTGTTCAGTCGGTCGCCCTCAGGCTCATCTGCGAACGGGAACATGAGATCCGGTCCTTCCACCCGACAGAATACTGGTCGATCATTGCGGAATTCAAGCCCCACGCGGCTGATCCTTTTTTTGCGAAGCTCTTCAGGATCGGTGAAAAAGACCTTATTGTGCCGTCGAAGGAGAATCTGGCGGAAATCGAGCACAAGGGGACCCGCGACCGGACAATGTACATCCCATCCTCCGACGAGGCGCAGCGGCTTATCGCCGATATCCGGCAGCAGTCCTTCGCGATAGCATCCGTGCAGCGGCGCGAGTCAAAGCGGAATCCGCTTCCTCCGTTCATCACCAGCACGCTGCAGCAGGAGGCTTCGCGGAAACTCTATCTGTCGGCCTCCCGGACGATGAAGCTCGCGCAGAAGCTCTATGAGGGGGTGAATCTCGGACCGGACGGATTGGTCGGGCTGATCACCTATATGCGTACGGATTCGACAAGGCTTGCCGACGATGCTGTCGCATCAGTCCGGGAATACATCATGTCGAACTACGGGAAGGAATATCTCCCCCCAAAACCCGTCGTGTACAAGAAGAGGAAGACCTCGCAGGACGCCCACGAGGCCATTCGCCCCACCTCGGTGAAATACGCGCCCTCCGCGGTGAAAAAGTATCTTGACAAGGATCTCCTGCGGTTGTATGAACTCATCTGGAACAGGTTTGTGGCCTGTCAGATGGAGGCCGCGACGCTGGAAACCACGACGGTGATTGTCGAGGGTGGCCCGTACAAGTTCAAGGCGACATCCTCGCGCTACACCTTCCGCGGATTTCTCCAGGTCTATGATGATGCCGCAGACAAAGAAGCGGTGGGTGAGGCGGAGGATCCCGAGGTGGAGGATGAAAAACTGCCGGAATCGCTCGCGGAAGGGCAGAGTGTCCGTACTCTTACGGTCATCCCGCACCGGCACGAGACATCCCCGCCCCCGCGGTACTCCGAAAGCAGTCTCGTGAAAACGCTTGAAGCGCTCGGTATCGGCAGGCCGAGCACCTATGCCTCGATTGTCGGAACGATCATCGACCGGAAATATGTCGAGCAGCGGGACCGCAAGCTGTATGCACTTGATCTCGGCGAGGAGGTCAGCAAGGTTCTCTCGACGCACTTCCCGCACATCTTCAACGTCCGCTTTACTGCAAAGATGGAGGAGGAGCTTGACACCATCGCCTCGGGAAAAAACGAATACAAGAAGGTCCTCGATGATTTCTACATCCCGTTCCACGAATCACTGGAGAAGGTCTCGAAGAAGACCTCCTCGATAAAAAAATCGATGCAGATCGAGACGGACGAGGTCTGCGATGTATGCGGCAAGCCGATGCTGATCAAATGGGGAAGGAACGGGCGGTTCATGGCCTGCAGCGGGTATCCGGCGTGTAAGAACACCAAACCCCTCCCTGAGGACCAGGAGAAGCATCAGCATCTTTCGGGGTTGAAGTGCGAATTGTGCGGCGGGGAGATGCTTGTTCGCTCGAGCAAATTCGGGACATTCCTCGGATGTTCCAATTATCCGGCCTGCAAGAATACCAAACCGATATCGACAGGCATGAAATGCCCGAAATGCAAGGAGGGGGATGTCATCGAACGAAAGACGAAAAGGAAGCGGACGTTTTACGGCTGTTCACGCTATCCGGACTGCGATTTTGCCTCATGGGACAAACCGGTTGACCGGAAGTGCGATACCTGCGGATCCCCGTACATGGTCGTCAAATCAAGCCAGAAGCGGGGGGAATACTACAAATGCCCGGCGTGCAAGGCGGAGATCATGATGGATCCGCCATCGGTGGCAATGGCCGGCTGAAGACGGACATGAAGAACCACATCCAAAAATTTCTTGAATACCTCGAGAAGGAGCGGAACTATTCGCAGCACACGCTCGCGGCGTATCACGTCGATCTCATGGAATTTATGGCGTTTCTCGGTCAGGACCGGGTGTCGTCGAAATTCAAGGAAATCGACCAGCATGTGATTCGGTCGTATCTTGGCCATCTGCTTGACCGTGGTGTCCAACGGAGGACGACGGCGAGAAAGCTCGCATCGCTCAGGTCCTTCCTGAAGTATTGTATGCGCGAGGGTATTCTGAAATCAAATCCCGCGACGAATGTGGTGACACCCAAGCTCCCGAAGCGTCTCCCGGTGTATCTGGATGAGCGCTCCGTCGAGACGATGATGAACCTTCCCGCGGAGAATACCTTCAGGGGTGTTCGTGACCGTGCAGTTCTGGAGATGTTGTACAGCACCGGCATCCGTCTCAACGAGCTTCTCCAGCTGCGGTTGCGGGATGTCCGGTTGGCCGAGAACACGGTGAAGGTCCTCGGAAAAGGCTCCAAGGAGAGAATCCTTCCGTTGGGGAAAAAGGCAAAGGAAGCGGTGCAGAGGTATCTCCCCCAGCGGGAGAGTATACTGGCGGAAGGGGGTGCCGGAAGGGAGGAGCAGCATGTGTTCCTCTCCTCGAGGGCGCAGCCGCTGGATGCGAAGGGGGTATACAGGATCGTTCAGAAATACATCACGTCCGTCTCGGAAATGAAAAAGCACGGACCCCATGTGCTCCGGCACACCTTTGCCACGCATCTTCTGAACCGGGGGGCTGATGTGCGGGCTGTCAAGGAGCTTCTGGGCCACGAAAGCCTGACGACGACGCAGGTCTACACGCATGTAACCGTTGAACGGCTCAAACGTATTTATAAACAAGCTCATCCGAGAGCATGAACCACCATAACCTAGGAGAAATCCCATGGATATCCATTTTACCGCAAGAAAGTTCCGAGCGCATAAAGACGTCCGTGATCATGCAATCGAAGAAGTGAGAAAACTCGACAAGTTTTATGACGGAATCGTACGCGGGGATGTCATTCTGAGTTATGAACGGAGTATGGCGAGTGTGAAGACCGCCGAGATCAATCTGCATGTTTACGGTACTGTCCTGAGTGCGCGTGAGCATTCCGACGATTTCCACAAATCCATCGGTCTGGCCGTCGAAAAGCTCGAACGGCAGCTGTCAAAGTACAAATCGAAAATCAGGATGAAAAATAAAAAGGCCCTCAGGTCTGCGAAGGAGGAAATTCTTCCACCGGTCGAGGAGGAAGAATGACCCCCGGTCAGGCGAAGAGCACGCAGAAGAAAAGCATTTCCATAGGATTTTTGCTGGAATCGAACAAGGAACGTCTCCAGCTGAAGTCGTTGACGGGGGATGTGGGGCTGCACAAGGAAATCAACGACAAGAACCTGCATCGACCGGGGCTCGCACTGGCCGGATACGTGCAGCTGTTCAGATACGATCGTGTCCAGATTTTCGGGAATACGGAAATCCGTTATCTTGAACAGCTCGATCCCCGGCAGCGGCAGACGGCGGTCGATAATATTTTCCAGTTTGATATTCCCTGCATCATCATTGCGAACAATAATCAGGTCGATGAGTATTTTCTGAAACGTGCTGTCGAACGGCAGATTCCCGTCCTTCAGTCAGCCTTCGAGACCACGAAATTCACCTATTTCCTGAGCGATTTCCTGGATGACCAGTTCTCCCCCCAGACGGTCGTTCATGGATCCTTCGTGGATGTCTACGGCATCGGGGTCTTGCTGATCGGAAGGTCGGGGATCGGGAAAAGCGAAATTGCGCTCGATCTGGTTGAGCGGGGTCATCGCCTTGTGGCGGACGACGTTGTCATGATCACCCGTAAGGGGGAGGGAATCCTGATGGGTTCTGGGACTGATCTCGTCAAGCACTTCATGGAAATCAGGGGGCTTGGCCTGATCGACATCAGGAGCATGTTCGGGATCCGTGCCATCCGGTTCCAGAAGAGGGTGGAGCTCGTTGTTGAACTGATGGAATGGCGGCCGGATGAGGAATATACCCGTACCGGGCTGGATGACGAGGCGATGACGATACTGGACGTCAGGCTGCCGCGTGTCGAATTGCCCATTTTCCCCGGAAAAAACGTCACTGTGATCTGTGAGGTGATATCCCTCAATTATCTGCTGAAACATTACGGTTATGATGCTGCGAAGGAGTTCACAAAGCGGCTTGAGGCGGTAATTACCGAGAAAAGCAGGCATATTGGTGAACGTGCCATTGATTACTTCGAACATGATTTCGAATAAATATCACATTTTTAAAAAAAATCCTTGACAAACATTAAAATATTCTTTAATTTTCGACAAAATAAAAATATTCAAAATATGGCCAAATTTTGAAGATTCTTAAGTTTGAGAACCGTACCGGCGAAGAAAAAGCAGAATGAGTAAAAAGGGTAAAAATAAAAGATATTTCTATTACGACGAAAAGCTTCAGGTGCATCAGGTGAAGTGGTACCGGTTGCGGATGGTCGGAAGCGTGGTTCTTTCCCTGGCGGCTGTGGTGGGTGTTCTTCTTCTCATCAACCACTTCACGAACGACATGCTCGGGATCGAGCACGATAAGATGAGTTCGCTCGTGAAGGAGAATCAGATGCTTCAGCAGCAACTGTCGACACTCACCAATGAAGTGCACCAGTTGCAGACCAACCTGGACACGGTCTACAAAGAGGGTGATGTGTTGCGCCTCATGGTGGATCTGCCTGAGCTTGATAAAGATACGAAAGTCGCCGGTGTTGGTGGTGCGGTTGCGCCCGTTACCTCCGGGACGTTTTCTGATAACGCTTCCGCGTTATTGAACTCCGTGGAAACGGACCTGGCGCATCTCAAGGGGCAAATGGCGGTTCAGGAACAGAGCTACCAGCAGATTGTCAAAAAAGCCGAACTGAACAAGGGATTTTTCGCGGCGCTGCCGGCGCTTAAACCGATGGAGGGGTATTATTCCCCGACCGGATTCGGCTTACGGATGCATCCATTGCTGGGCATATTCAGAGTACATCAGGGGCTCGACATCGTCAATGATGTCGGCACACCCGTCTATGCGTCGGGAGATGGAACCATTGAGCTTGCCGGGCAGAGCAGCAGCGGGTACGGTATCATGATTGTCATTAATCACGGTTATGGTTATCAGAGTCTGTACGGCCATCTTTCCAAAGTATTCGTACGGGAGGGTCAGCATGTCAGACGCGGGGATCTGATTGCCCGCAGCGGCAGGACCGGACTTGTGACCGGCCCACACCTGCACTATGAAGTCCGTCACAACGGTGTGAGTGAAAATCCGGTGAATTTCTTCTTTGATGATATCAGACCTCAGGAGTATCAGGCACAGTTGGCTTCGCGTTAGACGCCCTCGGGATCGGTGTGTTGCAAAATTTCGCGTTATGAGCGTTCGTTATGGTTTGAAAGGTTGTTAAGGAGTCAGTTATGATTTGGACGATGGAGCTGGCATCATACCTGGATGATGCACCCTGGCCCGCGACAAAGGAAGAGCTTATTGATTATGCCATTCGGACGGGAGCCCCCCCTGAAGTGATCGAGAATCTTCAGGAACTCGAGGATGCGGATGAGCCCTATGAGAACATGGAAGAAATATGGCCTGACTACCCGACCGATGGTGATTTCTTTTACGAAGATGAAAATGAGTACTAAGGTGTAACGGTGGATTTCCGTCGAGAGTACATCTGCCACGGTTGCTTTTAATCCGCCACACGCTGTGAAGGTTTCTCATCGAACCCATCCATCCTCATGGTGGCTGGGTTTTTTAATTTTCTGCGTGCGTAATATCCGGACTGATAATGATCATCATGTTTGCATGCCCCGCTACCAGCGATGCATCATGATCATGCTCCTTTTGAGACTCTGTTCACCCCTTCCGCTTGCCGCCCAGGAGGACGGATTTGAAATCGGGCACATCGAGTTCGCCGGGAACCATTTTCTCGACCGCGGCCCACTCCTTGAGGTCATCAAGTCCAAGGAATCACCCGGCGGTTTTTCCCAGTTCATCAATAAGATCTCCGGTGACCGGCTTGGAGGAAAGGCGGAATACTTTCATCCGGAGCAACTCCCCGATGATGAGCGGCTCCTCTCCGAACTCTACATGGATAACGGGTTTTACCATACAAAGATCACACCGGGATATACGACCGATTCGGCACGGCACACCGTGACCATCACCTACACGATCGAGGAAAACAACCGGTCCTTCATCGACAGCATTGCCTACAGGGGATTTGACTCCCTCCGGAGGGATGTGAGGGAAAAAATCTCCCATGAGCCCGTGTTGTCGGCCGGGACGCCATACCTGAGGGCAAAGGCCGGCGAGGAGATCAGGCGCGTTCTTGATATTCTGATCAACAACGGGTACCGGTTTGCCCGCTATGTCTATGACAGCTCGGGGGCGTTTGAATATCTCTCGACAAACAAGGTCGTTCTCGTGTTCTATTTTTCCACCGGCCGCCAGTACAATTTTGGGCCGATCAGTGTCACCGTCGATCCGCCCAGGGAGGATATCACTCCGAATCTCGCACTCCGTCAGCTTGATTTTGTCCCGGGGGATCTGTACAGCGAGCAAAAAAAGGCGTCGAGCGAGCGGAATCTCAACCGTCTTGGCATATTTGAATCCGCCCGGATTGAAACGGGGGTCAACCCGGACAGCACGTCGCATCTGATTCCCATCAGCCTCTTCATCAAGCCCAGGATACGTAACGAGGTCTCACCGGATTTCATCGTTTCAAATGAAAACAGCGAACTCAATCTCGGTCTCGGCGTCGGTTACACGAACAGAAATTTTTTCGGTGATGGCCGGACATTCAACACCAACCTCCAGGCCAGGACGCAATCCCTGGGCCAGCTCCTCGGGGGGAAGAATTTCCGTGACCCCGAGGTCGTCGCGGCGGTGGATTATCAGCTGCAGATTACGCAGCCGTATTTGTTTACGCGCTCCCTGAGCGGTTATGTCTCCGCCGATCTCGGGATTGACAAACAGAAGCCCTACATCCTCTACATCTCCAGGAACAAGATCGGACTGAACAAGCAGTTTGCGACCTACACGAGCGGGACCATGGAGTGGACGCTCGAGCGGGTTCAGCCGGAATTCCTGACCGATACTGCGAAGGTTCCGACCATCATCCGGCAGGAAGATAAGTCGCAGTTCAACTCGATTCTCACGCTCTCCCTTCAGAGGGATAAAACCAATGATCCTTTTTCCCCCACGGAGGGATTTTTTAACAGCATTTCCGTTGAGGAATCGGGTCTGCTTCCAAAACTTTTGCAGGGATCACGGTTTGAGCCCCCGTACACGCAGTATTACAAAGTCACCCTTTTTGGCCGCTGGTATGACGATCTTTCCAAGACCCGGTCGAACATACTGGCCCTGAAACTCGAGAGCGGGTATCAGGATAAATACGGGGAAAGCCGGCAGAGGGATGTCAGCATCCCGCTGAACAGGCGTTTTTTCTCCGGGGGGAGCACGAGTCTCCGGGGCTGGCGCGCCAGGGAGCTCGGCGCGATGCCGGATCAATATCTTCAGTACGGGGGCAACTTCCTGTTCGAGGGATCCGTCGAAATGCGTGTCAACCATTTCAGGGATCTGGGCAAATGGTGGTTCATCCGTTTCGAGAACATCTGGATGGTCTATTTCCTCGATTACGGGAACAACTGGCTGGAGCTGAGTGATTTCCGGGTGAAGGATATCGCGGTCGCCTCGGGCATCGGATTCCGGTATGAGACATTCTTCGGACCATTCCGCATCGATTATGGGATAAGGGCGTACGACCCGAAAGCCGAGGCCGGTCATCAGACGATTTTCAAGAAACAGTTTTTATCAGAAACTCTCCGCAGCGGCGTTTTTCATTTTGGTATCGGTCATGCATTTTAGGCGGATGAGATGAGCTGGAATGCAATCCTGAATCAGCACCGCGCCAAGGATATTCTCCGGAGCATTCTCGAAAAGGGGAGGATTGCGCACGCATATCTCTTCAGCGGCCCCCCCGGAGCGGGGATGGACGCGATGGCGATGGAATTCGCCAAGGCTGTAAACTGCGAAAAGGTTTCGGGGGAGGCGTGTGACGATTGTCCGAGCTGTGAGAGGGTGAACAGGCATCAGCATCCCGACATTCATCTCGTCTTTCCGCTTCCCGTGGGGAAAAACGAGGATAAGGGTGATTCACCGACGGCGAAGCTTTCGGAGGACGATATATCGGCCATTCGCGAACAGATCGGGATGAAATGGAACAATCCGTACCATAAAATATTCATACCGAAGGCGACGACGATTAAGATCAACAGCATACGGGAAATCCGGAAGGAAGTGTCGTTCAAACCGTCGGAGGGTGCAAAAAAGGTTTTCCTCGTGCTGGATGCCGAGATGATGAGCGCGGAATCCTCAAACGCCCTCCTGAAGACCCTCGAGGAACCGCCGCCGGGGACAGTGCTCATACTCACCACCACGCAGCCCGACCAACTGCTTCCGACGCTCGTCTCGCGCTGCCAGCAGATCCGTTTTCAGTCCCTCACCTCCGAGGATATCCGCCGCGGCCTCACCGAGCGTGAGAAAATTCCTGACCGAGAAGCCGAGACCATCGCGAGAATGTCGCGCGGGGATTATACGAAGGCCCTTCAGCTTCTGGAGTCCGATTACATGAAGCGGCACGACGTGGTTCTCGATTTCCTCCGGACGTGCGTGAAGAAAAGCCGGGCGGACCTGCCCGCTATCATTGAGCGGATGACGGGCGACGCCGGAAGGGATGACATCGTGGACCTCCTCAGGTTCCTGCAGGCGTGGCTCAGGGATGCGATGGTCGTGCGGCACGATCCAGCGAGGGGAACAGCGGTAGGGGATGAAACGCTGCAGAAATTCACCTCCGCGTTTCCGGCTGCGGATTATCAGCGTGCCGACAGGGACATTGAGCGGGCGATTTCCCTTATCGAGAAAAATGTGTATATTCCAATGATTTTGCTGACACTGGCCCTTTCACTGGCGAAGAGCATCACCGGTCAACCGGCCGTAAATTTCCAAAGTTAACGAGAACAACGAACGAACGTGAAGAACGATCCGCAGAAGATCCTTGTTACGGCCGCCCTGCCCTATGCGAACGGAAAAATCCATCTCGGCCACCTCGCGGGGGCATATTTGCCCGCCGATATCTATGTCCGCTACCAGCGCGCAATGCAGCGGGATGTGCTGTTCATCTGTGGTTCGGACGAGCACGGTGTTCCGATCACCATCACCGCAGAGCAGGAAAAGACCACTCCGCAGCATGTCGTCGACCGTTACCACGCCCTCAACAAAAAAGCGTTCGAACAGTTCGGTATGAGTTTTGACAACTATTCCAGGACATCCCTTCCCCTTCATCATGCGACGGCGAAGGAGTTTTTCCTGAAATTTCATTCCGCGGGCATTTTGAAGGAGAAGAAAGACCAGCAGCTGTACGATCTCAAAGCCAAAATGTTCCTCCCTGACCGGTATGTGGAGGGGACCTGCCCGGTGTGTAAAAACACCGAGGCGCGGGGGGATCAATGTGAGCAATGCGGGACCTTTCTCAATCCGACGGAGCTGATCGATCCGAGGAGCAAGATATCCGGAGAGCGCCCCGTGCTGCGCGAGACGTCGCACTGGTATTTTCCCCTGGGGAGGTATCAGTCTGCGCTGGAGGAGTATGTCCGCGAAGCTGATCAGCGCGACGGGTGGAAGGAGAATGTCCTCCAGTATTGCCGGGGATGGTTCAAGGACGGATTGCAGGACCGCGCGGTCACCAGGGATCTTCAGTGGGGTGTCCAGGTCCCGTTGCCGGGTTTTGAACACAAGGTTCTCTATGTCTGGTTCGATGCTGTACTGGGGTATATCTCCGGATCCAAAGAGTGGTCGGAAATGACGGGGAACGGGGAGAAGTGGAAGAACTACTGGTGCGATTCCTCGACGAAGTATGTGGCCTTCATCGGCAAGGACAATGTGGTGTTCCACTGCATCGTCTTTCCTGCGATGCTGATGGCATGGAATGAGAATTCGGATGCAAATCGCTATCTTCTCCCGACGAACGTACCCGCCAACGAGTTCCTGAATTTTGAGGGTCAGAAATTCTCGAAAAGCAGGGGATGGGGCATCGACGTCGATGAATTTCTTTCGGAATTCCCGGCTGACGCGCTCCGGTACACCCTCGCGCTCAATCTGCCCGAATCGCGGGATGCCGATTTCACATGGAAGGATTTTCAGGCCCGGACAAACAACGAGCTGGCGGACATCCTCGGCAATTTCGTGAACCGCACGATGACGTTCACCTACAGGTATTTTGAAGGGAAGGTCCCTCAATGCAGCTCGGCTCTTTCGCAGCCGGATCTCGATATTCGGAAGGCCATGAGCGACACGGTGGCAAAGGCATCCGCCTGCTTTGAGCGTTATCAGTTCCGCGAGGGAACGGTCACGATCATGAATCTTGCAAGATCGGCGAATCAGTACTTTGACTACAGCGAGCCGTGGAAATCTGTCCGTACCAACCCGTCCCAGTGTGCGACCGCACTCTATCACTGTCTCGAGCTTATCCGGACCCTGGCGATTGTGTTTGAACCGGTTCTCCCGTTCACCTCAAGACGGATGTGGACCATGCTCAACCTTCCGGGAACCCCGCTTGCCAGCGGGTGGAAAACCGCTGCAAATCTCTGCCTCTCGACGGGGCACCGGATCGGCACACCCGAGATTCTCTTTACAAAGATCGAGGATGAGCAGATCGCCAAGCATCGAAACCAGTTGCCTCTCTCCGGTCCTCAAACCGAATCAGGCCCGAAAGAACCGATACCGGAACGAAAACCTGTGATCACGCTGGAGGAGTTTAAAAAGCTTGATCTGAGGGTCGCCAAGGTCCTCCACGCCGAAAAGGTTCCCAAATCGTCGAAGCTACTGAAAATCAGGATATCCCTCGGTTCGGAGGAAAAACAGATCGTCGCCGGGATAGCGCAGCACTATCCCCCCGAACAGCTGATCGGGAAGAAGATCATCGTGGTGAGCAATCTCGCCCCTGCCACCCTCATGGGTCAGGAATCGCAGGGTATGTTGCTGGCGGCCTCGAATGAAACCGAGGGATTGACGCTCCTTGTACTGGACCGGGATATCGGGGAAGGGAGCATTATCAAATGAGCGGGGGAGCGGGGAATGATAAACGGTGCGTGCCTGCTTGATGCATGAAATGACTGCCGCATCACGGTGGTCCGGCGGGTATCTCCACGCCGGGATCGTCCACGAAGGGGGGGTAAAAAAACTCGTGCTCGAAAAATTCAGAACCGTTCTGCTCTCACCTGATCTGCACCAGTATCTCCACCGCGTGATGGAGTGGTCAATCCTCGATTCACCGGGGATATCCGGCCTCATGGTGTGGAGTCGTCCGTACCGATGCCCGGTTACGGGCACGGAAATTCTACGACAGACCTCTTCCCAGGACCGATGAAGACCATTCACCTCTGCACATCGGCCAGCTGGGGGGGATTAGAAGTCTACGCGTGTACGGTCATGCTCGAACTGCAGCGCGCGGGATGCGATGTCTTGGGGATATGTGCCAAATCCTCCAAGGTCCACACCTACCTCACCGAGCACAAGATTCCCGTCCAGACGTTACCGGGGTCCTATGCTGTTTCGCTGAGTGCCGTGCGTTTTCTCCGGTCACTGGTTGACGACCACGGTGCGGATATTCTCCATGCACATTTCCACAAGGATATCTGGCCCGCCTCCCTTGCCCTGACCTTTGACGAGCGCCGGAAATTGTTTTTAAGCATCTACCTCGGTGTCCCCAAAAAGAAGGATGTGTTTCACCGTCTGATTTATAACCGGATAAACGGTATTTTCACCTCATCGCATGAACTTTGCCGAAGGCTGCCGGGGCTCTATCCTGTCCCTCCATCGAAGATCCACTATCTGCCGTATGGCCGCAGTTTGGAGAGGTACCGGATCGATGCAGGACGCCGGAAGGAGCTGCGGTCGTCGTTCGGTTGTGGCGACGATGATTTTTTAATCGGCACCATGGTACGGATCGATCCGGGAAAGGGGGTTATGGACTTCGCCCGCAGTTACGAAAGTCTCAGTAGTTCCGTCAAGGAGCGGGCGAGGTATCTGATTATCGGTGAGCCGACACGGAAGAGCAGGGTCCGGGGGAATGAATCACCCTTCGAGCCGGAGTCCGAAATGTATTTCGAGCAGGTTCAGGCCTTCATCCGGCAGGCGGGCATCGCAGACCGTGTCCGGTGCGTCGGTTATCAGCCGGATCTGATCGGTTTTCTGGGGGCTCTTGACGTATTTGTCTTTCCGAGCCGGGATGAACTTTACTCGCTCGTTGTCCTCGATGCAATGGCGATGGGGCTGCCTGTTGTCGCTGCGGCGGCCGGAGGGACGCTGGATCAGGTCGAAGACCAGAAGAGCGGACTCTTCTATCCGGTAGGCGACAGCCGGGCGATGGCGGAGAGGATCTCATCCTATCTCGGTTCGAGGCAGTTGAGGGATGATCATGGGGCGCGGGCACGGAAATTCGTCGAACGTCATCATTCGATGGACGGTATGATCCGGCAGCTCATGGACTATTATCAGAATTTATCCTGAACAGGTGAAATGGCAGCAGCGAGGATTCCTTTTAATAAACCCGATATTGATTCCGGTGTTCTGGAGTATCTGAAGCCGGTGTTTGCTTCCGGGAAACTCAGCGGGGACGGTCCGGTATGCCAGGAGGTGGAACGAAAGCTGAGCACCCTGTTTTCGATCCGTCATGTCCTCCTGACGACCTCCGGTTCGCATGCGCTCGAAATCGCCGCGCTACTTCTCGATCTCCGGGCGGGGGATGAAGTCCTCCTTCCGAGCTTCACGTTCGTATCGACGGCGAATGCGGTGCTCCGGGCGGGGGGTTGTCCGGTGTTTTGCGACATCAATGATCAGACTTTTACGATCCGGCCCGAAGAGGTAGCCCGGCGGGTGACAGCAAAGACCAGGGCGGTCATTGCCGTTCATTACGCGGGCGTTGCCGCTGAGATGGATGAAATCCTCGGGATCGCCCGTGCGCACAATCTCGTTGTTGTCGAGGATGCCGCGCAGGGTGTCCATGCGCGGTATAAGGGGAAATTTCTCGGATCAATCGGGCACTGCGGTGCCTTTAGTTTTCACGACACAAAAAATTATACCGCCGGAGAGGGGGGTGCATTCGTCACGAACGACGATCAGCTTGTCCGCTCAGCCGAAGTTATCCGGGAAAAGGGAACAAACCGGGCAAATTTTCTGAGGGGAGAGGTCGATAAGTATACCTGGATCGACCGTGGAAGCAGCTATGTCCTGTCCGATATCCTGGCGGCAGTCCTGCAAAGCCAGATCGATCATCTCGACAGGATTCAACGCCGCCGGCGGGAAATCCATGAACGGTACTGCAGTGGACTGGCTGATCTTGCCCTGAGCGAGCATCTGCGTTTGCCTGTCATCCCGCCGTGGTGCGAGACGAATTATCACATATTTTATATCCTTCTCAGGGATGAACAGGAGCGGAACCGGGTCATGAAAGCCATGGGCGAGCGTGGGGTGCAGACAACGTTTCATTACGTGCCGCTCCATACTTCTCCCTATGCCCGGAAAAACCTCCGGACGTCGGGCGGGCATCTTCCCGTCACAGACATGGTCTCCTCCCGCCTCCTCCGGCTGCCGATCTACCCTGGACTTTCCGATACTGATATTGACTACGTTGTGGAATCTCTTCGCGGTATTCTCCGCTAATGTGGTGAAGCCGGTATGATGATTGATACGCATGCCCATCTCTTCTTCGAAGAGTACAGATCCGACTTTGACGAAATGATCTCCAGGGCATCCGATGCGGGTGTCGAGGCGATCATATCGCCCGGGACGGATCTGGCGACAAGCAGGATGTCTGTTGAGCTTGCCGACAGGTACGCCATGGTCTATGCATGTGTGGGGATGCACCCGCATGATGCGGCAAAAGCAACCGAGAGCGGACTGATGGAGATTGAGGCACTCAGCCATCATCCCAAGGTCGTTGGAATCGGTGAGATCGGCCTGGATTATCATTATGACTATTCCCCGCGGGAGACGCAGCGGACGGTATTCCGCGCTCAGATTGATATGGCTGTCCGGCGGGATCTCCCGATCGTCATTCATTCCCGTGAAGCAGAAGCCGACACGGTGGGGATCGTGGAGCATGCGACGAGCCAGGCCGGGGGCTGGAGGAGGAGCGGAATTCCTCATGCGGGGACAAAGGGGGTGTTCCATTGTTTTCCCCGTGATACCGATTTGGCCGAAAGGGTCATCTCGCTGGGATTTTATATTTCCATTCCGGGCCCGGTGACATTTTCAACCAGGCCGGGCAAGGAAAACCGGATGGCCGGTGTTGTCGCCGCTATTCCGGCTGATCATATCCTTCTCGAAACCGACTCGCCTTACCTCACTCCCGTCCCCTTCCGGGGTAAGCGGAATGAACCATCCTTCCTGGTCCACATCGCCCGCAGAATTGCGGATATCCAACGCCGGCCGTTCGAAGAAATCTGCCGGATGACGACGTTGAACGCAAGAAATCTTTTTAATCTTGTCCCACCCGTATAAGGGTCTCTCCCGGTGAAGAATCAATTCCGTCATAGTGTCTGGTTACTCCTGATCGCGCTGCCGGGGTTCCTGGTTCATGCGGTGGAACCGGATGGAGCCAAGACAAGCTCATTATCCCGCAAGGAGAAGATCAGGATCATTCTGCGCCTTCAGGACCAGCGCTCCACCGGCTCGGATACGCTCATCAGCTTTTTCCATGATCCCGATCCGCTCATCCGGGCAAGGGCTGCGCTGTCGTGCGGGAGTTTGCAGGACACGTCATTGCTTCCCCCGCTGGTTGAATTGTTTGGGGATCGGGACAATCAGGTCGAGCTTAGCGCCGCCTTTGCAGTCGGTCAGACGGCTGGTTTCCTGTCGGAAACATCGAAAAAATCCCTGCAGGGAGATCTTCTTGAATACCGCCTTGAGAGGATGAGCTCGGAGAGGACCGGGGGAAGGAATCCATTGGATTGTTGCATTGAAGAGATCGGAAAATTCGGGGATGTTCAGGCGCTCCGTGAGTTGGTTGAAAGGTATGGTACCGGGGGTTCGGGTATCCACCGCAGGGCACTGACGATGAGCATTGCAAGGTTTGCCATACGGGGAATCAGGGACTCCGTCGCGGACCAATTCCTGATCCGGTATCTCGGGGAAGGTCGCCGGGCGCCCTGGCAGGTTGCGTATGCATTGCAGAGGATCGGGGGTGGGAAAGAACTGCGCGACCATCTCCGCACCCTGGTGGCCTCCCGTAGTCATTCCGATCCGCTGTTCCGCATGAACATCGCGGCGCTGTTGGGGAAACTGGGGGACTCCGCCACCTCGCTCAAACCGCTGATGGACCTCGCCGGGCATGATCCTGATTGGCGGGTAAGGGTGAATGCGTTAAAAGCGCTGTCGACTTTTGATCTCAACACCAACGCGGAACTGGTGGATCTCTACGGCAGGATGATACCGGATTCAAATCAGAATGTGGGGCTTACGGCGATAAGCAGCCTAGGATCAAGCAATCTGAAAGGAGATGTTCTTGAACATTCAGCCGGGACCTATGCGTTGCTCCAGGACATTGCCGCTAACAGAAACGGAACCTACCCCGGGGAATTTCAGGGTGAAGCCGCATTGACGCTCTCGCGGATAATCGGTGCACGGGCTCTCGGATTCATCCGGATTGCGGATACGACGGACCGGATCATCAGGGGTGAATTCATCCATGCGATCGGCAGTACCGGCGACGTTTCCGCCGCACGCATCTTGCTGGGGCTCGCCGGGGGAAAAGATCCTTCTGACGCCCGTGCCGCGCTGGAGGGAATGGATGAACTCGTGAAGCGGAAGCCCTCGGACAGGTCACTCACGGATTCAATGTACGGGTGTCTGATATCAGCCCTTTCCTCGCCGGATGTGGCTCTTCGGGCCACTGCCGCATCCCTTCTCGGAGATTCCCTCTTCCGGCGTTCAACATCGGTTCCGAGTCTCATCGATGCACTGCAGCGCGCCAGAATTCCCGATGACATTGAGGCAATCCAGGAAATCGCTGCGACGCTGGGAAAACTGGGTGATACACTTGCCCTACGGCCCCTGAAGGCACTCCTGCAGATGAAGGACCGCTCGGTGATCCGGGCGGCTGCGGCTGCGCTGCGCGGGATCACGAAGAGAGATGATTATGCCGATGAAAGGGTTGCGTTTGCACCGTCCTACGCGGATTATGATTTCAACTACCTCGATGCGCTCCCATCCGTCATCCGCGTAAAGATGGGAACAAGCCGCGGTGAAATCATCATGGATCTCGATAAGGATATGGCTCCTTTTTCGGTCATGAGTTTTCTCAAACTCGCGACCCGGCGGAGGTTGTACAACGGGACGATCTTCCACAGGGTCGTACCGAATTTTGTGATTCAGGGGGGAGACCCCCGCGGGGATGGATGGGGTGGACCCGGTTACACCCTACGGTCTGAGTTCTCACCCCTGAGGTATGAGACAGGAAGCGTCGGGATCGCCAGTGCCGGGAAAGATACCGAGGGGTCACAATTTTTCATCACGCAATCCCCCCAGCCTCATCTTGACGGGCGTTACACGATTATCGGACGGGTCGTCGCGGGGATGGACGTGGTCTCACGCATCATGATCGGTGATACGGTAGGTACAATCAGCATCCTCCCCTGAAATTGTCCCGGGGGGGGTGGAGGATTTACTGTCCTCCGTTCCGGTATCTGTCGTAATCCTGCTGGTGAGTCGGGTCGATTTTACTCAGCCGGGTGAAGACGGTGAGGTCGGGATCCTTTGCGAACGTCTGGGCAATCTCGAGGTACTTTGTCTCAAAAAAAGTATTGAGAATCAGGGTGCGCATGTTGATTTTTTCCTGAAGATTACCTATTTTTTCGAGGGCGGCCAGTATATTCCTCCGAGCACGTACATCATCTTTTGCCAGAAGGTCTAAACCCTTGTAATGGTACTTATAAAAAGCCACGCGGAAATCATAGAGCCGGGGATTCATGATTTCATCGACGAACTGGGGGCGGGAGTAGACATTTTCTGATGTGATGTCCCACCCGGGGCCGGCATTTCCTGCGCCGCGGGCCCTGTTGACGATATCGACGGCTTTTTGGAAGTAGGGGGTGCCATTACCTGCTTTGTAGCTTTCAAAATCAAATCCGAGGATGATGTAGGCATAGTAGTCGAGGAAACTCGCGAGGGGGTCGAAATTCATTTCGTTATGGACAAGCGATACGCTGCGCGTGTAGTCGAATTCCCATTTGTCGTCCTTCAGGCGAAGTACGGCCGTGCTCTGATTTTCAGATTGAAAGATTGGCCGCTCGCTGCCGATGAATGCCTGGGCGACATAATGGTTTGTGCGGGGGGAACCGGTAAATGCGACATCGATACGGCACTTGATCCGTTCACCGCCGAGATCGACATTCGTCCAGCGGTAGGAGTTCATGTACTGGGTTACCTGGTTGACGAAATCGGCGAGGTTATCGATCGCCTGTGAGGGAAGACCCTCCTGTTTCATCGTAACGGTGCAGTCCAGCTCCTGTGCCCGGACAAGGGTTACAAGGAGTAGAAGACTGCAGACAAGGAAAATCACACTTTTCATAGCTCGCTCCATATGATATAGCAATATAGAAATTTGTCGATTATTGTTCAACTACCACACTTCGGGAGGCCTTATGGTACGGATATTTCTGCTTGTTCTCGTCTGTTCACATTATGGATTCGCCGGATTTCCATCATACGCTGCGGGTGGTCGTCACGGGGCACTCGGCGGGGCTGACATTGCTCGAACCGGGTCGGTCTGGTCATTGACCTTCGGTCCGGCCGGTCTGAATGATCTCGGCGGTCTCACCTGTTCTGCTGCACTATCCCCGGAACCATTCGGGATGAAGGAGCTCTCCACGGTGAGCTTTGTCATTGCAGGGCCCGGATTATTCGGTGTGGTCGGAATCGGTGCGAGCCGGTTCGGTTTCGATCTTTTCCGGCAGGTAACACTCACAGCCTGTTATGCAGGTACCCTGGTGGGGGTGGATTTCGGTTTCGGATTCAATTATTACTCATTTTCGATCGCCCGGTACGGATCGGCAGGGACGTGTGGCATTGACATGGGAGTACGTGTTCCCGTCTCGCCATATCTTGCGATCGCGATCAATGGAGAGAACATCAACTCGCCGGTCATCGGGATGACAGCTGACGAACTCCCGCAGGCCTTTTCACTCGGGGCTGCCTGTTCCCCGGTGGATGTCTTCTCGGCGGAACTGGATTACCGGAAGGAGGAAAAATTTCCGGGGACTCCGTCGATGGGCGTGGAATACAGGCCCGTTCCCTTCTTCACGCTGCGGATGGGTGTTGTTCAAACGCCCACGGTGGTGACAGCCGGGTTTGGCATCTCCTGGTCGTTTGTGGAGATTGATTACGCCTATTCCGCGCAGAATGAGCTTGGGGGAACGCAGCAGGTTTCCCTGACGGTCCATAGAGGGAGGTGAGGGAAGGATGCGAATCTCTGCCATTCTTATCATGGAGGCTCTGGTTTGTACCTCTGGAGCGGCCCAGGTGGAGAGCGGGATGACCGACACTCTTGGGATCATTACCGGCGCAGATGATCTGATCGAACAGACCACGCAGTCGGAAAATTCAAATATCCTGGATGAGCTCGGGGTCAATGAAGGGGATCAGGTGTCGCATCTCAACGTCCGCTCGCGCTGGGAAACGAAATTGCAGCCTGCGGCCGGATTCAGAGAAGGCAATTATGCCGGATCCAGGTTACACTCCTATCAGAAAATCCTCCTGCAGCCAGGCACAAAGTGGCAGGCGGGTGTTTTATTCGAGAAGGATCCGGGGGAAGGGAAATGGAACGATTTTACATCCTTCCATCTCTCCATACACAACGTGGGAATTGTATCCCGGTGTATCGCGGGGGATTTTCTGATGGAGAGCGGGCAGGGCATCGCCATGTGGCGCGGGAATGATTATACCAAGGGGGGTGATGTCATCAGGCCGCTCGTCAGAAAGGAGAGAAATCTGGTTCCGTACCTTTCCTCGAACGAACAGAATTTTCTCAGGGGTGTTGCCGTGTCGTCTGACATCGGACCGGTCTCGGTGACGCTGTTCTCCTCGTGGAAAAAACTCTCCTCGGTTCTTGATGGTGATGGCTCGGTCGTATCGATATCCTCATCCGGGGAGTTCCGGACTGTTGCCGAAATTTCGCGCCGGAACAATCTATCGGAAAATTTGTTCGGTGGAAAGTTGAGCTGCCACATCCCGGTGATTTTCCGGGGGGGAATGACAATCCTTGAATCCCGGTTCGACCGGCGGTTGAACCTCGCGGCCTCCCGGTTATCGGGGCAGCGTTTCTCGGCGGTATCCCTTGATTATGATCTTCGCATCGGCGAGATGGCGACAAATGGAGAATGGGTCATCTCAAATCATACAGCCGGGGGTATAGGCTCTCTTCTTGTGTCACCGGTTCCTGCTGCGCGGTGTATTCTTTCCTACCGCCGGTATCCGTCCGGTCTTTTTTCCATTCACGGGCTTGGCTTCGGCGATGGGAGTGCAACGTCGAACGAAACCGGCCTTTACATCGGTTGCGATGTTGAACCGGCGAAAAGGATCCGTTGCTCGTTGTTTTTTGATCAGTTCTCTTCACCCTTGCCCACGGGCTCTTCGTACCTCCCTTCATCGGGGCATGAAATGCTGTGCACCTTCAGGACCGTACCGTTCAAACACGGTGTCGTGGAACTCCAATACCGGTACAAACGAACGCGGGTCCATCACGCACCTCAAACGGCCGGACCGGGGATCTCCGACGATGATCTCTCACGTTCAGTCTGCAGGGTCGAGATAAAGCATGATCTCAATCCCCGAGTTATGCTGGCCGGGCGATGGGAATATCATGAAAACCATCTCCGGCTGGACGACAATCCGTCATACGGGCGTCTGGTGTATGCGGAGGCCAGGATCCAGCCGTCGAACATGATCGAGATGAGTTATCGCCTTATCTTTTTTTCCACCGATTCATATGACACCCGGATATCGGAATTTGAGCGAAGTCTGGACGGGGCGGTATCCATTCCCGCGGTCTTCGGGGATGGGATCAAATGGTACGTTCTGCTCAAGCTGAGACCCTGTGCTGCACTCTCGGTCGGAGTCAAGTACTCCGATCTTTTCCGGAACGATACCCGTCGTATCGGCAGTGGTCTCGAAGAGCTGCCTGGGAATCATGACAACCGCGTAGGTTTTCAGATCGATCTCCGCCTGTGAATCCCCGTGGAGGTGGAATTCCCGGAACAGTCTGCATCATGTGGTAGGGGCCGGTTTGGTTTTTTCCTGATCCGGGGGGAATCAGATATGTGACCATTTTATCTGATTGTTTGGAGGTTGGGGGATTATTTTGTAAGTTTATAAAAATATGGATACATCACGGAAAAAAATTGTCGTTGCCATGAGCGGGGGAGTTGATTCCTCTGTCGCGGCAGCCCTTTTACTGGAAGAGGGGTACGAGGTCATCGGTATAACGATGAAGACCTACTCGTTCGATGAGGTCGGGGGAAACCTCGGCAATGAGACGAGTTGCTGCGGTCTTGACGCATTCAACGACGCACGGATGGTCGCCGTGAAGCTGGATATTCCCCATTATGTCGTGGATTTTACGCGCCCGTTCGAGGAGTCCGTCATCCAGAACTTTGTGGAGGAATATTTCAAGGGGCGGACGCCCAATCCGTGTGTCATCTGTAACCGGGTGATCAAATGGGGGGAACTTTTAAAAAAGGCCCAATCCCTCGGAGCTGATTCGATCGCCACAGGGCATTACGCGCGGGTTGGTTTTGATCACGGGGCAGGTCGGTATGTTGTTCGCCGGGCAGCCGACGCCAACAAAGACCAGACATATGCGCTCTGGGGGTTAGGCCAGGATGCCTTGAGCCGGACGCTGTTTCCTGTCGGTGAACTCACAAAGCCGGAAGTAAGGGTTATTGCGGAAAGGTATGGTCTCAGGACCGCGCACAAGGAGGAAAGTTTTGAAATTTGTTTCGTGGCGGATAACGATTACCGGAGATTTCTTACAGAGCGGGGTGACGTAAGGATGCCATCGTTTGCGCAGGGTGTTATCGAGCGGGACGGGAAATCCGTCGGTCAGCATCAGGGCTATCCGTTCTACACCATCGGGCAGCGGAGTGGGATTGGTGCACATGGTGAAAGGGTCTATGTCACGGATATCGATCCGAAGGCGAATAAAATCACGATCGGGAGGTATAATGATCTCCTCAGAAAAGAACTCACCGCGAGGGATCTCAATCTCGTGAGCACCGGTTCATTACCGCCCGGAATGCGGGTACGCGCGAAGGTCCGTTACAAGGATCAGGACACTCCGGCGACAATTTACCCTGCGGAGGGTGACCGGTTCAGGGTCATCTTCGATGAACCAAAGCGGGCGATCACGCCGGGCCAGTCTGTGGTCTTGTATGATGGTGATCTCCTGGTGGGGGGTGGTATCATTGAGGAGGTTAAAAAAAATTCTTCCTGAGAATCTTTCCCCGTCGGTGGAAACAAAAGAGGGTAACCGATGTGGTTACCCCTGGATGTTGATGGTGGATTAGTGCGAACAGTCGTTGCACTGTGACAAAACTACAAAAAGCGATGATACGAGTCAACGCAGACTTCACGTTTTACCCGATTATTTTCCGTCGGGGAGTCATCCATTTGGACAATTCTGTCTGCCATGATCCCGCCGCCTGGGAGTGAACAAACATATTCAACGCATAACTTTTACGGGGATGAATTATGCCGGAGTCTCATGAGAACCAACTGATTCAACATCTGAGGGAGTTGAAGAAAAGGGCAAAAGCGGGCGGTGGTGAGAAAAGAGTTGAGGAGCAGCATAAGAAGGGGAAATTGACGGCCCGGGAGAGGCTGGAGGTATTGCTCGATCCGCATTCGTTTGAAGAAATCGATGCATTTGTCGAGCACCGGTCGACTGATTTTGGTCTGGGGAATCAGAAGTATCTCGGTGACGGGGTTATTACCGGGACAGGGCTTATTGACGGACGGTTGGTGTTTGTTTTCAGTCAGGATTTTACGGTTTTCGGGGGATCCCTGTCCGAAGCCCATGCGGAAAAGATTTGTAAGATCATGGACATGGCGATGAAGGTAGGAGCGCCTGTCATCGGGCTCAATGACTCGGGTGGTGCGAGGATTCAGGAGGGGGTGGTCAGTCTCGGAGGGTACGCAGAGATATTTTTGCGGAATACGCTCGCATCGGGTGTGATCCCGCAAATATCGGCTGTTATGGGACCCTGTGCGGGGGGTGCGGTCTACTCACCGGCGATCACCGATTTTACGTTTATGGTGAAGAACACAAGTTACATGTTCGTGACGGGTCCGAATGTCGTAAAAACGGTCACACATGAAAACGTAACCTTTGAGGAGCTGGGTGGTGCCCTGACGCATTCCACAAAAAGCGGGGTGGCGCATTTTGCATGCGAAAACGAGGTTGAATGCCTGATGTCGGTGCGGCAGCTTCTCGGTTACCTCCCATCGAACAACCTGGATCCGCAGACTGTCGTAAAGACAAGTGATGATCCCCTTCGGGAGGATGAAGAGCTGAATTCCATCATTCCGGAAAATCCGAACAAACCATATGACATGAAAGACGTCATAAAAAAGATTGTCGACGAGGGCGGATTCTTCGAAATTCATCAGCACTACGCTCAAAATATCATCTGCGGATTTGCCCGCCTGGATGGGATCAACGTCGGGATTGTGGCAAACCAGCCGAACATCCTCGCAGGCGTCCTGGA
The DNA here is from genome assembly GCA_033854175.1 of Bacteroidota bacterium. GTDB lineage: Bacteria > Bacteroidota > Ignavibacteria > UBA10030 > SZUA-254 > DATKPE01. The sequence continues at coordinate 14,344 of JAWOKN010000094.1, read as the reverse complement.
TATCGATGCCTCGGTGAAGGGGGCGCGATTTGTCCGGTTTTGTGATGGATTTAATATTCCCCTCATCGTTTTTGAAGATGTGCCCGGTTTTTTGCCCGGGACCGAGCAGGAATGGAGAGGGATCATCCGTCACGGAGCCAAGTTATTGTATGCCTTTTGTGAGGCCACAGTTCCGAAGATCACGGTCATTACAAGAAAAGCGTACGGTGGTGCATATGATGTGATGAATTCCAAGCACATCAGGGGAGATTTCAATTACGCATGGCCCACGGCTGAGATTGCCGTCATGGGACCGAAAGGTGCTGTGGAAATCATATTTAAAAAGGAGATAGAAAAATCATCCGACAAGGAGAAGGCGATCCAGGATAAAATTGATGAGTATCGGTTGAAATTTGCTCACCCCTTTATTGCCGCCGGAAGGGGTTATATTGATGATGTCATAGAACCTGCGGAGACACGTCCCCGGTTAATCCGTGCTTTGAAGATCCTGTCGACCAAAGTTGACAAGAATCCGAAAAAAAAGCATGGAAACATACCCCTTTAGTGCGTGCTTCCCGTCACCCGTTTCAACAAATTTCTTGACAATTTCCGCAATTTATCATATATTTTGGCTAAGTCCAAAATACTGTAACATATTTTAGGATAACGTATTGAAAAATTTATATTACGTGCTACTTCTCCTGATGATCTTAATCGGTTGTTCTTCTGAGAAGTCAGTAAAACCGACATTTCAGAGTGCAGATGTACACCCGGTGAGTGTCATTGATTCTTTTGATACGTTATCCCGGCTGGAGATAGAGACAGCTCTGAGGGACTCGCTTATACCGGATTCGAACTATGATGCCATAACGGCTCAGCTTCTCGAACGTGCCAGGCTACACTATCTTTCGGCCCTTGAAGCCGAACAATCGAAGGATTCGGTCCGTGCAGCCACCGAATTTGAGTATTCAATCGGAATTCTGAATGAGCTCGGATATTACCCCAATATCGAGACAAACTGCGATTTTAACGATCTGAGCCACAGTGTCATTGAGGATTATGAAAAATACATAGCTCAAATTGACAGTCTGGGGCCAAATACATCGATTTTTGCGTTACGGAACAAGCTGAACCAGATTGATGAGGCGAACGAGGGTGTCGACCAGGATAAGACAAAGGAGATCGTCACGACCACATCGATTCCGCTGGTTATCAACGGCCACGTAGAGCAGAACATCAGCTTCTTCCAGGGGCGGGGGAGAGCGCATTTTGAACATTGGTTGCGCGAATCGGGGAAATACTTTCCGATCATGCGCAGGATCTTCCGTGAGGATGGGATACCGGAGGAGCTTGTCTACCTGTCGATGATTGAAAGCGGCATGAATCCGCTTGCCCGTTCGTGGGCCCGTGCGGTAGGTTTGTGGCAGTTTGTCAAGGGGACGGGGCAGCTCTACGGTCTTCATTCCAATTTCTGGTATGACGAGCGCCGTGATTTCAGGAAGGCCACCAGGGCTGCGGCTCTCCACCTCAAGGATTTGTATGCTGAATACGGTGACTGGTATCTCGTGCTCGCCGCCTATAATTCCGGGGCCGGCCGCGTCAACAGTGCGATGCGGAGGAGCAGATCGGGGGATTTCTGGATGATGAGGCGGTTTCTTCCGCGTGAAACGAGAAACTATGTTCCGCAGTACATTGCCGCGGCTGTCATGAGCCTGACGCCGCACAGGTATGGTTTCGACGTTACGCCTGCGGATACACTCCCATATGCCAACGTGGTTGTCAATGACTGTGTTGATTTGACCGTGCTTGCCAGATGTGCGGGAACTGATCCGGAGACCCTGCGCCAGTTGAATCCTGAACTCGTTCAGTTGTGCACTCCTCCGGGAGTGACCGGGTACGTCCTCCGTGTTCCTCCGGGATCGGAGCAGGCGTTTTCCGAAAACTACAAAAATGTGCCGAGCGACCAGAAGCGCGATTGGGTTGAACATAAGATCCGGCGGCGGGAGACACTCTCCTCCATTGCAAAGCGGTATGGCGTGCCGGCAAGTTTAATAGCGAGCGTCAATCAGTTGAGAACCAACAGAAGGTTGCCGGTCGGCAAATCGATCGTTATCCCTGTGCCCGGGGCCGGGAAGCGGTTTTTGACCGCACTTGCGAGCGATGCGCCCGTGAAAGGCACTCACCGGTACCGGCGTTCCTCCCGTGGCCTCACAAATCCGGGGAGCGACAAGGTAAAAGTGACCTACAGGATCCGCAAGGGTGATACGCTTGGTAAGATTGCGGAATGGTACAGCGTGCGTGTCAGTGACCTCCGGGTGTGGAATGAAATTCCGTATGGAAGCTCCATCCAGGCCGGTAACATTCTGACAGTCTGGGTACCCAGGGATCAGGAGGATAAATACTCGTCCATCGACCATCTTTCTGACACCGACCGGGCAAACCTCATCGCCGTAAAGAGCGACGGGGGTACCCCGACCGTAAAATCAACTCCAAATTCAACCGGCGGGACGAAGTACACGGTGAAGAAGGGTGATACACTTGCCAAAATCGCGGTCCGGTACAGCGTCGCCCCCGAGGATATCCAGAGATGGAACGGATTGAACAGCGATCAGATCATGAAAGGGCAGACTCTGCAGATCCCCACTGGGGATAATCCCGGCGCAAAGGCGATAACATCGTCTGTGGATACGGCAAACAATGCCGGAAAGACAATATCGTATCGCGTAAAAAAGGGTGATACACTGGTGAGGATCGCCTCAAACTTCGGTGTATCCATCCGCCAGTTGAAAAACTGGAATAATATCCGTGGAAGCAGGTTGCACGTCGGTCAGGAACTCCTGATCAATTCCTGATCATCATCGTTCCCGTCGCGGTCACGTCAAGGATTTTCAATCTTCGATCTCCCGGAACACTCCGGGTGGGGGGGCGAGAGTCGGGCGCAGACTTTTTTTAGTGAGTACCGGTTTCATTTCGTTGATTCTTTCCAAAAATTTGAATACATTGACCACTTCAGAACGGAGAGGTGCTAGAGTGGTTGAATAGGCTGGTCTCGAAAACCAGTGTACCCCTTGTGGGTACCGAGAGTTCGAATCTCTCCCTCTCCGCCACTGGTTCTCCGTGGAGTACAAACTCAGTATATTCACATGCTCTCCGTCCCCGGTCGATCAAGGTCATGAACCTTTGTTTCCGATCCTTGGAATTCAGGCTTGTTTTCAGTATCTTTCGCAGACAAAATTCAGAATCTGACAAAGAACTAGCCATATATTCTTCATGAAGGTTCCCCTCGCCGATCTCCATGCCCAATACCTCTCGATCAAGGACGAAATAGATTCCGCCATCCACCGGGTTATTGACTCGTCTCAATTCATTCTCGGTCAAGCGGTGTCGGATTTTGAATCGGCATTTGCCAGGGAACATGAAATGCCCCATTGTGTCGCGGTTGGGTCGGGCACGGATGCCCTTCATGTCGCACTTTGGGCTGCGGGTATTCGGCAGGGGGACACGGTCATCACAACACCGTTTACATTTATTGCGACGGTCGAAGCGATACTCCTTCTCGGTGCGAAGCCTCTTTTTGTCGATATCTCGCCCGACACGTTCACGCTGGATCCGGGGCTGCTGGAGAGGACGATGACAGGAAGGCAGATCGGGGGTATTCTCCCGGTCCACCTTTATGGTCAGGCGGCCTCCGCGCAGACGATTCACGATCTTGCCGCACGGGCCGGTATTCGAGTCGTCGAGGATGCGTGTCAGTCTCATCTGGCTCAGTGCGGGGGAAAGTACGTGGGTCATTTTGGTCTGGCCGCATGTTTCAGCTTTTATCCGGGGAAAAACCTGGGTGGATACGGCGAAGGGGGTGCGGTACTCACCAATGATCCGGCGCTGTCCGAGAAAATCCGGATGCTGCGGGATCACGGTCAAAGTGGAAAGTACCGGCATGATTTTTGGGGTCATAACTACCGGATGGATGGTATTCAGGGTGCGGTGCTGGGTGTGAAACTCAAATATCTCAGGAAGTGGACCGATCGCCGCCGTGCGATCGCATCGTTCTACAAGAAGGAATTGGCTCACACGGGGGATATTATCCTCCCGGCTGAAGCTCGGGATGTTTATCACGTCTTTCACCTGTTTGTTCTACGCACGAAGAAGAGGGATCACCTCCAGGCGTATCTGAATGACCGCGGGGTGATGACGAGCATCGCCTATCCTGTTCCGCTTCACCTGCAGCCGGCGTTCAGCTTTCTCGGACACCGGCGGGGGGATTTCCCGGTGAGTGAACAGGTTGCCGGGGAGTGTCTTTCCTTGCCAATCCACGCCGAAATGAGCGATGAACAGGCGGGGTATGTCGTTGCGGTCATCAAGGAGTTTTTTAAAAACAACTAGATTCGGGATCGCCCGGATTTTCCGTTGCATCCCGGCACATTCAAGACAAGAAAGAAGAGAGGTCATTAAAAAATGAGAATTGCGGTCATTGGCACAGGGTATGTCGGTTTGGTGGTCGGTACCTGTTTTGCCGAAACCGGCAACAACGTCGACTGTGTGGATATTGATCAGGGAAAAATCCGGTTGCTGAAGAGGGGGAAGTCGCCGATTTATGAACCCGGCCTCGAGCAGATGCTCCTCAAGAATATCAGGGAAAAAAGGATTTTTTTTACATCCGATATTCGCAAAGCCGTTGAAGCGAATGAGGTGTTGTTTCTCGCCCTTCCGACACCTCCATCGGAGGACGGATCGGCCGATTTGAGGCACGTGCTGGCGGTTGCGGAGCAGATTGGCAGGTACATCAACGGCTACAAGGTCATCGTGAACAAAAGCACGGTTCCGGTCGGCACGGCCGATAAGGTGAGGCATGCCGTCGGAAAGAACGCCAAGCACGAGTTTGATGTCGTCTCGAATCCCGAATTTTTAAAGGAAGGGGCGGCGATTGCCGACTTCCTGAAACCGGATCGCATCGTGATTGGTTCGAGCAGCCAGCGGGCGATCAAGGTCATGGAGGAGCTCTACGCGCCGTTCGTCAGGACGGGCAACCCGGTCATCATCACAGACGAGCGGAGTTCCGAGATGACGAAATATGCAGCGAATTCCTTTCTCGCGACAAAAATTTCCTTCATGAACGAAATTGCCAACCTCTGCGACCTGGTCGGTGCTGATGTGGACATGGTCCGCAGGGGCATCGGAAGTGATCCTCGCGTGGGACCGCAGTTTCTCTTTGCGGGTGTGGGATATGGCGGCTCGTGTTTCCCGAAAGATGTCAAAGCGCTCGCAAAAACCGCTGAGGAATATTCTTACGATTTCAAAATACTCGACGCCGTCCAGTGGGTGAATAAGAATCAGCGGAAGCTGTTCACCGAGAAGATTTTCACACACTTCAAAAACCGCGTGGCCGGAAAGGTGTTCGCGGTCTGGGGGTTATCCTTCAAACCGAACACCGACGACATGCGTGAGGCGCCCGCTGTATCGATCATCCGGGAGCTGTTGAAGAAGCGGGCCAGGGTCAGGGTGTTTGATCCTGTTGCAATGAACGAAGCGAAGCGGTATTTTAAAAAGTCGGTCACCTATTGCACGAGGAACTATGATGCGCTCCGCGGGGCCGACGCGCTTATTGTCGTAACCGAGTGGAATGAGTTCCGCAGGCCGGATTTTGACCTGATGAAAAGTCTCATGCGCGGCCTTGTAATCTTTGACGGGAGAAATATCTATGATCCCCAGTCGCTCCATGAAAAGGAATTTATCTATTATGGTATTGGCAGAAGAGTGAATGATGTCATCGAATAAATCCATTAGTGTCGTAACCGGCGGGGCCGGGTTCCTGGGATCGCATCTCTGCGACCGTCTTCTCAGGGAAGGTCACCATGTGATCTGCATCGACAATCTGGTCACGGGCGACAGCGCGAATATCGCCCCGATGATGGGGAACACATCATTTCATTTCATCCATCACGACGTTACAAACTATATCGTGATCGCGGGGCCGGTCGATAACGTTCTTCACTTCGCATCACCGGCGAGCCCGATCGATTATCTCAAGCTGCCCATACAGACCCTCAAGGTCGGATCGCTCGGAACCCACAAGGCGCTCGGTCTGGCGAAGGCAAAAAACGCGCGGTTTCTGCTTGCGTCGACGTCCGAAGTCTACGGTGATCCGCTCCTTCACCCCCAGCCCGAAACATACTGGGGAAATGTGAATCCCATCGGATACCGCGGAGTGTACGACGAGGCGAAGAGATTTTCCGAAGCGATGACGATGGCCTATCACCGGTATCACGGTGTCGAAACCCGGATTGTCAGGATCTTCAATACCTACGGGCCGAGGATGCGCATCGATGACGGCCGGGCGATTCCCGCATTCATCTCGCAGGCCCTCCGGAACGAAGATATCACCGTCTTCGGTGATGGAAAGCAGACACGCAGCGTCTGTTATGTGGATGATCTGATTGATGGGATATACCGGCTGCTCGTATCTGACGTCACGGATCCTGTCAACATCGGAAACCCGGATGAACTGCCGATCCTCGGGCTCGCACAGGAAATCATCAGCCTCACCGGCAGCAAAAGCAAGATTGTATTCAGGGATCTCCCTGAGGATGATCCGAAGGTGCGCCAGCCTGATATCACCAGGGCCCGGAAACTTCTCGGCTGGGGTCCCAAGATCGACCGAAGAGCCGGCCTTCAGCGGACAATCGAATATTTCCGGAAAAGAATTCCGGGCACCTAGTGTCCGATCTTCATGCCACGTCTCCCGAGGTTCCGCAAAATCCTTTTCTTCGCGTTGGCGGTGTTCGTCTCCCGCCCCGCAATGGCGGGGAATGGGAATTTCCCCTCCTCGGACCTGTCCCTGAGGATGTTCTACCGCGGTTTGAGTTCTCCCGAGAGGGGGATTGCCGATACGGGGGGGGGAACATCCGCGACGCCGAAGGATTCTGAGATACAATGGGGACGGCTCGGGTTGACCGGCGGTGTCTTCTTCGGTTCAATGGTGGTTATTCATCTCTATCAGCAGAGCGGCTGGTGGAGGGATAACCGCACATCGTTTCACTTTCAGGAGGACTTGGTGTATGGCCTGAATGTGGATAAGTTCGGACATTTTTACGGTGCGGACCTCCTGGCGTTCGTGATCAGCAAGACCCTTCGCTGGTCGAATGTGCCGGAACGGACATCTGTCTGGCTTGGATCGGGGGGAGCGTTGTTGTTTCAGACATATGTTGAAATCGAGGATGGATTTTCCACGTGGGGATTCGACCGCGTCGATTTTGCCTCTGATGTCGCGGGTGCCGCCTGGCCGTTGCTGCAGTACTACTATCCCTTCCTTCACAATCTCAACATGCGGTTGAGCTACCACCCCTCAAGCCTTTTGGGGACCACGCGCGGCATCGGTTTCCGCGGACAGAAACATCTGATGATCGACGATTATGAAGGTCAGACGATATGGTTCAGTCTGAACATGCACAACACTCTTCCGGGAGCCGTGGGGTCAGCATGGCCAGCGTTTCTCGAACTTTCCTATGGATATGGCGTCCGCGATGTCGGCAAGCCGCACCCGTACCGGGTCTACTACCTCGCCCCCGATCTGGATATGACCAAGATCATACCACAGACATCATCCTTTCTGAGAACGCTGAGTGAGGCTTTAAACTTCATCCATCTTCCTCTCCCTGCGTTCAGGTTTTATCCGCGTCCGGCTTTTTACGGAATATATTTTTAAAACCTCCTCGTGAGGGGGTGTCGTGCCGCGTGCGTACGCGGAGAAGAGCCGGCTCGGGGACTCCGCCGGGGATTCTTGATTTTTGAGCAACCTTTGCTTATTTTGATCTTTAACATCAAACTTTGCGTACGGATTCGCCATCAGGCGGGTCGTAACTGCGGGAAAATCATCCATTTTGTACCAACTTCCTGAAAGGTGACATCATATGGCTCTCAAGGTAGGTGACAAGGCTCCTCAGTTCAGACTCTTTGATGCAGAGAGAAAAGAACGAGCATTGTCGGAATTTCTGACAAAGAAAACTGTTCTTGTGTTTTACCCCGGGGCGTTCACCGGTGTCTGCACGAAGGAATTGTGCACGTTGAGGGATTCAATGTCAAGTTTCAACAGCGTCAACGCGCAGGTGGTTGGTGTCAGTGTCGATGGTCCCTTCGCAAATCAGGCATTCGCCTCGGCGAACGGGTTGACGTTTCCCCTTCTGTGTGATTTCACGCGGACCGTTTCCAAGCAATATTGCGGTGTACATGAGAATTTCGCGGGGATTCAGGGTTACACAGCGGCCAAGCGGTCGGTGTTTGTTCTTGATGCCAAAGGGATCGTCAAATATGCCTGGATATCGGAAAATCCCGGCGTCGAACCTCCCTACGGGGAGATCAGCAAGGCCCTTGCGTCGTTTTAACCGTTCAATCCGTCTTCTTGAGGCATATGGCGAAACTGAACATCGGGGACAAGGCACCTGATTTCGTGCTTCCATCGGGGGAAGGGAAGGCAATCTCGCTGAAAAGTTTCCGCGGGAAGAAAGTCGTCCTCTACTTTTATCCCAAGGATGACACGCCCGGCTGCACCAGGGAAGCCTGCTCCTTCAGTGAAAATATTGACCGTATCCGTAAAAAAGGGGCGGAGCTGATCGGTGTGAGCGCTGATTCACCCGATTCGCATAAGAAATTCGGCGGGAAATACCAACTGCCGTTTCTCCTTCTGAGCGATGAAGCGAAAAAGGTCATCAAGGCTTACGGTGTCTGGAAGGAAAAATCGATGTACGGGAAGAAGTACATGGGGATCGAACGGACGACGTTCATCATTGACGAACAGGGTGAGATCGTTCATATCTTCCCCAAAGTGAAGGTTGACGGCCACACCGACGAAGTCCTCGAACATTTGTCATAATCGTCAGACAGGACCTGCTCATGATGTATCTTACGCGTAAAGAACATTTCTGCGCCTCGCACCGTCTGTACAATCCGAAATTTTCCGATGCGGAGAATTTGAAAATCTATGGAAAATGTGCCTATCCGAACGGGCATGGCCACAACTACGAAATCGAGGTGACCATCCAGGGTGAGGTTGATCCGCAAACGGGGATGATTCTCGACCTCAAGCAGCTCGGTGACATCATGGATGAGCAGATCCTCACAAAAGTTGATCATCGTCATCTGAATTTCGATGTCGACTTTTTGCAGGGTGTCATTCCGACCGCGGAAAATCTCGCCAGGGTCTTCTGGGATGTTCTCCTGCCGAAAATTCGGTCAGGCCGGCTTTCCTCGGTACGTGTGTACGAAACTCCAAACAACTACGCGGAATACCGCGGTGCATCATGAAAAAAGTATCCCCAAAAATCAACCAGCTCAGGCAGACGATCAGGTCGCTCCTTCTGCAGATCGGTGAGGATCCGGAGCGGGAGGGTTTGTTGCGGACACCGGAGCGTGTGGCGAAATCGTATGAATTTCTCACCTCAGGTTATCATCAGGATATTGATGCGGTCCTCAACGATGCCATCTTCAAGGAAAAATACGACGAAATGGTCATCGTCAAGGATATTGATTTCTTCAGTATCTGCGAGCACCATATGCTGCCGTTTTACGGTAGGGCGCACGTCGCATACATCCCCAACGGAAAAATCCTCGGTTTAAGCAAAATTCCGCGGATCATCGAGGTCTACAGCAGGCGGCTGCAGGTGCAGGAGCGGATGACGCAGCAGATCGCTGAGACCCTTTTCGATGCGCTTCAGCCCGATGGTGTCGCCGTTGTGATAGAGGCCCGTCATCTCTGCATGATGATGCGGGGAGTGGAAAAGCAAAATTCTGTTGCAACAACCAGCGCGATGCTCGGATCGTTCCGGGATGACGAGCGTACGCGCAACGAATTTCTGAAGCTCATCGGCATCACCCTCCCCTGATATGCCCCGCAGACGTCTTCGGCCGGAATCCGTGTATCGACCTGTTGTCTGGATCGTGGGGGCCTCGCGCGGTATCGGGGCGGAGACGGCGGTTCAGTTTTCCTCCGTGGGATGCACGGTCTGTCTTTCGAGCCGATCGACGGTGCGGCTTGCTGCAGTGAAAAACCGCATCGAACAGCTCGGTGGTGAGGCTGAGGTATTTCCCTGCGACGTCACGCGTCCCGCCTCGATTGATAAGGCCTTCACCCGGATTCGGAGGAGATACGGTGCCGTTGACGTTTTGATCAACACTGCCGGGGTGACGATTTTCAGGGATTTTCTCCATACCAGTGTCCGGACCACAGAGGAAATTCTCAGGACAAACCTGCACGGCCCCCTTCACTGCGTGCGATGCGTCCTGCCGTCAATGGTTGCGCGCCGCAGGGGGTGGATTATCAATGTGGCATCGAATGCCGCCGTGAAGACTTTTGAGGATTCGGCCGTGTATACCTCGACCAAGGCAGGTCTTCTGGGATTTTCCAGGGTCTTGCGCGAGGAGACCAGGAAATATCGGATCAGGGTGGTCAGCATCATTCCCGGACCGGTTGAGACCGGGATGTGGAGCAGAAATGACAGGAAGCGGTACCGGCATCGCATGATGTCCGCGAAGGGTGTTGCCGAGTCGATACTTGCGGTCTATCAAACGCCGCCCGATGTCGTCGTGGATGAGATTCACCTCCGGCCCATGATGGGCGACATCGATTGAAACCATGGTGTACATGGAGGATGAAGGGGATGAACGGATGAATTTTACGGGAAAAACAGCGCTCATCACAGGAGCGGGGAGGGGGATCGGACGGGCGATTGCGCTTGCCCTTGCCGGGGAGGGGGCTGACGTTTGCCTCGTCTCGAGGACAACATCCGATCTCGAACGGCTCGCAGGGGAGATCAAAAGGCTGGGGCGGAAGGCAGTTCCCCTCGCCGGGGATGTGTCATCGGAGAAGGATGTCCGGTCGATCGTGAAGCGCGTGGTGCGGGAATGTTCCTCGCTCGACATTCTGGTCAACAATGCCGGCATCGGATATTTTTCGCCGGTCATCGAAATGAAGACCGATCAGTTTGATGAAATGTTTTCCGTCAACGTCCGCGGTGTGTTCCTCTTTACCCGCGAAGTCCTTCCGATCATGGTCAAACAGCAATCAGGTGATATCATCAATATCGCATCACTGGCTGGCCGGAACTCGTTCGTCGGCGGTGCCGGGTATTCCGCAACGAAATGGGGATTGATCGGATTTGCACGAAGCCTGATGCTCGAAGTCAGGGAAAACAACATACGGGTCATCACGATATGCCCCGGTTCGGTTGATACATCGTTCGGGGACAGCGGAGCCCGGAAGGCCAGGAGTAAAGGGCGGATACCGTCGGCTGATGACATCGCGACGGTTGTGATGGACACGGTAAAGATGCCGCGCCACGTCATGGTCAGTGAGGTAGACGTACGGCCGACGAATCCGAAAGGCTAGGTGCGTTCTGCTGACCGTCTGCCATATCCCCGGTTTGCAGCATCGGGATCAATGCCTGCCATCTCATGCAAAATCTTCTGGTTAACATAAGCTCCCTGCGGGACGTCGGCATGTACTCAAGGATTGTCACGATCGTTCCCGCCGGAAACGGGCACTTTCCCGTGTACGAGGCCGGGCAGCACGCGACGTTCGGACGCCATCCCGACGGGGCGGAAAAGACCTTTTCACTTACGTCCTCCCCTGCGGAAACCCGGTCCGGCGGATATATGGAGTTTTATCTGGCCGGGGAAGTCCTGGTTCAGACCGACGGATCGGAAAAGATCTATTTTTTCTTCAATCCCGGTGCCGGCGGGGAAAGATATTATTTAAAAGGCATCAGCGGGGTATTTACCCTGGAACAACAGGCATCGGGGTACCGGCACATCCTTCTTGTAGCGACAGGTTCCGGTCTTGCTCCCTTCCGATCAATGCTCAGGGAACTCTCCGCGAGATCATCCCAAGGGGGTGAGATCGGGTATCATATCATTCTGCTGCACGGGCACAGGACTTTTGAAGAGCTGGCCTTTTACGAGGAATTGCAGGCGATTGAACGGGAACACGCATTTGATTTCTATTATTTTCCGAGTGTAACGCGGCGTACGGAGGGGCTGATGAACCATCCGACGATACCCGTTGACCGCGTCGTGGATCTTCTCGCGGAAGTGACGGCACCGGAAGGAAGTGGTGTGAGGGCAGAATCCCCGCCGGTGCACGGAAAAGACGAGTTGCGGCGGCGGTTCTTGCGGATGAGGCAGGAGGGGAGGGTTATGGTGATGGCCTGTGGCAATCCGGGGATGGTCCAGGAGGTGCATCGGCTGGCCGCCCTGCGGGGGATTCACTGTGTGAGTGAAAAGTGGTGATCATCAGCCACTCTCTGCTCCGGGTTGTGCCTGGGGTTTTCGTCAGTTCTTTAATCCGAGGTCGGCATAGAGCTTGAGAATGCAGGAACGGCAGAAATAGAGAAGCTTATAATCACCGACTTCCCGGAGAACAAGATCGTGCTGGTCGAAGGCATTCCTGCAGAGCATGCATTTTTCCCGGTGATCGGACGATACGGTTTCGGATTTTTTTCTGAGGATGCGAATACCGATGAGTGTCAGCGAGAGTATTCCGACAAGAAAGATGATTGCGGAGATGGTTACGGCCATGATATTGTTCCAAAGAAGGGCATTAGCGACCCTTCTGTCCCGGAGAAAGGGATGTTGCAAATATGTCGACGATTTTCGATAATAGGATATCCATAAACTCTTTAATTCTGGAAACTTGCCATGGATCGGGATAGTGCTCTTGTGTTGTTAAAGGAATATACGAAAAGTGACGCACTTCTGAAGCATATGTACGCCGTCGAGGCTGCGATGCGTGCTTATGCCAGAAAATTCGGTGAGGATGAGGAAACGTGGGGGATTGTCGGTTTGCTTCACGATTTTGATTATGAAAAGTATCCCACGGCGCCCGATCATCCATTACAGGGTTCGGAGATTTTGAAGGAGCGCGGTTATCCGGAGGATGTCCGGAGGGCGATACTGGGACATGCGACCTACACGGGTGTTCCGCGGGATACCGTCATGGCCAAGACACTCTACGCGTGTGATGAGCTGTGTGGATTTATCATGGCATGTGCGGTCATCAGGCCGAACAAAATTGCTGATCTGGAGGTTTCTTCCGTAAAGAAAAAATTAAAAGACAAGGGCTTCGCCCGGAATGTCAGCCGTGAAGATATCATCCAGGGCTGTGCTGAAATGAACATTCCGCAGGATGAACACATCAGGTTTGTCATCGAGGCAATGCGCTCTGTCGCTCCGGAATTGGGATTATAGGGACCGGGGTCAGAAGAAATCCACGGTGAATCCTACGCCGAATGTTCTCAGGCGCTGGTCGAGATATTCACTGAAGATGTGTCTGCCGGTGTAATATTCACCATAGATGCTCACACCTCGTTCAAACCACTTCCCGAATTTCACACCGAATAGCAGTTCATGGGTCGAGGTATAAGCGGGGTATCCCGTCAGATCCAGATGATATGCGAGAAAAACGTTCGTTGGCTTCCCCGCGACGGGGCCGAGGAGCCGATCTGTCTCCATTTCACAGCCTGCGAGAAAAGCGAACCGGCGGATCGCCGTGGGACGTACCAGCGTCGCATATGATAGACCCGCATAGGGGCGGAGGTTGCCGCCGAAGGGGTGGTGGAGGATAGGAGCGATGGTGAGTTCGCCAAAATCCCGTGTAAAGGGGACCGGGGGCCGGTTCCCGAGCCAGGAATTCGTCGCGCTCAGATAATGACCGTCGACCATGTGTGCGCTCTGGTGAAGAATGCGGAGGCGGGCCTGGAGCCGGGCATCAGCGTTGAGGGAGTAGATCCCCGAAAGATCCCCGCCGAAAAAACCGTCGAGTGCGTCGACCTGCAACCGCAGACCCTGGCTTCCGGTGGTGAAGGCATAGGCCAAAAAATCAATCCCCGCGGTGAGCCTGAAGTTTTCGGAGTTGAATCCGAAAACGTCGATCGCGTTCCCGATACTCACCTTCATGTCCGGTCCGTCGAGGAACTTGAACACACCGACATCCGGTTCACCAAGGTTGGTCCGCAGGGGAGCGAACAGGTGTCCCTCGGGGAACAGGCTGAATCCCGAAGAAGGTTTATCCTCACCTCCGAATGACAGGTTGACTGATAGGGTCAGGATGAAGATGGTGATGTAGGTTCTTTTCATGTGTGACGCGGGATGTGCCAATATACCAACGTGTGCATTGAGATGCAATCATCGTTTCCATGACGGCCCGGTGCTGGGGGAGAATGGATCCGGGTTGAGATATTACTCACCCGTAGATGCATCCCATAAACTGTGGAGGTGTTAAAGAATTGCAATAAAAAGGGGTTTACCGTAAGATAGTGAAACTCATTAGGATAAGGCCACTATCAAAAGGAGGTAAACCCCATGAAGATAGGAACAGGCA
>JAWOKN010000093.1:0-18417 GCA_033854175.1 Bacteroidota bacterium | reverse complement strand
TCAGCAGACTGGACGACAGGCCTGATGATCCGTGATACCGGTGATCAGTTCGAGTACCCGCTTCCGGGTATCCCTCCGGGTCAATCGATGCAGTACAGGATCGTCGCTGATCGCGTCGATGACAACGGTGTTACAACAGGCCAGACCTTCATGCAGGTGAAGAAGATGGTGCTTGTGAAATGAGCGCCGAGCTAAGGTGCTGATGATCTTGTTCCGTGAAAGTCGGAACTATGGTAAAACCCTATAAACCATATAGCAAGAGGTGGTCGTTAGCAGAAATGCGAAGCGATAAGCCACCCGACAATGTAGCCGTACGGGCGCTATGCAAAAGTGTGGGTTGCAGCGAAAGCGAACTCGGAAGTAGCCTCGTAAAGATCATAAACAGAGAGAGACGAGCCCCTGTTTTATGGGTGAAGTCAGTAATGGCGATTTCTATCGGTAGGGAAAAGAACCGCTGTTCTCTCCGGGGTATTAGAGACGACACGCACCGAAAGACATCAGTGCAACTCGGGAAGCCCTCCTCTCGGCTGGAAAATGTCCGGAAAGAACGGACACAGCAGGAGACAACACCTATAAGGAAACGAAGGGGTGCTGACGAGAGAGGGAATCGGACACCGAAATAGTACCTAGGATGAAGATGCAGCATAACATCTTCGGAGGGAAGGGCGGTGACTTGAACAGATGTTACGCAAAGAGTGAACAGAGAAGGCGATTGCCGGAAACGGCTGCTAACGCCGGTTGTATTCTCCAAGAAGCTTGGCGGTAACTCTGCCGGTAAACGAGCGGAAGTTTACCGGAGGACTGTTCTCGGAGAGCCGTGTGAGGGAAAACTTCACGCACGGTTCGAAGAGGGGACGGTGGAAACCTGAGGGAATCGCTATAGACACTGTTTCACCAATATGCATATGGTGAATCAAGGAGATAGTTGATGAAATTAAGGCGCCACTGCCCTACTCTACAATTCACTTTCCTGTTGTACGATATTAATTTGACAGATCCCTGTCCGGGTGCCCCGACAGGGACTTTTTTATCCTGCATGACATCCGGCCTGCAGTGTGTGTAAAATGTCGACACGGATCAGGGCCGGCCTCTTTCCATCGCCATCGTGCAATCCGACGCCCGGCACCAAGATCGGTCAGCGGCTGCGACAACTCCGATGCTGTCCTGGCTCTGCACTTTCCGCACTACATGCTCCGATGACATTGGTAAATTAAACTCCTTTAATGCTTTTTTGTCAAATATCTGCACGGAAGACCCTCGACAGAGAATGTTCAGAAATAGCACAATTACCGCACTTGTTTTCCTCGGTACACTTGCGTCATGGGCTCAGGTTCCCGCGCTGGATGGCAGGATCGTCGATGCAAAGAACAACCGGCCCATGGCCGGGGTTCATATCCGGTTAATCCTTCAGAGTGATACATTGAGGACAAATATCACATCGACGGATACGGCCGGGATGTTTGTCTTTGAAAAAATCGGGAAAGGTGATTACGCAGTTGAGGCGACATACGTCGGTTATGTCACGCTGAGAAAGATCCTGACATTCGGAGGGCCTGTCATTCACCTCGGAACTCTCCAGCTCACCCAGACTGCGATTCCGATGAAAGAGGTTGTGGTCCAGGGGAGAATCCCGCCGGCGGTGCAGAAAGGGGATACAACGGAGTACAATGCGGGAGCTTTTAAGATGAACCGCGATGCGAGTGCAGAGGACCTTGTAACCAAAATGCCCGGTGTTACGATCGACAACACCGGTGTGAAGGCACAGGGGGAAAATGTGCAGCAGGTCCTTGTCGATGGCCGGCCTTTTTTCGGGACCGATCCGACTCTTGCCCTCAGAAGCCTCCCTTCGGAGGTGATCGATAAGGTTCAGGTGTTCGATAAACTCAGCGATCAGGCCCAGCTTACTGGATTTGATGACGGTCAATCGGTAAAAACGATGAATATTGTCACAAGGCGGGACAGACGCCAGGGTGAGTTTGGCCGTCTCAATGGGGGATATGGCACCGATGAACGGTATATCGGGAGTGGAAACTTCAATTCATTCGAGGGGGATCAACGGCTTTCGCTACTTGCCCTCTTCAACAATGTCAATCAACAGAATTTTTCCTCGCAGGATCTCCTGGGAGTATCCAGCGCCGCGAATCAGGGGGGCGGGTTTGGGGGTGGCGGTGGTGGCGGCGGTGCATTTGGGCAGGGGGGGAGGCGTGCCTCGACCGGATCCAATGCCGGCAGGCTCGGGGGTGGTGGCGGGTTTATCGGCGGACCCGGAAACAGTGTGAACAATTTTCTTGTCGGACAGCAATCGGGGGTGTCCAACATCAACTCGCTTGGACTAAATTATGCCGACAGTCTTGTCCGTGGCATGGATATGACCGGGAGTTATTTTTACAATTATACCGATAACCAGAATCCGCAGACCCTCAACCGGCAGTATATAATTTCCAGCGATTCGAGCAGCTATTACAACGAGCAGAGCAACGCAGAACAGAAAAATTATAATCACCGGTTCAACATCAGGACGGACTACTCGATCGATTCATCGAATTCGGTGATTTTTACACCACAGCTCTATCTTCAGAATAATCATTCGGTCAATTCCGTGAACGGTGTGAACTCCTCGGCCGGGAATATCCCCCTGAGCTCGTCTGAAAACGATAATCAGACCGGGACAACCGGCTATACCACACAGGACCATCTTATCTACCGGTTAAAATTTCCCGATCGGGGGCGGACGCTGTCGGTCAACGTTGGATACAGCGGAAACCGCAAGCAGGGGGATGGGTTTCTTTCGTCGCTTGACACCTATTACACAGGACAGTCGTACGGTGCCGATACACTCAATCAGCATAACGGGCTCTTGACCACCGGTTATACGCTATCGACGAACCTTGCCTATACAGAACCCGTCGGGACAAATGGTCTGATCCAGATCAATTACAGCCCTTCCTACACAAGGAACAATTCGGACAACAGAACATACAATTTTAATGATCTCACCGGCGGCTATACCGACATCAACCCCCAGTTGTCGAACACATTTGACAACACGTATATCACGAACAATGTGGGCGCGGGTTATCGCTTCCGCAGTCAGGGATTCAATGCGATTGCGGGATTTTCATATCAGATTTCACGGCTGGATGATCATCAGACGTATCCATTTGAGCAAAGCCTGACAAAGACCTTTTATGATCTTCTCCCGAATTTTATGGTGAACTACCAGTTTTCCAGACGCCGCACGCTCCGTTTCTTTTACCGTACGTCTGTGACTTCACCCTCGGTTTCCCAGTTACAAAGCGCCGTCGACAATACAAATCCCCTTCTCCTGACGACCGGCAATCCTGATCTGAAACAATCGTACAGCCATACGCTCCTGACACGATTGATGCTGTCGAACACGGACAATGCCCAGAGCATGCTCGTATTTTTCTATGCGAATTATACGGAAGATTACATAGGAAATTCGGTGGTCACCGCGGAACGGGATACCATCCTCAGCGGGGGGGTACGTCTGAGCCCCGGAACACAGCTCACCTCACCGGTAAACCTGGGGGGGTACTGGAATCTCCGGGGTTTATGCACATACGGTTTCCCTGTGGATTTCCTGGAAAGTAATCTTAATCTGAATGCCGGCTTGTCCTATACCCGTACCCCCGGAATTGTGAACAATCTTCGGAACGCGGCGAATCTCGTCACGTTCAGCCCCGGATTGGTCCTTGGGAGCAATATCAGCGAGGATCTGGATTTCACACTCTCCTACACGGCGAACCTCAACGCCGCGACAAATTCCGTGCAATCGGTGACGAATAACAACTATTTTTCCCATACCGCCGGGTTGCGGTTGAGCTGGATTTTCCTGAATGGGATTGTGTTGCGGAGTGACGTCAATAATGTGCTCTATAACGGATTATCCGGGGGGCTGAACCAGAACACTGTCATCTGGAATATCAGTCTGGGCAAGAAATTTTTCACCGATGAACGCGGCGAATTCGTGATGTCCGTGTATGACCTTCTCAATCAGAATAAAAACATCAACAGAACCGTCACCGACACCTATATCCAGGATGCGACGACCAAAGTTTTAACGCGCTATATGATGCTGACCTTCACCTATACCATCCGCCAGTATAACGGGGGTGGGGGGGAAATGTATCGCTGAGACTTATCCGATGCTGGAGTGGACTGTTACCCCCGTCTTTCCGGAAAGGCATCGAAATGAATGACTTGTCTGAGTCTTCATGCAGTTAAACTGATCAGGCGGGATGTTGTCTAATACACAGGCAGGAGCGTTCGGACGGGATGTCGGGCATCCAGTGTCGGAAATCCCGGAATCTGAAAATCCAGGCGGATTTGTTTAGAACGTCGAATTTACTATTTTGAGGTTGCTGAATATGGTCTGGGCGGAGGGAAGAATTCCGGGTGACTGTCCACGGCAGCCGTCATTTTCATAACATATACACGAAAGGTACCAGAATGAAACTCATATCATCATGGAAGAGTGTTTTCTTGAGTCTTGGACTCTGCGCACTGATCTTTTCCACGGCGAGCTATGCGCAGCGGTCACGGATCTCTCTTGATGAGCGCGTAAAATTTTTAACCGACCAGCTTTCCCTGACCACCGCTCAGGCCGACAGCGTGCGGAAAATCTTTGAGACTGCTGAAAAGGATCGCATGGCTGCTTTTCAGGCCCACCGGGATGATCGTGCTTCAGTCCGCGGGGCCGTGGGAAATATTATGAAAGAGGCCGATGATAAGGTCGGGGCTCTTCTGACACCGGATCAGAAGGTGAAATATGATAAAATCAAGAAGGAACGCCCGCGGATGATGATGGGCGGCCCCCAATCGAAGCAAAAGAAGACCGAGGGCGACAAGAGTCAGTAATGTCCCGAACTCCTGTTTGTGATACGTTGGGGCGAGAATTCAGATTTCTCGGTTTCCGGCCGAGGAATTTTCTGCCGTTGACAATTTTATTTTTGTCCGTAGCCGGTTGCGGTTCCCTGGAATTAAAAAGTCATTGGCGCGAACGGCCGGTCCTTATCGATGGCAATATTGATGAATGGAAGAACGCAATGGTCCAGATCGAGGGCAAACCCTGGATCGTGGGTCTCATGAATGACAGCAATTATCTCTACGTTGCATTCGTTACAACCGATCGGCCGCTTCAGCGGCAGATCATGTTCCGGGGTATGACCCTCTGGTTTGATCACGAGGGGGGTGAGGAACGAAGGTTTGGGATAAAATTTCCCCTTGGTTTTGAGGGGATGCGACAACGGGAATACGCCGGAGATTTTCAAAACGATCCCGCCCGGGAAGATACACTAACCGAAGGCATTCCCTCGGACACGAGCGAGGCGGAGATTTTTGGCCCCGGTCCGGATGAACATCACAGGGTAAGACTCGAGGAGTTGAAACAGGTTGCTCTGAAAATGGATCTGTCGCAAGGGCGTCTGACGTATGAACTCCGTGTACCCCTTACCGATAACGGTCCTGATCCATATGCGATCGGAACACGGATAGGCACAGAGGTTGGGGTCGGGATTGAGACGACCCCGAGATTGGGGCGGTCCGGATCCGGTGGTGAATCCGGTCGATCTGAAATGCCGGGTGGCGGTATCGGCAGGGAAGGCGGCAGAAGGGGACGCGGCGGTTACGGCGGGGGTTATGGCGGCTCTCGCTCATCACGCTCAGGGCAGGAACAGGAACCACTCAGCCTATGGGCTAAAGTCGCACTCTCAAGCTCCAGTGGAGCTAACTGACAACTATACCACTCTGATACACGGAAAATCAGTCGCTTATCATATCGCGCGTGGCGAAGATTTGGCGGGAAGGGCATTAGAGAACTCGAAAGTGACAAATAAATGACACCAGTCCCGCTGAGGAATTCGGATCATGAGGAATCCACACCACACCCCCATCCCCCGATATGGCGATCAGCCTGAGAATCCACGGTTTTAACGGTTGGCATGGCAATTGTGAGATATGGAAAGAGTATTTGGCGATGCTGAACCGGTGGATGACGAAGGGGGATGAAATATATCAGATACTTGACAATAATTTAAATTTAAAGTATATTGGCCTTTGTTCTTAACAGATACATTCACCATCCACGGAGCCACAGAGTCATACTGATATTGATACTGTAGTTGTGTTGTAGCAGCAATCAATAAGGACTTTGTGTGTCATCAGAAAAATCTTCTCATCCCGGTTAAACGCTCGTCCGGAACCATCCCCATATGCGAGATTTGCGGGCAGTTCAGCCCATGTCATGGGCCTTCCCGCTGCAGGAGGGGGTTTGAACGGTTTATGAATTCACAGGAACACGGAAGAACTGGCGAAGATACACCACAAGACATCGGCGAATAATCATCTATCAAGGAGATGCGTATGGACAGAAAGGAATTTTTAACGTCGTTTGGTGTCGGTGCTGCTGCGGCCGTGTGCACGTATTGCCTCGGCGGCTGTCAACCAACCGACTCCGGGATAACGGGACCGACCAATGTCAATTTCACGCTGGATCTCACGGCATCGGCGAACAGCACGCTCAACAGCGTCGGAGGGTATGTATATCACAATGGGGTGATTGTCGCCAATACGACCAAAGGGTTTGTTGCGCTCAGTTCCACCTGCACGCATCAGGGAGCCACGGTCTATTACGACTCGGGCACCGATTCATTTTTTTGTCCGGCGCACGGATCAAGGTATGATACGAGTGGCGCTGTCCTTAACGGACCTGCAACAAATCCCCTTACAAAATATAAGACCTCGTTAAACGGGAATTTGCTCAAGGTGACGTCATGATCACCCGATTTATCCTTCCTGGAGTTTTTGCCCATATCAGGTACAGGAACGTATGAAGATCCTTATTCCACTGTTCATCGTGTGCAGTATATCCACGGCCGCTGCGCAGAGTCAGGATGTCGCAAGTGAAATGTTCCTCCGGGATCCATTGGATCTTCTTCCTGATACTGTAAAGGCCGACACAACGCCACCACCGGCTGTTCACCGCAATCTCCTCCCGGCGAATATGAGCTTCATGGAGCGCGGATTGTGGGGCGAGAACGGCATCTTGCGCGGGATTGGCCTGGCTTCCCCGCTAACACCGGAAACCCGCAAAAGTGAGCTAGGTCTCCGGCGAACCATGCTGACGATGCATCAGATCGGCGGGTTTATTACGGTCGGTCTCATGGGTGTGACGCTCTACTACGGCCAGCAGGCGTATGACAATTATTATAATTACTCGAAATTCACAAGCTACCGGCGGACGCACCAGTCCTTTGTCACTGCGTCAGTCATCTCCTATTCGGCAACGGGATTGCTGGCTATTCTTTCGCCTCCCCCCTTCATCCGGCGCGACGAGGTGAGTACGACAACCATCCACAAGACCCTCGCCTGGGTTCACTTCGCCGGCATGGTGATTACGCCGATTATCGGGCTGTCGCTCCGGCACAGTTCCAACGAACTCCAGCTCCTCCGGTATCATCAGATTGCGGCGTATGCGACGACCGCTGCCCTTGCCGCTTCGCTTATTGTGATAACATTTTGATGGAGGGGATGCAATGCGATACCTATGTCTCATGTTCTGTTCGATACTGATTTCCGGATCCTGGGCGATTGCCCAGTCCAGATTCATCGATGCGGTGAAAGATGAATCATTTGCTACCTATAAACTCGTGCATCCCCTCCATGAAGTTGTCGCGACGAGTAAGGATGTCGCGTACAGGATTGAATACGACTCAACCATCGATCATATCAAGGCGATCTCGGCCAGTGCCGATGTGACAACCTTCGACAGCGGGAATTCAAACCGGGATTCCCATGCAATGGAGGTTATTGATGCGATTTCCTATCCGGATGTGACGTTCCGGAGTACCACCGTACAATCGTCCGGTGACGGCCTCAGAGTCTCCGGAAAGCTTACGTTTCATGGCGTAACAAACGATATTGTGGCCGACGTTACCAGGAAATGGTCGGCCGATAAAACCAGGGTGGAATTCAACGGGAACTTCCCCGTGAGCCTGACGGCGTTTAAGGTCGACCGGCCATCCCTTCTCATGATACCGGTCAAGGACACGTTATGGTTCACCATAAAAGCGGTTTTTAATCCTAAATAAAGTATATTAGATTAAAGTGGAACCCGGAAACACTGCCGACATACTATGGTTACCCCGATAATAGCTGTCAGATCCGGTTAATCCTTTAAAGGATGGACGAGTCAAATATTATCGTATGCGCCCCCTTCCGACGATATTCTTTGTTGCTGTCCTGCTCGTGTCAATTGCCCCTTCGCTCAATGCAGATAACGGCGATAAGCCAAGAAGTCTGGCATTGAAGGATCTCACACCGAACCGAAGTCCGTTCCACATACCCCGCGATAATTCCACTGAAGAGCTCTGGGATGCGTTCGTCCTGGTTGAGAAGGCAAATGCGGGGGATCCGGTCGCAGAGCACGAACTGGGTCTTCGGTACCTCCTGGGGAAAAATTTTACCGCTGATACGGCAAAAGCGGCCTACTGGGTTGGCAAGGCGGCGGCCCAGAACTATCTTCCAGCCGAATATAATTATGGATTGTTTCTGAATAACGGCTGGGGGATTCCCTGGAATCCATTTGACGGATTCCGTCGTATTGCAGCTGCGGCAAAACGGGGTCTGACTGAAGCGGAATATGTCTATGGTCTGATGTTCACGGATAATCTTATTGTCCCCAGAAATTACGGCGAGGCTTACCGCTGGATCAGGATGGCTGCCGATTCCTCGTTTTCGCCAGCAGTCGAGGTGATGAAGGAATTTGCCCGGCGGGGTATCAAACCGGCGACAGCCCAGAATGATCAGGATAGTGCAGGGAGACCTTCGACGGGGCAATCATCAGGAACCGGGGCTCCTTCACCCGTCCTTCAACCGATTTTCCTCGATTTATCGACGGATAGTATCCACAGGCCTGACAACACGACACTGTTGAAGGATGCCGTTGCGGAAGGGAATGATAAATTGAAAGGTCTCCTGGATAGCTCAAACGGCCGGGATGCGGACAGCATCATCCGTGCAGTCGACATCAGGGTGTTTTCGGATGCCGCCGAGGCGGGAAGCCCCGAAGCACTCACCATGCTCGGCCGTTTGTATGAGGAAGGGCACGGAGTCCGGGAAGATCCCGTAAAGGCGACTGTCTGTTATTTGAGGGCAATGCGACTTGAATCGCGCTGGGCGCCCGTGCTTCTGTGGGATTTGGTCCGCAGGGAAAAGTATTTCAGGATTCTGAGAGCCGGGGTCGACAATGGCGATCCGGAGGCGGAGTTTGCATGGGCGGGGCTCGTCGAAGGGGGGGTTGACGGTCAGCTGACTGACAAACAGGCTCTGACGTTTCTCGTTGATGCTGCAGGGAAAGGATATACGGAAGCGATGGTTCAGCTGGGTCTCTGTTATTCAACCGGCCGTTGGGTGAGGCAGGATTTTACCAAGGCAGCTCTGGAATTTCAAAAGGCTGAGAGACTCGGGAATCTTGAGGCGAAAATCAGATTGTATACCATTGAATTGAAGGAGCAAAAAGCATCCGTCGGAACCGACACGCTCCCCGAACTGCTGCGCGGCTATGCTGACAACGGATCGGTGCTCGCCGAAGAGGTTCTTGCGTATTGCTATCAGACGGGAAAACTTGTCCCGGCCAACACCCCTGAAGCAGTCCGCTTGTATCGACATGCCGCTGAACGCGGAAGCAGGATTGCCTATAATGCCCTGAAAGAATTATATGACGAAATACGGCCGAACGCTCCTGAGTTTCAGTTCTGAGACACGGATGTCCGCACTGCCTACGATACTTTTTCACTACCCAAACCAGAGATTTTGAAGAACCAAAGAAACAGGAAACCGGAAAGGATTCTGGTTGTGCGGCCGGATAGGATCGGGGATGTCGTTCTTTCGACTCCTCTCTACCACACGTTAAAGGATTCGTTCCCGGAATCGTTCGTCGCTGCCCTCGTATCACCGTTTACCGCCCCTCTTTTGGAAAAAAATCCCTATATCGATGCCATACTGACTGATACCCCGGCGGGTGGAAATTCGGATAAGGGATTCTGGGCAAAAACACATGAAATCGGATCGTATAACTTCACGATGGCTCTTCTCCTGATGCCGACCCGCAGGCTGGCCTTGATGTTGTTCCTTGCGGGAATCCGGCGACGTATCGGAGTGGGACATATTCTCTATGAGGTTCTCACGTTGATGGAAGGTGTATCCCGCCACAGATACAGTCCTCTCCGTCATGAATCCGACTATATGCTTGATATGGCCCGGAGGATCGGTGCCAGGAAACTCTGGACGACGCCGGAGATCTTCCTCAGCGCCGGAGAAAAATCGGCTGCCAGAGGGTATCTGGCGGGGAAGGGACTCGATGAAGGACCGATTATAGGAATTCATCCTGGAAGCGGTCGGTCTGCCCCAAACTGGACGATTGACCGGTACGTCGGGCTGGCAAAAAAAATATCGGAGTCAGGTCATCAGGTCCTTGTTACCGGATCGGAAACGGAACGGCACCTGGCGGAGCTTTTCCACGGCATCGGTGCACCGGGAGTGTATACTTCTTTCGGAGAACTCTCTCTGAGGGAATTGGCTGCAGTCATTTCGCGCCTCGGGTGCCTGATATCCAGCAGTACGGGTCCGATGCATATTGCAGCTGCCCTTGGCATTCCGACAATTTCCATGTTTTGTCCCCTGACCGCCTGCTCCCCGAAATTGTGGGGACCCCTCGGAAATACCTCTGTGATTGTCACCCCGGATGACAAATTTTGTGCGATGCAGTGCCCGGGTGATCCGCATATCTGTACATTTGGCAGCGGTGAGGAAGGGATCACTGTCGACACAATCGTCAGGGGAAAGGATCGGGTTCGTTTTTCTTAAGAAGAGATCATGTGGTGTTTTTCCGCGTTGTACCCGCACGGTTGAAATATGGTCGCCTTGCCTCTTTTGAAGTCCGGTCGAGGCGGGGTTTTTAAGGTTTCAGATTGGAGTCGATATGGCAGTCATCAGATCGCTGTTTGAAAAACCGCTGCACCACCTTCTCAATCCCCTTGTGACAATTGCGGCGCGGGCCGGAATACGGCCTAATACCATTTCAACCATAGGATTTACCGTCAATCTTGTTGCAGCTGCACTCCTTTTTGCGGGACAATTCGTCCTGGGCGGAATCCTGATCTGGTTGGCGGGGATTCTGGATATGCTTGACGGAAAGGTGGCCCGGCATACAGGTCAGGTGAGTATTTATGGCGCGATTTATGACGCTACGCTCGACAGGATCAGTGAAATCGCGCTCTACACCGGTTTGGGTTCATATTTCATCATCCACGGGCGTTATCTTACCGCACTTGTTGTCGTCGTGGCGACGACCGGATCCGTTCTCATCAGCTACGTCCGCGCGAGGGCCGAGTCGTATGACATTCCGTGCAGTGTCGGAATTCTCTGCAAGGGTGAACGGATATTTCTCCTCGGATTGGGCCTGGTGCTCAATTTCCTGGGTCACGCACTTGATAGACCTATGCACATGCTTATGGTTATCATCCATCTCCCGCATAAATTTCCGCCGATGCCCGTTGCCGTCGTGGTATTCGCGCTTGCGATCCTTGCTCCCATCACGGTCATTCAACGCCTTCTCTATATCAAGGCTGCTCAGCGGCCCGGCGTGTGACCCGAACGGTCGGCAGTGACGTTGTTCAGGATCGGCTCTGCATGCGTTGCCGCCGATTAAGGCTGACCGAACGAAGACCGAGGCCACTATTGGGGTAGTTGCTGAAATTAAGAGAATTTCATTTGTGTAATCCTTTATTCCGTGCAAGATGGATGGCCTCTGTGACAATTAAAAAAAATTCATTTGACTTAGGTCCGGATTTCCATTAATTAAAAGGTGTGCTAGGCTAGCCTGATGAGTTCATCCATCCGTTTCATGCGGATGGGGAGTCATCGAAAAATTCTCAGTTAATCGATATATCACCAACGGGAAAGGATACTGTGTATGAAAGTCTTCTCAATCCTCGCGATAGCGGCCACTCTTATCATTATGGGATGTAACAATCGCACGGATGAGCTTCAGCAGCAAAATGCGGCTCTGCAAAGTACGAATGAACAACTGAGCAAGGACCTTACCGCGCGCGACGAATATGTGGAAAAGGTATCCGATGCCATCAACGACGTTTATACGAGCGTTGAGAACGTCAAGACAAAGGAAAAATCTCTTCTCAAGGAAACGACCGGAATCGAGGCGAAGAAAAAGCTGAGCAATGAGGAGGTGCGGGCGGAATTGCTCGATCGAATCAGCTCAATCCGTGAAACCCTGAGCAATGACCACAAACGCATAACGGAACTGCAGACGAAGCTTGCCTCTTCAAAAAAGCAGTACACGGGTTTGCAGAAGATGGTCGAGAGCCTGAAACAAACCATCGAAGAAAGGGATAAATCGATAGCCGATCTCGGAAACCAGATCCAGGGTCTCCAGGGTGAAATCACGCAGAAAAACATGGCCATCGAGCAGCGTGACTCCGTAATCGGGGACCAGCATCGTGTGATAACGACGGGGTATTACATCACGGGCTCGAGGGATCAGCTGGAAAAGATGGGTATTATCAAAAAAGAAGGCGGATTTCTCTGGGGTCTGATCGGTTCGACGACGCAGCTGGTGAACGGTTTTGATGAGAGGTATTTTAAACCGATCAATAAGGTCGCGGACAACACCATCCAGGTGGACGGAAAAATCGATGAACTCGTCCCGAAGCGGAATCAGTACTATTATTCGACTGAGACCGGCGGAACTCATTCGATGATTACGATTGCCGATCCCGACAAGTTCTGGAAAGAAAATTATCTTGTGATCGTTACCGACAAGCCGGACAGTTCGATCGCGATGCACGATTAGGATGATGCGGTCTGTTTTCCGTGAAGGTTTGCCCGGTTTAGAGATTTTTTTCTACCAGCCGCTAGGCACTTCGGCCCCTTTAAGATCTTCAGGGCCATAGGCTTGGCGGTTCGCAAAAAACCTGCCCTGTGATGAAGATCATTTGGCAGGGGGACTGGAGTTGCTAAACCGGGCAAATCTTCATACCTTAGTGATACGATAGCGGACAAGTATTTTATCAGCGTCCGAACGTTCTTCCTCCACTGACAATAGAATTTAAATGCGGTTTCTTGTAAGTAATCCCTGTGACAGAGTTTATTGTTGACGAGATGCACGATTAACTGGTATTTCATCTGCTTGACGTACGATCAACAAAATCACAGCTTTTCTTTAACCCGCTCACGAACACAAATCACATTAATCATCAATCATCAATCATGAAAGGACGAGATATGCACAGGACTTTGGTATTTCTGTTCTTTTGTCTGATTGTGCTTGGTCTGACCTCAGTCCAGGCAGAAGGTCCTCGCAACCTTCAGGCGCAGTTTGATAGCCCGTTTGTCGCTCTGAAGTGGAGCCCGCCAGAATCAGACAGTATGCTGTCGTTTTACAGGATTCTCCGCAGTACCGGATTTCATGTCCCCTCCGTCGTCGGAACAACAACCGACACGACATTCACCGACAGCTCGGTAGCGCTGAATACCTTTTATGTGTACGCGGTTGTCGCGGTGAATACCGACAGCCAGCAGACCGATCCCTCGAATCTCGCCGGGGTGTATACCGGCACGCATCTGACCGATACAGGATTTGTCACGGTTACCTTTACAAGTACCCCTCCTGATTCCGGTAAAGTCGGCACACTGATCGATTATACTCCTACCGTCACAACCAATCCAGCCGGAGCAAAGGTGTGTTTCTCGCTCGGCGATGATTCACCTGAAAACATGACGATTAATGATTCAACGGGGGAGATTCAGTGGACTCCTGTGTATCCCGGAATGTATTTTGTGAAAATTGTGGCTCGCGTCTGCGATGGACGATTTGGCGGCGGCGAACAGAAATTCGTCATTAGCGTCTTTGCCGGCAAGCCGGGCAGTGTCGTGGGGGTGGTGACCAATGACAGCGGAACCGGCATCGGAAATGTCCGCATCACGCTCTTTGGATTTTCCTGGGACGAGTTTGTCCTGCGGACGGAGACCGATGCAACCGGTCATTATGGATTCCCCATGGTGAATCCGGCGTCGTACTATGTACGTGCGGATCCCGGCGACAGTTCGGGGTATCTGCCGCAATGGTATAACAACGCATCGCACATCGAGGATGCTACCCCGGTAGTCGTTCCCGAGAGTACGACTGTGACGGTGAATTTTACGCTTCATCATCGGGATACCACACACTACACGTTGTCGGGTACGGTTTCAGATTCCTCTTCGCAACCGATTGCGGGGGCGATGGTCACCATCTACCGTACCGATCATGATACAACCGATAATGCACAATTTGATGAGGGCGACGGTGAAAATAGTGGTGGAACCTGGTTTGGTGGACAGTGGGGTGAATGGGATCGTCACTACGGTGGTGATCGTGATGCCGTGGGCGAGGCGATCACCGATAGTACCGGCAAGTACTCGGTGCGGCTGCGCGGCGGTATCTATATTCTCTCTGCGCGGAAGGAAGGGTACGTTCCCGAGTTCTGGAATGGGAAGTCTTCCCCGCTCGATGCTGATCACCTGCAGTTGGTCTCCGATACCACAGGCATCAATTTCACACTTCTCCTCCGTACGCAGTACACAGGCTCGATTTCCGGATTCATCAAGAGCGCTGCCGATAGCACCCCGGTCCGGAGCCACGTGATCGGATTCCTGGAGGATTCTTCGGGTCACCCGGAAGGTTGTGAATTTAGTGCAAGAACAGATTCAACGGGGGCGTATACGCTTGAGCATCTGCCAAACGGAAATTACATTGTCCTTGCGCTTGCGGGGGATAATTTCATCCCCACGTTTTATAACCTGTCGGGCGGGACACCGTTTATCGACAGTGCCACCGGTGTCAGTGTGACGGGCGGTGCCGTTACCGGGATCAACATTTACCTCGCGCCGGATTCCGCAGACGGATTGAACAGGATAAGCGGTGTTATTACCGGTGCCGGTAATAGCGCGGGTTCGCCGTTGGCGGGAGTGATCGTGACTGCAACAAATTCATCGAATTTCCCGGTCGGCTCAACGGTGTCACTGGCAAACGGAAGTTATACCTTATCGGGTCTGGCACCTGGAACATATACAACGACCTTCCAGTCACCCGGGTATGTTTCTGCAAGTTCAAAGGTGTCAGTGGCATATACAAGCACCTCGCCAGGAAGTGCCACCTTGAACGCTCAGATGATCGGTTCCAGCGGCGGACAGCTCGGAGTTCTATCGTTGAGGTCCAACTGGAATCTTGTCTCTCTTCCCGTGACGGTTACGGACGCACAACTGAGCACGCTCTTCCCGACCGCATCATCGAGTGCCTTTTCCTATGATGCCAGCGGGAGCTCGTATGCCACGTCCACGACACTCGATTACGGAACGGGGTACTGGTTGCGGTTTTCGTCCGGGCAGATGGTCGCACTGAGTGGTGCTGCGAGAACGAGCGAAACAGTTACCCTCTACCCGGGTTGGAATCTGATAGGGACAGTCTCAGCGTCGGTTCCCGTATCGGCTGTTACAAGTTCACCGCCGAATATCGTCAACTCCGACTTCTTCGGCTATAGCGGCGGATATGCAGTTGCCACATCCCTTGATCCCGGGCAGGGATACTGGGTGAAAGCCACGGGCGGAGGAACAATTTCCGTCGCTTCGAGTGCGGCTGTACCCAGCACGACTGCACAGGGCTCAGCATCGATTTCGAAGAAGCTGAATTCTCTGACCATACGCGATGCTGCTGGGAATTCACAGGTTCTCTACTTCGGCGATAAGGCCCTTGTTGATCAGTCCCGATCGTATGAATTGCCCCCCCTGGGACCTGACGGAACCTTCGATATCCGGTTTGCCTCGCAGAAATACGTCGCGTTGCATTCCACGGTTGTGGCGTCAGCGGAGGTTTTCCCGGTTCAGATTCGATCGGCGGCTGGACCTCTGACGGTCAGCTGGGTCATCCGTAACAACAACACCCGCTACGATCTGGTCGACGCAAGTGGAAAACCGCTGATGTCACGTTCCATGACTGGTACGGGATCAGTAAAGTTGACCAGCACGACGGTCACAGGTCTGAAACTGGTCGCCTCCGCGTCAGGATTGCCGAAGGAATACGCATTGCATCAGAACTATCCCAATCCGTTCAATCCCTCGACGACGATCACGTTTGATTTACCGGTAACTTCGGTCGTCTCGTTGAAGGTGTACAATATCCTGGGTCAGGAAGTAAGTACGCTCCTGGATGGAGTACAATTGGAGGGTGGTGTTCATATCGCGACGTTCAATGCCTCGAATATTCCGAGCGGTGTCTATTTCTATCAGCTCCGGGCAGGCAGCTTCACTGCTACACGGAAGCTCATGCTGATGAAATAATCACGGAACATCTCTGTGCTGTTTCGACCCCGGTCTGTGCAAACAGACCGGGGTTTTCATGTGTGCCGTGCAGTATCAAACACTAACAGGTTAAAGTCCTGTCATGGCTGAACGCAAGCCGAGTCATGTAGCCAAGCATAGGGTGTCCACCGCGAGGTGGAATCTGAAGGATGCAAGGCAAAACTTCAGGCCGAAACGCAAGTGAACTCGAGGTGGCCTACCGCATTGACGACACGCCATTAAACGTGGAAGTCAGCTAAGGGACATACGGCTCAGCACTCCTAAGGGGTAGCGTGCGAAAGGAGGCTGAGGGTGCGGGTGGTGATTAGAGTCGGCATGAAGGGGAAGCGAGTGATATGACCACGGGAGACCTCTGGCAGTCCATTGTGAGGGAAGGAGGCGCGGAAGCCGGAATTGAAGCAATGGTAAGTGGAACTATAAGCCGAAAGGCGAAATGCTTTCCGCAAAGCTGGCAGAGGAGTCAGATGAGCCCATAAGAGCGATTGAGCTCCGGTGAAAGCCGGGGTGAGCAAAGGGGCTCTGCTACAAAATGATGCATCGACATTCACCAGAAGTGGATCGGAATGATGGGATGACCCGCCAACAGGAGCGGTGGAGACCTGACCATCTAGGAACCGAGGCGCAATGCTGCACTGTAGGTGAAGGGTAGATGCAATGCGAAAGGAGCAGTAAGATGATACGACCAGGTCCGCTACCCCCGAGCCGCAAGGGCAGGAAGGTGCGCTGGCACAGTCTATACGACAAGGTCATAACGACCGAGAACCTCTTAGATGCCTACCAGAAGGTACGCCGGAACAAAGGAGCAGGGGGAATCGATGGAGTAACGCTGGAGAAGTTCGAGGAGCGGGCAGAGGAATACCTCGGCTACGCTCAGGAGAAACTTCGGCAGAAACGCTATCGGGCACGGCCAGTGCGGCGTGTCTATATCCCGAAGCCCGATGGGAAGAAACGGCCGCTGGGCATACCGGTAATCCTGGATCGAATAATCCAACAGGCGTTGTTGAACTGGTTGGGGCCGATATACGAAGCCACATTCTCGGATGTGAGCTATGGGTTCCGACCGGGGAGAAATGCGTTGGATGCGATCAAGAAGGTGAAAGAGTACCTTCAGCTGGAATATCGGTATGTGGTGGAGGTGGATGTACAGGGGTATTTTGACAGTGTCGACCATCAGATCCTGATGGAGAAACTAGAAGAGGAGGTAACGGACGGAAGCGTCCTGAACCTCGTCAAGGACTTTCTCCAGGTGGGGGTGATGGAAGAAGGGCAGTGGTCTGCCACGGAAGGAGGCACTCCTCAAGGGGGTGTCATCAGTCCATTACTGGCAAACGTGTATCTGAACGGCTTCGACCACCTCATGGCAAGAAAGGGATACAAGCTTATCCGTTATGCCGATGACTTTGTCATTCTTTGTGGGACAGAGGAAGAGGCGAAACGAATAATGCAGGAGGTGATAGAGTACCTGGAGGGAGAGTTACGCTTGCGTATCAACAAGGAGAAGTCGCGGATAGTGGACTTCAGCCAGGAATCATTCGAGTTCCTGGGATATGTCTTTTATGGGCGGTTCTTGCGGCCACGTGACCGGAAGATCACCGAGCTGAAAGACGAGATACGGCGGCTGACTCGACGCCAGCAACCTGTAACACTTCAGGAAATCATCCAAAGGGTGAACAGGACACTTCGTGGATGGGCCCAGTACTTTTGTTTAGGACACATCCGTAGAATGACACTGAAGCTTGATGAATGGATACGGCATCGACTGCGTGCCTTCACCAGGAAGCGGTGGGTGTTCACACGGGATGACCACCTTGCATATCCTATTGTACGGTTTAAATCAATGGGATTGGTGAGCTTGTACGACTTGTGCTATGAGTTACGCATCCTTAGTACGGGTCTTTGTAGGAAAGCTGTATACGGAAAATCCGTACGTACAGTTTGATGAGGGGACGGAGGCTCTCAGGAGCCTCCTCCCACTCTATT
>JAWOKN010000092.1:0-8453 GCA_033854175.1 Bacteroidota bacterium | reverse complement strand
AGGAGGGGAAGGACGACTACGGATTCAACGCGCAGACGGAGAAGTATGAGAATCTGGTGCAGACGGGTGTGATCGATCCGACAAAAGTGACGAGAATCGCGCTGGAGAACGCAGCCAGCGTGGCAGGGCTTGTCCTGACGACAGAGGCGACGGTGGTGGAGAAGCCCGAGGAGAAGAAACCGATGCCGCCGATGCCCGGCGGTGGCGGTATGGGCGATATGTACTGATCCGATTCATTTGAATTTGCATCCCCGGCCGGGTTTCGGCCGGGGAGTAGTATACCCCCCTTGAGATTTTGCTTGACATCACCCGGGAATTTACCTATCTTTACCGCGTAACACCAACTCAGAGGCGACACCTCCCGAAGTTGGAGCCTGAGGGCTCCGCTTGCCGTCTGTTATACCGATTTACCTTTACTCTTACTTCTCAAGGAGGCATTATGGACGCGTTATTCTCGACATCCGTCAGGGCGAAGGATCGCACCTACTTTATCGATGTCAAGGAGACGAGGACGAAGTCAAGGTACCTCACCATCGCGGAGAGCAAACCAACAGGGGACAAGGGGGGAGAAAGGATACTCTCCCGTTCGTCAGTCATGGTGTTCGACAATCAGCTCGACAGTTTCCGCGAGGCCCTGGACGAGGCGATCCTGCGGATGAAATCGCGATAAGGAGGTAGGGCGTTAAAAAATCAACCAGGGTTCGGACGCGACTGTTCGACAATGAGGTATCGCGCCGGGGTAGGCTCGCGTAGCCTGAGGTATCCGAATCCTCAGATGGATCAGGGGAACCGGTATGATGTGCTGAAAACAAGGCGTGTGACCAGCAGATCAGCGGTGAACCCGGTCACTGGTGTCGAGGATGCCGAGGGTTTATGATCGGACCCTGGTTGATCATGATCTGATAACCCCGCTCCCGGGCCGTCGGGGGAATCACCGTGTTGCATCTTCCTGTCATCGTGTGTATATTTCTACGAACTTCTTTTCCATTCATCAATGCATCATCCAGGCGGGGTATCTCATGGACATTCAGAACAAGATTCAGACTATTCAGGCGACGTTGCGGCAGCAAAAGATCGACGGGTGGCTGTTTTATGATTTTTGGAAGCGCAACGAATTTGCGCAACGGGTCCTTGAATATCCCTCACATCTGCTGAATACCAGGCGGTTCTTCTATCTCATCCCCGCCAGCGGTGAACCGCGGAAACTGGTGCACAGCATAGAGCGGTGGAACCTCGACCATCTTCCCGGTGAAAAAACCATTTACCTGAGCTGGCAATCTCTGGAAGAAGGATTGAAGACGGTCCTCAGGGGGATGAAAACCATTGCCATGGAATATTCTCCTGCGAATGCCATTCCCTATATTTCAAAGGTCGACGCGGGCACGGTGGAAATGGTCAGGAGGACAGGTGTTCAGGTGGTCTCATCGATGGATCTTGCACAATATTTCGAATCTTGCTGGACCGAGGAAGCGTATCGTGACAATCTGGATACTGCTGCGATCATGCATTCCGTCGTCTACAAGACATTCAATTTCATGGGCGACCGCATCAGGGCGAAGGAACGCATCACCGAATATGATGTCCAGCAATTCATGCTTGACCAGTTTCACCGTCACGGGCTCATCTCGATGGAGGCGCCGAATTGTTCCGTCAATGCAAACAGCGGTAATCCGCACTACGAGCCGACGAAGGATGTCCATTCTGAACTCCACGAAGGGGATTTCGTTCTCATTGATCTCTGGTCAAAGAAAAATAAACCTGGTTCAACCTACAACGATATCACCTGGGTCGGGTATCTTGGTACGTCCGTGCCGGAGAAGTACACAAAGGTTTTTGATGTTGTCAAAGGTGCCCGTGATGCGGCAGTTGATTTTCTCAAGGAATCCTTTGCCGGGCGAAAAAATGTCCGCGGCTGCGATGTGGATGATGTTGCGCGGGCATTCATCACGAAGCACGGTTACGGGGAGTATTTCATTCACCGTACGGGGCACTCCATTACGGAGGATCTCCACGGGAGTGGGGCGAACATGGACAATCTTGAGACACGGGATGAGCGGTCGATCATCCCCCGGACCTCATTCTCGATCGAACCCGGCATATATTTTCTGGGAGATTTTGGTGTCCGGAGTGAAATAAATGTCTATATCACGGATAAGTACGAGGTTGTCGTTCCGGGGGAACCCCGCCAGCAGGAAATTATCGCGATTTTGAAATAGTACGGGCATTTTTATTCTGATGGGGAGGAAGGAAGAAGATCGAATAAGTCTCTTCATTTGACATTTCAGAAATTATTGTATATATTGGAAACTATAAAAGTATTTTAAGTTTTTAGTATCAGCTTCATGTACTATTTTTTTAGAAAGATGGAAACTTAAAATACTTTAAAAGTGTTACACAGAGGGAATAATAAATGGTACAGGATATTCAGCAGAGGATTATCGAGCATGCGCGGGACCGGTTTTTCGCGTCAGGCTTTTCGAAGGTCACGATGGATGAATTGTCCGCGGACCTCGGTATCAGTAAAAAGACGATGTATCAGTTTTTCCCGAGCAAAAACGATTTGATCGATCGTGTCATCGCGCTGCAGATGGCGGAAATGGCCGGTTTGATCAATGCAAGCATGAAAAATCCCGAGAGCTTTATCGACAAGCTCTATGCGACCTGGCTGGTCATCGGCCGCATGGCCTGCCGGATAAGCAAATCCATTCTGGACGACATGCGCCGATATCGGCCCGATCTGTGGAAGCGGATCGACGAGATGCGGAAGAAAGTCATTGTTGAAAACTTCACACGGTTAATCGATGAGGGTATAGGACGGGGGCTCGTCCGGTCTGACGTCAACAAACAGGTTGTCGTGCTGATGTATCTGAGTTCCATCCAGGGTGTCGTGAATCCGGAACTCCTGGCGGAAAACTCCTTTTCCGCGGAGGAAGCGTTAAAGACAATTTTAATTGTTTATCTCGATGGAATACTGACCGATACCGCACGGCAGGAGTTCCATCGGCATCTGTCAACGAAATCCTCATAGGTGTGGAATATGAAAAATATTCTCTTGATTCTGCTCCCGGTGCTGATTCTCGGATGTTCGGGGTACGACGGCAGGGAGATCAGGTCATCGGGTGTCATCGAAGGTACGGATGTCGATATCGGCGCCGAGGTGTCGGGCCAGGTCGCTGAGGTCCGGGTTGATGAGGGATCAACGGTCAGGAAAGGGGATACTCTGGCGATCATCGATGATGCGGATTACCAGATTCAGCTGCGTCAGGCGGTTGCCAACCTGGGATCGTTTGATGCGGCCTACAAACTCGCCGTCGAGGGGCCCCGGAAGGAAGACATCATTCAGGCGGATGCAAATTTTAAAACCGCGGAAGCTGACTACAACAGGATGAAGGACCTTCTGAAGTCCCAGACGGTCACCCAGCAGGAATTTGATCAGGCCTACGCCCGGTATGTAACGGCGGAACAAACCATGGAAAAACTTCACCACGGTTCCCGGCCTGAGGAAATACAGGAAGCGCGTCAGAAGCGGGATTATGCCGCCGCCCAGGCCGATTATCTGAGGAAGAAGGTCGGCGATTGTTATCTCCTTGCCCCCTCGGCCGGTGTCGTCACCCTGAAGGGTATCGAGGCCGGTGAGCTGGTGAATGCGGGGATGAACATTCTCCGGATCACCTGTCTCGACACCGTGAAATTGATGATCTACGTCAATGAGCAGGAAGTCGGGAGAGTCCGGTTGGGCGATACAGCCCGCGTTTCGATCGATGGCCAGAAATCGAAATACTTCAACGGGAAAGTCGTCTACATTTCCCCCGTTGCAGAGTTTACACCGAAAAATATCCAGACACCGGAGGAGCGGACAAAACTGGTATTCGGCATAAAACTGGAAATCGGCAATCCCGACGGCTTCCTCAAACCCGGACTGCCCGCCGACGCGATGATCACGGTTTCAAATCCGTCATAAGAATGAACAGCGAATACGCCATCCAGGCCTACGGCCTCTCACGTGTTTTCGGGGAGATCCGGGCAGTCGAACCGCTTCAGATGGATGTCAGATCGGGGGAGATGTTCGGCCTTGTGGGTCCGGACGGGGCAGGTAAGACGACGACGATCCGGATGCTCTGCGGCATTCTGGCACCCACATCAGGTACTGCAACGATCCTCGGGGATGATCTTCTCCGTGATACCGACAGGATCAAACGGGAGATCGGCTATCTTTCCCAGAGGTTTTCTCTCTACGGTGATCTGACCATCGACGAAAACATAGAATTTTTTGCCGAGATCAACAAGGTCTATGATTATCACAGGAGGAGGGATGAGTTGCTGGAATTTACCCGTCTGATGCCCTTCCGTGACCGCCTCGCCGGGAACCTCTCCGGCGGCATGAAGCAGAAGCTCGCGCTGGCCTGCACGCTGGTCCATAAACCGAAAATCATATTCCTTGACGAACCCACCACCGGTGTCGACCCGGTCTCCCGCAGGGATTTCTGGAAAATCCTCCAGAGCCTCCTTCTCGAGGGTATTACGATTGTCATGACGACGCCCTATCTTGACGAAGCCGAGCGGTGCAACCGGGTGGCCTTCATGACCGCCGGCCGGATCCTTCTGATTGACGATCCGGCCGCCATCAAGGGGAGGATGAAGGGGGAGGTGGTTGAGATCGTCTGCGACAGAGTCCGGGATGGCTTCAACCTTCTCAAAAGCCTTCCGATCCTGCTCGATGTCCAGGCATTCGGCGACAGGCTCAACGTTATTGTGCATGACGCGTCGGCGGATATGGCCACGGTTGAAAAGTCGCTCAGCGAAGCGGGGATCACGATCACAAGCCGGCGTGTGATACCGCCTTCACTCGAGAATGTCTTTATCTATCTTTTAACGCATCCGGCTGAGGCTGGCTCCGCGTCCGCCTCTCCTTCCGGCGGCACCACCGGGTACGGGAACCAGATGGGATCATCCCATGGCCGATAACGCGATTGAGGTGATGGATCTGACGAAGGTCTTCGGCAACTTCACAGCCGTGGATCATGTGAGTTTTTCTGTCAGGCGGGGAGAAATCTTCGGTTTTCTGGGAGCCAACGGAGCGGGGAAATCGACGACCATACGGATGCTCTGCGGATTGCTTCAGCCGACATCGGGAACCGCAACGGTCGCAGGTCATGATATCAATACCCACACGGAACTCGTGAAGCTTCAGATCGGCTACATGTCCCAGCGTTTTTCGTTGTACGACGATCTTACCGTGGAGCAGAATATCCGGTTCTATGGCGGGATCTACGGATTGCGGAACAATGCACTGCGGGACCGGATGGCCTGGGTTCTCGCGATGGCGGACCTCAAGGGGAGGGAGACGAGCCTGACAAAGACCCTCTCCGGCGGGTGGAAACAGCGGCTTGCGCTGGGCTGTGCGATCCTTCACCAGCCGGGGATCGTCTTTCTCGATGAACCCACAGGCGGCGTCGATCCCTTATCGCGCCGTAATTTTTGGGAATTGATCAACCGGCTTTCATCCGAAGGGATTACGGTTCTCGTGACCACACATTTCCTTGATGAGGCGGAATACTGTAATGATATTCTCCTGATCCACGCAGGCCGGCTGGTCGCCGCGGGGAGCCCTGGGGTGCTGAAGCGGGAGCACATCAGAGAGCCGATCCTTGAGGTTACCCTCGAGCAGGGGAATATCGTCGGGGTTTTGGAGGCGATCCGAACGCAACCGTGGGCGCACGAAACCTCTGTCTTCGGCACCTCTCTGCATGTGATGGTCGGGAACGAGGATGAGGGGAGAAGGCTCATTCTGGAATTATTATCGTCAAAAGGGTTCCTCCCCAGGTCGATCGAGCGCATCACGCCATCTCTCGAAGATGTGTTTCTCTACATTTTGGACAAGGAAACCGGGCGGGAGCCGGAGGTGATGGCGCGGTGAAAGTGCTGAAGCTGTTAAAACCGGTGATTGTGAAAGAATTCCGCCAGCTCCGGCGCGACCGCACGTCGCTTGGTATGCTCCTCGGACTGCCGTCGGTGCTGATCATCATGGTCGGTTATGCCTTGAATTTCGACGTGAAACACGTCCCCCTGGTGATCCTGGATCAGAATAAAACCGAGATGAGCAGGAGCTATCTGGAAAAGTTCAAGCATTCGGAATATTTCCGTTTTACCGCCGATGTCGCAAATTACCGGGAAATCGAGGAGGATTTTCTCGACGGCCGCTCAAGGATTGCCGTTGTCGTGCCGGCCCAGTTCGGGCAGGATCTTCTGTCGGGTAAAAACGTGAAGGTACAAATCCTCGTCGACGGCGCCGACGCGAATACCGCGGGACAGGCTGTTGCAAACGCGGTGCGGCTGACCGTGGAGTATTCGACGCGCATGACTGCCGATGCATACCGCCGGATCGGCAGGGAGGCGTACCAGCCGGTCGACTTTGAACCGCGCGTCTGGTACAACCCCGATCTGGTCTCATCGAGATTCCTGGTTCCCGGTCTCCTCGGGTTCATCATCGTCCTCACGGCCGTCGTATCGACGTCGATGACGGTGGTCCGTGAGAAAGAACGTGGCACCATGGAGCAAATCATGGTTTCACCCCTCAACCCTGCGCAGGTGATTATCGGCAAGACCATTCCGTACCTTCTCATCAGCCTTATTGCCGCCAGCGGAATTCTTTTCCTCGGATACCTTTTATTCGACATCCAGGTCGCGGGGAGCATTTTGCTCCTGTACGCCGCGATTGTCATCATCATCCTGGGCGCCTTGGGGCAGGGGCTCCTGATATCCACCGTGACCGATTCGCAGCAGGTTGCGTTCCTGATCTCGGTCTTCAGTTCGCTCCTCCCCTCGTTTTTGCTGTCCGGTTTTGTCTTTCCGGTAGCCAGCATGCCTCTGGTTCTCCAGGTCGTGTCCTATCTCGCTGTCAATAAATATTTTCTGGCAGTCGTACGGGGGATCATGCTGAAGGGAGTCGGTTTTACGGCGGTGTGGGAACAGTTTCTCTTCATGGCGCTCTTTGCGGTCCTCATGCTGGGCGTCAGTATACTGAGAATGCGAAAAAGGGCACTCTAGGAAAAGCGGCGGATGAAGAAGAGCATAGCGGTCATTGCGGAAATCATCAAGAAAGAATTTTACCAGATCCGGCAGGACAAGCGCATGCTCGGGGTTTCGATCCTTGCGCCTGTTCTCCAGGTTTTGCTCCTCGGGTACGCGGCCACGACCGATATCAAGAACAGCACGATGGTCGTCTGTGATCTCGACAGAACGGCCGAGAGCCGGAATTTTACGAGGGAATTCACCAACTCGGAGTATTTCACCGAACGCTACCGGGTGGATATCCCTGTCGATGCGGATGAGTACCTCGAAACCGGGAAGGCCTCGATCATCCTGGTCATCCCGGCGCAGTTCGGGAATGCACTCCTTTCGCACCGGACCGCGCAGATCCAGGTCATCCTGGACGGAACGGACGCGAACACCGCGACGGTCCTCCTGGCCTATGCCACGCAGATTGTCGCCGCCTTCTCCAACAAGGTCGTTTTGCAGTCACGGGTGGTAGGGCGCGGGGCGACGATCGGTGCGATCGAACCCGAACCGAGGATCTGGTTCAACCCGGATCTGAAAAGCTCATATTATATGGTGCCGGGTGTCGTGGCGCTGGTTCTGATGATTATCACGATGACGCTGACATCCCTTGGAATTGTCAAGGAGAAGGAGATCGGCACTCTGGAACAGCTCCTGGTGACGCCGATTCAACCGTACCAGCTCATTATCGGGAAGCTCATTCCGTTCAGTATCATAGGTTTTGTCGATGTCCTGTTTGTGCTGGCAATCGCGCGGTTCTGGTTCCAGGTGCCGATGGTGGGGAGTTTACCGCTGTTGTTCGGTCTTTCGGGATTATTCATCCTGACAACATTGGGACTCGGCCTGTTCATCTCGACGATTGCCAAGTCGCAGCAGCAGGCGATGATGATAGCACAGTTTTTCTTTTTCATGCCGTTTATATTCCTCTCCGGTTTCGCGTTTCCGGTTTCCAACATGCCGGGAGTGATCCGGATGATCACCTACATCATCCCGCTGCGGTATTTTCTCGAGATCGTCCGTGGAATATTTTTGAGGGGTTCGGGTCTTGCAGAGCTCTGGCCTCAGGCGCTCATGCTTTTTCTCTTTGGCGTCGCCGTTCTGACGCTGAGTGTTCTGAGGTTTGAGAAAAAACTGTCCTGATATGAAAAAGGAAAACCGGCCGATAGGGCCGGTTTTCCTCAGGGAATACTTGCTGCAGGTTCGTTATTTCAGGAGCACCATTTTCTTGACCGCCGTCAGCGTTTTTGCTGCAATCCCGTTATCCTGATCGGCGATGACTTCGGCCTTCAGCTGGTAGAAGTAGACACCCGATGAGAGATTTCCGGCGTCAAATGTGATTTCCTGGACTCCGTCCTCCATCACCTGTCTGTTCAGCACCGATGCGACCTCCTGACCGA
>JAWOKN010000091.1:0-9665 GCA_033854175.1 Bacteroidota bacterium | reverse complement strand
TTTGCGGCGACGGTGGGACAAAACATCTGTTTGATGATCGCGCAACTCTTCCGGACGAATGATTTCGCGCTGGGGGCGATGCTTGACGCGGCGGCCTCGGAAGGCGCGGAGATGGTCGCACAGAGTCTGGAAAGACACTATCGCGGCCACCTGCGTGAAAGCCATGCGATTGACGGCCGGAGCGGGACGCTGCGCTTCAGTCCCGGTTACTGCGGGTGGGACATCACCGGGCAGAAGAAGCTCTTCGGGCGGCTGCGCCCCGCCGAGGCGGGGATAACCCTGAATGAAAGCTGTCTGATGACGCCATTAAAATCGATCAGCGGAGTCATCATATCGGGCAGGAAAGAAATCTTCGAATTCGACGACACGTTTTCCTTCTGCCGCGACTGCGCCGATCATTCATGCCGGGAGCGGTTTCAATCACTCCGGGAACAATAGAACGAGGAGACCACGATGGAAATTCTCAGAGAGCTGTCAGAAACCCTCCAGCGGGGGGATGTCAAACGGGTAGCTGAACTCACCAGCCAGGCGGTGAAGGATCGTATTGAGCCCAAAACCATCCTGGACGGGGGTCTTATTGCGGGGATGGCGGTTGTCGGGGAAAAATTCAGGGACCATGAGATCTTCCTGCCAGACGTCCTCCTGGCCGCCAAGGCGATGTACGCCGGCATGGACATTGTGAAACCGCTCCTTATCAGGGAAGGGATCAAGACAATCGGGAAGGTCGTTATTGGCACGGTACAGGGAGATCTGCACGACATCGGAAAAAACCTTGTCGGCATCATGCTCAAAGGAGCCGGGTTTGACGTGATCGATCTGGGGAACGACGTATCGCCCCGGCGGTTTATTGAAACAGCGCAGAACGAGAATGCCGATGTCATCGGACTCTCGGCCCTTCTGACGACGACCATGCCGGTGATGAAGCAGGTCGTGGAGCTGGCAAAGGAGCGGCAGATCTACGGAAAGACAAGGATCATCATTGGTGGCGCTCCCCTGTCGGCCGAATACGCCAGGGAGATCGGAGCCGATGCATATTGTTTTGACGGTGTAAGTGCCGTCGACTGCGTGAAAAAATTCGTGGGACACAGGACATGAAGCCGCTGAGGAGCCGATTGGAGGATCCCGGAGTACTTCTGGGGGACGGGGCGATGGGGACGATGCTCATCGAGCGGGGTCTGAGGGCCGGAGAATGTCCGGAAAAGATCAATCTGGAGAAGCCCGGCCAGCTGGAAGAGATAGCCCTTTTGTATCTGAACGCCGGCGCGGAAATCATCGGAACAAACACATTCGGCGGATCGCCGTTAAAACTCGGGCAGTACGGGCTCGAGGGAAAATTTGAAGAGATCAACCGCCGGGGATGCGAGATTGTCAGAAAAACCGTCGGCAACCGGGCCTGGGTATCGGCGTCGTGCGGACCCTCGGGTAAAATACTCGAACCGTATGGCGACACAAAGCGGGAAACCGTCTTCGACTCATTCCGGCGGCAGATGGAGGTACTGGTATCATCAGGTGCGGACATGATCTGCATCGAGACCATGACCGATCTCGGGGAAGCGGTGATTGCCGTGGAAGCCGCCCGGTCGGTATCTGCGACCATCCCCGTATGTGCCACCATGACATTCGATTCGACGCCCAGGGGATTTTACACAATCATGGGAACGACCATTGAGCAGGCGGCAAAGGGGCTGACGGCGGCGGGGGCCGACATCATCGGTTCAAACTGCGGGAACGGGATACAGAACATGATTGCGATTGCGGCGGAATTCAGGAAACTGACCGTGCTTCCTGTCATCATACAATCAAACGCAGGGATACCTGCGCTCGTCGACGGGGCACTCACCTATCCCGAAACGCCCGACTACATGGCCGAAAAAAGCCAGGAACTGCTCACGATTGGTGTCAAGATCATCGGGGGATGTTGCGGGACCACGCCCGCGCACATCGCGGCCATAAAGCGTCGTGTGGACCGGTACAACCGACAGACCTGACCCTCCCCGACGAAAGAACTCCGGTGGGGACGGACCGGAGGGCACGGGACAACCGGCGTTACAGCATCATGGTCTTATTCTTCTTCAGCATCTGGTCGATCTTGTCCTTCAGCTGGCCCGGCGGGGCGGTTTTTTTCAGGAACGCGGTCCCTTTCGCCGAGCCGACGGCATCGAGGGTCTGGGCGTCATCATATCCCGAGACAAACAGAAACGGAATTGACGCAAATGCCGGTGTCTGGCGGACGGTTTTAAAAAACCTCAGCCCATCCATGACCGGCATATAGACATCCGAAATAATAAGATCGATCTTATTCGCATAGAGTTTATCCATGGCATCCTTGCCATGGATTGCTGCAAAGACCTCAAAACCCAGCGACTGGATATACAATTCAAGCATCCTGCGATATGACTGCTCGTCGTCCACAATGAGTATATTCATTTTTGTCCCCTGATTCATAGATATTGTACTTAACCTAACATTCCCTTTTCAACGGAGAAGAAGCATCTTCCCCGCCGCTGACATTGAGGAACACCTTCGATGATACGGCCGGAGCATTATTGGGAAAGACATCGATACTACCCGCCTGTTCGAGAACAAAGAGACGGTCGGTGGAATCAGGCGGAGAAAAAATGCTGACGGGACTAATAACGCTCGGGTCAGGACAAGCGTTCCGGAGTGCAACCTGGGCCCTGGTGTACGTCCGTCCCGGGACGACCAGGAAAGGAAGAACGACAAAGCGTCGTAACAGAATGCGCGGCATAATGGATTGATCCTTCCTTGGGGGAGATAAGAAGGTCGGGGAAAAGATCATGTGGTACTGCACATCAGATGATATCGATCCATCCGAGAATCCTTATGTCGGTTTTCAGACATTAATCCAATAAAAGAATAGTTGCGGCGAGAATCAAGCCCGGACCAGTCTGAATCACATCAAAGCGGACATTCGCATCCGGGATTCCGGGGGATCGCGCACCCGAAAGGAAGGTAAAGCGGTGGGCCTCCGCAAAAAGCATCCACCGGTTTCATCTGGTGTTGTTGTCTATGGGGGGAGGCGTGTCAGGTTTCAAGTTTCCAGGCCTCGTCCTCGTGGTGTTTTTTCCTTATGGAAATTTTCATGACCCGGGGCTGGACCAGCCGGAGAAAATCATAGTAGGTCATTTTCACCAATTCCCGGTGACTTCCGGCATTAAAGGCGATCTGTTCATCCTCGGCAAGGTCATCGGCTGCGATGGTATCCAGGCCGTAGAGATTCCCGAAGGGGGGCATGGCGCCGATCTCGCACTCCGGGAACAGCTCCATAAAACTCTGTTCGCCGGCCAGTTCGACCAGATTACAGCCCGTGGCTTTTTTCAGAAGTTTCAGGTCGACCATATCGGATGCGGGAAGGACGACCATAGCGGGTTTTCCGTCGATCTTCACGACGACCGTTTTGGCGAGCTCCTTCCCGGGGATATGAGCAACGGCAGCCACCTCCTCGGCGGTAAAAGCCTGTGAATGGCTCATGGCAGTATACTTCACACCCTGGTTATCCAGGAATTCCCGTAAT
The DNA here is from genome assembly GCA_033854175.1 of Bacteroidota bacterium. Taxonomy (GTDB): domain Bacteria; phylum Bacteroidota; class Ignavibacteria; order UBA10030; family SZUA-254; genus DATKPE01. Next base: position 6,130 of record JAWOKN010000091.1, on the reverse strand, counting down.
TTTTTCAGAATCATGACAACCTCCTTTCGCGTAGTGAACAAATCTCAACCGATCCCCAGGACATCCCGGTAGGCGGGGATATCCAGAAAACCGTGACCGCTGACATTAAAGGCGATAGTTTTCCTCTCACCCGACTCCCGGCATTTCAGGGCCTCATCGATTGCGCAGCAGACCGAATATGCGGACTCGGGGGCCGGGAGCCACCCTTCGGCCTCCATAAAAACCTTTGCATTTTCAAAGACATGCACTTCATCCTCCGGATAGGCGATGGTATCGATATAACCCTTGCACCGAAGGAGGCTCAGGATGGGGGAACAGCCATGATACCGCAGGCCGTCTCCTTTTACGGGTCTCATATCCTTCTTATGGCCCAGCGTACACATCTTCAGCATCGGGGTGATCTCGGCATAATCGGCAAAGTCGTATTCATACGACCCCTGGAGATTCGGAGCGGCCTTACTTTGGGCGGCAATAAAGCGGATTTTTTTCTTCCCCGCGAGGACCTGACCCATAAAGGGAAGAGCGAATCCGCCGAAGTTCGAGCCGCCTCCGAGGCAGGAAATGACGACATCGGGGTAGTCATCAAACCTTTCAAACTGCTGCAGCGATTCCAGGCCGATAATCGATTGATGCATCAGGACATGGTTAAGGACAGAACCGAGGCAATATGTCGCCTTCGGGTCTTTCCCTGAATCCTCCAGCCCCTCGGAAATGGCGATCCCGAGGGAGCCGACATGGTCGGGGTTTTTATCGAAGAGGGCTTTTCCGACCGATGTCACAGGGCTCGGGGAGGCATACACATCGGCACCGAGGAGTTTCATAAAGCCGAGCCGATCCCTTTTCCAGTTATAGACGCTCCTGACCCAGAAGACCGTACACCGGAGGCCCGTCACTGCGGCAGCGTAGGCAAGAGCCGTGCCCCACTGGCCCGCGCCGGTCTCCGTGGTCACACGTTCAAAGCCCTGTTGTTTCGCGTACCAGCACTGGGCGAGGGCGGTATTGACCTTATGGCTTCCGGTGGGGCTGAAAAACTCGCTTTTATAATAAAGGCGGGCGGGAGTATCGAGTCTCTTTTCCAGATTTGTGGCCCTGAAGAGGGGTCTCGGGCGGCCGGCCTTCGCATAGAGATCCATGATCCCGCCGGGGACATCGATCCAGCGCTCAGGAGAGAACTCCTGTTTCAGGCATTCGCCGATCATGAGATTGGGAAGATTCTGGATACGCGAATAACCGGTCGGGGGATCCTGTGGCGGGGGGAGTGGTTCGGGCAAATCTGGAATAATATTATACCATTGAGAGGGAAGCTCCTCCGGGCTGAGATTCACCATCGATCGCATAATGTATCTCCCTTCATAGTCCAAAAACAAGCGATCACGAACATTCTACTTCACAATGCCCCCCGGGTGGTTTTAAAAACGAAAAACCCGTTTTGCGAAACATTCTTCGTTTCACCAACGGGTTCATATTGCGGCAACGTGTGTTACCGTTCGGGTTATGTCGTCGCACCCTCCGCACAAAGTCACAATCTGCACAAACGAGAGAGATGACCAACCGACGAAAGAAATTTAGACATTCAGGACGAGATTGTCAAGAACCTGGAAGCCCCCTTTTTTTATCCATTTCTGATGTCCTTAAGTGTTCTCAACTCATGACAACTCCCGGCCAGAAAAGAACTTGCTGTTATAATAGTAGCCGCAATGCGAACCTTGAGCACCCAGTATAAGAGGCGTAAAAAGAAGCTGGTTTGCGTGGTCTAACAGGCTGTGCCTTCAGCACCCAGACCACGAGGATGCGAAAGGGCGTAGAAAAGGAAAATCATCATAATCGTAACAACACAAACATCGTGCCCATCCTAAAAAGGGCAGTAGACGGTGAACCTAATGTGAAAAAATGACATCCCAACGATCCCAAATAGACTGCCTCATGTTTTACTTGACCTGCCAATATCATCGGGGCGGTCACTTAATATTCACCTCAATTACATCCTCACCTCCTTCCATGATAGATGACTCCGTAAAAATGAATTCCGTCGTAATTTCTCACTCCGACGGCAATTACCGTTCTCCCCATTATGCTCAGACTGAGCAACCGATCGTAGGGACTTCCCACTCCCGTATAAGTCTTCCAGTATGACCCGTTGAAATGAGAGATCGTTCCTCTCTCCCCGCCAATGAAAATATCGTTTTGTGCATTGCCTCTTATTGCGTACTGATAATACCCAAGCCTTGGTGTGATCGTATCCATTTGCCAAATTTGATTCTTAAAAGATCTCTTCTCATAAACTCCGTCTCCGACAAGGTAGTACGCCTGATTCACGATGAACCATATTCCACTGATACTTACCGCTCCTGGAACGCTATCATTCAATGTCCTCGCCTGATTCCCCGAAAGCGAACAGAGATATTTTCCTCCAATACCGAATTTGTCCGACGCAATCGCAATTACCTGTTGCTCTCCCGTTTTACTGTCAACTCCTCCCCACACGTCTTGAACCTCCATGGTGGTGCTCGTTGCAACTGGTTCCCATGTAACGCCATGATCTGCGGAATGCGCAACATGACCACCGATCCCCACGACGTAGAGCTTATTTCCGTCTGGACTTGCCCAAATTTTATTCTCGTAGGAATCAAACCATGGAAGGAGATCTACCTGTGAAAATTGATACCCATTCCAATGTGCGAGGTTTCCGGCACCAAACCAAATGTCGTTGGCGTTATGAGCATAGACAGCGTGAATATCAAAGAAGGTTCTATTCCCCTGGTACGTGAAAGGGATTTGCATCGTTGTCCACTTTGATCCGTTCCAAACTGCTGCATTTTGCCAATAGTCGGCATTACTGCGAAGCACCGAATCACCCGGCATAATGAGTCCGACCGCGTATGCTAACGTGTCGTTAATGACTGCACAATCGTACAACACACTCCCCTCTGCCCCTATAGTATCAACTGTCCAGACAAATGCCTGGGTCGTGGTATCTTTCACGGCCAAGCATGGAGTCATGGTTTCTTTCTCGCAGGATTCCATCATCAATGCAGCCGTTGCTGTGAATATAATCAACAATTTGTTCATTTTGTATCTCGCATAAACGCAATATTTGCTGGCACCCGTTACACTTTGCCAAATTGTACATAGCTATTTTGAATTGTTCGGCTTGACCTGGACTGCTCCCCATCTGTGAGTTGAATGAAAAAAATCTTTTGGTCTTTGTCAAGTTCAAGATACCTCTTGTTGTTGGAGTTGGTTGATGAACTCATTGGGTGTTTGGTAGTCCAGAGCACTGTGTGGTCTCTCGGAGTTGTACGAAACTCTCCGCGCTTCGATATTTTCTTTGGCGTCATCCAATGATCATTATGAATTTGCACAATTGGGTGATATGGACTATACGTTTGCACCGCAAAGAGGATGGGTGATCTTTGAGGTGTTCAGACAGACAAACAGCGGACGCTTATATGTCGTCGATAGAGATGTGCTATTAAGAACGATTGTAATCCAATAATTAAAAGTGGGAATCTATATAATTCGATTTAAATCCTGGTGTGTATTTTTTGCATGTTGCGGGTTTATACCTTGTAGGAATTGTATGGGAACCTTCAGCACCCAAACCAAAAGGAGTCGAAAGGGAGTAAAAATCGGGGAAATCATTGTCGTAGTCAGAATGCGAACCTTCATCACCAAGTATAAAAAGGGGGGAATATGAATAGTTGAGAAAAGCCTCCCATTATGGTACGGGGCCGAATACATTCCGCCCGTGGCGGACTAAAGATTCTTTTGACAGGGCGCATTATAGAATAGATTCGAAGATTTGACCCTCAAAACCATTGGCCAGCCGTTCGGGAGACATTATGAGGATATCGATTTTGAATTTGGTAGAGTTCCTAAACGATGATGTAAATTTAGAATTATCAACAAGTTGAGTCAAATGTATGGTACATTGCGGCGGACAAGTAATTTCGGCAGAAAGATTATTCAGTTTGAATCAATACCTACTGTGTAAAGTATAGCAGAAAAATAATTATGATTTTCTTTGCTTTTTAATTTTTTATTTTCAAGAATATCTCAGATATTATTGAATAAAAGCTTAAAATATGTATAGGGTAGATTAAATCATCAAAATCGTTTCATTGTATAAACTATTCAGGGTGTGATGTAAAGTATTTCGATCTTGTGTAAATAATTTTGAAGAGTAGTAATGTTCCTTGAAAGACCCGTGTACAGTTCAATGTGCAGCGGGTTTGTTTAAGTATGAGCCCAAAGAAATTACTGCTCGGTTATGGATTACTGGTCATTTTCGCTTTTAGCGCTATTCTAAGCTCGATGAAGTATCTGACCGGAGGGAGAAGGGATAAAGGAAAGTGTCCCACACAATGAAATTCCTTTTGGGAAGGATGAGCTTTGTACTCTTCATGCTCAGCGGTCATTGTCTTTCACAGGTGCAAGGTATTTGGACAAACCCTGTCCTAATAGATACTGCTACTCCCTCCACTCATCATTACCTCGGATCGGCAATGGCGCAGGATGATAGCGGGAGAATCTACGTTACGTTTTCGTCCCTCAGTTCGGAAAGCCTTTTTGTCGCTTCATCTAGTGATAACGGTAACAGTTGGATTAGATATGGTTACAGTAATGCTCCGGAAAGTATTCGTACTCCCGTTGATATTGCGATTGACCACCGCGGAGAGGTGTGGCTCCTGTGGTCTTCAACCGATGGGGGTGATTTCGACCCCTATTACATCAATCTCTCAAAATCGATTGACAACGCTCGGACATTTACTACGGTCTTTCGGGCTCTTGCCTCGGGAGGAGGCTCATTATCAGAAAAGCTGGCGGTGGATGAACAGAACAGTGTCTATATGCTCTGGGATGAGCAACAAGTCAAGCTTACAAAATTCGTATCCGGAGACATATCACAGCGGATTGACAATGAGATCCCAAACGACACAATGATGTTCGGTAGTAACACCTGCCTAGAGGTGACGAAGGATTTTGTCGTGCATTGTATCTGGGAAGGAAGTTATTTTGACTCACTGAATAATTTCTACCAGTTTGTCTTTTATTCCCGCTCGAATGATTCGGGGAGAACTTTTCTAGGGAGAGTGAAAGTCGATCCCACCACAGGTCCCTATCAAAACTATAAAGTGGCCCCTTCTCTCGCTGTCGACAGTGATGGTGTGGTGTTTGTAAGCTACTGCAAAGGGGTGACATTCGACTATAGTGGTGTCTACGTGGCACGAAGCACTGATCAGGGGCAATCCTTCGATTCACCACTTCTGATTTCAGACACGCTCGATGCATACAGTTCAAGAATCTGTGTGGATTCCCGACAAGGTGTAAACATTTTATGGGGTCCCCCGGCACAAGATTATGCACATTACAGGTCGACGGATGGAGGAGAATCGTTCAGTTATTTTTCGCCTTTTCCTCATATCGGGTCATCAACTTTGATCGCAGGGAAAAATGGTTTTGTGTATGATATCGGGTCAAATGGCAGTGGATTCGGATTCACTAAAACAAATGTGATTCTGTCTGTTCATGATGATGAACTTTTACCCCCGGCGTTTACACTGCAGGCCAATTATCCGAATCCATTTAACGAGACTACGGCTATTCCTTTTATGATTGCACAGGCATGTGAAGTGAATTTGAGCGTGTACGATATAACGGGGAGAGAGGTAGCGGCGTTACTCACAAGGCACGTTATCCCTGGGAGCTACACCGTTCATTGGAATGCGGCTAAGTTTGGATCTGGAGTTTACTTCACCCGGCTTGTAGCAGGAACAGGTTTTGTTGCAACAAGAAAAATGATTTTGCTAAAATAGTATCAAATGTAAAAACGGGGAAGCCCACATCGGCTTATCGCCGTTAATCTTCTCCGACCAGAGAATATTTAAAGGATAATGGTCCTCATCCCGTACGCAAGCCCTTTAGAAGCATTTCCGCGAAGTGCTGGCTCCTTTCCGGATATTTCCTTGCGAGTCTTCTGAGTTCCCTCCTGTCGATTTCCCGGATTGAAGCATTCTTCAGGATATTTGGCGACTTCCCGAATGAAATGAAGTAGATCGTGTCCATCAACGCCTTTTCAGGGGTGGCGATGAAGAGTGAGTCGGTCTTTTCGTATCCGAAAAAAAGCACC
>JAWOKN010000090.1:0-5230 GCA_033854175.1 Bacteroidota bacterium | reverse complement strand
TCCGATCCAAGGTGACCACAAAGGATGGTTACAGCATGCATGACGACATATATCGCAGCTTTGTTATGGAGAGCGACGAGGGGTTCTGGATTGCCGAGCTCAAGAGCCCGCTCTCCGTCCAAGCATCGGAGGATGAGCAAGCAAAGCACCTCTTCCAGTATGCGGTTATCGTGGAGTGCAACCAGGCATTCGCCAAAATGTATGGGTTCGGCTCCCCGCACGAACTTGTTGGAAAACCGCTCCTGGGATTCCTGCAGCGCGAGGACCTGAAGAACATCCAGGCTGTCAAGCAGTTCTTGCGATCCGGGTTCAAGGTTGCGGAGGTCGAGACGCACGAGCTCGACAAGAACAAAAATCCACATTCTTTTGTGAATAATGCGACTGGAATCGTTGAGAAGGGCCATCTCAAGAGAATTTGGGGTATACAGCGTGATATCACCGATCAAATCTTGTCGAAGCAGATGCGCAACCAATTACTAGCATTGTTGACACCACGAGAACGCGAGATATTGAAGCTGACTGCGGGTGAACTCTCCATCAAACAAATTGCTGCTGCGCTGAAAATTAGTGCAGACACAGTCAAGGTGCACCGCAAGCGAATGATGCGTCGACTGGACATCCACAACCTTGCAGGTCTCGTCTTGCTTGCGCTCAGACTGGGACTCGTTGAATAGATCCAACGAGTCTCGCGCGACCAGATACTGGAACATAGCAATTCTTGTCAACTCTGTTACCGGAGATCTTACTCACCCAGCAACTTTGAGATAAAAGCTTTGATCCGTCTAAAGTCTCTTTGATGACCACCAGCACATGTAACCAAATTTGGTTACTTGACACTGAACTAAGACTTTCGTAAAGTGATGTGTGGATGCACGGTTCTTCTTGCGTTTTCTTCAGGAGTTCTGAAGGTGTGACCTTCAGCTGCAAGCGCAAGGGGTGTGCCTGGTAAATCGAAGATCCGCTCTTTGCATCGATGACTGGTTGTATTGCAAGGGCGGATTCGTGTTTTTTGGGAGGGGCTGAACGAGAATGGAAGAACTTCTACCCTGGAAAACCATGGCAGCATCTGAACATTTGCGAGAGAAGGCGACTTGGCCAGCAAGATGCAAGAGTTGATGAGGTCTCGCGAGTACGCGAATGACGCGCGATAAGAATCTATTTCTCAAACTCGCTGCGACAAAGTGCCTCTTGTTGCAGTTGTCTCTGTGTTTTTGTGCAACACTCGGATTTTCTCAAGGTTATTTCCCGTTGAAATCCGGCAACATCTGGCAGTATTGGGCATCGCCTGGATCCTTTTACGTTCGGTCGTTGAGAGCGCTAGGTGATACAACCCTCAATAACGGGCTGACATATTCCAAACTGATGCAAGACAATCCGGCAGGGATTCAATATTTTAGACAAGCGGGCTCAAGAATTATCACATATTCTACATACGAGAACGCTGAACTGGTATGGGGTGATTATTCAAAAACGACTGGCGATACCGTCGCTAGGAATTATTATCAAGGTGGCGATACTACTGTTGTGCTAGTACTTTATGATCAGATTGGCCGTGTTTTTGGCAGAACATTGAGGATATGGGGTTTCTATGAACGCTCAGTTATTTCCTCTACGTTCGTCCTACGAGAAATAACGGACAGCATTGGCATCACATTCGAAACCTACGAGGCCGCGCCATACGATGACTCTCTCGCTGGCGCATTGATCGATGGCAAACAATACGGGATCATCACCAGCGTTTCCCATACCCAATCACTCAATCCAACCAGCTATCAGCTTCTCCAAAATTACCCAAATCCATTCAACAGCGAGACACATATCAAGTTCTCAGCGCCAGAAAGCGAGAAAATAAGCCTTGAAGTTTTTGATGTCCTAGGGCAGAGAATCGAGCTCATTTTTGATGGACTAGTCGAACCGGGGATTTACGAATTCACTTTCACTCCTCACGGATTGTCCAGTGGAGTGTTCTTCTACGAACTTAGGGCGGCGTCCACAGTTTTGACGAAGCGAATGCTATACCTAAGGTAGGATGCATGGAAGGCAATCGTAGCCCACCTAACGGGAGAACAACTGCTAAGAACAGAAGGCCCCCAAAGGGAGCTTCCTCACGTAGTCTCCGCCAAGAGAATAACATAAGGATAACTCTGCCAGCGAGGGCCAATATGTTACAGTCGCCATTTCACAACTGAAAATCAAGTCGATCCCACCGACAGGAGCCTGCTATGAAAACTCATTTAGCGTCCATTATCATACTGGCGTTTCTCATACTTTTTGCTCAGACAGAATTTGCGGCCACTCAAGACACGTGTGCTACCCCGAGCGGATACACGAGCATGCAGTATGTTAATTCTACCGTATATCTCAAAATCCTCCTTGTTGACTTTCCCGACGTGGCACACCGCACTCTTCCATCGGCGTACGTGAAACAAGATTTTGAAAACATGCTGCTATCCCTCAATACCTATGTTAGCCCATCGACAACACCAGATGGTGATGTCGTGTACGGGAGTATGAATGATTACTACAAGGTGATGTCAAGCGGTAATCTCACAATATCCGGCAGGGTTGTGAACAACATCGGCCCGGGAAACTTGCCCATCTGGCTGCGGATGGGAACTAGCCAAACTAAAGCCTATTATTACACACAGACCCTCACAGCTTTCATAGTTGATGCTACTAATCTCGCGCAAAGTCAGGGACTTGATGTATCAACTCCGAACCAGAATACTTTTCTGGCAATAATCTATGCCGGAAATGCTTACTACCTGCGCCCAGATGGTGTTCCAAGTGCCCTGAATCCGAGGGCTTCGGGGAACACATATATTATGAGCGAACGCTATGACACTCCCTTTAATCAAGAAACCGTGGGTGCCAAGTTCTCCCGAATCGGTGTGCATTGCCATGAATTCGCTCACACCCTCGGAATCAGCCATTCGAGCGGCTCCCGTGCCGACGTCATGGAAAGTGGGAGTAGAAACGGTCCCGGAAATAGAGGTGCCGCGCCAGCTCCATTAAACCCCATTGCTCGGATGATAAAGGGATGGATAAATCCCACACCAATATCAGGACAGCAGCCGTGGGATCTATATTATTCAATATCAGCACCGCAAGTGTTCAAGATCAATAGCAATGCAACAGGGAATTATTTTCTGATTGAGAACCGCCACTTTTGTGACAGCATTGTCATCGGAAGCACAAAGATCCCGGATTACAACAATACTGCCTTCATGCCAATTTCTTGGTCCCAGAATTCTCCTAATGTTATCTTCTCGGAGGGTATTTTGGTTTGGCGAGTCACCCTTGGAGCTCCTTATGACTACGGGGATAACGGTCTAATATATGCAAGTGGTCGTTATGGTGCTTCGTGGCCCGACAACAATCCCTCAGAAACGGACGCAGGAGATCTATATCCCGGCACAGCAGGAATCAAAGTGCTCTCTCCTTGGTCTGACAGCCGAGATCCTACCGTGTATGACTACACTTTGCATCGCTACCCCATTTTTGTTCCTGATACAAAGCCTGGCACCAATGTTGCTATGGAAGTCACTGCTGAAAATCAGTCAGCGGGCTACATAAGCGTGATCCTGTACGGGTCAAATCCAGAGCAAGCCTCTCCCTCTAAACCACAGAATCTCCAGGTGACTTCGTATTTAGTTCAGACCAATCCAAAGCTATACAGCCCAAGGCTAACCTGGAACTCAAATGCAGAGCCGAATTTGGCAAGCTACAAGATCTACCGAAAGCTCACCCCAGGCGACGGAAATTACCACTATCTTGCCAGCGTTTCGTCCACGCAAACATACTACTTAGATGGCACCGTGTACACGGGGAGTGGCGGCTCAGCCGGCTATGAGATAACAGCCGTCAATAGCATCCCCAAAGAATCGATTTACTCTGATCACGTCACGATCAATGTGCAAGACACCTGGAAGCCATATGTCCAGCCCGTTGAAGATAGGGCAATTCCTGACCAATTCAAGATGGATCAGAACCACCCGAATCCCTTCAACCCCGTGACACATCTGAAATATCAGCTTGCGGAAGACACTCATGTGGCTCTCAAGCTCTATGACGTTCTCGGTAGGGAGGTCATGAGTCTCATTGACGAGCAAGAGCAAGCCGGCTACCATGAATTTACCATCGACGGCTCACAGCTCTCTAGTGGCGTGTATTTTGCCCAGTTGGTTGCCACTGATGGAGTTGGTCAAGTCAAACTCCGTGCGGTGAATAAATTGATCCTTGCAAAGTAATCGTATTCTCTCAGGAATTACTGAAGAGCCCGATGCACAAACGTCGGGCTCTTTGTTTTCGAGTGATGCGTCGGATATCTGCCGTCTTCGGCATCCGCCGCCAGGATCTAGTCCAGTTGGTTCTTCATGTCCATTGTCGGCCGCACCACATCTTTTTCCCACCGGGCCAAGCTCGAAGGATCAACACCTAATGTTTGCGCCAGGCGCTTCTGACTCAGTCCTAAAAGCTTTCTCCTCGTCCTGATTCCCTCCCCGGCTTGTCGCATGGGCGAATGCGGGGAAGTAACCCAAGAACTCTAGCGAACCCGCCGGCAAAGTCCCAGTTCAAGCCTGCGCGTTCTTAGCTCGTCTCCTATGGTCTTCACTTGGGGAAGACGCAGTCAAATGTGGTGCAGAAGTGGCCAAGCGCCTTCCCGTCACCGCACAACGCGAATAGATGTCCACCATCAAATCAAATCCACGGACCTTGTTGGGGTTTGATTTATCAAGCCCTTATGGCCCCCAGCACCTCGCCCTGAACCTCCCCAAACCAGCCCCTATTTGCCCCTTTTTCCCCCGGATTTCAAACCCTAAGAAAATCCACCTTCAAGCCCTCCAAGATCAGCCCTCCTGGTGATATATACAGACAGGAGGCCACATCCGCTCCGCCCAGCGAGGAGCTCACAAAAGGGTGGTGGCACCATCCCCTCCTCCACGAGGAGGGGAGAGAGCCTGCCCGCCCGGAGGGATTCAGCCGGGCCTGGCGGCAGGTGGTGGCAAAATAGACTATGCGCAGTTTTCGCTACCGCCAATGGAGCTCTCGACAAGGCCGAATCGCAGGCTCGCAGAGAGGAGCAAATCTGACCAGAGAAGATCCGATCCAAGGTGACCACAAAGGATGGTTACAGCATGCATGACGACATATATCGCAGCTTTGTTATGGAGAGCGACGAGGGGTTCTGGATTGCCGAGCTCAAGAGCCCGCTCTCCGTCCAAGCATC
>JAWOKN010000089.1:0-8530 GCA_033854175.1 Bacteroidota bacterium | reverse complement strand
TATTTTTTACATTTCGATGTCTGATGTAATAAATGGGGAAAAAATGGGGCCCTTAGCTCAGTTGGTTAGAGCAGCAGACTCATAATCTGCGGGTCGTAGGTTCGAGTCCTACAGGGCCCACTGTTTTTTCAAATTCTCACCTTTAGACCACCCCAGTTTCTCTGTCTCAGAGTGACCACTTCGGTAACCGCTTACCTTACGAAGGGAGTTTTTCGATGTTCCTTTCAATGAGAAGGTATGGCATTTATTACCTCCCGGGAGATGACCTGACTCCGAAGATTATTGAATTTCTGGGGTATGACCCTTTTCCAGAAATCTCGACCACTTTTGGGCAAGAAATCAAACAATATCGGAGAATAAAGGGTTTGAGTATAAAAAAGTTTGCCAAACAACTGGGAGCTGATCCGACGACACTGGCGAGATGGGAAAGCGATAATAGCAAAATCAGTGGCAAAAAGAGGGAAGCTCTAAGAGTGTTACTAGACTCGAGCGGGAAAGCAGCTGCAGAAAGTACATCTCCTTAGTCCATTAATTCAAGTTCTCGAACCACAAGGTATCAGATTTTGAAGTGTCGTAATCCTTTCAGTATATTGACTCAGATTGATATCATCTCGGGTTTGAACCTTGAGCTCTGACAAGACATCTACCGTTTACAGGTCAGTTACCAATCGTGCAAGGGAATTTGTTGAGCACCACTGGCGCGATAACTTAACGCTTGAGCAAATTGCCTCGCACGTTTCCATGTCCCCCTTCCACTTCCAGAGAATCTTCAAAGAACAGACGGGAGAGACTCCCAAGGAATACCTGATTCGGATCAGGCTCGAAAATGCTATCCAGAGAATATATGCCGACCGGCACCTGACGGTCTTTGATGTCGCACTCGACTGCGGTTTTTCATCGCAGGCCGCCTTTGCACGGGCATTTCGGCAGAAGTTTGGAGTGAGCGCGACAGAGTTCCGGGATCTCTCCTTTTCGGAAGTCGCGAAACTGGCAGCTGGATGGGGACCAAGTGTGCAGAAGGTCTTTCAGAGGCTATTAACCAGGGGGCTCAGCTCGAAGGACACGGACAAGCTACGCAAGTCGATTACGATCAAGAGGATTGAACCCATGACCCTGATTTATCAGGCAACGACAATGATCTCCGAAGAGCACCTCGGGGAGGAATTTCGAAAGCTTGCGGATCGTGCGGAGGCGTACGACCTCGAAGTCGAGATGTCCCAATGCTTTGGAGTCATGTATGATTTTCCTCTGCATACTCCCCTTGAGAAATGCCGCTACCGGGTATGTATTGGCAGCTCGGGGGAAACGATCAAACATCCGAAATTTTCTACGATGGAACTCTTCGGGGGGAAGTACGGGGTATATCCCGTAAAGGGTGACATAGAGCTTGCAATTCGATATTCGATTTTTTTCTTCTCAGATTGGCTCAAAACCCGCCCCTTCCAGCGATCTGAGCAGCCCTATATTTATTTCGAACGGTTTTCGTCGCTGCCTGGGCCAAGAACTTACAGCTCATTGAGAAGGGAAATCTACGTCCCTCTCAAACCATCCTAGGTATTTGAATTTTACCTGTCTCTATTGAATCATCCACTTGTAAGCCCTGAGTATCATAGGTCCACAAAGTACTGAAGAATTTCAGTACCCATGCGCCGTGACGCCTTTTAATATGCAGTAGCCCTCTCCTTTTCATTTATCGCAAGATTTGTAAAACGATACGCAAGACCGGTCAATACTCCGGGAAGACTCCTGCGTATCTTTACATAAATGAGGCGCCGATTGTGTGAGGTGCTCCAGATAGACAAATTCTATGTTCCACTTTCGCAAAGGAGAAAAATCAACATGAAAAAAAAAGGACTCTTGCTCATTTTTATAGGGGTTCTCATTCTTGTCCTCTTTCTCATATTTCGTGCCCCCTCCATACCTCACCCACTTGAGGGACATAAAGAATGCGTCACTTGTCACGCCGGTGATGGCATCAAGCCATATCCCGCGTGGCATGCAACGCGAGGTTACAAAAATGATGACTGCTCAAGTTGCCATAGTTTGAAGAGCGGGATGAAATAGGATGGATCGAAGTATGCCAAAGAAAAGGCTCAATAATGACCGGTTAGTTGCCGAACAGGTGAGCGATCAGGTTTATTCAATGTCAGATCATATTCGCTATGTCGCGGTGTACTACCACGGTAAGCTTCAAAGTGTCTCCAAACCGGGTCTTGCTAGGTTGAACCTATGGGACTTGGACAAATATGATGAACTTATCGTCAATCCGACTCTGATAACGCTCTTGCGTCAGCGAGGAAACATAGATTGCGGGGGAATACGCCAGGTCATTATTGAATACCGGGACATTGTTCAATTCGTCCACCCGATCAACGGCGGGCATCTTTCCGTAGGCTTTGCGCCACTGACCGACTATACCCGGTTCATCCCAAAAATCACAAAGCTTCTGAGAGACAAAAAATTAATTGCAGAAAACCGGCAACAGCAAGGAGATTGTCGTGACACAGAAACAGACTAAAGAAGAGAATCTCAACCCTTCTGAAAACTTAAAAATTCAGCCCGATGACAATCGAAGCCTCACCGCTTCGCAGCTGCACTCTGCCGTGAACTACGCGGAAACGCTACGGCGTGTTGAACAAAAGATTGCCGCTGAAGTCAATTTCAATCCGGACAGTCACACATTTCTCTTGACCCACGGTACGAAGACCGAGAAAATTATTGTCTTTGTCCATGGTTGTCCCAGCAATCCTTATCCATTCGAGATGATCGCAACGCAATTCTTCGATCAAGGTTACAACGTACTTGCCATGGCCATGCCTTACCATGGACTGGCAGATCGCATGAATACTGAGAATGAGAAATTGCGAGCCGAGGATTTCGTTCGTTACGCCGATAACGTTATGGATATCTCACGCGGCTTGGGGGACCATGTGACAATGGCAGGTATATCGTGCGGCGGATTGATTACCGGCCGGGCAGCACAACAGCGGCAGGATCTTGACCTGGCAGTTTTGATTTCCCCCGGGTTCGGGATCAAGGCGATATCGCGTTTTTGGACTCCGCTCATGGCTTGTGCACTCCGCATACTCCCGAATTTTCACAGCTGGGATGATCCCGGAAAAAAGGGGAACAATCCGCGCTCCAATGATTATCATCGCCTCTCCTCACATGTCGTAGGGGAGATTCTGAGAATGAGTCGAACCATACTGGCATCGGCACGACAGAAGGCGCCGGCCGCTGACTCCATCCTCGTCGTCACCAACCTCAATGACCCGGCCGTTGACAACCCGGCCACCGACCGTGTCGTCGACCTGTGGCGTACCCGATGGGGGAAGCAGGTACGAACCTTCAAGTTTCCCGCTCGCCTGGGGTTGGGCCGCGACGTCATTGACATGAAAGACCCCAACATGAAGGTCGAGGCGGTCTATCCAAAACTATTCGAATTAATTGATCAACCAGCCCATCACACACTCATAACAGACGAGGAGTACTTGTATGGCAACAATCGATAATCTCGTAGCGGGTTTTCTCGCTCAGAAGATCATCGCAGTAGTCGGTGTATCAGAAAAACGCGAGACTGGCGCAAATCTAAATTACAAAACATTCAAGCAATATGGCTATCGGGTGTATGCCGTCAATCCTCGCATATCCACATTTGATGGCGTTCAGTGCTATCCCGATCTGAAATCCATACCGGAAAAGCCAGGCGCTGTATTCATGTTGACGAGCCCCGGAGTGACCGAACAGATCGTTCAGCAGTGTATCGATTTGGGAATAAATCATGTTTGGATGCATTGCATGATGGGAACGAAACCTGGGCTGTCTACCAAATCCACGAGCGTCTCACAACCTGCGGTGGATCTGTGTAGGAAACACGGTATATCCGTCATACCAGGATCATGCCCGTCACAGTTCCTAAGGGCAGATTTGGGTCACAGCATTATGTGCAAAATGTGGAGAGTAGTTGGCTTCTTGAAAATAGAAGAGGCAGTACAATGAAACTCGAAATTATTTCCAAATACCCTTCCGTAAAAGAGCATTCGACTCCGTTGCTTTTTCTACACGGGATGTTATGTACAGCTTCATGCTGGGATGTTTATTTTCTCGATTATTTTGCCCGGCACGGCTTCGCCTCTCACGCCGTCAACCTGCGCGGACATGGAAAAAGCGAGGGCGGGGAAAAATTGCGTTGGACCCGGATTGACGATTTCGTTGAAGACGTTTCAACCGTCGTCGAGCAGTTGCCGAGCCCACCTGTGATGATAGGCCATTCCATGGGCGGATTTATAACTCAGAAATATCTGGAGGATCACAACCTGCCTGCTGCTGTGCTGTTGTCATCACCATCTCCGACCGGGCTTCTACCAACAGCCATCAGAAAGGCCCGTCGGCATCCATTGGCCTTTGCGAAAGTCAATCTGACACTCAGCCTTCTACCGTTCATTGCCACTCCCCAATTGGCACGAGACGCATTCTTCTCTGAAGATTTACCGGAGCAACAGTTACTGCAATACTGGGAAGAAATGCAAGACGATTCCTTCCTGGCATTCTTGGATATGGTTGCACTGAATTTGCCCAGGCCCGGCAGGATAAAGACTCCCATACTCGTTCTGGGTGCAGCACGTGATAACATGCTCATGCCCAATGAAATTGAAGCAACGGCACAGGCGTACAACACACAGGCTATCATTATCCCTAATGTGGCCCACAACAGTATGCTTGAGGCGCAGTGGCAGCTCGTCGCAGACCAAATCTTGGCTTGGCTGTCGGAACGTGGGCTTCCAACACCGGATCGAATCGCAAATCAAATACAAACTCTCAACAGATAACATCGAAAGGAGAATACCATGATGAACCAATTGAACAATACTCAAGAATTTGGAACCCGGGCAATGAAGGCGAATTTACGAGGCACAGTGGGGTGGATCCTCATATTTATCGTCGACGTTTCTTACATCGCATGGGGCGCAATGGCCGCCGCAATGCCCGAGGGACTTACCGGACCAGGCGGAAAGGGGATTCTGCCAGCTGCATACGAGGGTTACTCAGGAGGATCCTGGACCGCGCTGCAAGGTACCTCTCCGATGACAGCCAATTACATACTCCTCATGTACCGGATGTACGGCATTTACTGCGCGATCTTCGGTCTATTGACAAGTGCCATTGCGGTTACAGCCTTCCGCCGCGGGGAACGCTGGGCATGGTGGACATTGCTCATTTGTAACACGATCGCACTTGTTGCCGCAATGAGGATGGACTGGCTTTCGAATGCCATCGGACCATTCGAGTTGACGGAATATCTCGGGCTCGGGATGGTGTATGTAGCTATCGCAATCACGGCTCCTTATCTCAAAGCGGGACGATTACAATGAAACTCGGAAAGGTTACCTCAATGTCAAAGAAGGATTCTGTCTCTAGGCAGGGCCTCGTACTCTCGGCTGTTGAGGAGGGGATGGTCGATCTTGGGCTTTGTGCAGCGAATCTGAATCGAACCGTTGGTGTATTGGGGGCGAACCTCACAGTATTCACATTTGTGCTGGCATTCTTCTTCCCACGTTATGATGCCAGCGAGCTGAATGGTCTTCTACTTCAAATAACACTCGTGGCGGGCTTGCTTGCAATTTTCCTGTTTGTGGCCTCTGGTATTTCGTATTTCGAGGTAATGGCCTTTGCAATACTGAGCGTGGAAGGGAAGAAGAATTTGGTCCGGAGAGGAGATTCGTTATTCGAGGTGGGGCTGATGATTTCAGCGGCAATGCCAGCCTTCATACTTTTCACGCTCCCGGGGCTCTTAGTCGTCGCAGTTATTGCTGCTGTTCTTTGGACTCTGTGCGCTGGTTTCATCCTACGTCGGGGACGAAATCTGTGTCACACGTGAAGCAGGATTTTGTGGTATATCGGAACAGCCAGGAGTCCTACGGCGCCCACTGTTTTTTCAAATTATCACCTTTAGACCACCCCAGTTTCTCGGTTTCAGTGTAACCACTCGCCTTAGGAAAGGGGTTCGACCATGTTCCTTTCTAAGCGGCGAAATGGTATATACTATATCTGGTTTTTCGATGAATCCGGTAAAAGGTGCAAGGTTTCAACGGGATGTAGGCATAAACCGGAGGCAAGGAAGTATCTTCAAGAATATATCAGACAGGGGAATGAAAAACGGATAAGGCTGGAAAATATATCCCTGGCTCAATTTGCTGAGGAATATCTAAATTATTCGGGGGGGGGTTCATTCTATAAAGACTAAAAATACTCGCGATCGGATTTCGTATACCCTCCCCCAAAAACCGGATCATTCAGGCGATTCGTAGTCCCGTTTCCTCGTATGATGATAAGTAATTAATTATTTTAACTTTACAGGGTGCTCACCTGGAAAGACAGGTTTGTTGAATAGTCGAAACCTTGACTTTACCCGAATCCATCTGTAAATTTGTACCGGAAAGTGGAGTTTGCTCTTGGGATGGTAATGCAGACCATCTCAATTGCCCCCTTACCGATGCCATCAAACTCACTTCGTTCTTACCTTTGACAGTTAAGTGAATCGTCCGGGTGACGTGTAAATTTACCCCTCGGCATTGGTCAAAGTTGTTGATGATGTAGACCTTTTATAAATTATCTGACCCTGTACGACAAAAGATCACCATGGACTCTGGAAATTTTTTCCTGACCACCCTTACTCCTGATGAGTCATCAGGAGGATGTCGGATGCATTGCGGGCATTTGTTCACAGGGTTAATCTCCTTTCTTTTTTTAGTTTCAAGCGGATTTGCCCAGAGTATCGATACGAAAATGGCCGTCACGAATGGTTGTGTTCACACAATTACAACCTCTGGAAAAACCGTTTACATCGGTGGGTGCTTTAACCAGGTTGGACCGTATACCGGCCACGGTGTTGCAATTGATATGCATACCGGCTCATGTAATTCATCATGGCCGGAGATCGATGGGTCAGTTGATGCCGTCGTGTCCGATGGATCGAGCGGATGGTTTATCGGTGGCGAGTTTCAGCATGTCGGAAAAATACCGCGAAATCATATCGCCCACCTGCTGGGTGATGGAATCCTGGATATGAACTGGGATCCGAACGCAACGAATGGGGTTGTCACTGCTCTCGCGTTCCGGGGTTCTACACTCTATGTCGGCGGTACCTTCGATAGCATCGGCGGCCAGCCCCGGTATGCCATCGCCGCTCTCGATGTTGCGACTGGAATTGCGACCGACTGGAACCCCGGCGGCGGTGGCAAGATTATGGATTTTGCTTTTTCGGATACGACTGTATTCGTCTCAGGGGCCTTTGGTAGTATTGGCGGTCAAGAGCGTTTCTGCATCGCGGAACTCGACCTCAGAACGGGTGCTGCGACAAACTGGAATATCGATGTACAGGGTTGTTTTGCCACCGATGTTATCTGTGAGGTGGTTGTCAATAAATTGATTTTAGCCGATTCCCTGTTGTTTGCCGCGGGGAATTTCTCGATTGTGGGTGGCTCGGTCCGCAACAATCTTGCCGAGATAAATATTCCGGAGGGTATATGTACGGACTGGAACCCGTATGTGGATAATACCGTTAACGACCTCATCCTTGTGGATTCCATACTTTATGCCGGCGGGGATTTTACCTCGTTTGGTGATTCGTCGCGAAATTATCTTGGGGCATGTGATATCAGGACGGGGAATGTGACACCGTGGAATCCGGCCGCAGATGCTCCTGTTCGTACTCTTTACCATCGCGATTCTTCCATCTATGTCGGCGGCCGGTTTACAACTATTGGCGGTGCGGAACGGCACTGCATCGCGGCCCTGAATCTTCAAACAGGGACAGCGACGAGCTGGGATCCCCATGCCATGGATGGTGTGAACAGTGTCGCTGCGAATGGTTCTGTGGTGTATGCAGGCGGAGACTTCATCAGTGTCGGCTGTAAAACGCGGAATGAGATTGCGGCGATCAACGCTCTGAACGGAGAAGTGACCGATTGGGATCCTGACGCTGATGGCGATGTGTATTCGCTTTTGGTTTGCGGTAATACAGTCTACGCAGGAGGATCATTCAAGCATATCGGCGGCCAGTCGCGGAATTACCTTGCCGCGCTTGATAGCCTGACAGGCAGCGCGATAGCCTGGAATCCCGACGCCAATGGCATGGTCCAGGCCCTCGCGATGTCAGGTTCGACGATCTACGCCGGTGGCAAATTCACAAAAATCGGGGGCGAAGCACGTCTCCGGCTTGCAGCGCTTGATACATGGACGGCCGACGCAACAGGTTGGAATGCGAATATTACTGATCCTCTTTCCTATATCACAACTCTCGCAGTTGCGGGCCCTGACATCCTCGTCGGAGGATACTTTTCTTCTATCGGCGGACAGGCAAGAAATAACATCGCAGGACTCGATTTGAGGTCCGGTAACGCGACGGCATGGAATCCCGATGCAAATAATTGGGTCTATGCGCTCGCAGTATACGATTCAGCGGTTTATATAGGAGGGTCTTTTTCCTCAATCGGGGGGGAGGCGAGAAGCGGTGTAGTTGCTTGCAACA
>JAWOKN010000088.1:0-3867 GCA_033854175.1 Bacteroidota bacterium | reverse complement strand
GCCGCGATACCGACTTTCGTATACTGGATCGACATGAGGCTGCCTGTGACGCCGAGGAACGGGCCGAAGATTGATCCGAGTACGGTATACAGGAATGCCTTCGGGTCGCCTCGGAGAACCCGGACAGGTTTTTTATACCTTCCGCTCAGGAGCGCAACCGGATAGAGAACCAGGAGCGAGGCGAGTATCCGGACAAGTGTTGCGACAAAACCGTTGATACTCCCCTCACGGAAAGCCATCTTGGCGAAAATCAGCCCGCCCCCCTGTCCGCATGCTGCCAGAACAGCCAGAATGACACCTCCCCGCGTCACATGGTGGATGATCGTATGATTTTCCCCATTCCCGCTCCGCCCGAGGACGACAATGCCGACGCCGGTCAAGGTTACAACAATGCCGATAACCCCCGATACGGAAAGATCTTCATCCAGGAATATACGGGCAAGGATTGCAGCCACGGCGGGTGCAAGCGACATGATCAGCATCGTGATGCGCGCCCCGATCAGCTGGAATGCCCGGAAGAGAAACGTGTCGCCGAGCGTAAAGCCGATGACGCCGCTTACGCCGAGAAAGAGCACCTGGCGCGAAGAGAGTGAAATGTCAAACCGTGCGATAAGGACAAGAACGATGAGATAGGCTGCGGCCATAATCAGGCGTGAAGTGTTCACCTGGACGGAGCCGATCCGTCTTGTGGCCGCGGTAAAAGCAATCGAGCTTCCCGACCAGGAACAGGCGGTCAGCAGAGCATAGATCTCACCGATATACGGCATACGAAAGGGGTAGCAAGGATGAACTTTCAGGGCTTGTGTGAAACCTGAAGTTACAAAACGAGAAACGGAGAAGCAATTGCGACCGGAATGAGTTCAGAGAGAGATGCCGTCGAGCGCCACGCGTGCAAAAGACGAGGGAATTTTAAACTTCTTTTCAATACTCTCGATCACCTCCCCGGCGGTTTCAAGATTTTTCACCAGAAGATTCGTCCCGTCGAACTCTGTATACGTCCTGTTCCGGAGAACCTTCGATGAATTTTTCCCATACCGTATGATGACGATGCTATTCATAAAGGTCGCCTCGGGACCGAACGAATCCGCAATGACATGTTTAAAATGACCAAAGCGCCGGGCTTTGGGGTTGAGAAGATAGGACTGACGCGCAAGGCCGTCGATAGAAAAAGTCATGCGCGACCTACCCCGGTTGTCGCGGGGGCTTAGGACATACCGTTCGGCCCCCCAGTGAAGCGTAAAATCAGTCGAAAGATCCCTCGGAAGCGGTGCGAGAAAGGGAGCGCCATAGCCGACATCGACAAGATACTCCCGGCCTTCAATCCTCACAATATTCACGATGTGGACATCCGGGTTCTGCATATCAGCTCCGCAAAGGTCCGCATCGTAACGCAGGGAGACGAGAAGCTCGTGCAGATAATAGGCATTTGCATAGCACGTACCGCCGAAATGGAACCGTTCGATGCCGTCGAGGAAGCGTTCTAACTCCGGGACACCCTTTTTCCGCTCTGTCCGCATATAGTAGAGTTTCGAAACGTTCTCGAAGGGAACAGTCGTCACATGCGCCCGGACAATCCTGGTAAGCGCCTCAAGCGAGGGTTTCTCCTCCCTGATGCCGAGAATATTCAGATAACGCCCGAAGATTTTCTTCATTCCGTAATAACGAATAACTGATCCGCGCAATCGCTGCGAAGGCCGATACCGCCGGACAAAATCCGGCCCACGGTACCCAATATACCGGACACAATATGCATTAATCTCAGGGTAATGACAAGGTTATCCATCCGGATCCCGCCGACAATATACTATTTTATTTTATTTCGCCGGCAGGCCCGGCCAATTCAGGGACCGTGGCAGGAGTGAGGCGGGTATAATCCGCCCTGGTGTTGATATTCACAAGAAAGCGCGTGAACGACCACTCGTCTGGTACGGGTGTAAAGCGTGTCCTCACGACGGAAATAAAATCCAGGACGGAATAGCGGCCCTCCCGCAAGTGTTGTTCCAGCATCGGAATGATCCGGGAATGATAGACACCGAAGAGGGGCTGGGGCATACCAGCTCAATCGAAGCGGATGTGCGGGCATAGGCTTATTATCAGATGATCAGACCTTTTCATCCATTAATTCCAAAGAAAATCATCTCTTTCCGTTTTTTCTGTTCAAAAGCTTTTTATCGAGCTTCTTCCCGAGAAGGCTCATATCCTTCCGGTTCAGCATCGTTTCGATTTTCGACCGAACATCCTTCCACTGGTTATGGACCGGGCAGGCATTCTCGGCATTGCATTCGGGGAAGCCGAGAACGCAGGAAGTCCTGAACGAAACACCGTCGATCGCCTCGACGATATCCGCCAGGGAGATATCGCCGGCCGGCCGGTTGAGGGAAAAGCCGCCGTTGGCCCCCTTCCGAGAAACGACAATACCGTGGCGGGTAAGGAGCTGGAGGATCTTGCTCAGGAAATGGTGGGGTATGCCGAGTGATTCGGAGATTTCGCGGAG
The DNA here is from genome assembly GCA_033854175.1 of Bacteroidota bacterium. Taxonomy (GTDB): domain Bacteria; phylum Bacteroidota; class Ignavibacteria; order UBA10030; family SZUA-254; genus DATKPE01. The sequence goes on along the minus strand of JAWOKN010000088.1, from coordinate 1,373 downwards.
GAGGACGGACTGTTTCCCCTCCTTGTTGGCCAGGTAGAGGACCGACTGGATTGCATATTCGCACGAGCGTGAAAATATCACAGGCATACAGATCCCTATAAACCAGACAATTAGGTCTAATTGTCGCAAGGTACGATTTTTCGAAAATAATGTCAAGTACTATTTTCGGCAAAATCCGGTCCGGGCGACAGACCCGATGCCCCCCGTCATCCGACGGGGGAACCATTCACAGCGGGAGGAACGCCCGTCCGGCCTGAATATAAAAAATCCCATTCACAAGGGGACTCTACTCATGAACGGGATACTGTCCAAAGAACGGCCTCCTGGAAAGGAGGATGCATGATAAAAGAACGGAAGTTAAGCTGATTTGCTTGGATAACGCATAATTCCCTGATACATCGAACCGATAATCAACAAGCAGTATTTCCCAAGCATTATTTAGACCATGTACAAGCAGAAGGGTTTAAGCGGGTGGAAGGCTGCGTAAAAAAAATCATATCAGGCAATAGATATCGGACTTAAAAGTCTGACTACCTCCCCCCCTCAACAAAAAATCAGCCGTTCCGGGGATATTGAGACCTCCTACTGGAGGAGGGATTTTGAAAACGAAATATTCCGTGCCCGGGCGGTGGACAGGTCAAAGCCGGTGACATGGTTCCCGCTGTCGCGGTGGAAGACAAACGTCCGGTAATCCTGGTATTTGAAGATATCCTTAATCGTCGGAGTAAGGGGAAGGTCATCAAACCTCCTGATCCGGGCGGATACGAGGGAATCGTCGGCCACGATCCGGTAGTCGGCGTTCAATTCATCACTGTAATAGACACCGAGATAGTCGTGTTGTTGTTCCTTCGTAAGGGAAACCGGCGTAAAAGACTTGAAAACGACGGGGGTACTGCTATCGACGGTGACCTCCATTTTCGAGGCATGGATTCCGCCCGAAAAGCTTATTCGGACGCGGGCCGGCACGCCCGTCATCACATAAAAATGCTTATGAACGGGAACAAGGTCGGTGACCGCTCCGGGAATCCTGGCATAAGCGAGTATCTGATTCCGTATAAAAATACGCCGGACTGACTCATCGGGCGGATTCCGGTAATAACCCGAACAAAAGTCGGAATCGGAGGGAGTCGGAAGGACGGCGCCGACCGGTGGTGTAAAGATCTGGGGAGCGGAGCCGGTCATCTGGTCTGCGAGATAGAGATCGGCCACCTTTTCCGCAAGTTGTGTTGGAACGATGCTCGAAAGATTGCAGAGGCAGATGACGGAAAACCTTTGTTCCGGGAAGCGGAAAAGCTCGGCTTTATAGCCGGCCCACTCCCCTTCATGTCTGACGACATCGAGCCCCTTATATTTTTCGATAAACAATCCGAGCC
>JAWOKN010000087.1:0-12531 GCA_033854175.1 Bacteroidota bacterium | reverse complement strand
CTGGCAGATGTTCCCTGGCAGTGATTATACGCTGGACCTGTACCACCTGAAGGAGAATGCCGGCCGGGTACTGGTAGACCATCAGGTGAAGGCATTTCTTTCATATGTCTATCAGGGAGAGCCGCACCGTGCTCTGAGGTACCTGCAAACACTCCGGGCTTCCGACGCCCAGCATGAAGTGGAACTGAAGGAATTTATTGGCTACATTCAGGACAACCTCTCAGGAATGTACTACAGGCCTGGCATGGTACATGGCAGCGGAGTCGTGGAGAAGATTGTCGATATTGTGGTCAAAAAACGGATGAAGCGTCAGGGGATGATCTGGAGCCGAAGGGGCGCAAATAACCTCTTAGCATTACGAACATCCTTCATTAACAACTATGAGAAAAACCGCTATCCTGCGGTATCCCAAAAGTGACTTACTCCACAGATTTTGGGATGCTTCCTTATTTATGTGGTTCTATTGCCAGTGAGGGAGAATTTCCCTACATTGTACACATTCGTCGCCACGGGAATGAAGATTCATCCGGTACGGTGGCCGGGGGAATGAACGTATCGGTCTGGTGAAGACCGCAACAGCAGACATTGCGAGTAAACGGAGAACTATAGGGAACAGGTTAGAACTACCCAGCATCAGCGGAGAGTAAGAGCAGTTTGATCTCTTCGGTTCATGGTCGTTGGGGGAAAGAACAGGCAGACCGTGTTTGCCAATCCCTGATAACGATGCAAGAGATCGGAACTGATCGGTCGCGCCTGATCGGGCGAGCGACCGCTGAACGACATCTTTGAAATATGAATCATAACTGACGGTACGTATATGGCTATCTACAAACGACGCCTCGTGCGGGAGAAGGTTCTTCAGGCATTGTACGCCTACGAAATCTCCCGCGAACCCGTTACGAACGTCATGGAACAGGTCCTTGCCGATCTCCGGCCTGACAAGGACAATTTTGAGTTTGCCAAGAAACTCATTCATGAGGTCATCCAGAACAAGGAGGACATCGAGGAGTTCATACGGCAGAAGGTATCCCACTGGGAGTTCGACCGGATAGCACTCATCGATAAGACCCTCCTCCGTATGGGAATATGCGAACTCCTCTATTTTCCGGATATCCCACCCAAGGTAACAATCAACGAACTGATCGAGATCGCGAAACTGTTCAGCACGGAAAACAGCGGCAGATTTATCAATGGAGTCCTCGATGCCATCCTCGAAGACCTGCGCAAGAAAAAGACACTGAAGAAGTCAGGCCGCGGACTGATCGACGAATCGACAACAGCGGAGGTCAAGCAACCCCGGTCTAAAAAGCCCAAGAAAGCCTGATGGTTTCCTCCCAGCGATCTCAGATTGTCGCCTGGTCGTTTTTCGATTTTGCACGCACCGCATTTTCCGTTATGATCAAGACCGTGGGGTATGCACTCTACTTCAGGGAAATCGTCACGATCAACTCGCCGCGCGGGGACCTCTACTGGGGGGTCGCCGACAGCATCTCCATGCTCACCGCCGCCCTTCTCTCCCCCATTCTGGGTGCGGCCAGTGATTATGTGAAAGGAAGAAAAAAATTCCTTCTCGGATTCACGCTCCTCTGTGTTGTCTCCACGGCTCTTCTTGCGACGGTTCAACCGGGGATGATTATCCCCGGAATGCTCTTCTTCATTCTCGCCAACATCGGTTTTGAGGGGGGCTATGCGTTCTATGACGCCTTCCTCCCGGAAATCACGGCACAGCGAACGTACGGGCGGGTTTCGGGATATGGCTTTGCAGCCGGCTATGTCGGGGCATTGTCGATACTGACGCTCTCCTTCCCCCTGATCAAGGGAGGATTTGAACCGGAAAACCTTCTCAATTTCAGGATGAGTTTCGTCCTTTCGGCTGTCTTTTTTCTTCTCTTTGCGATGCCTTTTTTTCTCATCGTGCGAGAACGCGCGGATTCAGCCCCGCGGAGGGCCCAATTCATCAGGATTGGATTTCAGAAGGCCCTCAATACCGTGCGCCACATCCGCTCCTACAGAAATATTGCGCGATTTCTCCTTGCCTTTTTCTTCTATATTGACGGTGTCAATACGGTCATCTTTTTCGCCGCAATTTTCGCAAGCATCACACTCCATTTTACCGAAATGGAGATCATCATTTTCTTCATCGTCACGCAGTCGACAGCCATCCTGGGCGCTGTCCTCTTCGGAGTTCTCACCGACAGGATCGGACCAAAACGGACGATAACGGTCACACTGATCCTGTGGATTTGTGTGGTCACCGGTGCGTTCTTCGTGCAGACGAAGGTGGGTTTCTACCTCATCGGATTGCTCGCCGGCCTCTCGATCGGTTCGGTGCAGGCCTCAAGCCGGAGTCTTATGGCCCGTCTGACACCCCCCGAACATGAGGCGGAATTCTTCGGTTTTTATGACGGTATCTGCGGAAACGCTTCAGCCATTCTTGGTCCCTCGATATTCGGCATCATTGCGGCGATTACCGGCAACCAGCGGATCGCTGTCGCTTCCATCGGCGCCTTCTTCCTTACGGGTCTTCTTATACTCCAAAAAGTCAGGGAAGAACCAACAGGCCAGCAATAGATTGCGTAATCGGCCGATTACGAAATTCAGACTAATTTCTTATATTGATAGAAAGGATTTCTGGTATGTTGACTATTCTGCTCCATTTGCTGATACCGTTGATGATCACACCAGCGGGCACCGGCAAAAATGATCAATCTGCGAACAAGTTTGTCACCTACAGCGTGAGTGTCGACAAACCTGCCCTCAAGGCGGGATCGAAGGGAACGCTCATTTTTTCACTCCGCCCGCAGGAGGGAATTCATATTAATGTGCAACCCGCACCCGGATTTCTGTTCGATACGACCTCCGGAATCCGGTCGGGCGGAAACCTTGAGATTTCAAAAGACAGCAGTTCAGGATATCTTTCGAAACGCACACCAATACGACAAGGTTTCCTCATCCCCCGGGGCACAAAAGCGGGGAAACTGACACTCCGCGGCACGCTGACGTATTTCTATTGCTCCGATGCCGAGGGATGGTGCAGCAGGTTCAAACAACCCGTCGAAACAACTATCGAGGTCCTCCCCTAGTGCCGGATACCGGAATATCGTTCCCGCTCTCCGGGGATGGAACTCCTCCCCCGACAACAGGAACGCTCATCCCTCGATGCGGGATAACCAGGACATCTCTTGTCTGATGGCAAAATCGTATTTTATATCCGATGCGCATCTCGGATTGGGGACAAAAGAATCCGAGCTCGCGAAAGAAGAACGATTGGTCACGTTTCTTACAAGGATCAGGGCTGATGCCCGGCATCTGTTTATCGTCGGCGATTTGTTTGACGCCTGGTTTGAATACAGAACCGTCATCCCGCGGGGATATTACCGGCTTTTTGGGGCCATCCACGAACTCACCCGGCGCGGTGTTGAAATCCATTACCTGGCCGGTAATCACGATTTCTGGCGGCGTGATTTTTTCACCGAGGAGCTCGGGGTCGTACAGCACGCCGATCCGTTCACGATACAGGTTGACGGAAAAACAATCTATCTGCATCATGGTGACGGGCTGGCACACAACGACGGCGGATACAGGATCCTCAAAAAAATTCTCCGCAATAAAATGTCCGTCTGGCTCTACACCTGGATTCATCCCGACATTGGCATCCCGCTGGCACGCTCGTCCTCAAAGAAGAGCCGGAATTATACCGCACAGAAGGATTACGGCGAAAGCGACGGTATGCTCGCATTTGCGAAGACAAAAATCGAGCAAGGAGCCGATATCGTCATTATGGGCCACAGGCACCAGCCATCGTGCCACACAATTGGCAAAGGAGTGTATATTAATCTCGGGGACTGGATAACCCATAATTCATTCGCCGAGTTATCAGAGGGGACGATCACCCTCAGGACATGGCAGGAATAGGAACTACTATGGTGAAAAAACTTTTTCAAAGCAGAAAAGGGCGCTGGAGCGTCATCCTCGCCGCCCTGGCGGCACTTGTGATGCTATTCGGCATCTATATCATCTCCGGGTTGCCTTCCCTCGAACAGCTGGAAAATCCAAAACCGGAGCTGGCCACCAAAATTTACTCCATCGACGGCGAGGTTCTGGATCATTTTTATATCAAAAACCGCACTCGCGTGACCCTCCACGAGCTTCCCAAGGAACTGGTTGACGCACTGATCGCCACCGAGGATAAGAACTTTTACCAACACTGGGGCGTCGATCTTCCGCGGTTTGCCCGTGCAATGGTCAAGAACATTTTCACCCTCCGTTTGCGGGAAGGCGCAAGCACGATCACGCAACAACTCGCCCGGAATCTCTATGAACTCAAAGGGGCTCATGAAACCGTCTTCGGGAAATTCACGCGTAAACTCCGGGAGTTCATCACGGCGGTCCAGATCGAGAAAAACTACACAAAACAGGAGATCCTCGAGATGTACCTGAGCGTGGCGTTTTTCGGACGCAACGCATACGGGATTGCATCGGCTGCACAAATCTACTTTGGGAAAAATCCAGCTGATCTCACGGTCTCCGAGAGCGCCCTGCTCATCGGCCTACTCAAAGGACCGGGCGCGTTTGATCCGTTCCGCCACATGCAGAGATCGATTGACCGGCGAAACACGGTTCTCGATCAAATGGTCAAATACGGATACATGACCAAGGAAGCCGCGGAAAAGGCAAAGAGCGCGCAACTGGAATTTCGCTCCGCAAACGAGGCAGCCACCGGGATTGCACCCCATTTCGTGGAATACGTCCGTCAGCAACTCCTCCAGAAAGCGGAACAATACGGGTTTGATATTTACAGGGACGGACTATCGGTCTACACGACACTGGACAGCCGGATGCAGCGCTATGCCAATCGGGCCGTGGAGGAACACCTTGGCGAGATCCAGCCGAATTTCCTCCAACAGTGGAACTGGAAAAATCATACCAAGGAGCTTTCCCAGGTCATCTCCGATGCCATCCGCAACCTTGACTCCTATCGTGACGCCGCGAATTCTCATCAACGTGATAGCATCGCGCGCGCCTGCAGGAAGAACGCATCGTTTATTGATTCTGTCAAGAACGCGGCACTCCGGATTGAGGTCGGATTCGTGGTTTTGGACCAGCACAACGGCAATATCGTGGCCATGGTCGGTGGATCGAACTTCAAGAACTTCAAATACGGCCTCAATCACGTGACACAAATCCGCCGGCAACCGGGATCAGCATTCAAGCCGTTCGTCTATACCGTCGCGATCGATAACGGGTACCCCCCCTGCTTCGAGCTGTTAAACCAGCCGGTTACCCTGATCATGGCAAACGGCAAACGGTGGGCACCGGAAAACTTCGACCATGAATTCGGCGGCAAGAGCACACTCCGGAACGCCATAAAATACTCCATTAACCTTGTTGCCATCCGGGCAATCATGGAAATCGCCCCCGTCAAACAGGTGATCGAATATGCTCACCGGATGGGAATAAAATCGGATCTCCCCCCGTATGAATCCCTCGCCATCGGCACCGGCGAGGTTCAGCCTCTCGAGATCACGGCGGCCTACGGGGTGTTCCCGAATGAGGGTGTCTACGTCGAACCGATATCCATCCTGCGGATCGAGGATAAGGATGGAAATATTATCGAGGAAGACCAGCCGGAGCGGCATGAGGTATTGAGCCCGGAGACGGCCTATATCATGACCAGCATGATGGAGGATAACATCAACGGCGGAACCGGTGTCAGGGTCAGGAATTACTTCTGGGGTCCGGCCGCCGGGAAAACCGGCACAACGCAGGAATACGGTGACGCGTGGTTCATAGGATTTACTCCCCATCTGACGGCGGGCACGTGGGTGGGATTCGACGATAAAGTCATTCATTTCACCACGTCCGACGGACAGGGCGGCCATGCGGCAGCACCCATCTGGGCACGCTTCATGAAATACGCCTATAATGACCAGTCGATCGGACTACCGCCAGGAACGTTCGTCCAGCCCCCGGGTGTGGAACGAGACACCATCTGCGTCGAGACAAAAAAACTGGCAACCCCCTACTGTCCCGAGCGGATGGAAGAGATTTTCAACAAGAAATATGTTCCCGGAAAATGTGACAAACACACGTCCTGGAGGTGGAGGGAAACGCAGGATCAGAAAAACACCATTCACTTCTGAGAGAAGGGAATCTCCGGAGCGGTTACCCGTAAAGTTCGGAAGGAGTGCCGTCGGAGTCGTCCTCGCGCCCGACCTCGTCGGGGACGTGATTTTTTCGTTTTTTTAACAAGAGAGCAATCGGGAGAGCGACCAGAACGAGAAGACCCGCCCACGTCAGAACCTTTTTTATTTTCTCCTCTTCATCCATAGCGGATACGGACAATTTTTGGCGATAACGACTTCCCCGAATATGCAAAGACTGGAGTTACAGAAGGGTGACAGAAATCACCATTCCGCAATATTGATGGCACGGTGGGATCAGGACTGCTGTTTGTGGCGGAGCAGAGGGGTCAGGGGAGAAGCGCGCGGATTCGGCCGATGAGATATTCGAACTCAAACGGTTTTGTGATATACTCATCGACGCCGATTTCTTTTGCGTACATCATCGCCTTGACGTTGTTGAACGCGGTAATGAATATGACCGGAACGCTTTTGTATTTATCGTCTTTCTTGACGATCTGAAAAAAATCAAATCCGTCGATGCCCGGAAGCCGGATATCCGCAAGAATCAGGTCCGGTCGAGACTGAGGCAATATCGCAAGTGCCCGCTCGGCATCGGCGACTGCATCCACGCGGTATCCATTGTCCAGGAGAAGCCTTGTGATTGAAGAAAGGAGTTCCTCCTCATCCTCAATGAACAAAATCGACTTCTTTTTAGCCAAGACAATCTTTCCTTGATGTTCGTAAACCCTTGTAAATATAGTCTTTCCGGGAGGGAAAGTCAAAAACAATTTTCAGGCCGTGACTCATGGATCACACGCATAGAGGGTCACCGGAAAACCCAAAATCTCTATCTTACTATAAAATCGCCCCTTAACGACGATCCGGCTCAGAATTCTCCCTGAAGATTCATTCCCGACATTATTCTCCGAATACACCGTTGAATTGATTTTCATCAAACTATCTCATATTTTCACGGAATAATAAAGTTCAGCGGTAGGGATTGTGCCGTCTCCTATCCGGCCCAACCCCTCTGTTGCTTGATGAAATGAATTATATCATCGCGAAAGAAGACGAGGTGAATGGACATTGACAAGGATGCAGAACCAGACAAATGATGTGAACGGCAGCATAGAGAAATCGGAAGCCTTCCTCAGCCAGATTCTGGCGATTATTTCCGGAGTACCGTTTCAACTGGCGTTTGGCCCGACGATCGGGTCGGGAAAGTATCTTTACATCGGTGACGGGATCGTGGAACTCATGGGTGTCAGACCCTCGGAATTTACCGAACAGCTCTACGCGGATTCGATTGATGATATTAATCCACTGCTTCCCGAGATCCCCCGCAATCCGGTCGACTGCCGGAGGAAAATGATGACCGGTGACCTGAAGTACTATTCCGTTGACCTTCATATACGGATCAAGGGGGGGCGTAAAAAGTGGATCAACGACTGTTCAATCCCGATCCGCGATCCGCAGACCAAGAAGGTAACGGGCGCGTTCGGTATCCTGACGGATATTTCCGACCGCAAACGGATGGAGGAAGCCCTCCGCGCATCGGAGGAACGGTATCGGTTGCTGTTTGACCGGATGATGGACGGCGTTTACCGGAGCACCCATGAAGGGCGGTTCGTCGATATCAACCCGGCTATGGTGAAGATGTTCCGGTACGAGAGCAAGGAAGAAATGCTCAGGGTCGATATCAGAAAAGACCTCTACTTCTCCCCCGCCGACAGGGAAAGCCTGTTCCTCGACACCGGTCAGGAAAAAATTGAAATATTCCCGATGCGCCGGAAAGACGGCACCGCAATCTGGGTGGAAGATCACGGCCAGTATGTTCACGATGAAGCCGGAAACGTCTTGTTTCATGAAGGGATTCTCCGCGACGTCACCGAGAGGATGCGGGCAGAACGGGAAATTGACGAGTGGAAACAGCGGTATGAACTGGTCGCATCAGCATCGCGGCAGGTGGTCTATGATTATAACATCCTTACCGGGGCGATAACCTGGAGCGGGAGCCTCAAGCAGGTCCTGGGGTACGAAATGAATGAGATGTCCGGCGGGGTCGACCAATGGGCCGCCCTCATAGATCCGGAAGACCGCGAGCGGGCCATCCGTCTCCTTGCAGAAGCGCAGGGCAAAGCCACGCCGTACGATGTGGACTATAATTTCAAACACCGCGACGGCCGGAGCGTGCTGATCCATGACCTGGGGCTGTTCATCACCGACGGGGATGGAAAGTCCGTGCGTATGATCGGCGTCATGCAGGATATCACCGAGCGCAAACAAACAGAGCTCCTGCAGAATGCCATTTACCGCATCTCTCACGCTGCCGACAAGGCGGAAACATTGGAGGAGCTTTTCAAATCCGTGCATGAGATTATCAGTACCGTCATGCCGGCAAAAAATTTCTACATATCGCTCTACGACACGGAAAAAGACCTTATCACGTTTCCCTATTTCATCGATGAAATCGATCCCCCGTCACCTCCAGTAAAACCAGGGAAAACCCTCACCGCCTATGTCCTCAGGACCGGAAAATCCCTCTTTTGTGACGAGGAAACAGATGGCGAACTGCGGCGGCGTGGGGAAGTTGAAGTTATCGGCGCGCCATCGGCGATCTGGATCGGTGTGCCGCTCATTGTTGATGACCGGACAATCGGCGTGATGGTGGCGCAGCACTACACCGACCCCCATGCCTATACAAAAAAGGAACTCCACATGCTGGAGTACGTGTCATCGCAGGTCGCAAAGGCAATTCAGAGGAAACAGGCTGAAGAACGGCTGCGTCTGAGCGAGGAGCAGTTCAGGCTGATTTCCGAAAACGTGGCGGATATGATCGCCGTGCTCGATCTCAGCGGTAAGCGCCTCTATAACAGCCCGTCGTACAAATTTGTCCTCGACGATCCCGATATCCTGATCGGGACCGATTCGTTCGAGGAGATTCACCCGGAAGACCGGGAAAAAATCAGGCAAATATTTTTTGAAACGGTACGAACAGGTATAGGTCAGCGGGCTGAATACAGATTCGTCACGAAGGACGGCGCCATCCGCCATATCGAATCCCAAGGAAGCGTTATCAAGGACAAGGACGGAAAGGTCTCAAAGGTTTTGGTCGTTTCCCGGGATGTAACGGAGAAGAAGAAACTCGAGCAGCAGTTTTTGCGGTCTCAACGGATGGAAAGCATCGGAACGCTTGCCGGAGGCATTGCCCACGACCTCAATAACGTCCTTGCGCCGATCATGCTGTCCATCCAGGTCCTCAGGAACAAAACCACAAATCCTGAAGCCCTGTCCATCCTGGAAACGTTGAGTTCCACGGCCAGACGCGGGTCTGAGGTCGTCAAGCAGGTTCTCGCCTTTTCCCGTGGAATTGAGGGTGAACGGCTCATCCTTCAGCCGAAACATGTCATCGATGAGGTCGTCAAAATTACGCGCGAGACATTCCCTCGGATGATTGAGATAGCTTCGGATATTCCGACCAGGCTCTGGACACTCTCGGCAGATCCGACGCAAATCCATCAGGTACTGCTCAACATTTTCGTCAATGCCAGGGATGCGATGCCGTACGGCGGTAAAATTTCCATTAAGGCGGAGAATATCCTCATCGACGAAAATTACGCCCGCATGAACCTTGAGGCCCGGCCGGGACATTATGTCTGCATGGCCATCACCGACACCGGGACAGGGATTCCCCAGAAGATCCTCGACAAAATATTTGAACCGTTCTTCACGACCAAGGAAGTCGGGAAGGGGACAGGACTCGGTCTATCCACGGTTCTTGCGATCGTCAAGAGCCACGGCGGGTTCCTCGATGTCTATAGTGAGATCGGCAAGGGAACGACATTCAAGGTTTATCTGCCCGCCCAGGCGACAGATCAGCAGGTGTTCGAAGAGGAGAAAAAGCCCGAACACCAGCCCGGACACGGCGAGCTCGTTCTGGTAGTCGATGACGAAGCCTCGATCCGTGAAATCACGCAGGATACCCTCGAAGCCAACGGCTACAAGGTCGTTACAGCCAGTGACGGAACGGAAGCCGTGGCTGTTTACGCTCAGCGGAGAGATGAAATTAAAGCCGTCATCACCGATATGATGATGCCGATCATGGACGGAACGGCAACGATCCGGGCTCTTCAGAAAATCGATCCCGGAGTCAAAATCATCGCCTCGAGCGGCATGACACCCAACGATGAGGCAATGAAGAGCGGGGGGGTTGTAAAGGAAGTTCTGATCAAACCTTATACAACGGAAAGACTCCTCACAGCCCTGGAGAAGGTTTTACAACATTAAAAATGGGAGCGAGTCAGCCTCCCGCACATGATAATGATACCGTCCCACTCAGTCGAAACCACCGTGTAGGTTTTAAAACCCAAAAGGAAAACTACGGAACGGACTTATTCTCCGAGACTTGCCTCCTGCACACACAATCAACATATCTTCCCTGGACTCCTGCGTGATATCCCGTTTTGCCTTTATCCTCTTGTTCACAATATCTGGCTGTTTTTATATCGGTCAAAACCAGTATGATGATATCATCCGACGCAATCCCGATGAATGGTCGACACAGGAGTGCCTGACCGTCATCATGAGCGCAGCGAGATATAACTTTAACGATCCGCGCGCTTCTGACATTAAAGTTGTGGCAATCCCATATTATCCATCGGTGATCAGCGCAATAACCCGGCGAGCACACATTCTCGGACCGCTTCAATACCCGGCATTCACCTACAAACATACGGAGGAGCGGTTCCGCCACGATCTTGATACTCTCATGGCTGCCCAGGCGGGCGTGTATATTGACTGGACAACTGGGAGATATGTCGACAGCCGGGGAGATTACCTCCGGGGACCCACACAAATCGATTCCCTTATGTTTTATGTATCAATCTGGAGCGACGGCACACGGCCAGGGACAAGTCCCGACATCAGTAATCTCGAAAATGATATTTACCTGGTGAATGACCGGAATGAAATCGAGCGGCCATTCCACGTGGCCGGAAAGCAGAACACAAGGCTCATCACGGAGGAAAAACTACTCGTGATGTTTCCTTTGCGGCAGGGTGGCCATCACTTCCTTGAGGGGAGCGAAAATATGTATCTTCTGGTCAGAGGATTGGGAGATGACATCAGGTTAAAATTTCCGGTCTCAATGATGAAATGATTGATGCACCATGAGGATAATGGCGCACAGGATTATTGGAAATCTCCCCAAAGGAGTTGAAGAAAGATGTATTGCCGAATTATTATTTTCCTTCATCTCATCTCAACGGTGCGTTTTCGATATTTGTAGATGTGGAGCCCGAGCTTATTGCCGTTTGGTACGAAAGATGCCCCATGCATAATTCAGTTTCATTGGCTTCTGGCGCGTCCGTGGCCTTCTCAAGATCCTCTTTGGCTACCATCAATCTGGCAGGACCCATGGGTTGAAGAAATTTTGGATTCCCACCTTGAATAAAATAATCAATACCGTCCGCCCTGAGAACGCCCTCAATCAGCGCGATATCCGAAAGAGAATCTGTCTCCAAGACTTTAACAGATGTAGAATCGGATTTAGGGTTTATTACATCCTCAATAGTTTAATTGAGGCGCGATGCAGCTTACGCTTATTAAAACACCGCAACCGTTTTGGCCTCATAATAATACCAGCGTCGTGTTGATGCTTGTTATGTGCCGTATCTTGGGGTTGTTGTCCCAGTCTTTTAGAGTCTTTAACCTTTCCATTAAATTTTATTTTTTCATATTCCTTTTGCATCCAACGGAGCCACCACCACCAGAGATATAATACACGCAATGATTGTAAGAAAGAGAATGTATTTCGAATGTTTCTTTGAATTTTGAATTATTAACATCCGGGTGGCAACAATAAATATACTTGCCAATGCGACCCAAATGAATACCTCGATAATCAATGGATTAATGTTGACACTTTTCCCAATCACAGTTTCATCTTCAAATGCTTTTCCACTAAAAATCATAGGCATACCAATTATTATTCTGCTAAATAGTGTGTTCCCCGCAATAACCATATAGAAAACGATATTTTTGTACTTGGTAAACAAGACACAAAAGAGTAACGCGAAAAAAATATTGAATGTTAATCCTCCTGCAGCCCCTAGTACGGTCTCTATTCCATTTATTGGATCCGCTTTCGTAAAATGGAACGACACTTTATACCCCTGGAATAAGTATATAAGAGCATGTCCGCTTTCGTGTATTGATACACATGACAAATTGATGACTATCGACGCAATGAAATAAAGTAAGTAGAAGAAGAAACTCCTCTCTCCTTCTGGCAGCGCTTTTTCTTTCATTGATTTATTCCTTGCTTTACATTACCAGACCATTTTGTAGTTATTTTGGTAAAAGTTAATTTCTCATATTATAAAGCACTTTCCTGTCTTTTCCCTAC
>JAWOKN010000086.1:0-5358 GCA_033854175.1 Bacteroidota bacterium | reverse complement strand
CAGGCGCCTGGCCCCATGAGGTTCCCGCCGAGTGGAACGTCTCCCCCTGGACATCCGATTGGTTCCGTTTACAACCCTGGGAAATCTCGGACCACAAGGGGTTTTATTATCATGCGCAGCTGAGGCGATACGGAGGCGATCTCCAGGGAGTTATCGATAAACTCGATTACCTGAACAAGCTTGGCATCAATGCGATCTACTTCAACCCTCTCTTCCAATCTCCGTCGCTTCATAAATATGACGCCTCGATGTACCACCATATCGATAAAAACTTCGGACCGGATCCCGATGGAGACCAGAAGATCTGGGCCGAGGAAAATCCGGCAGATCCGTCGACCTGGAAATGGACCTCGGCCGATACCCTTTTCCTCCGCCTTGTCAGGGAAGCCCACAGAAGGGGTATGCACGTGATCCTCGACGGGGTTTTTAACCACGTCGGGCGCACGTTCTGGGCGTTCAGGGATGTTCTGAAAAATCAACAGCGGTCGGCGTACAAGGATTGGTTTACCATTCTAGGGTGGGATGATCCCTCGACGCCCGAGGACGAATTCAAGTACAAGGGCTGGGAAAATGTCTGGGAACTCCCCGAACTTCGGAAAGACAGCAACACCATCGCCGCGGGACCGCGTGAACATATCCATGCGGTAGTCCGCCGCTGGATGGACCCCAATGGCGACGGCGATCCATCCGACGGGATCGATGGATGGCGCCTCGATGTCGCCGACAAGGTTCCACTCGGATTCTGGCGGGAATTCAGAACCTGGGTGCGGTCCATTAATCCCGAAGCATATATCACGGGTGAAGTGTGGTGGCAGGATTGGAAAAACGACGTGATGTACAATGCTGCACCATGGCTCGGGGGCGATGCGTTTGACGCCGTCATGAACTACCGCTGGGCCCAGGAGACGTGTCACTTCTTTATCGACAGGAAAAACAAAATTCCTCCATCGGAGTTTGACCGGCGCCTCGATGCCCTCCGCAGGGACTACCTGAAGGAGCGTGATGCCGTCCTCATGAATCTCATGGACTCCCATGACACCGACCGCCTTCTTTCCCACATCGTCAATCCGGACCTCACCTATGACCATCGGGTGGGAACGGCCGATAACCGGAGGTATAACATCAGAAAACCCCGGGCAAGGGAATTTGCCATCCAAAAACTCATCGTGGCCTTCCAGATGACCTATATCGGAGCCCCGATGATCTATTACGGGGATGAGGTGGGAATGTGGGGCGGTGATGACCCGGATGACCGCAAACCCATGCTCTGGTCTGATATGGTCTACGAGGATGAGTCGTCCCATCCCTTCGGTCAGCAACGGCCGGATGATAAAAACGTCGCCGATACTGAATTGTATGACTATTACGCGAAAATGATCCACCTCCGCCGCGATCATCCGGCACTCACCGGTGATTCACTGCAGACCCTCCTGACCGATGACCGGAATGATGTCTACGCCTACCTCCGCGTTTCAACCGGCGAACGGATTCTCGTCGGGCTGAATAATGCCGATGCGGCCCGGACGGTCAGGATCAGGATCCCGTCCGGTACCTCGGTTGAAGAGTGGTCCGATCTTCTGACGGGTGCAAAATTCACCCCCCGGCACGGCCTCCTCACGGCGAAAATCCCCAAAAAATCCTTCCGTATTCTCCAGGCGGTGAACTGATGGCCAGATATTCGCTCGCGATCCTTACTGCCGGAATCGTCTTCATCGGCTGCCACCGCATGAACGACCAGGAGGTGGCATTGGTCAACGGCAAACCGATCAGTGCGGATCAATACCGCGAACGGTACAAGACCTACATTGAAAAGACCGGCCAGCGGGATAACATTCTTCTCCGTAAACAGGTGCTCGATAACATGATCAACGAGATACTGATTTATGATGATATTCATGATCAGAAACTCGACCGGGACTCGGTTGTCGTGCGGCAACTGGCGGATTATAAACGTGAGGCGCTCGCAATGGGATACGCCAAGCGCATCACACTCGATACCATGACGATGACCCATGCGGAGGTTGCTGCCGAATTCCTGAGGTACAAAACGAAGGTCCATGCGCGGTATCTCTATGCACCCACGGAGGAAGAGGCCTGGAATCTCCGGAACCGCCTCGAACATGGTGAGACGTTTGAAGCCCTGGCAAAGACCGTATTTCAGGATCCCGGTCTGTCAGGCAACGGGGGCGATCTGGGGGTGTTCGGCTGGGGTGAAATGGAACCCGCTCTTGAAGATGCGGCGTATTCACTCCCCATCGGCGAAATCTCGAAACCGATAAAGATACGGATCGGCTACGCGATCGTCCGCGTCGAAAAACGGTTCGACACAAACCCGCTCGCCTCCGAAACGGATTTTGAGAAGGTGAGGGAGAAGCTCGAAAACAGCGTTACAAAAAGGAAGATGTTCGCTATCCTCGACACCGCGACAAATGAAGTCGTGAAGCAGCTTTCACCAAAATTCAACGACGACGTGGTCAACACCGCCTTTAACAACTGGAAATGGGCGGTGGGGGAGGATTCTTCAGCCACAACCCCGGCGGCTCCTTCTGCGGTGGTCGAACAGATGGATAAAATATTTGTCCAGTTTTCGGACAAACAATGGACATTAAAGGATTTTTTTGATAAGTTCAGGCATACGACGCGGCGCGAGCGCCGTCTTCTCCGTACACCGGAAGATTTCAGGAAATTTGCAATCGGTTTGGCCGCCCGGGACGTCATGATCGACCGTGCCTACGCGGAAGGTTTGGACCGCGACACCGATGTCACCGAACAAATCAACCGGTTATCCGGTGAGTACCTTCTCAGGCACTGGGCCTCAACTGTCCAGGACACGGTGGGGTCACACGGATTCCCTGAAGACACCCTGCGGAAGTTCTTCGAAGCAAACAGGGGTCAGTACCAGGTCCCACCTGAGGTCAATGTAGCCGAAATTCTTCTCCGTACCCGGTCAGATGCGAACAGGATTATGAAACAATTGCAAATGGGAAAAGATTTCAGTACACTTGCGAAGGAAAAATCGATCCGCCTCTGGGCTGCGAAACGCGGCGGCGAACTCGGGTTCGGAACGAAGTCGAACTACGGGATTTTGGGAGACACGATTTTCAAATCCAGGGTCGGACAGGTTATCGGTCCGGCATTTGTCGATCCTTATTATGGAATTTTCAAAATTCTCGCAAAAAAGGAAGGCCGCCTGAAAAGCTATGAAGAGTCAAGACCGGATGTTGTCACCGGCTTCTCGTTGATGAAGAAACAGGATGTCTTTCGGCAGGCTGTGGCATACCTGCGCGGGCATGCAAGGGTTGATGTGAACAATAAAGCCTTAGAATATGTTTCAATAAAATAATTTGTGCATAAAGGAATAGCCTATGCATCGATTGATACAGTACTTTATCCTACTCCTTGTCACCATTCCCATCGCAACGTTTGCCGGCACCACAGGAAAGATCGCCGGCCATATCCGCGACGCACAGACGCATGAACCCCTCGCCGGCGTCAATGTCCTCATCGAGGGAACAACACTCGGCGCCGCTGCAGATATGGATGGGTATTATGCGATTATCAATATACCCCCGGGAAAACATACCGTCATCGCGTCAGCCGTCGGATATATCAAAAAGGCCATCACCGATGTCTCTGTTTCGATCGATCTGACCACCACGCTCGACATCGATATGTCCTCGACCGTGCTTGAGGTGTCGAAGGAAATCGTCGTCACGGCCGAACGCGCCGCCATCCAGAAGGATCTGACATCCTCCGAAGCACGCGTTGATGCAAGCACAATCAAAACCCTCCCCGTTTCCGAGGTGCAGGATGTCCTGACGCTCCAGACCGGCGTCACGACCGATGCCAGCGGCGGTATACATATCCGGGGCGGAAGAACCAATGAGGTGGCCTACTGGGTCGACGGAGTATCGATCACCGACGCCTACGACGGTTCACAGGCCGTCGAGATCGAAAATAACGCGATCCAGGAACTGCAGGTTGTGAGCGGAACCTATAATGCGGAATACGGCCAGGCGATGTCCGGCATTGTCAACATCGTCACCAAGGAGGGGGAACAGAAATATCACGGAAATCTTTCGACCTATGTCGGCGGTCATTACACGCCGGATTCCTACACGTTCAAAAACCAGCCCATCTTCCTGAATGAACAACAATACCAGGCCGAACGCGGTAATAACGAGATCTTTTATGACCTCGGCAAGATCCGCCCGTTCGATACCCGCGACTATGAAGGGAGCCTTTCCGGCCCCCTCCCGGGAATCAGCGGCATGACATTCTATGGCTCCGGAAGGTATTACAAGACCAACGGCTGGCTCTACGGCAACAGGATATTTAACCCGAACGGATCTCTCGCCGTCAGCTCCATCCCTGTCCTGTACGATACCGCGACACACTCGGTAACCGCATATGAGGTCCCCGATAATCCTGTGCCGATGAACGACCGGATCCGGTATTCAGGCCAGGGGAAGCTGTCGTATCAGTTTACCGGCACCATGAAACTGACCCTGAATGGCCTCTTCAGTCATACGGATTACCGAAACTATAACCAGGATTATTTTCTCCTCCCCGACGGCGACGTCCGGGATTATGACATTGGGTACGAGGGATCTGCCATCTGGACGCATACACTCGGGTCGAATTCCTTTTATACACTGAATATTGCCTATTTCAAGACGGATTTCAAGGAATATCTTTATGAAAATCCGCTTGATCCACGGTATGTCACCGACCCGACCGTCTATGCAAAGCCACTCTATACATTTAATACCATCGGCACGAATCTCCATCATTTCAAACGGAGTACAGAGACCCGGAATGCAAAAATTGATTACACAAATCAGGTCAACGAACTCCATCAGGTCAAACTCGGCGCCGAAGTGAAGCTCTACAGGCTCTACCTCGAGGATTTCAACGTCGCACCCGGGGGACCCGACAACAACGGCCACTATTATCCCACGATTCCAAATCCCCTGAGCCCTCTCTACCAGGAATATACTAGGAAACCGGTGGAATTTTCGGCCTACATCCAGGACAAGCTCGAATACGAGCATATGATCGTGAACATCGGATTGCGCTATGATTATTTCAATGCCAACGGTGACGTTCTGGCATTCCCGCTCGATCCGAATGTCTACCTCCCCCAGTTGCCCGAACATCAGTCGATGACGCTCGATCAGCGCCTGGCGATCTGGTACAAGAAGGCATCGGCAAAATCGAGCCTCAGCCCACGCCTCGGAATTTCCTACCCGATCACCGACAAGGGCGTTATTCACTTTTCCTACGGCCATTTCCTGAAGCGGCCCGATTTTCAGCGCCTCTACCAGCAGCCGGGGTACAAAGTCACGACACAATCGG
>JAWOKN010000085.1:0-2859 GCA_033854175.1 Bacteroidota bacterium | reverse complement strand
AACGCGAGGGTTGTCGCAGCAGGGGTGGCTGCCTGGAGTAATGGTTTCGGGTACTTCGAATTGCCGAATGTTGCCGCAGGTTCGGATAGTATCCGGGCAACCAAAACGGGCTATCACGACGGATCCGGGGTTGTTAGTGTGGAACCGGGGACGACAACCCATTACAGTATTGAAATGATCCCCTACTAGGCTGAAACGATATACCAAAAAAGACCTGGTCTCCCATCGGCCCTGCCTGATACAATGATCCGCCCCGGTCGCAGATCGGGCAGGATAATCGGCTCCACACCTTGAAACGCGGGCTTTGGAACATCGTTCCCCCCATTCTATTCTGCATGGTCGATCTCCAATATAAACAAGGGGTTATCCCCATCTGAGACGCCACGGTGCGTCGGGAGAGTTTTTTTTGAATGTGCATTTTCTTACATTTGGCCATCACGGAGGCGGGTGTTCTTTTCTTGTAATCATGTGAATATGATACAGCGAGAGAAGGATGACATTTCTCAGAGGATCGAGAGTAAATCTCAGACACCAGATTTTTACCACGTCGTTCGTCGGAGTCGTTCCCGCCAGGGGTGAATTCGCCCACCTCCCGAATGACCGGTACGGTAGTTCCCTAATTTCGTGCCCTTTCAAATAACGCAGCGAGGCTTATATGAATTTTAGAAACATGCTCCTTGTCATAGCGACTATCACGGCCGTGTCCGTCTGTGACCGTTCAACCGCGAACGGAAGATTCCTGAACTCCGGAAAAGCGGAGGTTCTTGTCGTGGCCACGATCCATCAGCGCCATTCTACCGATACGAACTATACGTATCGGCACCTGAACAACATCATCTCATCGTATAATCCGGACGTGGTGTGCGTGGAAATCCGCCCGGATGATTTCCGCAAGGAACCGTACCTCGACGAAATGGTGATGGCCACGATATGGGGCCTCGTTCATGACAAGAAAGTCTACCCGATCGACTGGTGGCGGGAGAATACACGGCTCGTCAGGGATTCTCTCTCATCACTCCCCGAATACAAGCAAAAGGAGCAGGACCTCGAAGCGCTCGCATCAAAAGATAGCATCATCACCGGGTTCGAGAAAAGGTTCGGTTCATGGCAGGATCAGGCTCAGCAGGGATATGAGTTCTGGAATGGCCGTGAATATAATGAGTATACGATGGAGGATTATCGGCTCTCGATGAAAGTATTCGGCGACAGCCCCATGAATCTGGAATACCGCACCCGCAATGATAGCATGATGGCGCGCATTCTCTCGGTCATTCGCGAAAATCCGGGGAGCAGGATCATCGTGCTGACCGGCGCGGAACACAAACATTATTTCGACAACGCGCTTGCACCCAACCCGGAGGTCGCTCTGGTCAACTTTCGATCGCTGTTGCCGCTTCCGGAAAAAGAATCCGATCCGGCCCTGCGGGCCTTCCTGGATGACGCCGACGATTTGCACTATTATGAAAAGGGATATCCGAAAGATCTGGATCAGTATTACCGCGCAAAACTGATTCCTCTCCTCCATGGTCCAGGAATGGACTTCGATCCGTATGTCGTTCCGGCAAGGAACATCCCGAAGGCTGAAAAGGTCATCACGCGCTGGAAAAATGCCACCATCTCCCCGTCGGTATCTGACGTCATTGACTTTGAGCTCGGCTGGCTGAATTTCCAGAAGCGGGACTACCGCTCAGCAATAGGATACCTCTCGCCGCTCGGCAAACGGATTGAAGCCGGCGCAGTTCAGGATCCGTTCCTTCAGGCCGTCACACACCGGAATTTGGGGCTCTGCTACGATTGCGTCGGGGAACGCGATAGCGCTCTTGCTTGCTATAAGCGCGGGGAAGTGCTTGCGGGGAACACTTCGTTCGCACGCGCATTGGAAATCCTGTTTAAGGACTATAAAGAACATCCGTATCGCCCGGTGCCGCATTGATGGAACAGACCCGCATATACCCCTGGAGCCCGAACAGACGATTGCACAACCGGGGTCCGGTGAAATGAAACCACGTGCACAATGTGTCATCGTCGTCTGTCTTCTCACCTTGATGATATGTTCATGCAAGGACAATTCTGTGACGACCGAACTGCCAACGAAACTCGATGGTATTATCCCCCTTGCCCGGGGAAATCTCTGGGTGAGAAGTACATCCGGCTGGGATTCCGCGGGTCACCCCACCGTCGGTATGACTGATTCCCTTCGCATCGTGGGGGATACTGTTATCGATAATGAACGCTGGTTCCTGTTCAATCCTCATACGAGCGCGACGAACCGTTCGACGGGATTTTATCTCCTGTCGGGCATCACCCCGGTCCAGTACCTGAAATACCCCGCCTCCACGGGCGACAGCTATCCCTATGGTGCGGATACGATAACTGTCGCCAGTCTGGATACCGGCATTACGGTGACGGCGGGGACGTTTTCCTGCATCAGGTATGAATTCAGAAATAACGGTTTTGTCCACGGATGTATCTTTGCCTCACCCCATAATGGCATGGTCAGGATGGTATGGTATTCCAGATCTGACGGGGGAAGAATCTACCTCGCACAGAAGACAGATCTCCTTTCTCTGCATCTGAACTAGGACTATGATCGTCCCCGGATTTTGAGTATGCCGAAACCGAAACCTTCACGCACTGGCCGCCGCGGGGGAGATAACAACGGCCCCATGTCTTCTGTCCTGCCGCTCTTCTGCGATTTCAGCTGCCGGCATGCGGAATTTGCCCCGCAGGATGCCACAGGCGCTTGCCACCGCGATACAGCCGTGTTCTGCACGCTGATGAAAGAGTTTCATGCCAAGAATGCACGGTGCCCGGTGAAACGATGACGAGCGATTTGCCTTTCATCCGGCCTCCGCGTAT
>JAWOKN010000084.1:0-5640 GCA_033854175.1 Bacteroidota bacterium | reverse complement strand
TTCCGCAACCGTATCGACAAAAACAGGAAGCATCTCCTGAACCCTTCGGGTGCATCCGACGGAAAAGGTCAGGACATCTTCGACTTCCATTCCATAGACAACAACTGATGACGGGACGTCGGCGTGGCACAATTGCGCAAGACCGAGCAGTTCCTGCAGATTCATCTGGTGTGACGAGATCAGTTTCACCTCTTCGGTGCCGGAGGTATACGCATGCCGGTAGATGGTACCGGGTTCATATCGGCCGGTGACAACGGCATCGATGAGGACGCCCCTTGTGAATCCCGAAAGGAGATCGAGGATTTCGAATCCGCCGGCCGTCGATTCCCTGAAGACGATGTGTGGACGTGCCGGACTGTCGTTCGGGGAAGCGGAGCGGTCCCGGGAGGCAAAGTTCTCCCGGAGCAGGCGGAGCGCATAGATGCCGAACCCGTCATCCCGCATGAATTCATTCCCCAATCCGATAACCACACATCGCCCCTCCGAATCACCACGTAGGATCTCCATAGCAGTCTCGCTCACCGGATATCCAGGGGGAGATTGGCTCCAAACTCTTCCTGGAGGTTCAGTTTCGTGCAGATTTCCGTATAAAGATTCAAGATAGATTCCGCCAGTTCCGTGCCGGACGCCGTCAAGAGGATCTGTTCCTTCCTGTGATCCGCGCTATCGACATTCCGGGTAACCGATCCGCGTCGTTCAAGTGACAGGAGGATCTTGGAGGTTCGTGCCGCCGTCGTACCGAGAAGTTCACTCAAAAACTTCACGCATGAAGGTTTATCCAGGTAGATGACGGCAAGGCAATGCATTTCGTCGATAGTAAGATGTGCTCTTTCGGAGAGGTGCTTATCAATTTCGCGGCATTTCTTTATTTGTCTGAACAGATCGACGCCGGTTTTTGTAAAATTCACGCTCATTTTCGGTAAATGGAGGATTTAAATCCATGACAATGATGCAAATATTGTGCAAAGGAAAATATTGCAAAAATGAGCCCGGAATGGGAATTATTTTGTGAAATATTTAAGAAAAACGCTGAAATGTTCAACACTATTGAATTTTTCATCAGTCGAGAATGTAAGAGTTGAAAATTCCCCCGGTGTGGGGATTTGTGGCGGGCCGAAAGGGATTGCGGTACAAAAGAGATGGGCGGGGGTCATGCACGAAAAGAGAAGAAGAATCTCCCCGGGCATCGTGGAAAAAAAGATTCCCGCATCCCGGAATCCGCGGCCGGTGGAGGGATGTTGGACTTTTGATTTTCTTTTGTGCATCTTTTGCTGTAAATTTTCGTGGACAGCCCCGCACGGTATGAAAAACATCTCGCCAAAAAGCATCCAATCGCATCTGATCTTCTATTTCACGATCGTGGTCCTCGTTCCGGTAGTCGTCATGAGTCTTGCGGGGGTGAAACTCATCTACAATCAGATCATCGACCGTGCGGTAACCAGGACCATTGCCGATCTGAATTCCGCCAGGGAGATCTACCAGAACAAGGTTACGCAGATCGCGAGTGTGGTCCGGCTGACGGCCGTACGGAGTCTCATCATCAACGCGGTCACGGAGCGGGACAAAAATTTTCTGCAGAAAGATTTTGCCAAGACCTATCATCGTGAAAAGCTGGACATCCTCACGGTGACGGACAACCGGGGAAATGTGATTTGCAGGGGACGCAATCCGGGTCTTTCGGGTGACAACCTGTCCGCCGACAAATTTATCGCGAAGGTGCTGAAGA
The DNA here is from genome assembly GCA_033854175.1 of Bacteroidota bacterium. Classification (GTDB taxonomy): domain Bacteria; phylum Bacteroidota; class Ignavibacteria; order UBA10030; family SZUA-254; genus DATKPE01. Next base: position 3,914 of record JAWOKN010000084.1, on the reverse strand, counting down.
CGAGGCAGATCGTCACGGGGACGGAGATCGTTCCCCGGAAGGAGCTGGAGGATGAATCCCCCGATCTGGCGGCCCAGGCCTACATGGAGATCACTCCCACGCCGAAATCAAAGCCGCGGGCTGAGCGTCAGGAAACCTCGGGTATGATGCTGGAGGCGGCGGTTCCGATACTGGATGACAACAACAATTTCGTGGGTGTGCTCCTGGGAGGAGTCCTCCTCAACCGGAATTTTGAAATCGTCGACAAGATCAAGGATATTGTTCACGAGCGTGAAATTTACAAGGGGCAGGACATCGGGACTGCGACGATATTTCAGAACGACCTGCGGATTTCCACAAACGTCAAGAACCAGGACGGATCGCGTGCCATAACGACGCTCGTCTCCGAGGAAGTCTACGACGAGGTTATCGACCAGGGGAAGAGATTCGTCGGGGAAGCGTTCGTTGTCAACGCCTGGTACATCGCCGCCTATGAGCCTATCCGGGACATTGAGAACCGGATCATCGGCATCCTCTACGTGGGGATTCTCCGGCAGCCGTTTGACGATGTCCTGCGGAACACGCTCATGACCTTCCTGGGTATTGCCCTGGGAGTGATCATTCTCATCGTGTTTGCCTCCGTGCAGCTTGCCAAAAAGATCTCCGTGCCGCTGAAAAAGCTTGAGCTGACGGCGACGAAGATTGCGGAAGGGGAGTACAAGCACGAATTCACGGTCAAGGCACCGAGTGAGATCGAGCATCTCGCGAAATCTCTGGGAAAGATGGCCAGGGACCTGGAAACGGAGAAGTGGGAGCTTGAGGCGTGGGGAACGACGCTTGAGAAAAAGGTCCAGGAGCGGACCGACGAGATCAAGCGGATCCACTCGCAGCTGTTCCGGTCGGAGAAGCTTGCCTCGCTCGGGAAGCTCGCCGCCGGTGTCGCGCATGAGATCAACAATCCGCTCACCGGGATCCTCACCAACAGCAGCCTCCTTCTGGAGGACCTCGACCCGCAGGATCCCCGGCGGGAGGATGTGGAGGTCATGGTGAAGGAGACGATCCGCTGCCGTGAAATCGTCAAGCGTCTCCTGGATTTCGCGAAGCAGACCAAACCGCAGAAGAAGCTGACCGACATCAACGCACTGATCGACAACATCATCCTTCTTGTCCGGAACCAGACATCATTCCGGAGCGTGCGGATAGAGAAAAACCTCGATCCCTCGGTTCCCGAGATCCAGTCGGACACCGACCAGATCCAGCAGGTCTTTGTCAACATCATCCTCAACGCCGCGGAGGCCATGACGAAGGGTGGCTCGCTGACAATCACCTCCTCCCTTTCGCCGGCCCGGGACTTCATCAACATCAGTTTTGCCGACACCGGACCGGGGATATCCGAGGCGGACCGCGAGAAAATATTCGATCCGTTTTACACGACCAAGGAACACGGCACCGGTCTCGGGCTTTCGATCAGTTACGGAATCGTCGAGCAGCACGGCGGTTCCATCAGTGTGGAGAGCACTCCCGGAAAGGGGTCGACGTTCATCATCCATTTACCGATCACCTCCATGGAAGGATAGGCAAAGCGTGAGCGCAGCGAACATCCTCATCGTCGACGACGAACTGGTCATCTGCAAGAGTTGCGAAAAAATTTTTCTCCGTGCGGGGCACAAGGTCACCTACTGCACCTCTGGCAAGCAGGGACTCGAGATACTCGAGAGGGAAACCTTCGATGTGGTCTTCACCGATCTGAAGATGATGGACATCGGCGGGCTGGAGGTTGTTCAGACGGTGAAGCAAAAATTCCCCGAAACCGTGGTTGTCGTGATCACCGGTTATGCGACAATCGCATCGGCGGTTGAAACGATGCGTTCGGGGGCCTTCGACTACCTCCCAAAGCCCTTCACGCCGAACGAACTCCTGACGGTTCTTCACCGGGCACTGGAGCGCCGATCGCTGATTCAGTCGGTGAAGGACGCGCCGCTGATGACGTTTGAAAAGGGTTTTGAGGGTTTCATCGGGAAATGTCCCGCGATACAGGAGGTTTTTCACCTGGTATCGAAGGTGGCGCCGACGGATTCGACGGTACTGATCATCGGTGAAAGCGGGACCGGAAAGGATCTGACGGCAAAGGCAATTCACAACAACAGCAGGCGGTCAGGGGAAAAATTCTTCGCCATTGACCTCACCACGCTTCAGAGCACGCTCCTCGAAAGTGAGCTGTTCGGCCACGTGAAGGGGGCTTTTACGGGAGCCGCCGGGGACAAGCCGGGGGTATTCGAGGTCGCCGACCGGGGAACCATCTTCCTTGACGAGATCGGCAATCTTCCGGTAGAAACCCAGGCCCGGCTCCTGAGGGTCCTGCAGGAGAAGGAAATCCTCCCTGTCGGCGGGACCGCGGTCAAAAAGGTGGATGTCAGGCTGATTTTTGCGACCAACAAGAATCTCAAGGACCTGGTGGGTGAGGGAAAATTCCGCGAGGATCTTTACTACCGGCTGAACGTCTTTCCGATAAAGCTCCCACCTTTGCGGGAGCGGAGGGAGGATATCCCCGATCTTGTAAGCCATTTTCTGCAGAAATACTCTGTATCCCTCAAGCGGAACAAGCCCGTGATCACTCCTGAAGCTCTTGAACTCCTCCTCGACCACAGCTGGCCGGGGAACGTGAGAGAGCTCGAGCACACCATCGAACGGCTCTGCATCATGGTGGAAGGTGACACCATCACGCCGCCGCACATTTCCGAGGTGCTTTTCCGGAGCGATGTGAACGTTCCCTCGGCGATACCCAAAACCCTCGAGGAGCTCAACAATCTGAAAAAGCACATCCGTTCCCTTGCCATCCACGACATCGAAAAGCAATTCATCGAGGAATCGCTCAAACGGAACAACTGGAATATCTCCCAGGCGGCGCGGGAGGTCAACATGCAGCGCTCGAATTTCCAGGCCCTGATGAAAAAACACAGGATCAAACGCCCCCCCTACATCTCCTAGGTCGTCGCCCGGTCTGACAAGAAAAGAAGGCCCGCAGTATCAGTACAGCAGAGATCTTCCTCCCGGGGGCGATCCGGGTCCGGGACCGATCCCGGAATCCCACCGCGATATATAAAAAATTATGCAGGTGAATAATTTTACCCCCTCCTCCCCTTCGAAATTCTTTGATTTTCAGGGATCATCCGGTCTCCCGAATCTCCCCGTACGAGCTTGCGATCCGGGCCGGTCGGATGTGAACCTGTAAGATATTATGACAGACCTGTTTCCGGCTTTCGGACAACTGACTCCGTTTGCCTGGCACAATCCTTGACGTTATTGGATGCAAAGGAACTCAAAATTTTTAAAAACTGAAAGAGGAATCTGATCATGGTTACTGAAAAAATACTGGTCGTTGACGATGAAGAGAATGTCTGTCAGAGCGTGAAGAAAATCCTGTCCCGGAGGGGGTACGATGTCGAGAATGCGATAAGCGTCGAAGAAGCTGTGAAAAAGATCAATGCGACGGCGTTTGACCTGGTGATAACCGATCTGATGATGCCGAACACCGGCGGCATGGAACTTCTGCAGATCATCCGCGATCATTATCCGGATCTTGACGTCATGATGATCACCGGATACGCATCAATCGAATCGGCGGTCAAGGCGACAAAGCTGGGTGCGGTCGGTTATCTACCGAAGCCGTTCACGCCGGGTGAACTCACCGCGCTGACGCAGAAGGCGCTCACAAGCAGGAAGGCGAAAGTATCCGGCAGGCTGAACCGGCAGGTCCCCCCGCCGGCCGCGCCGTCCGTCACCGGGGAGGATATCATTGACGTCGACATGCCGTTCAGCGCCCGGGAAGTTGCCGAGCACACGACAAAGGAATATGTCGAGTCCCTCACATCGAGCGATATCCCGATTGCACGAAAGAAACCCGCCGAGAAAGCCTATTGCAACACGGGGAAACG
>JAWOKN010000083.1:0-20224 GCA_033854175.1 Bacteroidota bacterium | reverse complement strand
CGCTATACGAGTTATCCCCCGGCACCTGTTTTTTCACCCCGTTTTGGCCCCGATGAGTTTACCTCCGCCCTCGATCAGGTGGAACATCAGCCCCGGAATAAGAGTGTCTCTCTCTATTTCCATATCCCCTTCTGCGATACGCTTTGCTATTTCTGCGGCTGCACCACGATCATTACCCGGAGCCGCGACCAGATGAGCGAGTACCTCGAGTACCTCCTCCGCGAAGTGGATCTCCTGGCCCCGCATGTTCATCCTGCACGGAATGTCGTCCAGGTCCATTGGGGCGGGGGCACTCCAACGTATCTTACACCGTCCCAGATTTATCGCCTCGGATCGTATGTCCGCGAGAAGTTCAGGGTTCATCCGGATGCGGAAATTAGCGTCGAGGTGGATCCCCGAGACCTTACCATCCATCACCTGAAGGCGCTGAAGGATGTTGGTTTTAACCGCATGAGTATGGGGGTCCAGGATTTTGATGAGAATGTTCAGCGCGCTGTCAACAGGAATCAGAGCGAGGCGGTGACCCGCGATGACATCACCTGGGGCCGCGAACTCGGGTTTACAAGCCTCAACCTCGACCTTATCTACGGTCTGCCGCTTCAGACGGTGAAATCGTTTTCTTCAACCCTCGATAAGGTTATCGATATCAATCCCGAGAGGATTGCCGTCTATAATTTCGCCCACGTTCCCTGGATGAAAAAGCATCAGAAATTGATCCATGTCGAGGATCTTCCTTCTGCCGAGACGAAGCTTGCGCTTCTCATGCTCACGATCGAGAAGCTTACCACGGCCGGCTATGTCTATATCGGGATGGATCATTTTTCGCGGCCCGACGATGAGCTGGCGATCGCCCAGAAGCAGCGGACCCTTCACCGGAATTTTCAGGGATATTCGACCAAAGCCGGTTCGGATCTCTACGGTCTGGGGCTTTCCTCTATCAGCCACTTTGATACCTATTATGCCCAGAATTTCAAAACGCTTCTGGAATATCAGACCGCCATCGAAAAACGTTCGTTCGCTACGCATGCGGGGTATGCAATGACCGCCGATGACCAGATCCGGAAGTTTGTTATCATGCGCCTCATGTGCCATCTCTACCTGGATATCACGGAGGTTGAACAAAAGTTCGGCATCCGGTTCGGCGACTATTTCGAGACGTCGTTGTCAAAACTGCAGAGTCTGGCGGATGATGGTCTCGTGACGATCAGCGACCGTGAGATCCATGTGTCCGCGACAGGCCGCCTTTTCCTCAGGAATATCGCAATGTGCTTCGATGCGTACCTGAAACCCCAGACCGCCGACCGCCCCCTGTATTCCAGGACTGTCTGACACGGTTTTTCCCCTTGTATTTTTGGGAAATGGGGTATTCACCGGAAGAGTGTGCAGGATACCTGCTTTCATGCCAGTGAAAAAACAGACCGACAACAATATTACCACTCCTGCAGACGCACTGCCGAAACAGGCGGAAGGGACCGATGCCCCACCCTACCGCTATATTCTGGAGGCGTTTCCCGAAGCGTCCATCGTCGTTGCAAGGGACGGGTCGATCCTGGAGATTAACCGCAAGGCCGCTCTCCTTCTCGAGGATAAGAAGCCGTGGAAACAGCCCTCTATCTTCTTCTTCCTGGGCGAGGATGCGAGACGGACGGTCCAGGAGGCCCTTGCGGATTGTTTCACCGGCAGAGGCCGACAGCGCGTTGAAACGACTCTCGTTCTCCCCGATGCCTCGACTCATGACGTCGAGCTGGTTCTTTCCCTTTTCCAGAATACGATCGGCGGGGAATCGACAGCGTGCCTTATCGTCCTCCGGGATATAGCGGAATCGAAACGGCTTGAACTCGATCTCCTCCGGTTTTCCAATCTTGCCCACTATACAGTCAACCCGATCGAAATTACCGATCCCGACGGGAAGATTATCTATGTCAACCCCGCGTTCGAACGCGCGAGCGGTTATTCGAAGGATGAGGTGATCGGGAAAAATCCGAATATTTTCGGAAGCGGGAAACATTCCAAGAACTTCTGGCAGAAGATGTGGTCGACGATTAATGCCGGCAAGGTGTGGGTCGGCGAGGTTGAGAACAGACGCCGGAACGGGGAACCCTTTTTTACCCACCTGCTGATCTCGCCGATTATCGACAACTCCGGTACGGTCGTCGGCTATTTTGCCGTCCACCGCGATATCACCGAACAGAAGAATCTCCAGCAGCAGCTCATCCAGGCTCAGAAGATGGAGAGTATCGGCCTTCTGGCCGCAGGCATCGCCCATGAGGTGGGAAATCCCCTGACCTCGATTTCTTCCCTTGTCCAGATTATCCAGCGTACAACCCATGATGATTTCACACAGGAGAAACTGGAGCTGATTAAAAGCCAGATCGCTCGCATCTCCAGGATTATCCGCGATCTGGTCGACTTTTCACGGCGCTCCTCCTATGAGGTCCAGCTGACCGATGTCAATAAGACGATCCGCGAGGCTATCGAGATTGTCCGCGTCGGGAAGAAATCCAAAACGATCGCCTTCCAGGTGGAACTCGACGACAACCTCCCCCGTATCCTCCTTGTGCCGGATCAGATTGAACAGGTTTTTATCAATATCCTGATTAATGCCATCGACGCTATCCATGAGTCTGTCTCAGCCCCGGCCCGCGTTTCGACGGAGAAGGGGAAAATTACCGTCCGCTCCTCCCTTGCCGATGAATCGATGGTGATCACGATTTCCGACAGCGGCACGGGGATTTCCCAGGACGCTATGCCGAAAATTTTTGAGCCGTTTTATACCACAAAACAGGTCGGCGAAGGCACCGGCCTCGGTTTGTGGGTCAGTTATGGTATTATTAAAAGCTTTCACGGAAACATCCAGGTCTCGAGCGCCCTGGGTGAGGGTACAACGTTTACCATCACCCTCCCGCTCGGATCAACACTAGAATAGGAGAATCAGAGACGTATGGCAGATAGAATATTGGTCGTCGACGATGAAGAGATCATCCGCGAATCGACATCGTTTATCCTCAAAAAGGAAGGTTATTCGGTCACCGAGGCCGCCAACGGCAAGGAGGCCTATGAGAAGTTTTTGGAGGGGTCGTATGATCTGGTGATTACTGATCTGGAAATGCCCGAGATGAAGGGGATTGAACTTCTGGACAGGGTGATGCGCGTGAACGGCCAGACGCTCGTGGTGATTATTACCGCCTATGGTTCGCTTGATACCGCCATTGCTGCCCTCAGGAAGGGGGCGAGCGATTATATCCTCAAACCGCTGGAGTTCGATGAGTTGATCGTGAAGATCAAACGGCTGCTGGAGTATAAGAAGATCATGATGGAAAACCAGTTCCTGCGCCGGGAACTCCACCGCGAGTACGATTTCACGAACCTCGTCGGCCAGAGCCCGGCAATGAAAAAGGTGATCGAGACGATCCAGACGGTCGCCATGAGCGATAGTACCGTCCTGATTCATGGAAAGAGCGGAACCGGGAAGGAGCTTGTCGCCCGCGCAATTCATTTCAACAGCCCCCGCTCGACGAATCCATTTATTACCGTGAACTGCGGCGCTATCCCTGAAACTCTCATCGAAAGCGAACTCTTCGGTCATAAGAAGGGGGCCTTTACCGGCGCGGTCTCCGATAAGATCGGTTTCTTCAAGGCCGCCGACGGGGGTACGCTCTTCCTCGACGAGATCAGCGAAATGCCCATCCAGCTTCAGGTCAAGCTTCTCCGCGCCATCGAACAGAAGGAAATTGTCCCCATAGGTACCTCCCAGGCGATCACTGTCGATGTCAGGTTTATCGCCTCCACGAACCGCAATCTGTCCGATGAGGTCGACCAGGGGAAGTTCCGCCGGGATCTCTATTACAGGCTGAATGTTGTGCCTATCCAGCTTCCCTCCCTTGCGGAACGGCGCGACGATATTCCTCTCCTTGTCGAGCATTTTGTGGAGAAATATAAGAAGCAGATGCGGAAGAATATCCAGGGGGTGAAGAAAGAAGTGATGCTCCTCCTGATGCAGCATGAATGGAAGGGGGAAATCCGCGAGCTTGAAAATATTATCGAGCGGGCTGTCATTTTCTGCAAGGAGGACTTCATCTCCCTCAATGACCTTCCCGACTTTTTACACGCGGAGTCGAAATCGGAGGAGAACGGCACCTCGCTGGAAAACGCCATGAACGATTTTGAACGCCAGTATATCCTTTCGGTCCTGAGAAGACATAATTTTGAGAAGGAACAGACCGCCCAGGAGTTGAAAATCAGCCTCCCGACACTCTACCGCCGCATCAAGGATCTGAGCATCCCCCACCATGGGTGATGTTGTGTGGATGATTCACCCGACTCCCCCGGCCTCGTGAGACTACATAGGCCCGGATTTGTGCATTGCCGGGCCCCGCGGAACGATTTTAAAAAAAATTTTATTACACCGGCCGGTTTGACACTACCCCCATACCGGAAGGTGGAATTCTTCATCTCCGGTTTCCCCGCTTTCCCTTGCCCGCTCCCCCTGTGTGTTAAATTACCAATCTGTGAAAGCCTGTTATTTCAAGTTTGATAACAGCATGTCACGGGTGTAAAAATATCGATAAAAATGTCCTAATTTATCCGGAGAATCCGGTCTGATAAGTTGGCATTATTCTTGTGATTTTAAGGGTGGCAGCTGGTTATCGGCTCTCTGCCGATTTGAATTCTTGAAAGAAATTGTTCAAATTCCACGCTCATTCAAAGGACCCGCAGAGTGAAGATTGAGGGGAATGTCTTGAAGGGTTTCCATGGAAGAAAGGAGATGATGTGAAGGCAATACAACAACAGGAAGGTGCATATGATCTTCCGGTGCCTGTTCTTAATGAATTCAGAATTGATTGCAATTAATTCAAAGGAAGAACAATGAAAAATGTCGTAGTTCTAATCACCCTGGTTGCATTGATGGTCATGTTCACCTTTGGCGCTCTCGCACAGGACAAAGCCGCCAACAAGTATGTTGGAGTGAAGGTCTGCTCGATGTGCCATAAGGCCGAAAAAACCGGCAACCAATTCGGAGTATGGCAGAAGTCGTCACACGCCGCTGCGTTCACGAACCTCAAGACCCCCAAGGCCGATGAGATCGCGAAGGCGAAGGGTTTGAAAAAGCCCGCGGCGGAATCGCCCGAGTGTCTTGAATGCCACCAGCTGAACGTGGATCCGAAACTCGCCGACAAAACATTTGATGTCAAGGATGGTGTCCAGTGCGAAGTCTGCCACGGTGCCGGCTCGGCCTATAAATCGATGACTGTCATGAAGGATAAGGTTAAAGCCGCAGCCGCAGGCCTCGTTACGTATAAAGATGATGCGGCGATTGAAGCGAAGTGCAAAACCTGCCACAATGACAAGAGTCCCACCTTTAAAGGATTTGTCTTTAAGGATATGTGGGCGAAGATTAAACACCCCGTACCGAAGTCGTAACCGGTACATCGTGTGAGCAATAAAAAAACTCCTGCCGGTTATGCGGATACTCGATACGACCATAACCGGCAGGGTATCCATAACGCTGGGTTTATGAACATTAAAGTTGTATGGTCGATCGTCGGTATCTGCGCTTTGATCCTCTCGACTGCCTGTACACTTCAGGCTCAGTCGAGAGCAGAGTGCCTCGCCTGCCACGGCGATTCGTCCCTTTCGAAAGAGAAGGATGGAAAACAGGTTTCACTCTATGCCGATGAATCCCTTCTTAATGCTTCCCCTCATAAAAAACTTGTCTGCGTAGCCTGCCACACAGGCTTTGACCCGAACAATGTTCCCCACAAGGCGAAGATTGAACCGGTCAATTGCGTGAGTTGCCATGCGGCGGATGTCGTGAAACATGCGTTTCACCCGCAGCTCATCCAGGCGGTCGCAAATCATCAGGAACCCGATGTTTCCTGCAAGGATTGCCACGGCACTCACAACGTTGTGTCACCCAAGGTCCCCGGCTCGAAGTTCAACGGTGGAAATCTTGTCCAGGCCTGCGGTGAGTGTCATTCAGACGTCGCCGATGATTTTAAAGCATCCGAACATGGCAAGGCCTTCGCCGCCGGCGTGAAGGGTGCCCCGAATTGCCTTACCTGCCACCAGAATGCCATCACCCTGAACGATACCCGCGGCGATACCCTCGAGGCTAAAACCGCACAGGAAAAGCTCTGCCTGTCGTGCCATCTCGATAATCCGGACGTCAGGGCACGGACCTCACCGACCGCAAAGTTTATCGCGTCGTATCAGGAGAGCGTCCATGGCCGGAAACTGGCCGGCGGGAATACCAAAGTTGCCAATTGCATCGATTGCCACGGCAGCCATCAGATGAAGAAAGGGCTCGATCCCACATCGGCTGTCAATAAGATTCATATTCCGGAAACATGCGGGAAGTGCCACTCTTCCGAACTTCAGGAGTTCGGTCAGAGCGTCCACGGCGCAGCCGTCGCAAAGGGGAATCCCGACGCTCCCGTCTGTACCAACTGCCACGGTGAACATTCGATTCTGGAACATACTGATCCCCGCTCACCAGTCGCCGCACGAAACCTCTCCCAACAGGTCTGCTCACCCTGCCATAGCTCGGTCGCCCTCTCATCGAAATATGGCCTGGCAACCGACCGGTTCAAGACGTTTTCCGACAGCTATCACGGCCTTGCCCTCCAGGAGGGCTCCGTCAAGGTCGCCAATTGCGCAAGCTGCCACGGGGCACATGATATCAAACCCTCGAGCGATTCGTCCTCGAGCACGAATAAACGGAACCTCGCAGCCACCTGCGGGAAATGCCATCCCGGCGCCAATACCCGCTTTGCCGTCGGTCAGGTGCATGTCAATATCACCCAGAAGGCCGTGGATCCGGCGCTGTACTGGATCTCGAATCTCTATGTGAGCCTCATCGTCGTTGTCATCGGCGGTATGCTGATTCATAACCTTTTTGATTTTATCAGGAAGTCGAAACGTCAGCTGATGATGCGCCGCGGCCTTATATCCCACGATGTCGTCGGTCACCGCCTCTACCTCCGCATGACGCTGAGCGAACGGCTGCAACATGCTCTCCTGCTCGTGAGTTTTCTGACGCTCGTTGTTACCGGTTTCATGCTCCATTTCCCCGATGCCTGGTGGGTCCAGGCGATCCGGAGTGTCAGCGATAAGATTTTCGCGTTCAGAAGCTTTATCCACCGGGCCGCAGGCGTCGCTATGGTAACCGCCAGCCTCTATCATATCTATTATATCATCTTTACCCGGAAGGGAAGACAACTGATCCGCGACCTTGTCCCACGACTGGAGGATGCCCGGGATGCCATCGCCGTCCTTAAGTATAACACCGGCTTCTCCCGCGTGAAACCGAAGTTCGGCCGCTTCAGCTATATCGAAAAGAGCGAATACTGGGCTCTGGTGTGGGGCACGTTTATTATGGTGGCGACCGGCACGATTATGTGGTTCGATAATACCTTTATCGGCCTCCTGACCAAGGAGGGATATGATGTATCCCGCCTGATCCATTATTACGAGGCGTGGCTCGCAACCCTCGCCATTCTTGTCTGGCATTTCTATTTTGTGATCTTTAATCCCGACGTCTATCCGATTAATCTCGCGTTCTGGAAAGGTACCCTGACCGAGGAGGAAATGCTTGATGAACATCCGCGGGAACTTGAGGAGATTCAGAGGGAGGATCTTCGCCGTTCCCGGGAAACCGAGAAGGGCGATACCCGCGGTAAACCCGAGCCTGTCAATTCTCCTGCAGCTGCCAAATAAATCGCTATGATGGTCCTTCGCCTGTCAGAACCTGTTCGGAACAAGGGGGTCGGAGGGCGGCTGTCGGCAGCTGTCGTGCGGCGGCGTTTCCCGCTCTGCGCAATTATTCCCCTTCTTGTGTTCGGGCTTTCAGCGTCGGTCGCGCAGGAGAACAGCGATTGCCTTAACTGCCATTCCGATAAGTCGCTGACCGGCACCATGAACGGAAAAACGGTTTCGGTCTTCGTTGACGGCGATCATTTTTCAAAGTCGATCCATGGATCGCTGACATGCGTTTCGTGCCACACCGACCTCGAGGGGAAGGAGCTTCCCCACGAGCCGGGCGTGAAACCGGTGAAATGCGGCACCTGCCATTCAACCGAACAGGAACAGCATGAAAAGTCGCTTCATGGTCAGGCGATCGCCCGCGGCGATCCCCTGGCTCCCCGCTGCTATGACTGCCACGGCACGCACGATATCCTTCCGGTGAAGGATAAAAATTCTCCGGTCTCCCCCATGAGGGTCCCGTTCACATGCGGTAAATGCCACCAGGAGGGTGCACCGGTCCAGAAACAACGGGTTATTCATGAAGATCATATCCTGACGAACTTTTCGGAGAGCATCCACGGCGAAGGGCTCCTGAAGAAGGGGCTCGTCGTTGCCCCGAACTGCGCTTCGTGCCATACGGCTCACTTTATCCTCCCCCATACCGATCCGCGTTCCTCGATTGCCAGGAAAAATATTGCTTCGACCTGTACGAAGTGCCACGCCGAAATCGAACTGGTCCACCGCAAGATTATCAAGGGCGAACTCTGGGAAAAGGAGGCCAATGTTCTTCCTGCGTGCGTCGATTGCCACCAGCCGCATAAAATCAGAAAGGTCTTTTATACGCAGGGGATGGCCGACAGGGATTGCCTCAATTGCCATGAGAAGAAGGATGTCAAATCGTCAAAGGACGGTCGGAGCCTGTTTGTGGATGCGTCACTGGTGAGTTCCTCCAAACATGCCAAGATCGCCTGCAGCCAGTGCCATGCCGAGGTGAATGCATCCCATGTCAGACCGTGCGAGACGATTACGAAAAAAGTCGATTGTACCTCCTGCCACGAGGAGGTGGGCCAGCAGTATACCGCGAGCATCCATGGAAAACTTGCCGATCAGCACAATCCCAATGCCCCGACCTGCAAGGAATGCCACGGCGGACATCATGTGATGGGAAAGGATAATCCCGCCTCACCGACGTTCGCTCTGAATGTTCCCGACCTCTGCGCACGCTGCCACAGGGAGGGCCAGAAAGCCGCGGTCCGGTATACCGGCGAGGAACACCGGATTATTGAGCGCTATACCGAGAGCATCCACGGCAAGGGTTTGATGAAGAGCGGTCTTACCGTGACGGCGATGTGCACGAATTGCCATACCGCACATAGCATATTGCCCCGCAGCGATTCGGCCTCCAGCGTGAATCCGAAGAATCTTCCCGCCACATGCGGCCATTGCCACCATGGGATCGAGGAGCAGTTTGAACGAAGCGTCCATTCGTCCCTTGTGACCGTGACCGATAAACCGCTGCCGGTCTGCAATGACTGCCATACGGCCCATACGATCCGCAGGACCGACGAACAGGGCTTCAGGCTCGAAATTATGCAGCAGTGCGGCCGGTGCCATGCCCAGATTGCACAAACGTATTTTGACACGTATCATGGCAAGGTTTCCCAGCTCGGTTATACCAAAACCGCGAAGTGCTATGACTGCCACGGGGCTCACGATATTCTTCCGATCAACGATCCCCGTTCTCATCTCAGCAGGGAAAATGTCGTACAGACTTGCCAGAAGTGCCACGAAGGGGCTACACGAAGGTTCGCCGGGTATCTCACGCATGCGACTCACCACGATCCTCAGAAATATCCGTATCTTTTCTGGACGTTTTGGGGTATGACCTCGCTTCTTATCGTGACGTTCGTCTTTGGCGGTGTTCATACATTGCTCTGGCTTCCCAGGGCGTATCAGGCCAGGAAGAAGTTCCGTGCAGAGCGCGATCAGGATAAGTCATGAACGAATTGCAGAACCATACAACCCCCGTTGAAAAGACCGTTCCCGAGCCTGTGCCGGCCCCGGCTCCGGTACAGGCCGCGCCCGCGCCCGCACCAGAACGCCAGTATCTCCGCTTCAAGAGGCTGAACAGGATTCTTCATGTGATTATGATCGTGAGCTTCATGAGCCTGGCACTGACCGGTATGACGCTGAAATTTTCTTATACCCGGTGGGCCGTTGTCCTGTCCCGCATACTGGGCGGTTTTGAAACGGCCGGCTATATTCACCGCTTTGCCGCCGTGCTGATGTTCGGAATCTTTTTCGCCCATGTCGTCGATGTCGTGCGTATGAAACGGAAGGAGAACCGTACCTGGCGTTCGTTCCTCTTCGGCCCTGATTCCATGGTTTTTAATAAGCGGGATTTAAAAGATTTTATCGCCTCCATCCGCTGGTTCCTCGGAAAAGGCCCCCGCCCACCCTATGGAAGATGGACCTATTGGGAAAAGTTCGATTATTTCGCCGTTTTCTGGGGGATCGCCGTCATCGGTTCCACAGGACTTATGCTCTGGTTTCCGGAATTTTTTACCAGGTTTATCCCCGGCGCCTTTATTAATGTCGCCACGATCATCCATAGCGACGAAGCGCTCCTTGCTGTCGGGTTCATTTTTACTGTCCATTTTTTTAATACCCACCTCCGGCCCGAGAAATTTCCGATGGATATCGTTATCTTTACGGGCCGGATGGATGTCGAGGAACTCCGGCGAGATAAACCCGCCGAATATGATGCGATGGTCGGGTCGGGAAAGCTCGAGCAATCGCTTGACGAGCCCTATCCCCCGATCGTGATCAGGGCGGTGAAGATCTTCGGCTGGATCGCCCTCACCGTGGGCTTTAGTATCGTCATCTGGATCATCTATGCGATGGTGTTCGCCTATCGGTGACGCGTTGCAAACCGGTTGTTTGGTTTTTTCCCGCCGGTACATTAATCTTGTGAAGTTATGAGAAACATTTTTCCTAAATCCTTCTATAACCTGATTTCCCTCGTCGGCGTCGTGATCGGGGCGATCAGTGTCGGCATCATTGTGTTCATGATGCTCCTTGAGGCTACCTCCACAACGTCCCATCCCTATGTCGGCATTATCGCATTTGTGATTGCCCCTGCTGTCCTGGTCGTCGGCCTCCTCCTCGTGCCCGCCGGTATTATGCGGGAACACCGCCGCGAACGGCTCGGTAAACCCCACGGGCTGCACCTGCCCGCTATCGATATGAATAACCCGCACCACCGGACGGTGTTTGTGACACTCGTCGTGGCCACACTGGTTTTTATTTCAATCCTCGGGTTCAGCAGTTATCGGGCCTATGAGTATACCGAGTCGGATCAGTTCTGCGGCGAAACCTGCCACTCGGTGATGCAACCGGAGTATACCGCCTACCAGTATTCACCCCACGCCCGCGTCGGCTGCGTCGAGTGCCATATCGGTTCGGGTGCGTCCTATTTTGTGAAGTCGAAACTGTCGGGTACGTATCAGGTCTATGCCGTCACGTTTAATACCTATCCCCGGCCGATCCCGACACCCATCGAGAACCTGCGGCCGGCACAGCAGACCTGCGAACAGTGCCACTGGCCGAAACACTTTTATTCGGAGAAACTTCATACAAATACCTATTTCCTTTCGGACGAGCAGAATACAAAGTGGTCGCTGAATCTCCTGGTGAAAATCGGCGGCGGTAATGTCGAGGCCGGCCCAACATCCGGTATCCACTGGCATATGAACATTAATAACGAGGTGACCTATGCCGCCACCGACCGCGAACGCCAGAATATCCCCTGGGTGAGATCGAAGAAACCCGACGGCTCCGTTACCATTTACCGCGATACCGAACAGACGATTTCCGACGACTCCCTGAAACATCTCTTTACCCGCCGGATGGATTGCATCGACTGCCATAACCGCCCGACCCATATCTATCATCCCCCCTCGACATCGGTGAATAATGTCATGGCCCTCGGATGGATCGATCCTCAGCTGCCGAGCGTCAAGAGTATTTCGGTCAAGGCCCTCGAATCACCCTATTCGTCCAAACACACAGGCCTGGATAGTATCGGGTTGATGATCCGGGATTTCTATAAGCAAAATTATCCCGCGGTCGAGAAATCACGGAAAGCAGGCATCGACAGTACCATCGAGGAGGTGCGGAGGATCTATGAGAGGAATTATTTCCCCGAAATGGGCGTGAGCTGGAAAAAGTTTCCCGATAATATCGGCCACCTCTATTCAAAGGGGTGCTTCCGCTGCCACGACGGAAAACATAAGAATGAAAAGGGCGAGATCCTTTCCCGCGACTGCAATACATGCCATGTCATTCTCGCCCAGAAGTTTGAACGCGATACCTTGCGGATCTCCCTCGGCGGAATCGAGTATAAACACCCGGTCGATATCGGCGACGCGTGGAAGGAAATGAATTGCAGCGATTGCCATAACAGTAACCAATAAGGAATACTCATATCCTATGCAGAATACCATCACTCCGGCGGAAAGCGAGAGCAAGCGCAGCTTCCTGAAGGTTCTCCTTTCGGGAAGCCTTGTCGCCCTTGCGGGAGCTGTCGTTTACCCCATTCTGTCGTACCTTAAACCACCACCCCAGGGAGAGGTCGAGGTTTCCAGCGTGAAGGCCGGAAAACTCAGCGAGATCCCGAAGGATAGCGGCCAGATCGTGAAGTTTGGCTCGAAACCTGTCATTCTTTTGCGGACCGCCGAGGGGGACCTCCGCGCATTTGCCGCTACCTGCACCCACCTCGCCTGCACCGTCCAGTACAGGAAGGATCTTGGCGTCATCTGGTGCGCATGCCATAACGGCAAGTATGACCTCAACGGCCGTAATGTGTCCGGCCCACCCCCCCGCCCGCTGGATGAATACCGCGTTGTCGTACAAGGAGACGAGGTCGTTATCTCGAAAAAAGCATGAAGAATAATCTGAAAAAATTTTATGCCTGGGTGGATGAACGGGTCCACCTGCAGGATCTTGTCGAGTATATGGGGAAAAAATATGTCCCCCTCCATAGCCATTCACTCTGGTACTATTTCGGCGGCGTCTCGCTGTTTCTTTTTATCATCCAGGTCGTCACCGGCATCCTCCTCCTTCTCTACTACAAGAGCGGCGAACAACTTGCCTTCGAGAGCATCCAGTTTATTATGTCGAAGGTGCAGTTCGGCTGGCTGATCCGCTCGATCCATAGCTGGACCGCAAATCTCTTCATTCTCGCCGCCATGATCCATATGTTCAGCGTCTATTTCGGCAAGGCGTACCGCAAACCCCGCGAATTGACATGGCTGACCGGTATGCTGATGTTCTTCCTTGCCCTCGGCTTCGGCTTCAGCGGCTACCTTCTGCCGTGGAATGAACTCGCGTTTTTTGCCACCCGCGTCGGTACCGATATCGCCGGCGTCGTTCCGCTTGTCGGGAAACCGCTGATGTTGTTCCTCCGGGGCGGGGATGAGGTTACCGGGGCGACCCTTTCCCGCTTTTTCGGTTTCCATGTCGCCGTCTTCCCCGGCATCTTTACCGTCCTTCTCGGCATCCACCTTGTTCTGGTCCAGCGCCAGGGTATGAGCGAGCCGCTCGGCGCAGAATATGACCAGTCCGGGAAGTCGAAAACGATGCCCTTTTTCCCGAATTTCCTCCTCAGGGATCTCCTTTTGTGGCTCATGGTCCTTAACCTCCTGGCAATCCTTGCGGTCTTTTTCCCCTGGGAACTCGGGAAAAAAGCCGATCCCTTTGCCTCCGCTCCCGCGGGGATTAAACCCGAGTGGTATTTTCTGTTCATGTTCCAGACTCTGAAGTTTATTCCCGCCAAAATCCTCGCACTCGACGGCGAGATTCTCGGTATTCTCTTCTTCGGTCTGGCGGGCCTTCTCTGGACCGTCATTCCCTTCTGGGACAGGAGGAGCTCCCGCGGGGAACAAAACCGTTTTGTGAATTATATCGGCCTCTTTGTCGTCATGTATGTCATCATTCTTACAGTGATAGGATGGATCGCATGAATAAATTATTCCTCGCATGCTCTCTTCTTTTGTTCATGCCGGCCACCCGTACCCAGGCCGCTGATAAATGTCTCAGCTGCCACGAGACCCTCGGCGATAAGGAGTCGACGTTGTTTAAACATGATGTGCATTTTGAGAAGGGTGTCTCCTGCGCGGGCTGCCATGGCGGAAATCCGAATGCCGATGAAATGGAGAAAGCCATGGATACCGCTGCCGGGTTTATCGGCGTCCCTAAGGGCGATCGGATCAGCCAGGCGTGCGCCACGTGCCATGCATCCCCCGACAGGATGAAATCGTTCGGATCTGCGCTGCCCACGAACCAGTGGGATATGCTCCAGGCGAGCGTGCACGGCAAGCTTGCACTGAACGGGAACGAACATATTGTGCAGTGCATCACCTGCCATAACGCCCACGGCATCGTCCGCGTGAAGAATCCTTCCTCTCCCGTCTATCCCCTGAATATTGTCGCCACATGCGGCAAGTGCCATTCGGATGCCGGGTATATCCGCCAGTATAATCCTTCCCTCCCCGTCGATCAGGTCGAGAAGTATAGGACGAGCGTCCACGGGATGCGGAACGCAAAAGGCGATGTCAAACCGGCTGAGTGCGCGAGCTGCCACGGAAGCCATAATATCCGCAACGCCCAGGATGTCAAATCCTCCGTCTACCCGGTCAATTTGCCCTCAACCTGCGCGAAATGTCACAGTGATCCGGTTTATATGAAGGATTACCGTATCCCGACGGATCAGTTTGCCAAGTATGAGAAGAGCGTCCACGGCGTTGCGCTTCTCCAGAAACAAGATGTCTCCGCACCCGCCTGCAATAACTGCCACGGGAACCACGGCGCCGCCCCGCCCGGTCTCGAATCGGTCTCGATGGTCTGCGGGACGTGCCATGCCCTGAACGCGGATCTCTTCTCCTCAAGCCCCCATAAGAAGGCGTTTGATGATCAGCATCTCCCCGAGTGCGAGACGTGCCACTCGAACCATGAAATCCTCCCGGCGACGAACGCTCTTGTCGGTGTGAGCCCCCCCGCCACGTGCGCCCGCTGCCATACCGCTACACGGAATCCGAAGGGGTATACGGTGGCGAAGGATATGCGCACGTTTGTCGATAGCCTCCAGGATGTCGAAACCCGGGCCGATAGTCTGATCAATGATGCCGAACAGAAGGGTATGGAGATCTCCGAAGCAAAATTCAAACTCCGCGACGCTAACCAGGCGCGACTCCAGTCCCGTACCGTGATTCATGCGTTTGATCAGGCGAAGTTTCATGAGGTCGTCGATAAGGGGATCACCATCGCATCATCGGTTCAGGCCGACGCCAAGGAGGCCATCAAGGAGTATTATTTCCGGCGGTGGGGCCTCGGCATCGCGACGGTTATCATCTCGCTTGTCGCACTTGCCCTGTACGGCACGATCCGCAAAATCGAACGGCGGCAGAAATCATCCGGTTTTGAAATCCATCATTAATATCATATTATCTGAAACATCATGAATCTCGGAAATATCATCGTCGTTCTTACGTTCTTGGCTGCACTGGCTTCCGCCTTTGCGTTCCTGAAAAATACGACACGGACCGTTACCCCGCTGTCGAAACGGCTGTTCTACGTGACGACAGGGGGGCTGACACTTGCGTCATGCCTCCTCCTTTACCTGCTCTTGGCCCATCAGTTCCAGTATACCTATGTCGCCAGATACAGCTCTCTGTCACAGCCGTTTCTTTTTCTCGTCTCGGCGTTCTGGGCCGGTCAGGAGGGGACGTTCCTCCTCTGGGCTCTTTTTGTCGGCGCCATGGGTCTCTTCTTTTTGAGGAAATCGGCGAATGCCGATAACGTCGCCATGGGCATTGTCTCCCTCTTCATCGGTTTTATCCTGCTTCTCCTTTTGCTGAAGAGCCCTTTCAGCGATACCGTCAATGCCCCGGCCGACGGGACGGGGATGAAT
This sequence comes from Bacteroidota bacterium, assembly GCA_033854175.1. Classification (GTDB taxonomy): domain Bacteria; phylum Bacteroidota; class Ignavibacteria; order UBA10030; family SZUA-254; genus DATKPE01. Next base: position 4,512 of record JAWOKN010000083.1, on the reverse strand, counting down.
CCGCTGTTGATGAATTTCTGGATGGTGATCCATCCGCCGGTTCTTTTTGTCGGTTATGCAGCCGCGATTTTTCCGTTCGCACTGGTTCTCTCAGCCCTCCGCCGGCGGGATTCTACCCGCTGGAACTTGTCGGGTTTCCGCTGGTCGCTCTTTGCGACAACTACCCTCGGCGCCGGTATTATCATCGGCGGGTTTTGGGCCTATGAGGTTCTCGGCTGGGGCGGCTACTGGGGCTGGGATCCGGTCGAGAATTCTTCGCTCGTTCCCTGGCTGACCCTCCTCGCCCTTGTCCATGGGATGCTCGTTCAGAAGAAAAAGGGGTCGCTTGTCCGCACGAATATGCTCCTTGCCGTGATTTCGTTTGTTCTTGTGCTGTATGCAACGTTCCTTACACGGAGCGGCGTGCTGCAGGATTTTTCGGTCCATTCGTTCGAGGATTTCGGTATCGGTAATTATCTCATCGGCGTTATTGTTGTCTCGGTTGTCGCCGCCATGGGTTTCTTCCTGACCCGGTTCCGGGATACAACGTCTCCCAAACTGGATCTCTCCGGCCTTCACCGCGAGCTGACTCTCCTTCTGGGATTGTATGTTCTCTGCGTGGCCGGTCTTTTTGTCTTCTTCGGCATGTCGTCTCCTATTCTTACAGGCCTCTGGGGCAAGGCTTCACAGGTGGATGTTTCGTTTTATAATAAGGTTAACCTTCCGGTCGCCATAGCGATCGGCCTGCTTCTCGGAATTACGCCGTTTCTGGGCTGGACGGGGGAACAACAGTCGGGTCTGGTTAAAAGGCTGTCCCTGCCAATCCTCCTGACCCTCCTGGCCTGCGTCATAGCCTATGTCGGCGGCGTATCGAAACCTTCTCTCCTTCTATTTGTCGGCACCGCCTCGTTCGGCCTGATCAGCAACGCCATCGCCGCCTTCCGCCAGTACCGCTCAGGCTGGTGGAGCCTCGGCGGCCCGGTCTCCCATATCGGCGTCGGCCTGCTTCTTCTGGGCATCGTCGGCTCGGGGAGCTTCGACGAGACGACCCAGCTGGTCCTGGAACAACATCAGCCCCAGACCGCCCTGGGATATATACTGACGTTTCAGGGTGTCCGCGACGAACAGAGTTCGAAACCCCGCGTCGAGATTAATGTCACCGACGGCAAGAATGCCTTTGTGGCTCTCCCCAGCCTCTATTACAGCGAGTATAATAAGGCGATGATGAGGGAGCCGGATATAAAGATTTTTCCACTGAAGGATCTCTATATCTCACCGGTGGAACTGAAAGCCGCCGATACGATGATTTCCCAGAATCCCCTTCTGGAATTGACGAAAGGGGAACCCACAAAGTTCGGCGATTATGAGATCACCTTCACGAAGTTCGATGTGGGCCAGCACGGACAGTCCGCCGCCATGTCGGTCGGTGCCGTGCTCGAGGTCTCCTATCAGGGGAAAAAGTCGGTGATCGAACCCGTGTTTACCGTTATGGGCGCGGAAAAGAAGTCCACGCCTGTCGATCTTCCTTCCGATACCAGGGTCGCTGCCGGTCTGCCGCATCTTGCACTGGCATTGACCCGTATCAGTGTCGAGGAGAAAAAGGTGCTTCTCGAGGTTGTCGGCGCTGCCCCGCAGGTGCCCCAAGTTGGCCACCCGAAACTTGTTCTCGAGGTGAGTACAAAACCGCTTATGATGGTTGTCTGGACTGGCGTCGTCCTGATTATCGCCGGTTCTCTCATGGCTCTGCGGAGACGGTTTAAACCGGCGGAAGGATCGATCACGCCTCCTCCGGCCGCCAGTGCGTAGGAATTTCTAACACTCTTTTCCAGGGTGATGATGCGGGAATTTCTTGAAAGATTGTTCCCGTCGTTGGGGAAAAAAGTCGCGATCGCCGTCATTCTCGGCTCGCTGATCGCCTGGGGTTCTTTTGTCTATTATGCCTGGAAGACCGGTACCTCGATTCTTGAGAAGGAGGCCCAGGCAAAGGCGTATGGCCTTGCCGCTCTTGTCGACCGGATGCTCGATCACCCTGTCACCACGTCCGGCATCCCGCGGATTGAGGATCTTCTCGGAATTGTCATGACCTCCCCCGATATCGTCAATACCTTTCTCGTCGGTGAAAAGGGGGATGTTCTCTGGTACGCACACCCCGGTTCACCCCGCGATAGCCTGATCATTTCGGGATTTTTCCATCATGCGGATTCAACCGGGCGCCATTATCTTACCGCGAGAGAGGGGGATTCTGTCTATGGCTATGTCGTGTCACCTCTCCGGACCACGATGGGATCACCAGCAATGTCCGTTTCCGGCACGCCTCCACCCCGGTATTTCGGTATGAAGATTTCTATGGCGGATGTCAGCGCCATATCGGTTTCCCACCGGTCGACGAATATCCTTATGACGATCGTCATCTTTTCCGGGATGGGCGTCCTGATCTACCTGATCCTTCTTGTCCTTGTCATCAATCCTATCCGCTCCCTCCATGGTCATATCGATAGCGTACAGACGGACGTGAAGAAGCTGGCACACGGCGAGCGTACCGTTTTCCCGCTGTTCCGCGCGCCCAAGCGCTATGACGAGGTCGCTGAACTCCATAAGGGATTTAATCACCTTCTCCAGACACTGAACGACGCGAATGCCCGCCTCATGGAGATGCGCGATCACCAGCTCGAACAGGCCGACAGGCTTGTTACGGTGGGTGAAATGGCCGCCAGTATGGCTCACGAGATCAAGAATCCTATCGCGGGCGTCCTGAGCGCCCTGCAGGTCTTCTCGGGCGAGATGGAGATCTCCGATCCGCGGCAGGAGATTATGGGCGAAATGATCCTTCAGCTCGAACGGGTGATTCATGCCGTCAATGATCTCCTCCAGTATGCCCGGCCTGCCGTTCCGGTCCTCGACGTCGCCGATGTCCATCCCCTGATCGAGAAAACCGTGGCCCTCCTGTCCCGCCAATATAAGGGGAAGGATATCACGATCCGTACCATCTTTACAGCCTCTCCCCTGAATGCGCTGGTCGATAAGAAGCAGTTCCAGCAGGTGCTCTGGAATCATATTCTTAACGCCATCCAGGCGATCGACAATGCCGGCACGATCACCATTGAAACCCGCATCGATTCGCCATCTGCAGTCATCCGCATCACCGATACCGGAAAGGGTATCGATCCGGAACATCTCGCGGAGATCTTTAAGCCGTTCTTCACGACGAAACATAAAGGGACCGGCCTGGGTATGACGATTTCACGGCGGATCGTGGAACAGCATCATGGATCCGTCAGCGTGACGAGCCAGCCGGGCGAGGGAACCACTGTTACGATTGCATTGCCGAAATATCCCCCGGAGGAGTCCCGATGAGGGGTGAGACGATACTTCTGGTCGACGATGAGTACCTGATCCGGTGGTCGCTGAATCAGGAGTTTTCTAAACGCGGTTTCGGCATCCTTGAGGCGGAATCCCTGGCTCAGGCCATCGCCCAGCTGCAGAAGTTCGACGTCGACCTCGTTATCCTCGATCAGAATCTTCCCGACGGGACCGGTATCGACCTCCTCCGGAAAATCCAGACTGGCGGGGCCACGATGCCGGTGGTCATGCTGACCGCCGTCGACCGTTCCGATGTCGCCGTCCAGGCAATGAAACTTGGCGCCTTCGATTATGTCACGAAACCGGTGAATATCGACGAGATCAGCATCGTCATCGAAAAGGCGCTCGAATCGACAAAACTGAAACGGCAGATCGAGCATTTTTTGAAGGAGCAGGAGAAACAATACGGCTTTTGCGGGATGATCGGCACTTCACCTGCAATGAAGAGGGTGTTTTCCGATATCACGAAGATCGCCCAGAGCAGCAGTACGACGGTTCTTCTCGTCGGTGAAAGCGGCACCGGGAAGGAGTTGGCCGCCAAGGCGATCCATTTCCTGAGCGTGAGAAAACAACAGCCTCTCATGATGATCAATTTTTCCGCGCTGACGGAGAGCCTGATCGAAAGCGAGCTCTTCGGGTACGAAAAAGGGGCGTTTACCGATGCCAAGGCGCAGAAAAAAGGGATCTTTGAACTGGCCGATTCGGGCACGATTTTCCTGGATGAGATCGGCGATACGCCGCTGAAAATCCAGGTGAAACTCCTGCGCGCAATCGAACAGAAGACGTTCCAGCGCGTCGGCGGCACTTCGGAAATTGCCGTCGATGTGCGCGTGATCGCAGCCACCAACCGCCCCCTGGAACGTCTCGTCACCGACGGCGCGTTCCGCCAGGATCTCTATTACCGCCTGAATGTCGTCACGATCCCCATGCCAGCCGTCCGCGAACGCGACGGGGACGTTCTCCTCCTGGCCGATTATTTTCTCCAGGAGTTCAATGTCAAGTTCCATAAGCATTTTCAGCGGTTGTCGGATGCCGTTAAGGAAAAATTTCTCCGCTATCCGTGGCCCGGGAATGTGAGGGAGATCCGGAATGTCCTTGAACGTGCTCTCCTTCTGAATGACGGCGATGCGGTCGAGCTGCATCATGTGGAGTTTCACCGCTTTGATCATGCTG
>JAWOKN010000082.1:0-14607 GCA_033854175.1 Bacteroidota bacterium | reverse complement strand
CAGCACGAGCAACGAAACGGCCAGGATGAGTGCCGGGCCGGTAAAATAGCGGGTGGCCGCCAGCGGGAAAAGAAGCATATGGACCGCTGCAGAGAGAAGTGCGATAAGCATTAACTGAACGGGAGGCTCTTTGAGGAGCAAATCCGGATTATCCTTCAAACGGGGAGCGACGATAATAACGGCCAGGACGGCGATGCAGGCGAAGGCAAGGAGAACAGGATTATTCATGATTCCCCAGAAACCGCCGAGGAGAGCCCGGATATATACATGGATTCCGACGTTTTCGCCAGGGATCACCGGACTCTTGTCAATAAATTGAAAATAAAACACCCTCTTCCACCCTGGGAATACAAAATACCATCGCACGAAAAAGTAGATAACGAGGCTGCTCATGAAGGAAACGGCCACCGGCCACTTCTTCATCCTCCCGCCGAAAGTGAGAGACAGGCAGGTCAACAAAACAATGATCATGAGATCAATTCTCACGGTGACCAGAAACGGCAGGAGGAAAAGCAGCGTCCGATTGTTCCCGAGAAAGAGACAGGCGCACGCAAGGAGGAACATCAGGGCCAATCCATCCGGCGTGGAGAGCCGGGCGACAACGACCGTCCCAAGAGCGAGAGCGAGGAAGGGGACGAGATAAAAATAACCGTTCCTGAGATATCGCCGTGCGATGGCATACAAAATAAAAAAACTGACCAGCACAGACACCGCTGACACAAAATATGTGGCAAAGACAACATCCATGCCGGCGTGTGCAAGAGCGGCAATCAGAAGTATATACGCGGCATGAAACCGGTAAAAGGAAAGGATCTTGACAAACTCGTCAGGATCCGATCGTACTGCTTTTCTGGATGGCGTATCGAACGGATCGTCGGGGGCAGTATAATGGCGCGTTCCCGCGACACTCCTCAGTTCAGCATAGGTGGACGAATGCAGTTCGTGCGGGTCGGCGGTCCGGAGCGATTGTACGCACCCCACATACGGGACGATATCCCAGTTAAATTCAGGGCGCAATAATCCTGAAAAAAGGGCGGCGAGGCCAAAAAAGGCGTAGTAGAGCAAGCCAAAAATTCCGGATTTATACGTGGTCATACTATCAATCGATGTTCCGGCATCACCGACAATTTATTGAAAAAGAGATGAGGATACAATCAGCCATCACCCGCTCTGACCGAACCATAAACCCGGTTGTGCAAACAATTTCCCCGCCACCGATCTCCAATAATAACAGAGATTTACACACGGGGAGTGGAATTCCCGATCCGCGGGGGCTTTATTTTCCCCGAATGATTGTGTACATTACTCCATCATCGGGGCGGGTGTTCTTTCCTTTGGCAACAATCTATCGAATACGCTGAGTGACATTTGATGAAATAGGAAACATTCATCGAGGGGGACAATATTGAAAGGAGGGTCTTATGCTTTCAGATAACAGCAGAAGCTTCATCATTTCCTACCTCACGCTCCGCAAATTGATCGGCATACTGGGTATGGCGCTGCCGTTCGCTTGTCTGGTCTGGGGCAGCTGGCTGCAATCTGTTGCTGTAAAAGATTCGATCAGTGCATACTACCACACCCCCATGCGCGACATCCTCGAGGGTTTGCTCATCGGGGTAGGGATATTCCTTCTGTCGTACAAAGGGTATGATAAGCGGGACGTGGTCATGGCGATCGCAAGTGGGATTGCGGGACTCGGCATCGCGATCTTCCCCTGCACCCCGCCCAGTGATCACCCCGGACCAGTGGGAGTTTTTCTCCTGACGCCGCCCCTGGCAGGATACCTCCACTACGGGTCATCGGTCATATTCTTCATCCTCCTCGGTGTAAATTCATTCTTTCTGTTCACTCTGGGGGACAGGCAGAACCGGACAAGAAGAAAGGCCAGCCGCAATCTCGTCTACCGGATATGCGGGATCATCATCTTCGCCTCACTTGCCACCCTTGGCATTCTCACCCTGACCCTCGGTTCAGAGAATTTGCAGGCAACCATCTGGACACTTTTCTTCGAGACGCTGATGTTAGAATCATTCGGTTTTTCGTGGCTCGTCAAAGGCGAGACACTGTTGAAGGACGAATAACAGCAGGGATACAACTTCAGATCAAAAAAGCACCATACATCCCTGATCGTACGGCACATCTCACATCTTCTCGGGAGCCTGTATCCCGAGAATTGCAAAGCCGCTGGCAAGGACAGACTTCGTTGCGAGGCAGAGGGCGATGCGGGCGGCCATAAGGGGGTGGTCGTCGATGACGACGCGGTGGAGGTGGTAGAATTTATGGAAGTCGCCGGCAAGATCGTGGAGGTACTCGGCCAGGCGGTGGGGCTCGAAGGTTGCCGAGCAGGATTCCACAACATCCGGGAAGATCAATAATTTCTTCATCAGGGCAAGCTCCTCGTCCGTCCGGAGAAGCCCGAGATCAGCGGAAAGATGGACATCGACGCCGAGGCTCTCCGCATGGCGGATAATGGAGGCTATCCGGGCATGAGCATACTGGAGGTAATAGACGGGATTCTGTTCGGATTGTTCCCTGGCAAGCGCCAGGTCAAAATTCAGGTGGCTGCCGATCCCGCGCATCAGGAAGAAATAGCGCACCACGTCGGGGCCCACCTCATCGATCAGTTCATCGAGGGTGACGAAATTCGCCTTCCGGGTCGACATCTTCACAACCTCCCCGTTCTGAACGATCGTCACGAACTGATGAATCAGGACCTTGATCTTCGAATCATCCCCGCCGAGGGCTCTGACGCCTGCCAGGACGTCGGGATAGGTGGCCACATGATCGGCGCCGAGGACATCGATGACGAGGTCGAAGCCCCTCTGCAATTTATCCCGGTGGTAAGCGATATCGGGGAGGCGGTAGGTCGGTTCGCCGGTATTTTTGACGATGACCTTATCCTTTTCGCCGCCGAACGCGGAGGCCCTGAACCAGACGGCCCCGTCGAGATCGTAGGCAAGTCCGCGGCGGCGGAACTCCTCGATCAGGCCAGAGACTTTACCCGATTCATAGAGTGAATTCTCGTTATAAAAGACGTCATGGCGGATGCCGAGCCGGGCGAGAGTTTTCCTGATATCGGCGAAAATTTCCTGTTCGGCCTGCTGTTTGAACGCACCCTCGGCCGGTTCTGACCGCAGCGCATCGCGGTGGCTCTCAACGAGATGCCGTGCGATATCGCGGATATACTCCCCCTGGTAATAATCCTCCGGAAACGTGACCTGATCGCCCAGAAGTTCAAGATAGCGGAGGCGCACGGAATCGCCGAGTATGCGCATCTGCCGGCCCGCGTTATTGAAATAATACTCGCGGGTGACGGCATGGCCGGTCCACTCCAGAAGTCTGGCGACGGTATCGCCGTAGACGGCGCCACGCCCGTGGCCGACGGTGAGGGGTCCGGTGGGGTTCGCGCTGACGAACTCGACCTGGGTTTTCACTCCCCTGCCCGCAAAGGAGCGGCCAAACTGTGTCCTCGTGTCGAGAAGCTTCTGGAGTTCGAGGCAGAAGAATTTCCTGGTAAACCGGAAATTGATGAACCCCGGGCCGGCGATTTCGGGCCGGTCGACGAGTGTGGGATCGAGGTCGAGTTTCGCGACAAGCTGCTCGGCGAGTGCGCGCGGGTTTACGCGGAGTGATTTGGCTGCGGCCATGGCGACATTCGTCGTCAGATCGCCGTGTTCGGCCAGTCGTGGCTTTTCAAAGGAGGGGATGATGCCTGCAGCACCGAGGGACGTGATGCCCTTGACGACCCGCTCCCGCAGGTACTCTCTCATGGGGATTTCTTCGCCCGGGATTTGCGGGCCGTGCGTTTAACGGGGGGTTTATCCTCGACGGTTTCGGATTTCGCATCCCCCCAGAGTTTCTCGAGCCCGTAGAACCTGCGGGCCTCGCGGTGGAAGACATGAGCGACGACGTCGACGTAGTCGAGCAGGACCCACTGTCGCCCCGTGGCGCCTTCCTGGTGCCAGACGGGCACGCCGAGGCGGTCGGTCCCCTCGACGATGGCATCCGAGATCGCTTTGACCTGGACGTCGGAATCGCCGGAGCAGACGACAAAGAAATCTGCCATATCGGTTAACTTCCGAAGATCGAGGATGGTAATGGAGTGGGCTTTCTTGGTGAGGGCGAGATGCGCGATTTTCTTAGCAAGGGTTTTTGGTGTCAATGCCTTTCCTTTTGTTAATGACGCTGTGGTTCGAGCGAGGTATAATCGGCGCCGATGATGACCGAAACCTCGACGAAATAATCCGGGTTAATTTGCTGGACGATGTTCTTTTCGGACACCCCGAGTGCCGCGGCGACGCGGCGAGCGGGGGCAAGGTCTCCGACGCGGTCGACGACGAGGGTTTTCTGCATCGTGGCGACCTTATAATTCTTCATTTCGACGACATCAAAGCCTGCCGTTCGGAGGAACCGGGTGAACCGTGCGGCGATTCCCCGTGCGCCGCAGCCGTTGAGGACGTCGAGCTGGATGACGTGGGGAGTCTGGGTGGCCACGGGATCCTGGTTCCTGGCAGCGCCCGGGCCCCGGGTAATATACCCGTAGCCGAGGTAGACGGCGGCGACGGCTGCTGCTGCGATGATGCAGTTCAGCACGATTTTCCGGACATCCGGACTTTTACGCGGTGCAGGTGGATTTTTTTCCGGTTGATCCAACCCTATATCCATAAACGACACTCCCGCCGACAAAAACAAAAAACCGAATCAGTCGTTTTCCGACCAACCCGGCCTGACAAGCTTGCACTGTGTATTCAATCCGATCACTCGTCCCGTTTACTGCCCTATCAGATATGGATAGGGGGCATAGGGAGAGTACATACCGTACAATCCCAACGGGAGCTGGCTGTACTGGAGTTTAATGAACATATTATCGGTCGGACGGTAATTCAGCTCGGCGTTGCTGATAAAAAGCCTGTTCAGCTCGGATTGTGAAAATCCGCCCGTCTGACCGAACGGCGAACCCTGCAATGTCAGGTCGAGGCGGACATTGAGGGGATCGGAGATTTTATAGAGCATGGTATTGGTGAAGGAGGCGACAGACATCCCCGTCCCGCCGTAGGAAAAATAGCTCATGGAAATGTTCTGATGCATCGTAAAGTTATCGGGGTTCAGAAGACCCAGAAAGCTGCTGATGCTTTGGGCCGGTTTCACCATCGATTCATTCACGCTCTGCCGGTCTTCGTCCTTCAGCTGTGCGCCGGCAAGGGCGACGATGGAAAGTGTGGCGGCAACCAGAACCAGGATCCTTCTCATAATCATCGACTCCTCATCAAAAAAACAACCTACAATAATAATACAGAAAACGAAGACTATTGTCAACCGGCTTGGCTCAGGTCCGTTCAGCCATCAACGCCCGGGCTTTTTCGAGCTGATCGACGTCGTTGATACCCATAACTTCAATCGGATCAATCACTTTGACGGCGGATACGCGCCACTCCTTCTTCCAGAAATCCTCGAAGACATCGGTCAGGTAATATTCCCCCTGCGCGTTGTTGGGTTTCAGGGTTGCAAGTGAGTCGAAGAGCTTCCCTTTTTCATAGACATAGATCCCGGAATTGATCTCGCGGATATCGAGTTCCTTCTTCGAGGCGTCCTTATGTTCGACGATCTTCTTCACGCTCGAGTCGTCGTTATGGACAATCCGGCCGTATCCCGACGGATCGTCGACCTCGGCCGTGAGAATGGTGGCGACGGCTTCGGTTGAGCGGTGGTAGCCGAGGAGGGCGCGGACGGTTTTCTCGGTCAGGAGCGGGACATCGCCGGAAAGGACCAGGATATCCCCCTCGAAATTCGCCAGGGCGGCGGTTGTCTGCTGGACCGCGTGGCCTGTCCCCAGCTGGTCGTTCTGTTCGATGAACTCCACGCCCGGGTATGTTTTGGCGATATACTCCATGACGCCTTCCTTCTTCCAGCCGACGATAAGGATCGTCCGTTTGGCCTGGAGTTTCGCGGCGAGGTCGACGACATAGTCGACCATCGGTTTGCCCTGGATTTCGTACATGACCTTGGCCATGTCGGGATTCTTCATGCGCGTCCCCTTGCCTGCGGCCATGATGATCACCGCAAGCGGTCGGGGGGGTTTTTGTAATTCTATTGGCATAGTACATTCAATGATGAAACTGAACTGAGGACATGGCGGTCAGGGAACCGCCACGATGGTATTATCAATCAGCCGTGTCGAACCGAATCGAACGGCCAGTGAGACGATGACTTCCGACGGCGGTTTGAGCACCGGGACATCGAGAAGCGTGGCCGGATCGGATATCGCGACATAATCGATCCGTGCTGACGGCTGAGCGGAGATCATCTCCCTCATTTTCCCGAGGATGATCCCGGGATTTTTTTCACCCGAGCGGATGTCGGCTTCCGCCTGTCTGAGGGAGCGGTTCAGAACGGTGCTCTCCTTCCGTTCGGCCTCTGTAAGATACACGTTTCGGGAACTCATCGCAAGTCCGTCGGGTTCGCGGACGATAGGCGCCGTGACGATCTCGACGTCAAAATTCAGGTCTTTCACCATTTTTTTTACGATTACGAGCTGTTGAATGTCCTTTTGACCGAAAACGGCGAGGTGAGGTTTAGTGAGATTGAACAATTTCGCGACAATTGTCGTCACGCCGCGGAAATGGGCCGGCCGGAACTTCCCTTCAAGAAGAGAAGAAAGATTGTCGACATAAACCTGTGTAAAATAATCGTTTGGGTAGAGATCCCCCTCGGCGGGGGTAAAAAGATAATCGGTTCCGGCTGCCCGGGCGATTGCCGTATCGCGCTCCAGGTCGCGGGGGTAGCGGGAGAAATCCTCCGTGGGGGCAAACTGAAGCGGATTGACGAAAATGGTCGAAATGACCGCATCCGATGACGAGCGGGCGATGCGCATCAGGCTTGCGTGGCCGTCATGGAGGTAGCCCATCGTCGGGACGACGCCCACGCGTTTCCCCAGGCAGCGGAGGGAATCGGCGATACGCTGGATTTCCGCAGGATCGTGGACGATCTTCATTGCAGGTTGACTTTTGCCTCGACCATCATTTCACGTCCCGGCGCTGAATATCCGTCCCAGTGCTGGAATGCCGTGTTGAAAATATTCTTTATCCTGAACGAGAGCGACGTACGGGGGATAACGTGGGTCGAGACGCCGCCGTGGAGGAGAACGGCGTCGTTCAGCGTCTTATCCCCGCTCAGGTTCACGTTGCGTCTGCTCGTATACTCAAGTTCGGACCAGACAGTAAACGGAGCGGGCAAATCATACTGGAGGCGGCCGTCGGCATAGGCCAGGGGAAGCATGGGGAGCTGGACGCTTGAGTCGTGTGCACGGGCAGGCTGGATCCTGCCGGTAAAGTGCAAAGCCAGTTCGTCGGTCACGGTAAGCGTCCCGGTGGCGCCCAGGGTCACCCGGTCTGCGTCGACATAGTCCAGCCGGATTCTCCCGCTATCGGCGATTTCGACGCGCTGATCATTCGTATGGGCATAGGATCCTTCAAACCGGACGGAGAGCACGTCGCTGTTAAAAAGAAGCGAGCTGCCGAGATTCAGGGGATCGCGTTCGGGTTTAATGACGATTTCGCGGATCAGGTAAGGGTTACCGGCCGACAATTCGTCATACCCCTGGAGCCGGATCGCCGGGCGGTACCAGAACGACCAGACGCGGTCACGGTCAGCCTCCCAGGTCACCTCGGCTGTAGGGGCGATGAGCGTATGATCGGCGCCCTGGCTATCGGAGCCGTGCTGGTAAAGGCCGCCGACGGTAAACTTCAGTTTATCGGTCTCGGGCCAGCGGACCCCCAGGGAAAAACCGACCAGAGAAGGCGACTGGGTGGAATGTTTATAATCGAGTGAAGAACTTTTATAGACGAGGTCACCGACAAACCGTGCCGTACCGGCATCGGTTGAAAAGGCTGCATGAAGCGACGGGGAAACGACCGATACGTCCGAATCGCCGCGCGCCGATGCATCCGTGATGCCGGTAAAATTCGCGCCGAGGCTTACATCCAGAACGGCCCCCTCCCTGTTGGTCGAGCCAAGCATGCCGAGAAGGCCGAACGTATTCCTTGTCCTGCGAACGGAAGCAGAGCTGATCCCATACATGCCATAGGTTTCATGGTGATAGGAAATCCCCTCGTCGGTGCGGAACGAACGGAGAACGTCGTTATCGGTCGAGACAATCGTGCGGGCTGTCAGATCAAGAATCGTGGCATTCCCGTCGGCATTGGTGGTATGGCCGTTTGTGGTCAGGTAGCCGCCTTTGCCGCTCACACCCCACCGGAGCGAGGTATAATCGATATAGCCGAAGAGGCGGCCGGTGGTATAATTTCCCAGCCCTCCTTCGAGGGAGGCGCGCCACGGCTGCATTTTTTCCTCATAGCGCGGAAGTGAGCCGTTGGGGAGGGAAATCCGCTCCCGGGATCCGAGGAGTGAGGAATCGGGTCCGGGGGCCTGATAGACATCGACGTCATAGAGCTCCCCCTTGCGGGCAAAGGGAAGGAGAATGGCTTTTTTCCCCACGATCGTGATTTCAGGGATTTCAAGCCTCGGAAGTGCGCCCAAGGTATCCCTGCGGGCTGTCGTATCCTGGGCCCTTGCGGGTGGGGCGGCGAGCATCAGGAAGAAAAGGATCAGAAGAGAATGTTTCATTTTCGCAGCCTCCGTAATTTATCCTCGGCCTGTTTTTTCAGGGCAAGATCCTTCGTACCGGCGGCGACCTCCTCGTACATTGCGCGGGCGCGTTTCCTGTCGCGTTGTTTTTCATATGCCAGACCCAGCCCCCACTTCGCCTTGTCGATAATCCGGGGGTAATCGGGATACTGTTTCACAAGATCGTTATACGCCTGCATGCCGTCCTTGATCTTATTCATGGCCAGGTACGCATCGCCGATCATGAGAAGAGCCTCGGCGGCGATATCATCGCTCCGCCTCGTGGCGACCGACGTGAGCGTATCGATGGAGGGCTGAAACTTTTTCGACTGCTGCAGAAGTTCCGCGATCCTGAGGCGGCTCCTGTCGGCGAAGAGATTGTCGGGATATTTCTGGATAATCGACTGGAATCCCTGCGATGCGGCATCCCTGTCCGGGATATTCATATCGGCGATCGACTCCTGGTACCGGACCTCGGGCAAAAGGGGTGAATCGGGATATTTCAGTCCGAACTCGTGGAGGATTTCGCGGGCGCGGGCATATTGTTTAAGCTGTATCCGCATAAGCCCGAGTGAAAGCATCGTACCGGGGGCGATATCGGCCTCGGGGGTTTCGGCGAGGACCCGTTCATAATATTCGGATGCCCGCTGGGGGTTATCGTTCAGTTCATAGGTACGTCCGAGCTGCTGGAGGGCATGGGCGCGGACATCCTTGTCGGGATTCATTTTGAGGACGTGCTGATATTCGCCGATTGCGCCGGCGAAATCCCCCTGGCCGAAGAGGATATCGGCTTTTTTCATCACCAGGTCCTCCTCGCGCATGCCGGTCGGTTTTTCCTTCAGGACCTTCTCGATCTCGGCGACTGCGGCCGAGGGTTTTCCCTCGGCCTGGTAGGTATACTGCAGGCCGGACAGGGCATCGGTGACGATGAGGCTTGAAGGAAACTCCTCGATCACGCGCTGGTAATAGGTACGGGCGGAGTCGTACTGTTTCAGATTATAGTATGCGTCCCCCATATTGAAGAGAACCCGAGGAAGCAGCTGGCTCCCGGCATAGAGCCGCAGGAGCGTATAAAACTCCGTAAGGGCCTGCTGGTACTGTTCGCGGGAAAAATAGGTCCAGGCGATATTAAACTGGGCGACCTCATCGTACATGGAAGAGGGATACTGGCGGAGGAAGGTACGCAGCTCCTCGACTCCGCGGTCGGCATCGCCGCGCTGGACCCACGACATGGCCATCTGGAAGGCGGCATAATCGGATGCGGGTCCCCCCTTCCGGGCGGACATCGAGGCATAGAGTGCGTTGGCCTTATCATAGTTGCCGAGGGAAAAGTATGCATCAGCCTTCCGGAGCGAGGCCTCGGGGACCCTCGGGTCATCGGGGAAATCCTTTGCAAACTTTTCGAAGGCGGCGGCGGCCTGTGCATACTGTTTCTGTTCGAAGTACGACCATGCGAGGCCGTAGCTGGCGTCCGAGCGTTTCGGATTCGAGGGATACCGCCGGAGGGCCTCCTTGAACGTATTTTCCGCCTCCGGAAAACGGTAATCCTGGTAGAGCGCCTCCCCCTTCCAGGCATAACCCTGCGGGGCTTTCTGGTCGGCGGGGAACTGCTGCAAAAAATCTGAAAAAGCCTCGACGCTGCTCCTGAAACGACCGAGCCGATATAAGGCGATCCCCTGGTGATAGAGCATGGGGGCAAGAACGGCCGGGTCGCCGGTCGAATGCTTCGCCTGGACAAAATCGTACTGTGCGTTGGAATAATCGCCGAGGGCGAAATTGGTCTCGCCGAGCATATGATACGCATAGGGGCGCAAGGTGCTCTGGGAGAACAGCCGGGCGGCGAGCTGAAAATACCGCCGTGCCTCGATATAATGCTTATCCCGGTAATGGATCAGGCCGGCCTGATAATACGACTGGACGGCATCCCGGTCATAGGGGGAATGTTCGGTGAGTGTATCGAACGTACCGAGCGCCTTCGAGTCATTCCCGAGGAGGGCCGAGAGGGCTCCGCTTTCAAACATCGCGGCATACCCCAGCGAATCCCTCTCACGTGCCAGGGAATCGAAGACCGTTTCAGCCGGCTGATAGCGGTGCTCCTTGACATACGACCAGGCAAGTCCGTACCGGGCGAGGCGGTCAAACGGATGTCCGGAATAGGAGTCGGAATAGTCACCGAAGGACTTCCCCGCATCGGCATATCTTCCGAGCTGCATGGAAGCCTCGGCGCGCAGGAGGAGATACTCCTCGCGCTGGTAGTCATAGCGGGGGGTGACGGCATCCAGATTCTGCAGGGCCCCGTCGACGTCGCCTTTCCGGAGGAGGACCGAAGCCAGGCGGATGCGGCAATCGGTCGCGAGTTCGCTCCCGGGGAATGACGCAAGGAGCTCCCGGAGGTGAGTCGCGGCGCCCGCATAATCGCCCCTTCGTTCAAGGGAGAGGGCCCAGCCGAGGAGGACGTAGTCATGGAACGCGCGTGTCGACGAATCATTCAGGCAGACCCGCATATCGTCTTCAGCGGCGGTGGCGTTGCCGCGGTCGAGTTCCGCCATGGCGCGCCAGAAGGCCGCCGCACCGCGGTTGGGATCATTGGGAGCCGCCTTCAAGAACCGTGAAAGGATCTCGAAGGCGGTATCATTCCGGTGAGTCTGGTAGGCGCTTATCCCCTCGATGAAGAGGGTGCGGGTGAACTCGTGATCGTTGGGATAATCGCGGACGAATTCGCTCGACCACTGGTACGCCTCCTCATAATCCCTGTCCTTGTAGCATGATTCCACAAGGAGATTGAGGACATCCCTGTCCTGTTCAAATGGAGAAGAATGCCTGAAAATCGTCTCCAGGTTGCGCCGGGCGACGTGGTAGGACCCTGCGTCGAGCCACTGGCGTGCGATATGGAAATTATCCCCCTCCTCCCTCATCGGGGGTGTCTGGGCCCGGACCGGCGCCGGAAGAACCGTCGAGATCAGGGCAAGCGCAGCAAAGACCCGCATAGCGATTCTTTCGTAGTGTGGGCGGATTATTCCTGAACGATATCGATAATAACGGTCCTGTTATAAAACCGCTCTTCGGGCAGGCGGTTGTCAAACGGGGCACGTCTGACATCCTCGCCGAATCCGTAGGTATCAAACTTCACGTTGCGTCTGCCCATTTTGTTCAATTCCCTCTGAAGCACGGCCATCGTCTGCTGGGCGCGGTCGCGTGAAAGCTTCAGGTTATGGCTTTCCTCGCCGATGATATCGGTATGGCCGTGGATGACGACGCTGCCGCCGTCGGGGATGAGTGGCGCCACCGTCTGGGAGAGGAAGCGGTCATAGGTTGCGACGGTTTTCGACTGATCGAACTCGAAGAGGATGCTGAACCGGAGGCCCGGTGCGGCTTCGGGTTCATTCGATTTGACGAGCCGTATATCCTGTTCCTTTCTGATCGACTGGCCCGATTTTGTCTGGCCGAGCATGACAATCTTATAGCGTCCCTCGCTGGCATTTCCGAGAATCGTCTTTCCGGGGACGCGTTCCTGGTCGGCGGTGAAGGGGCCGTACTGTTTCACGGCGCCGGTCTCGTCGGACACCTCTATGGACCAGGAGGAGAGATTCTCCTGGGCTCCGGGGACATTAAAGAGGACATCGCTGTCGAGCGGTTCCTCCTGGAGGGAGATAATCTGGACCGGATCGAGCATTTCCGGCGTAGTGCTTGAGACCTCGACGCGGCGGTCTTCGGGGCGTGTAAGTTCCAGTTCCCGTGTGGCGCCCGGAAGTGTCGAGGGGATTTCTGGTTTCTCGCGGCCGATGGTGGTGATCCTGCCGGCGTCGATGCTGAAAACGCTGACAAGATAATTTTTCACTGACTCGGCGTATCCTTTCCCGGCGGCTGCCCCCTGGTCGGAGGAGCCTGAGAGGCTGATCGTGGCCGAGGGAAGTCTGCGCATGCGGTCGCCGAGGATATTGAGGATATTATCATAGACCTTCAGTTGTCTGCGTGACCGGCCGCCGACATCGTTCGGATCGGGCTGGACCAGCTGGTCCTCCCTGAACCGGGAAGCCTGGTCCCGGGTGAGCTGGATATAGCGTTGAGGCACTGCCGGGGAGCCCTCGTCGAAGAAAATATAATTCCGCATCGGGAAGGTCTCCTTGATCTTCCGTTCGGTGGGGATGATCTTGGGGGCAGTCACAGAAAACTGGGTTTCGCTTTCGGCGCTCTCCATGGCGAATGCGCCCGAAGAAAACTTCAGGGCGACGCCCAGTCTGAGAGTTGTGAGAGACCAGTTCTGGTCCGATGTCGGGCCCTGGCCGAAGTGAAACGCAAGGAACGGGGAAAGGGCGATCTGGGAAGACGCATTCGGGTCGGAGAGCGGGATATCGTAGCCTGCGCCCAGCTGGATGCCGAAGACCGAACCGCGGCCGCCGGACCAGTCGCCCGTCGAATCGGCCTTGCCCGGTGAGGAATAGGTAAACGACTTGGCGACATTGAAGCCGAGGCGCGGGCCCGCAAAGAAATACAAGGGGGCATAGAACGGTGTGACGCGGACATTCGGTTCAAACGTGATATAATTCATTGCGGTCTTGAGCTTATACGTCCCGGCCGGGCCGGTGACATCATCGAACCCGCCGTTCCGCCCGTCGAACCCGAGGAAGAGGAGTCCGCCCCATATGGGATCATGCCGGTACTCCAGGAGGGGTGAAAGGAAAACGCCGATACCGGATCCCTTTGTAAACGAGGGAACGGACGCCGGGATGCCCGAGCCGAAGGGCCGGATATCGCTGCTATAGAAATTAAAATTGGGACCGAGTGCCCCGCCGAACCACCATGCGGGCTGGTCCTTGCGGTTTTCCTGTCCGTAGGCAAGAGTCAGAAAAAGAAGAACATTCACCATCAGAACCATCCATAAACGTTTCCCCGTCGATTGCGATGACTTCATAGAGTATTCCCCTTGTAGATTTAGTGTTCATATTTAAAATTAAAACTCACCTTTCCGCTCTGGCTCCTGTCGCCCAGTTCCTGGGGAAGCGGTTCAAACCGCCAGGTACGGAGCGCCTTGACGGCGGCGGACTCAAGAATCTGGTCGGTTTTCCGCAGCGGCAGGATACCCTCGACCGATCCGTCGGGCAGGACATTGAACTGGAGAGTGACGACCATCTCCTTATCGGTCCCCTCGGGATATTTCGGAATCATGCCTGATAGGAGTCTCCGGCCGCCTGTACCGCCCCAATCGATCGAATATCCGGTATGGCTTCCGATACCGCCGCCCGAGCCGCCGCCTGCGCCGCCGCCCGAACCGGGGCCTGAGCCGCGCCGGAGCCAGCGTGTCGGGAGATTTTCGGCAATAATCGTCTCGCGGCGCTGCGATTTTTTCTTCGTCTTGGCGACCGGTTGCGGCTCCTCCTTGACCGGGACAGGATTCGCCTTATGGATGTCGTCATAGATCTGAATATCGAGAAGCGTGAACTTCGTGATATTCTCGCGGCCGATCTCGCCATTGGGGGGGTTGCTCTGCGGTCCGAACTGGATCATTTCGTCCTGTTGTCCTTCGCCGCCGCCTCCCCCGCTGCTGCCGAACTGGAGTTCCTCGAGTTTCGCCTGTTCGGCCACTTTCTGTTGCTGCCAGAAGAGGCCGAAAACCAGAAAACTCTGGATCAGAAGTCCGAGAAGCAGCGCTCTGCCGCGTATTTTCCGGAAATCTCTTTCAGAATGATACGGATTCCTCAATTCTACCTATCCTTACATCTCGTTTTTGACCGGTCGCGGTGTCGGATCAGAGAATCTTCTTCCCGAAAGCCGACTGTACCATCTCTACGGCAAATTCCGCCGATTGGTTGCGTGTATCGAGTATGGGGTTAACCTCGACGATCTCGAGGGAAGTCATCTTACCCGATTCCGCAAGCATTTCCATCATCAGATGGGCCTCGCGGTAATCCAGGCCCCCTTTCACGGGAGTACCGACGCCTGGTGCATAGACCGGATCAACGCTATCGAGGTCAAAACTGACATGGA
>JAWOKN010000081.1:0-12086 GCA_033854175.1 Bacteroidota bacterium | reverse complement strand
TTTCAACGGAGGCAGGGAAGTACCGAAAAGGGAGATCGCATCCATTCAGCATTCGACGGCGGCGCTGACGGACAGGGGAACTGCGTTTGACGAGGGATTCGCGATACATCTGGAAACCCTGGCGGCGGGGTACTGCGACGACCCCACCATACGGCAACGCTATCATCACGACCGGTACAACTTCGACAACTCCAGCATGCTTGACGAGTATCACCGCCAGGCATCCGATCTCCTGACATTCTCTCAGACACGCTCGCGATATTACGATGTTGCAGAAAACAATTTTGCATTCTGCCCAGCGTTCAAAGGGCCCGATTACGTCCGAGTGCAGCTTGAAAAGTCGAGGGATTTTGCATCTCTGCGCGGTCCCGGCCAGCTGCTGCAGTCTGAGGGTTTTTATGCCTCCTTTTTTTATGCTCTTTCCCTCGGGCCGGACAGCATCGCCTCCCGACCCTTCATTGTTGATCACGAGGAGCGGATTCTGAAGGCGCTCGCTGACATGTTCAGATCGAATCACGTCGACTCCGAATCCCCATTCCTTCTCTATTTTGTGGATTCATACAGGAAACTCTACCCGGCGGTTGCAGGCGACATCACCGAGGTTCTGCTCGAATTAAGCCACGGCGTATTTGTCAGTCCGCAGGCCTCCGCAATGTGGAGAAATCATTACCTTGGTGCGCTGCGCCTGGATCTGGCGGAGCGCAGGAACAAGAATATCACTGATTCGCTTCGCCGATGGCACACCGAGGTACAGAACAGCCCTCAGCTCCTTTATTCCCGTATCGGCCCGCAGATCCGGTGTACAGTCCCGGGGGATTCCGTACAGCTCATCGCTTTTGGCGGCCCTTCGGTCCTCTCCTTCGACGTCAACACGGCGGAGGAAGGCATGATGAAGCTCATCCCTCAGATAACGGATCATGAAGTATCCTCCTGGCTGGAACAACGGGGCAAGGCACCTTTTCTTGACAGTGCCGATTTCGCGGTCCGATCCGGATTGAAAAAGGAGACTCTTCTCCGTTTAAAGTTCTGATCCTCCCGGCAGAGGCCACGAACCGGCGGGGGGGTAACATGAATTTTACACGGAATTCCGGATCTTTCAGAAAGGTCATTTCTCATGGCTGGATTGATTTCGATCAGGATTGCGGCGCCGGACGACGCCCCGCACATCACCCCGCTTCTTGAAGAGCTCGGTTATGTTTCCACGCTCCGCGAGGTGAAGGATCGTCTGGAACATGCATCTTCTGACCCTCAGCAGGCGGTATTTGTGGCGGAGGCCCCGGATATCGCAGGATGGATTCAGGTCGTCAGGGTGCTGACGATAGAAAACGGATTCTGCTGTGAGATCCGGGGTCTTGTTGTCGCCAGAACCCGGCGTCATCTCGGTATCGGGAGGAAGCTTGTGGAGGAATCGGAGCGCTGGGCGATGGCACGGCGCTGCGGCCGGATACGCGTAAGAACGAACATCGTACGAAGCGGGGCGCAGGCCTTTTACGCAAACCTCGGTTACAGCGTGTCGAAAACCCAGCGGGTCTTTGACAAATTGCTGCGGTGAGTCATCCGGTCGCAGCCCCATCACCCATATCCGGACCCTCGCTGAAGTTCCCGTGCCGCGCGGGAATGACCATGGGGTTATCGGCTGACAGTGCCTGATGTTTCGACAACTCAAGGTATCATAAGGCGTTCAACTGCCGCCTCACTGGGGAAGGTGCCGCGTCGCTATGTATCCCTGAAAATACCCTCCTGAGGTTTCCGCTCATTTCATCCGGTTCTTGACTTTTTCAGCGGGAATGTTTATCGTGTATCCCGTACAATCCCTCTAATTCCAGCCAGGCATCTTACGTCATGAGAGCATGCATTCAATTGTCATCCTTTTGACGGAGCTTGCTCAGCCCCAACTGCGCAGGAACATCTTCACCGGGGCCATGCTCACGCACAAAGTAGAGTCGAGAAGACCGGAGGATACACTGCGGCTGCCGGTTGGCTCCCCGGCCGGAGCCGGGACGACAGCCTTCGTACCCGAGTGGTCTCCCGGGCACCTGCGGATGATTCACAATTCGCACCTGGCGCCTCTTTCGGCCGGCATCACGGCACAAACTTCAGAACATTCAAACTTGGAAGGTACGGTATGAAATCCCGGACTATCATCATCGGTATCTGCGCGCTACTTCTGTTGGCAGCCTTTTTCCTATTCAGGCCCTCGGAGCGACCTCAGGGCTCGGCTGGTGGACTGATCAACATGGATGTGCCGGTCACGGTAGCGCCCGTTGTCGTGCAGAAACTATCGAGCACGCTGTCACTCGTGGGGACAATCAACGCGGACAACGACGTCAACGTCGTCTCGGAGACGCAGGGGGTTGTCAAGGCGGTCTATATCGGTGTTGGCGACAGGGTCAACACCGGGACAGTCTTGGTGCAGGTGGAGGATGAGATCCCCCGTTCAAATCTGGCCGCGGCGGAAATCAACTACGAAAAGGCCCGGCGTGATTTTGAGCGGAGTGAGGCGTTGTACCAGGAAAGCTCCCTCTCCGCCTCCCAGCTCGATGCCGCGCGTCTGGGGCTGAAGGCGGCGGAGAACCAGCTCGACATAGCACGGCGGCAGGTAGAGAACACAAGGATCAAGTCCCCCATTGCCGGAACGGTCAATTCCCGCCTCGTGAACGTCGGAACGATGGTCACGGCTGGCTTTGCGGTCGCCAACATCGTCGACATCACCTCGATGAAGGTACGGGTAAACGTCCCCGAGCGCGAGGCCTTTCAACTCAAGGCGGGTGACACCGTGGAGGTGTCGTCCGACGTGTATGCCGGCGTCACCTTCTCCGGAAGGATCGAAAACATCGCCACAAAGGCCGATGATGCCCACACCTATCCCGTGGAAATCAGGGTGCCGAACAATCCGCAGCATCCCCTGAAGGCGGGGATGTTCGCACGCATATCCTTTGTATCGATCGTGCCCACAGCATCGCTGGTCATCCCGAGGGTTTCCCTGATCGGGAGCATCAAGGATGCCGAGGTCTTCATCGTCCAGAACGGGGGGGCGTATCTCCGCAAGGTCATCCTGGGAAGGCAGACCGCGACCGTCCTCGAAGTCCTTCAGGGTGTAAGCGAGGGAGACAGCATCGTGACCAGCGGGCAGAACAACCTCGTCGACCAGGCCAGGGTGATCGTTGTCAGTGCGCAGTCCGGGGAGACGGAGTAGGAGATGATACCATGACGATAACAGAACTATCTATCAACCGGCCGACGCTGATCATCATCATCTTCCTTGCTCTCGGGCTGGTGGGGGTCTTCGGCTATCTTCAGCTCCGTTACGAGCTCCTCCCCAAGGTGGAGCCCCCCTTCGTGGTCGTGACGACCGTCTATCCGGGCGCCTCCCCCACCGAGGTTGAGAACAGCGTCACAAAGCCGATCGAGGACGCGCTCTCCTCGATGGAGAAGATCTCCAACATCTACTCCTCGTCCTACGAGGGCCTCTCGGTTGTCAGCATCGAATTTGCCTACAGTGCAGACGTCAACCGTTCGCTGCAGGACGCGCAGCGGAAGGTCAACGGTGCGATGATGACGCTCCCGAAGGACATCCGGACGCCGATCATCCAGAAGTGGTCGATGTCCGACGTTCCGATCATCCAGATGGGTGTCTCCAGCAACCTCCCTCCGCGCGACCTGTACCAGTTCATGACCGATCAGATCCAGCCGGCGTTCTCGAAGATCGAGGGTGTGGGGCAGGTCCAGCTCGTCGGCGGCGACATCCGGGAGATCAAGATCAACCTCGACGCTCAGAAAGTCCAGGCGCAGGGATTGTCGATTGCGCAGATCACGCAGGTCGTGAAGGCCTCCAACCTCGATTTTCCGACCGGTACGGTGAAATCCACGGAAACCGAGGCGGTGGTGCGGATCAAGGGGAAATTCCGGTCGATCGACGAGCTCCGCAATCTGGTCGTCTCCCGTTCGCATGAGGGGGGTGATGTCCGTCTCGGCGACATTGCGGAGATCGAGGACGGAAGGCAGGACTACACAACCTACAGCCGTACAAACGGGAAGACCACGGTCGGCATCAACATCCTCAAGCAGTCTGATGCCAACACCGTCGAGGTGAGCGAGCGGGTGCGGGAGGAAATCCGGGGCCTGGAGGACCGGTTCGCGAACACGGGTCTCAAGTTCGACATCGTTTCGGACGCATCGATATTCACGACCGAGGCGGCGAATGCTGTAAAGGAAGACCTCCTGGTGGCGGTACTACTGGTCTCGGCCGTGATGTTCCTCTTTTTGCACAGCGTCAGGAACTCGGTCATCGTCCTGATATCCATCCCCGCGTCGCTCATCACCTCGGCGCTTGTGATGTGGATACTTGACTACTCGCTCAATCTGATGACGCTTCTGGCCCTTTCGCTCGTGATCGGCATCCTGGTGGATGATTCGATCGTCGTCCTCGAAAACATCCACCACCATCTTGAGAAGGGGGAGGACCGGCGGGGTGCGGCGCTGAACGGCCGGAACGAAATCGGTTTTGCGGCACTTTCGATAACGCTCGTCGACGTTGTCGTCTTCGTCCCGCTGACGCTCATCGTCGGGCTCGTGGGGGACATCATGCGCGAGTTCTCGGTCGTCATCGTCGTCTCGACATTGATGAGTCTCTTCGTCTCATTCACGCTCACGCCGATGCTCGCCTCCCGGTTTTCAAAAATCGAGGTCATGGCCGGAAAGACCCTGATCGGGCGGATTGCGTCCGGGTTCGAGCGGTGGTGGAAGGGCATCACGGACGGCTATTTCAGGCTCCTCTCCTGGAGTCTGAAGAACCAGGGCAAAGTCCTGGCGGGTGCCGTTGTGCTGTTCATTGCGGCCCTTGCCCTGCCGGCGGTCGGGTTGATCGGGTCGGAGTTCATGAAGGAAGTCGACCGCGGGGAGTTCATCGTACGGCTGGAGTTATCACCGTCGGCCACTCTCGAATACACGAACCGCGTCACGCAGCGGGTCGAACGGATCATCGCCGGCATCCCGGAGGTCAGGAAAATACAGGCCAACGTCGGTCTCGGGGCGCAGAATGTGGCATCCAGCAACACATCGGGCATCTATGTTCTCCTGACGGACAGGAAAGAGCGCATGCGCTCCACCGGCGAGGTTGCGAACGAAATCAAGCACCTGGCGCGGCAGATCCCCGGTGCGAGGGTATTCATCGATCAGATCGCGATCACGGGGGAGCAATACGGCGGCGGGATCCAAGTGACGGTATGCGGTACCGACCAGGATTCGCTGCTTGCGATGGCGAACCGGGTATCCGCGGTGATGCGGAAAACCCCGACCGTGACGGACGTGAAATTCTCCGCCGAGCAGGGGAAGCCGGAGGTCGTCATCGACATCGACAGGCAGAAAATGGCCGCCTTTGGGCTGACGGTCTTCGACGTCGGCACGACGCTCCGGGTGGCGCTCACGGGGGATGACGAGTCAAAATTCCGCGACAAGCAGGTTGAGCACCCCATTCAGATCGCCCTTGACAAGTTCGACCGGTCGAACCCCGGCGATGTCGCCAACCTGAGCTTCACCACGCCGGCTGGCCGCCAGGTTGAGCTCCAGCAGTTCGCCGAGATCTACCCGGCGAGCGGTCCGTCGAAGATGGAGCGGTTCAACCGCAACTCCTCCATCACCATCACGGGGTATGTGGATAACACGATTCCCGTCGGCAACGTCGCCGCCAGGTTCAAGGAACTCCTCGGCGACAGGCGTGTCGGGGGCACCTCGGTGACGTTTGTCGGGGGGGAGAAGGACCGGCAGGACAGTTTCGGGAAGATGGGTTTTGCGCTGATCGCGAGCATACTCTTCGTCTACTTCATTATGGTGGCGTTATACAATTCATTCATTCATCCCTTCGTGGTGCTCCTCTCGGTTCCCCTGGCGCTCGTCGGGGCGATGATCGCGCTTGCGGCGAGCGGCAACGCGCTGAGCATATTTTCCGCGCTCGGGATCATCATGATGGTGGGTCTTGTGTCCAAAAACGCGATCCTGCTGGTCGACCGGACGAATGACAACAGGGAGCGGGGGCAGAACGTGCATGATGCGCTGATCGAGGCCGGTCAGGCGCGGATACGGCCGATCGTGATGACGACCCTTTCAATGGTCTTCGGGATGTTACCGATCGCGATCGCAAGCGGTGCCGGATCCGAATGGAAAAACGGCCTGGCGTGGGGGCTCATCGGCGGGCTCCTCAGTTCGATGTTCCTGACGCTGGTGATCGTTCCCATCGTTTACAACAAGATCGACAGATTCCGGCGAACAATACCGATAATCTTTGCCCATCCGTTCAAGGTCCCCCTGCTCCGGCCCTTTCGGGCGTTCACCAGAAGCCGGCTTGATGAAAAGGCACCCGACGCCGGGCTGGCCTCCCCCGGAGGGGCGGAAGGATATGGCCCCTCGTGGACACGGTAAACGGAGAGGATTTTCTCAACGGATCAGCATTCGACAGTGAGGAAAGGTATGATCAATCTTAAAGCATTCTTGTGTGCGCTGATTTTTACGATCCCCGCAGCGGGACCAGGCATCCTGGCGCAAGGGGACTCGGCCGGTGTACGGACCCTCCGGATCGCGCTTGTTGCCGACGGCAGATGGGAGGGGAATGACGAGGTCTTCCGGCAGCTCCAGACCTCTCTCAGGGAAGTCCTTGGCAACCGGGTCGAGGTTACATTCACCGGCGGGGGGGTCATCGAGGGAGACTGGACGCTGGCGGCAATTCACGCGATCAACGACCGGCTGCTCCGGGACCCGGGTGTCGATATGGTTCTCGGCATGGGAGTCATCGCCTCGCACGATCTCGCCACGCGGGGGCCCTTGCCGAAGCCGGTCATTGCGCCCGTCGTGCTCGATCCCGGGCGCCAGAAAATTCCCTTCACCAACGGCGTCAGCGGCGTGAAGAACCTCTGCTATCTCGTTTTCCCGACGACATTCCAGCAGGATGTGGAACTCTTCCGGAAGGTTGTGCCTTTCAACAAGATCGCCTTCATATCGAGCAAGCGGTACAACGACGCCCTCCCCCCACCCGCGATGAGCATGGAGGAAATCGGCAAAAAGATCGGGATCGGGGTTATTCCCCTCATCCTCGACAGTTCTGCGTCGGACGTGCTCCGGGCCATTCCGGGGGATGTTCAGGCGGTCTATCTTGAACCGGCGTTAAATATCGGGCGTGAAGAATTTCAGCGTCTGGTGCAGGGATTCATCGACAGGCAGCTCCCCAGTTTTTCGCTCTTCGGTGAAAGCGACGTGCGGCGGGGGATCATGGCGGGTGCAAATCCGGACATCTTTCCGCGGATGGTGCGGCGGATTGCGCTCATCGTGCAGCGGATACTTCAGGGTGAGCCGCCCGGCGGGTTATCGGTGACCTTCCCTGCCGCAAGGCGGCTCTTCTTCAATTTTCACACCGCATATCTGATCATGGCCACACCCGACTGGGAGACGCTGCTCGAGTCCGACCTCGTGCAGGTCGACGAGGTCTCGGCATTCGCCGAGCGTTACAACCTCGAGACGGCGATGCGGAGGGTCATGGAGACCAATCTGGACATCCAGTCCCTCGCCCAGGGAGTCGATGCGGGAGCGGAGAACGTTTCCATCGCGCGAGCGGGCATACTGCCGCGCCTTGATCTCGGCGTGAGCGGATACCAGATCGATGCCGACAGGGCGCAGGCGACCTACCAGCCGCAGAAAAGCGCTGCTGCAGAGGTGAGTGTGTCTCAGGTGATCTTCTCCGAGCCGGTGCTTGCGAACCTGAGCATTCAGGGATCGCTCTACGATGCAAAGGTGAGCGAACTGGAGCAGACGCGGTTAAACACCATCGTATCGGGGTCCTCCGCGTATCTGAACTACATCCGGATGCGGCAGCTCTTCAACATCACGCTGGAGAATCTGAACAACACCCGTTCAAATCTCGAGATTGCGAGGATCCGCAGAAGCACGGGTGTGGCGGGCGAGGAGGAAGTGTTGCGGTGGCAGGTCGAAATCGCAGAGATGAAGAAGGCGGTGATGTCGCTCCATGCGCAGATCAACCAGATGCGGTACCTGGTGAACCAGCATCTCCACCTCCCGATAAACCAGGAGCTGAACCTCGAGGACGTCTCTCTGGACGACACCTCGCTCTTCGTCTCGGACAAAAAGATCTCCGCCTATCTGAAAAACCCGGTCGCCTTCGATCTCCTGACGGAGTACCTTGTAAACGAAGGGCTCAAGCGTTCGCCCGAACTCCGGCAGCTCGACGCCGTCATCGATGCCAAGGATCGGGAACTGAGCTCAGTCCGTTCGTCATTTTTTCTCCCCACGGTATCCGCCTTCGCGAACTTCAGCAACAACTTCTATCAATCCGATCAGCCCGTGTTGTTCCAGGCCGGGGCCATGCCGCAGCCGCCGCCCGGGCTTGATCCAGGGGTGGCGCAATATCTCGGCGGTCTCTTCTCCGCCGTGACGCCCGCGCTTCCGGACAGGAACAACTGGACGGTCGGGCTCCAGCTGTCACTCAACATCTTCAACGGGTTTTCGACGCGTGCGGCCGAACTGAAGGCCAGTCAGGAATCCGAGCAGTACAAACTGCAGCGGCAATCCACGGCCGAGAAAATATCGATGCGCATCCGGACCGACCTGCAGAATGTCAAGGCATCCTATTTTGCGATCGGGCAGTCCCAGTCCGAACGCGAGGCCGCGCATCGCACGCTCAAGCTCATCACCGATGCGTATTCCCGCGGGGCGGTATCGATCCTGAGTGTTCTTGACGCGCAGGGAAGTTCACTCCGGGCTGACCAGGTGGCGGCAAACGCGCTCTACGACTTTTTTGAGGAGTACATGCAGTTTCAGCGTTCGCTGGGCCAGTTTGATCTTCTGATGACGCCGGCCGACCGGCGGGCGTTCCTCAACGATATCATTGAGAGGGTGGAGTACTCGCTGAAGAAAAGCTAGTGTGGCGGTCCCCGGATTGAAGCCCTGGACGCTCAGAGCTTTTTCAACGTATCGTCGTTGAGTGCCGGCGGATCGTATTTTCCCCCATGCTCATCCCTGCCGTCGGGCGACAGACGCCGCTGGGTGACGGAATCATCCGTCGTCTCATGGATCCCCATCTTACGGGGCCGGTAGTGCTCATAGATCCAGGGCAATTTGGCATAGAGACCGAGGGCAAAATCCCGGAACGAATCGTGGATTGCTGACAGGTATGCGTCAGGATCGACCGGGACCATGCCGGTAAACCTCAGACCCGACGCCAGGGCCTTTTCCTGGATCCATCTCAATGAGAGCTCATGCAATTTCCCGTCCGGATACCCCCCTCCGACATCCGCATGGGAACCCGGGAACCATCGCTGTTCGATGTCTCCTCCTGCGGCTCCGATGCTCTTCTTCGGTGTCCAGAGTGTTGCCTGGAAATCGGGCCGGTGTTCATCCAATGCGACGGCATGATACGCATTCTCGACAATACCGCTCAGCTGGGTGTCATGAAACCGGTACCAATCCTTCCCGAACCAGACCTGATGAATGGGGATACCGAGGGCGCCGACGGTATCCCAGACGCCGATGAACTTTATTTTTGTGTCGGGCCACGAGTAGGTCTCGCGGAACGCCTTCGCCTCCAGGCCGTCCACATCCCAGAGCCTTTCCCGATAAAATTTATATGCGGTATCGGTAAGGCCGATCAGTGGTTGGCGCGGGATTCCGCATTTCCGGATAAGGCCGACGAGGCTTCTGGCGGTATAGGCACCGCGGCTGAAACCGAAGATAAAGATCTCATCCCCGGGGGTATAGTGTGAGGAGAGCCAGTAGAGGCCGTCCCGGATATTCTTTGAAAGGCCGTAACCGAACATACCGCCGAGGAGGTGCTGGTATCGTTTTGTCCCGACGCCCCGGTGATAATAGGTCAGTTGATCGGCATCCATCTCCGCAGTGTGTGCGCTCTGCGGGCGGAGGGTCTCGCGGAATGTACTTCTGAGGAACTTCGCCTGGAAGCTCCTGGTTGAGGCCGTCAGCGTATAGAGCCGGAAGACGTTCGTATCGCTCCCCGGGGTATTCCAGGTACCGTCGAAAAACAGTGCAAGACGCCGTTTTGGTGTATTGTTCATACGTTAGTCCTCACGAGAAAAACGAGCGGTTCACACACGGGTCCCCCTTGCCGATCACCGGAAGGCCGGCAGGGGGCGGGCATCAGAATTCAGTCCAATGAGCGTTCACGAAAGTTTCAATTTTATGGATCGGATGGATTTCCCAATGGGTCCCCCTGGTTTTTCCGACCTCATGATCATGCTCTTCGTCCCACATCAGCCATCCGCTTATTCTCACCTTCCGCTTCTGATGGACGAGGTTCCCGATGGTAGTCAGATTCCACGACGGGTGGGCGGCGAGCAATCTCGGCGATATTTCAATCACGACCGATTTATCGCGAGTATCCGAACTCCTGGCTGCCAGCCAGATATGGAAATCCCTCTGTACGGAATCCCGGCAGTTGCACGCTTCGGGGCCTTCGTGTTTCACGTTCAGGAGATAACCCACCACCGTGACACCCTGCTCTTCGTACGTGCAGGCATCCTGAAGGTCTGCCTCATCCCAGGCTGCGCGTTTCGTCGTCGGGAGATCCTGCGGAAAATCGGACACAATCTGGCTGACGGCATACGACACGTAGGTAGCCGGCGGTTTGTCCCGGTTTTTCAGCCTGTTCAGGCTCGAATCCCCGCCCTTCCCTTTTTGCGGGCATCCCTTGAATTGACCTGTGGAATGTTGTGTCGGATCGTACGAACACTGGGCCGACAGACGGGAATGGAGCCCGAGAACCAGCACCAGCGCAAGACAACGGGAAACGAGTCTGACCATACAACCCTCCGGAGTTTGCTATTAAAAGATCCTCCATGCCGGGAGGATACCAAGCGTAGGGAGAACTGTGACGCATCCCGACGGGTTTCATGAGTCCGCGGTAGGTAAAGATTTTTGTACTTCAGATCAGAACGGCCTGATTCACACCGTCCCTTATGTACAGGCGTTAAAGTAAGACAGTTTTCTCTGAATGTCAAGAAGACTCTAAAAAGATAGAGTCCTGCCCCCCCCAAGGGGGGGTATTATCGTATCAACAATACCTTCCTTACACTCGCAAACGGTTTGCCCGGATCATTTATGCCAACTGCATCAAGCCGGTAGAAATAGACACCGCTTGCACTGGTCGAGGCATTCCATTCGACCCGGTGGTAGCCGGCGGGCTCGATCTTATCCGCCAGTGTCGCGACAAGTTGCCCGAGAAGGTTGTAGATTTTCAGACTGACATGACTTTGGGTCGGAAGGCCGTACCTTATCGTTGTTGCCGGATTGAACGGATTAGGATATGCTTCCTCAAGTGCATACGACTTTGGCGCCGGTGTGGCCGGGACATTATCATCCGGCGGGGGTGGCGGATTGTCCGACGTCCCGACAATCCGGATGCGGTTCGCTAGCTGAGTAGTTCCCGAGGACGACAGGATGAGCCGGCCCGAGCCCGTTACCTTCACCCAGTATCCCAGGCCGGGTTTCACAGTATCAGACACCGTATAGCCATCTGCGTAGGTGAAAAACCTGCTGGTGATCATGCCAGGGGGTGTGCTCGATATCGATGATGTCGGAACGGGATGACCGATCGAACCTATCAGGTTCCATCCGTCGGTCACAGAGACCGAATCGTACAAAACATCGTAACCGGTAATCTGTGCCGACCCGCCTGAACTGAATTTGAGCCAGTATCCGGTTCCATTCATGAGCCGGGATGAAACCTCGTACCCGAGGCCCGGATTATAGTCATACGAAGGACCCGCGGCGTCAGGAAAGAGGCTGGTTGTCGAATCGTCGGCGACTGCCAAAGGATTGGAAATCAGATTCCAATCGGGGGACACTGAGACATTTATCGATGTCGTGGATTGAATCTTGATGACGATAATATTCGCAGGGGATGATACCGATTGTGAGTCGGGGTTCATGACCGTAATCGTGTGGCCTCCGGTGGCGGCTCCGGTATCGACCGCCAGATCCAGCGTCAGATGGGTCTGGTCGGTAACGGTGACCTGATTGACCGTCACACCGCCGCCGCTTATCTGGACAGAAAGCCGTTGCGGAAAGCC
>JAWOKN010000080.1:0-3442 GCA_033854175.1 Bacteroidota bacterium | reverse complement strand
CAGGCATAAGAAATGTCATTGTGGGCAAACGCTGGCCCCCCGCTTGCAGCTCCGCCAAGAGCGGACGTCTGCTTTTTGTAGACTGCGTGCCCACACCTATATCGATGATCAAGGTAATGCGGCCCTCTCTCGAGGGGTGTCTGCTGATAAAAGGTTGCTCTTATAGCTTCGGATTTCTATACGATGAAAATGGATGCATCCACATTCTAACCTTGGATAGAGTTTGACTTTTAACATAAAAGCGGGGGCTGGGCAGATGGGCTAAAGAAAGATTAGAAAATGGTCAATATGGTTCGGATTAACCATCCCCAAGGGTTTAAACTCTCCTTTTGACTTTAAGCCGTCCAGTCTTTAAATTTAGTATATCAACTGGGAGCTAACCGGGCCTAGTAATATTCCGGATTAGTGTCATACAAGTTTGTTCTCTCCAATTTACACTACCAAATGCATATCGCGAGAGCATTTTCTTTGACGGGGTGAGGCAACCACAGAGGTAGTCTCAAGGTGCTTTCACAGGAATATCGAGGGCCGGATCCAGATGATCGGTCAAACGGTTTCGCACTATAAAATTCTGGAAAAGCTCGGCGAGGGCGGGATGGGCGTGGTCTACAAAGCCCACGACACAACGCTCGACCGCACCGTCGCACTCAAGTTTCTTCCCAACCACCTCACATCCGATAAGGCAGAGAAGGACCGTTTCTACCACGAAGCCCGTGCTGCTGCAGCACTCACCCATCAAAATATCGCCGTCATCCATGAGATTGGCGAGCACGCAGGGCAGGTGTTCATCGTCATGGAGTGCGTCGAAGGGAAGACGCTGAGAGAAATCCTTGTTTCCCAGATGTTCACCATCAAACAGGTTCTCGACATTTCCGTTCAGATTGCGGAAGGCTTGGCGGCTGCGCACGACAAGGGTATCGTGCACCGGGACATCAAGCCCGAGAATATCATCATCACGCCGAAGGGACAGGCAAAGATTACCGACTTCGGTCTTGCCAAGCTCAAGGGAGCCACGAAGCTCACCAGGGCGGGGAGTACGCTCGGCACGGCGGCCTACATGTCCCCCGAACAGGCACGGGGCGATGAAGTCGACAAACGCAGTGACATCTTCTCCCTGGGTGTCGTCGTCTATGAAATGCTTGCGGGGAAAACGCCCTTCCGCGGTGAACATCATGCCGCTCTCCTCTACTCGATCATTAACGAACAGCCGACACCACTTGCCCGGTACAATGAGAAGGTCCCGCCTGAGCTGGAGCACGTCGTGATGAAAGCCCTGACGAAAGAGACCGACGAGCGTTACCAGCACGCAGATGACATGCTGGCAGACCTACGGAGTGAACGGAAGAAATTGGAATATGCTCGGTCGGGTTACATTAAGGAAGGGGAGGCAGCAACCACAACCTCTCGACCGGTCCAGCCGGTCAGTGCAGCACCAACACCGAAACGAGCGTGGAGAGGCATTGCAATAGGTGGCGCAACATTAGTTTTACTCGCGATTGTCGGAATATCCGTCTTCTTCTTTATTAAATCCGGCAAGTCAATTAATTCGCTTGCGGTGCTTCCCTTCATGAACGTCGGCGCCGATCCAAACACGGAATACCTCAGTTACGGGATATCACGCACCCTGACGGACAACCTCTCGCAGCTTGCCAGCCTCAAGGTGAAATCCCAGCTGGCAGTTTCCCGGTACAAAGAACAAGACAAAGATCCACTTGAAATCGGTAAGAAATTAAACGTCGATGCCGTACTCACGGGTAGCGTGGAACTGCGAGACCAATCACTTATCGTCACCGTGGAGCTATCTGAAGTCAGCGATGGCAACCAACTATGGGGTCAGACCTACAGGAAAAATCTGTCTGACATCTATCTGATACAGGAGGAGATTTCCAAGGACGTCACCGACAAATTGAAGATACGGGTAAGCGGTACCGAAGAAAAAAAGCTGACGAAACGCTACACCGAGAATGCCGAAGCGTATCAGGATTATCTTAAGGGAATACACTTCAGGTTCATCGAAACTCGGGCGTCCCTGGAGAAAGCGGTCTCTTATTTCCAGCAGGCGTTGGAGAAAGAACCAGGCCATGCGCTGGCGTACGCCGGATTGGCTGAAGCCTATTTCATGCAGGAGATATGGGCGATTCATCCGGATACGAACAAAGCCAACGCTGCAGCACGGAGGGCGTTCGAACTCGATCCATCGATTCCCGAGACAAACATAGCCCTTGGCATTGTTCGGGAGTTTCACGACCTGGACTGGAAAGGATCCGAGCAACTCTTCAGGAACGCAATTGAATTAAATCCGAATCATTGGGAAGCTCACTACGAACTTGGAGAATTACTCTGGCGAACCGGCCAATTACAGGAAGCCGAAAAGGAGGCTCTTCGTTCCGTAGAACTTCAACCGCTTTCAGTCCTTCCGTACGATGTGTTGGGCGATTTGTATTATTCCATGGGAAGGTATCAGATGGCAGTGGAGCAGCTTGAAAAGGCGATCGAGATCGATTCCGGATATGCGGCGGAGGATCTGGGATTGGCGTATTTAGCCACCGGAAAATATGAAGAGGCGCGACGACAATTCGAGCGCCTGAAAAGCCCCCTGATCGGCTGTTACTATGCGGCAGTCGGCAGGAAAGAAGACGCTCTCAAGGAAATGGAGGCGGTCACTACCAGAATGAGGGAACCATTGAGGTCCTACTATTTAACTTACTTGTATTCATACATTGGCGACAAACAGCATACTATCGAGCAACTTGAAAATCATCTTCGATTGAATCCGCTCATGTACGCGGTTCTCAGAGCGTTTCCATTTTTTGACAAACTTCGGCTCGAACCCGGATACATTGCATTGATGAAGAAAGCGGGGCTGGAAAAATGATCGGCCAAACAATTTCTCACTATAAAATTCTCCAGAAACTGGGCGAGGGAGGCATGGGTGTTGTCTACAAAGCCCAGGATCTTGACCTCGACCGTTTTGTCGCAATTAAGGCGCTGCCGGAACGGCTCATGCTGCATGACACCGAACAGGAACGATTTATCCAGGAGGCCAAAGCCGCCTCGGCTCTCAATCATCCGCATGTTTGCACGATATATGACTTCCTGAAGATTGGACATCAGCAATTTATCGTCATGGAATATGTGGAGGGCCGGACGCTGCGGGAGGTCATCCTGTCAGGAATGCCATCCACCGATATTGCAATCGATTATGCGGTTCAGATTGCCGAAGCGCTGGAGGAAGCTCATGCAAGGGGAGTCGTTCACCGGGATATAAAACCTGATAATATTATGGTGAATACCAGGAATCAGATCAAAGTGATGGATTTTGGTCTGGCGAAGCTGAAGGGTTCATTAAAACTCACGAGGACGTCGAGTACCGTCGGCACGCTCTCCTACATGGCGCCCGAACAAATTCAGGGTGGAGAGGTGGATGCCCGTTCCGATATAT
>JAWOKN010000079.1:0-3080 GCA_033854175.1 Bacteroidota bacterium | reverse complement strand
TGGCGGAGTGATAAAGCAATTCCCAGCTGATAGTGTATCTGCCAGCATTCCATGTCGAGAGGGTTAGTTGACGATACATCCAATTTGCATAGATTTGAAGCTCCCTGAAGACCGAAAGGTTGATATTGTCCTAGTTCAGTGGCACACACCAGTCCCGGTCCAAGGGAATCAGCCGAATAAGATTGCCGCGGGTGTGGCTAGCACAAAACGTGCTGTGTTAGAATGTCTTCGAGACTTTCTTCTGGGCGCGATGATTCCGCAAACTCCGCCGCGTCCAATGTTTATTGTTCTCCCAGAGCTGTCTTTGCCGCGCGGCGCAATTCCCATTCTCGAAGACCTACTACATCGTTCCAATCGACCAATGGTGGTTGTCGCCGGTCTCGAGTATCTCACGTGGGATGAGTATGTCGAAGAAATTAAAGCTCTTCGTGATATGCCGGCGCCGGATTCTTGGCTCATGAGGGGTTCGAAAACTCAGTGTGTTAATGCAGCAACAACTATTATACGAGATGACGGTGGACGCATGGCGAGATATATTCAACCCAAGCTCCACCCTGAGGACCATGAACAAGCTCTTTCAGTATTCTCTGGTGATTCGGTTCTCGTCTTTCGGTCGTTGGTGAGCCGATCCGGAGAGAGAATCAACTTTTGTGTCCAAATATGCAGTGATTTCACTCACAGGAGTTTTGTTGCAGATCTAAGGCAGCAAATTGAGGACCGCATTGCCGGATTCCAGCTCGATTTCACTTTCTTGCTCCAGATGCAGAAGAACCAAGACGTAACGCAATTCAAGCAAGCAATCCAGAGTTACTTTGAACCGCCAGACAGGAAAGCCTCAACTGGTCAGGGCTGCCTCCTGTTTATTAACAATGCGAATGCCATGAAGGGGAAATCTGATACATGGGGAAAGACGAAATTGAACTTTCCATATGACTGTTGGAGGAGCGAACTTGGCTGCACGGCCACCTACTGGATAGAGGACGACGGAGGTCATAATCATCAGGCTGTCACAATGCGCGAATCTGGGCCAGGCATCTACTGGCTGGTATATAAGCCGCATTATCTGGTAGATCACACACCAGGAAGTGGGCAGGCGGTTCCATTTTGTGAGCCTGCTCCGAGGTTTGCAGCAATTGAAGATCTCTTGGTAAGTGGCAGGTTAGAGATGAACTCTTTTGCGCCCATTCTGCCTGTTCGGCACTGGTTGGAATGGGAATGGAGGGAAGGGCTGGAGGAATACAAGAGTGAACTCGAAGGTGCGCGGAAGGCCGATGCTTTTATAAGAGAATGCATCAATGAATACAGCGAATCTTTGGACGCATGGTTACTGGAATTCAATAACCGAGATGAAATACCTCGTAATGTCTTGACGGCCTACTTTTGTTGTTGGGAGAAAAAGGGATTCCCGAGGTTTCCACCCGCTGAAAAGGAACCACTTCGCTGGGATGGCCAGTGTTCCATGGCCGTCAAGCAATTCATACGTATCTATACTCTGATCTGGATGAACCGTGCTGTTTTCGCCCCTGGCTCTATGGCTCCAAGCCATCGAATTCCACATCATTCAGTGGTCGGGGCTGACGTCGGCATTACGCTCTCTTGGGGAGGGGCCCAATTTCCTCTCAAAGAGATGGTGATTCGTTTTTTGAAATACATCTCTGAGCCGCCATTACAGACTTGGGTCTTGTCGAAACATCTGCTTATTGCCGTAGTCCAGGATCACCCAGTCATGAGTGAATTTAGGAGGCAACTCCCGACTCTGATGGATGACTTCACCGAAGGTCAAGAAGGCTCACTAGGTACACATTTGCAGCAAGGTGATCTAACTGGTGCCATTGGAATCCCCCAATTGAGTATCATACATGGTGGCGACTTGTCTGGAACCATTGGCGTATCTGACAGCAAGGACGACCTGATCTATCGCGTGAGTGAACTCATCAAGGAGGCTCTGGCATCATGAACGTGACCGAGAAACTTCAAGCAATGTTTCAGAAAAGTAGGTGGCAACAATTGGAATTAACTGAGCCGATGAAGGCATCGGGTCTTGTCGGTTTGTTTGTTTCTACGTATGCCGCAGCGGGAGTTTCGCTACCCCTAGGCGTACAACAGCTCCTGGATACTTGGTCAAGGGCTCAATCGCTCATGGCTGAACTAAGGGATAATCCCAAGGTGGGGAAGCAAAAGGATATGTACCTCCTCTTTCTAATTTCCAGCATCGACCCGAATTATGTCGAGGCTCTACAGGGAGTCTGCAATGACACGCACGTATGTAGAAAGATCTGCATCGAGGTCGGCAACCGAGACATTAACGAAGTGTTAATGGAGACTCCGTTCTTTCGTTTTCGACATTCTAACGAGGATTCACCCGAGGGGAGTTTGCCGATCGGCAATATTTCAAAACATATAGTGGAAGATCTTGCCAAGAGTTCAAAAGAACGCATCCTAGAACGGCTCGTCGGCGGTGAGTACGATTGAAGGGATCAAATCGATGAGACTCAAAAATCTTGAAATTGTAAACTTTCGGTGTTTCAGATCCTCCCGACTTGATCTCTCCGCTGACGTTGTTGCAATATATGGCCGGAATGGAGTCGGCAAAACAGCTATTTTCGATGCTATCGAATTTGCCCTCTTGGCAAATATTGGCCGATATGAAGGTGAATCTAATCCGCCAGATTTTGTTCCCAACGCTTTCTCAAGCGAGGACACGCGCGTGCGAATAGATTTTAAGAACGATGTGGATGAATGGATTCAAGTCACGCGTTCAAGACGGGAGGTTGATACCATCAGCCTAAAAAGCAGTAAGTCCTTCTCTAACCATCGAGATATGCTTTACGAATTCATGCTCGACGAGGACTATCTCCCTGCTCGGCGTGAGATTTCGACTGTGAGGGAACTGATTCGTGCCACGTTATTGCTTTCTCAAGATTCAGTACGAGAATTTGTCGGGGGTTCACCCTTGGAAAGGGCACGGATAGTAGCCAATATTGCCGGCTCTGCGTACTGGCAGCGCTGTCTGGAAAAAGCTAGAACTGTATCGGAGGAAGCCCGTCGAAGAGTAAAGGCGTTTTCTTCCCTCGCGGTTG
>JAWOKN010000078.1:0-45325 GCA_033854175.1 Bacteroidota bacterium | reverse complement strand
TGGAGCGATCGTTTCACATACGATGGGGGTCGTGCCTATCTATCCTGATGCGGTAAAGAACTTGCAATCAAAGAGGGTTATTATTCCTTCCCTGTTTTGATCTGCCCTGCCAGGCCTCGAACCTGGTCTACCTTGATCCATAGTCTACCTTGTGGCGTAAAATCCTATCACTTTAGCCAATTTCAAGTGACTTTTTATCGAAAACTTCACATGTCATGTTACCCAATGGTAACGTGGAGTATCGGCTGGTATTGAGCAGTGAATTTTTTGGTGACGCTATTGATACGTGACTCACCGCGGCACTCTTATCCTATGCCCGCCGTACCCCGGGGCTTTTTTTTAATCCATCGTATCTTCCGGCTGGGGTTCCGATCTTGACATTGCGAGAGATTCGCAGTAACTTTAATATATCATACCGTGGGCCCTACCGTTGTTCTTTCAAGTGTTTGAGAATTTAAGAGATGCTGGAGAATAGAATGAATCAGACATATGACAGAATCTTCTGTTTAATAGGATTGACAATTCTGATTATATCTCAATGTCGTACTCAGATCCTATGAAGGAGTTCGCACAAGTGCGTAAAATGGTTTTTATGAATAACTATGGCAATAGGAAACATATTCATTTGGGGCTCTATCGCCTTTATCGCAGTGCTCTTGATGTTCGCGCTGGGCAAGCTGGTATCCTGGATCAGGAACAGGAACAGGACTAAGCGCGATCTGTTTGAAGAAGAGCGACGTCGTCAAGGTATAGTGCGCTAGTCGTTTTGTGAATAGGGGATATTTATTTCTCGAGTAGCAACTTCAACATCATTTTTATCCCCTAACGCTTCACGCGAGACATATCGTGAGATAATTACATGAGATTGTTACGTATTTCTTCAATACCGTTCTTGATTCTGTCCCATTCCTGTCGCAATGTCTGAAGATGACATCTGTCTATTAATGAGAGATTGACTTGGTCTGTTGCCTGCAGAAGAAGACAAAAGAAACCTTCCGGGGGGGAGCTTGCATTTTAACATGAGAGAATTTGGTAGGAATTGACGTTCAAAAAGATAAAGGGCAGTGAAAACTGCCCTTTCTTGAGCTGCCCCGCCGCCAGGGCTCGAACCTGGACTACCTTGATCCAGTGGTTATAGTATCAGAAGGAAGCAAGTTTCAACGCAGCCGCATGAATGTCATCTTCCTGAATGAGTACGGCGCGTTCGAGCCCCCGCGCAAACGGAACCGGCGAGGCCTTGGATCCCACCCTCATCACCGGCGCGTCAAGATACTCGAATGCCTGCTCCGCGACAAGTGATGCGACCTCACCTCCGAACCCCCCGAACATCGGATGTTCGTGTGCCACGAGCAAACGGCCGGTCTTTTTCACCGATTGAATAATAGCTTCGGTATCAAGCGGATTCACCGAACGAAGATCAATTACCTCTGCCTGGATGTTCTGCTCTTCAGCCAGCTTGTTCGCCGCGCGGAGGGCGAAATGTACGGGCGTTCCCCATGAGATGATGCTCATGTCTGATCCCTCTCTGCGTATCCTCGCTTTCCCGAACGGTACCATATGGGTCGCCGAGGGCCGCGGGGATCTCGTGAAGAACTGATTGTAGAGGAATTTGTTTTCGATGAAGATCGTCGGACCCTTGCTCCTCATCGCCATCCTCAATAATCCCACGGCGTCGTCTGCAAATGAAGGCATGACGATCCTTAATCCCGGTATTGTGGCGAATGTGCCATCAAGACTCTGCGAGTGGTAGAGTCCGCCGCCGATGTAACCGCCCGAGGCCAGCCTGATGACGACATTTGGCGTGAACTGCCCGTTCGTCCGGTAGTATTCGTGCGAGATTTCAACCAGCTGCTCCATCGCAGGCCAGAAATAATCCGCGAACTGTGCCCCTTCAATAACCACCCATATGTCATCCCGGTAGCGTGAAAAACCGTTTGCCGTCCCGACAATGAAATCCTCGGCTATCGGTGCGTTGAATATCCGGTTGTTCCCGAATTCCTGCAGCATCCCCTTCGTAAGGTTGAATACTCCGCCCTTGTCGTGCGAGGCCACATCCTGACCCCAGAGGAATGTGTTCTCGTTCCGCCGGAATTCCTCCTTCAAGGTCTCGTTGATCGCCTCACGGAGCGTCTGACTCGGGGCGTCACTCGGTTCCTCATGCCCGGCGTGGATGTCTTCCTGCGGGTGCTCATAGGCAGGTGGCAGAATGAAGTTTGTTGCGGTGGCAGGATCCGGATCCGGTTCCATCTCCACCTCTTCAGCCGTTTTCTCAATAAGTGACAGGTTTTCCTTTTCGATGTGCTGTAATTCCTCCTCGGAGATTTCACCCTTCGACAGGAGATATTCCCGCAAGCGGGCCACGGGGTCAAAGCGCTGGGCTTCAGCAATTTCCTCTGCAGACCGGTACAACTCCTGCCGGTCGGAATTGCTGTGGGAGTTCATCCGGACACAGTCGGCATGGACGATTGCCGGACCGCTCCCCGATTTCACGTAATCGAGGGCCTCCTGCATCCCGCGCCATGAATCGAATACATTTGTCCCGTCAACTCGTACGATCTTCACCGTCTTGAATCCGAGGAAATTGTCCGCAACGACCTTGTTTGCCGCCTGCTCGCTGATCGGTACGGAGATCCCGAATTTGTTGTTCTGTATGACGAATATGACGGGCAGCATCTCCCGCGCCGCTCCGCTCACCGCCTCATACACGAACCCTTCCGAGACCGATGCATCCCCGAAACTTGCAAAGGCGATCTCGTCCCCCTCGTATTTTTTTATCGCTCGGGCGACACCGACGGCGTGCAGCGAATGGTTCCCCGTGGCCGATGAGACGTTCTGTATCCTGATCGAGGGCTTGGAAAAGTGGTTGCTCATGTGCCGCCCGCCCGAGGCGACATCCGATGCCCTCGATAACCCGTTTTCGATGATCTCCTTCACTGTGATTCCGGCGGCGATCGACGTCAGCATATCCCGGTAGTAGGGAAATAGAAAATCCTTTCCCTGACGGAAGGATAGCCCCAGAATAAGCTGTATCCCTTCATGCCCCGCACAGGAGGAATGATACGACCAGCCCTTGGCCTGCCGGACATAGGTCGCCGCCTTGAGATCTATTTGCCTGCCCAGATGGATGAGCTGATACCAGCGGCGGAGGGTTTTTGTGTGTACCGAGATGCCGTTGTCGGATAACGGTTCGAGGGGGAGCTTTTGTTTTGAGGATTTCGCGGTTATTTCTCGTTCTGCCATATGTGTGAAGAACAGTGAATAAGATGATTTGTCTATATGATAGGAAAATTTTTTGTTAAGGCAAAATTTAGTATATTGCCCCCCGTTCATACCTCGTCGACACACTAACGATAACCTCAAATCCGCCATGGCACAAAGAATTCTCAATATTCTCTTTATCGGCGATATCGTCGGAAAACCCGGGTTCGATCTGACTGCCACGCTCCTCAAAAATTATATCCAGAAGTATGAGATCGACTTCTGTATCGCCAACGGCGAAAATCTTGTCGAGGGAAAAGGGATCGACGAGGAGGCCGCACGGAAGGTGTTCGACCTCGGCGTCCATGTCATTACCGGCGGTAACCATCTCTGGGATAACTGGCATGCCAAAAAGCTCCTCGCAACCAACAGGAATGTCCTCCGCCCCCTTAATTACCCTGCGGAAAACCCAGGCAACGGCTTTATTGTCTATGATCTCGGCGAGAAGGGGAAAATTGGCGTCATGAATCTCCAGGGAAGGGTCTATATGCAGCCGCTCGACTGCCCCTTTAAACGGGCCGACTGGGCGATCCCCAAGATGCAGGAACAGACCAAGGTCATCTTTGTCGATATGCATGCGGAGGCGACCGCGGAAAAGGTCGCCATGGGCTGGTACCTCGACGGCCGTGTCTCCGCGATCGCCGGAACCCATACGCATATCCAGACCGCCGATGCCAGGATCCTTCCAAAAGGCTCGGCCTATATCACCGACGTCGGAATGACCGGCCCCTATGATTCCGTGATCGGCCTGAAGACCGATGTCGCCATCCGCCGCTTTCTCCACCAGACTCCCTACAAGTATGAGCTGGCTTCCCATGACGTACGTCTGTGCGGGGTCCACCTGCGGGTTGACGCGGAGACGGGGAAGGCAATGAAATTTGAAAGCTTTATCTATCCAGCATTCTAAACTGCCGCGAGGAGTATGTCAGCACAGATTATTGACGGTAAAAAGATAGCCGCCGATATCAGAAACGAGGTGAAGGACCAGGCGAGGATGCTCCGCAGTGAACGCGGCATCGTCCCCGGTCTTGCGTTTATTCTCGTCGGCGATCATCCTTCATCCCAGTCC
Organism: Bacteroidota bacterium; assembly: GCA_033854175.1. GTDB lineage: Bacteria > Bacteroidota > Ignavibacteria > UBA10030 > SZUA-254 > DATKPE01. The sequence continues at coordinate 40,998 of JAWOKN010000078.1, read as the reverse complement.
TATGTGCGGATGAAAGGGAAGGCGTGCGAAGAACTTGGTTTTTTTTCCGTCACCGAAAAGCTTCCCGAAAGTATTCCCGAAAAGGAACTTCTGAACCTGATCGAACGCTTTAATCGCGACAACCGGATCCACGGCATCCTCGTCCAGCTCCCCTTGCCGGAAAATTTCAACCCCGGTAAGATTCTCAGCGTAATCGATTACAGGAAGGATGTCGACGGTTTCCATCCGGTCAACACGGGCCGACTCGTTGCGGGCCTCCCCTGCTTTAAACCCTGTACCCCCTACGGGATACAGGAACTCCTCCTCCGCAGCGGGAATGACCCGGCCGGCAAACATGTGGTCATTATCGGGAGATCCAATATCGTCGGAAAACCTCTGGCCAACATCCTCCTACAGAAACAACCGGGCGCAAATGCCATTGTCACTGTCGCACATACGGGTGCCGGGAATCTTAATCCCTATTCAAAGAGCGCTGATATCCTCGTTGTCGCCATCGGCCGCCCGGAATCTGTAACCGGCCGTATGATTAGAAAAGGTGCCGTCGTGATTGATGTCGGTATTAACCGCATACCCGATCAGGACGCCCCCAATGGGTACCGCATCGTCGGAGATGTCCATTTCCCCTCCGCTTCCAGTGTCGCAAGTGCAATTACCCCTGTTCCGGGCGGTGTGGGTCCGATGACGATCGCAATGCTCATGCGGAATACACTCGACGCCGCGCGCGGCCTCCCGTTCTGATTTCAACGGATTTCATGCATTTCATCGTCACCCCTGTTGTGATTTTCCATAAGATATTCTTGATTCTCAATATCATTTTTGATACTTTAACGAATCACTTTTCATCTGGATCATTCGAAATTTAAGGTTTTGTGAGCGAATCGAAGCAGTACGTGGTTGGAATAGACGGCGGGGGATCGAAGACGAATGCTGTCATCGTCGGACTCGATGGCGGCGTTCTTGCCGAAAGTCAGGGGGGTCCCACAAATTTGATGACCGTCGGGGTGAAAGCTGCCGTGCCGATCATCTTCGAACTGATCAAATCGTGCGCCGAGAAGATCCATACCGAGGCATCCACACTCTCAAGCGTCGTGATCGGCATCGCAGGCGCGGGACGAGCTGCCGAACGGACGGAATTTCTCAATGCGCTTCTGATCTTTAACCAGAAGAAGAAATTTCCTCTGAAACAGGTGCGCGTGGAAACCGATGCGCGTATCGCCCTCGAAGCCGCGTTCGCAGGCGGACCGGGCGTCGTCGTCATATCCGGCACAGGCTCCATAGCGCTTTATAGGACCGAGGATAATAAAATCTTGCGCGCGGGCGGCTGGGGGAAAATTCTCGGCGATGAGGGGAGCGGATTTGTCATCGCCCGCGATGCCCTGAACGCCATCATGCGGCAGACCGACGGACGGGGCGAAAAAACCATCCTTACCCAGAAGGCCTTCGACCATTTCGGCGTGACATCGCCTGAAGATCTTGTCGCAAAAATCATGAACGAACATCCCGATATCGCCGCCTTTGTCCCGAAGGTCTTCGAAGCCGTTGCCGAACGTGACCGTGTCGCGAACGCCATTATCGTCAAAAATGCAAACGATCTTGCAGACCATGTCCGCGTTCTCGTCATGAAATCAAACCCGAGGAGAATGCTTTCGGTCGCCCTGATGGGCGGGCTTCTCGAGTCGGAAAATGCCTATTCAAAACTCGTCAGGGAGAAGATCAACCACTCGCTCCCCCAGGTGGTCGTGCAGCGTCCGAAATTTCCAGCCGCATTCGGCGCGGCGATTATGGCGTTAGATGCGTTCCGCTAAATACCTTCCATACGGTATCATCCTCATCCTCTCTTTTCTGGCAGGTTGCGCTACCCGGCGCCCCGTCGTCCGGGAGAACGAGGAGGACAAGCGGGATTGGGTTGAATCCACCCTCCGGAAACTTACCCTCGAAGAAAAGATCGGCCAGATGGTCATGTCCCGCGCCCTCGGACATTACTACAGCAGCCAGACTGATGAATTCCGACGCCTGGAATCGCTTGTCACCAAAACCCGGGTCGGAGGCCTGATGTTCTCCCTGGGTGACGTTTTTGAGACAAAAACGCTTATCGACCACCTTCAGCACCTGTCAAAGGTTCCGCTCCTCATCGGTGCCGATTATGAGTGGGGTACCGCCATGCGCATCCACAGGGGAACCAGGTTCCCTGAGGCGATGGCCCTCGGAGCAACACGTGATACGCTCCTTGCCTGGCGCGTGGGATCAGTCATCGGCGATGAAATGCGGGCAATCGGCGTTCATCTCGATTTTGCCCCGGTCGCCGACGTGAACCGGAATCCCCTCAATCCGGTCATTAATATACGGTCGTTCGGTGAAAGCCCGGAGCTTGTCGCAGCCATGTCATCAGCATTCGCCTCCGGACTGCAGTCGCGCGGCGTCGGCGCGACCGCAAAACATTTTCCCGGCCACGGGGATACCGACGTTGATTCCCACCTGAGCCTCCCTGTCGTATCTCATTCACGCGCTGAACTCGATTCGATTGACCTTGTACCGTATAAATCCCTGATCCGGCGCGGCGTCGATGCCGTCATGGTCGCGCATCTTGAACTCCCGGCTCTCGATCCCCATGTGGTTCTCCCCTCGTCCCTTTCCCAGAATGTCGTCTCCGGATTGCTGCAGCGTGATTTGGGTTTTCAGGGGCTGGTTATTACCGATGCCATGGATATGGGGGCCCTTGTCAATAATTTTGGAGCCGATTCGGCTTCAGTCCGCGCCGTCCAGGCGGGTGTCGATGTTCTGCTGGTTCCGCCGAATGAGGAGTCGGCTATCCGTACACTGGTCGATGCCGTCCGCACAGGGAAAATAACTGAGGAACGGATCGACCGTTCGGTGAGGAAAATACTCGGACTGAAATGGTTCATGGTACAGGAAGAACCGCTTTCGCCCGATTCTGTCTATGCACATGTCGAAACACCCGACCACCTTAACCTCGCCAAACAGGTGGCACGGCGCTCGATTACGGTTTTGAAAAATGATACGATCCTTCCACTTCCGCATTTCGGGCCGAAACGGCTGCTGAACGTCATCGTCTCGGATATTGAAAATGCCCGCACCGAAATTAACCGCCCCACCACTCCAGGATCGAACGAACCGACAGGGGATTACCTGACACTCCAGCTTCGCCACAGATATCAGAATATGGTTACACTCCGGCTCGATCCATCAAGCGATTCGATCGATTTCCGGAAACTGAACGCTGATTGTGAACGCGCTGAATATATCCTTTGTACGGTTTTTTCCCGGGCTCGGTCCGGGTCGGGACAGATGGGTTTACCCCCGAATCTGGCCGCCGCCATCGATACGATCCCGGGCCATCTGAAGAAATGCGTCATTGTCGCGATGGGTAGTCCGTATATCCTTTCCTCCTTCCCCGGATTTAATGCCTATGTCTGCGCCTATTCTGAAGCTGAGGTGTCAACCGAGGCGACGGTTGAGGCCCTCTTCGGCGAAATCCCGGTGGGAGGGAAACTGCCGGTGACCATACCCGGTCTTTTCCCCTTCGGCACGGGTCTTGATCTCCCGCAGTCGAATATCAGACGTGACCAGCCGGAACTTGTCGGCATGATCAGCGATAGCCTGGCACGGATTGACGGCATTATCCAGCGTGCCATCCACGATTCCGCATTCCCCGGCGCCCAGGTGCTCGTCGGCAAGGATGGCGCCGTTGTATACCAGAAGGCCTTCGGCCGGTTTGAATATTCGCCGTCCAGCCCGCCGGTGACTTCCAGCACCCTGTACGACATTGCATCACTGACGAAGATCGTCGCAACCACTTCCGCGGTCATGAGGTTGTACGACGAGGGATTGCTTCATCTCGACGACCGCCTCGTCGATTACCTCCCCGAATGCGCTAACCACGGAAAGGAAAAGATCACCGTCCGCAATCTCCTCCTGCATAACGGCGGCCTGCCGCCCTTCAAAAGGTTGTACCTGACCTGTACCTCACCGACCCAGGCCCTCGATTCGATTTATCAGACGGAACTGGTCTACCCGACGGGCGATTCAACCGTGTACAGCGATTTTGACTTTATCCTCCTCGGCAAGATCGTCGAAAAGATCGCCAGGACGACTCTCGATAGATTCGTTGACTCGGTCTTTTTCCGGCCGATGGGGATGACCCGTACGATGTTCCGGCCCCCTTCGTGGATCATGAGCGAAACCGCACCGACCGAGTATGATTCCTCGTTCAGGAAACAACTTGTCCGGGGCGTCGTCCATGATGAGAACGCCTATATTCTCGGCGGCGTCGCAGGCCATGCGGGCCTCTTTTCCACCGCTCAGGACCTGGCGGTCTTTCTCCAGATGTACCTGAACGGGGGTTGGTATAACGGGATCAGTTTTTTGCGGCCGGAAACTATCAGGATGTTTACAGCAAAACAATCGGCCAACAGTTCACGGGCGCTCGGATGGGATACAAAGACCGTCGGCGGATATAGCAGCGCGGGATCACTTTTCAGCGAGAATTCCTACGGTCATACCGGATTTACCGGTACCTCGATCTGGGTCGATCCGGTTAGAAATACTTTCGTTGTTTTTCTGACAAACCGCGTTTATCCTACCAGAAATAATATGAAAATCGCAGCTGTCCGGCCTATCCTCCATGATGCAGTTATCAGGGCAATCATGAGAGCCCCCGATCGCACGGCGACCCTGGTCCGCTGATCTCCCCCCCCCAAAAGTTTAGGAATATTCTCGTATTTAACCGCTTTCTTTCCCCTGAGATTGGGTTGTTTTTCATGGTTTTTCCGGTAAATCCCTGCTACCGGATATCGTTGCAGGGGGGAAAGTTCAATTTGGAAACCTCCCGAAAATTTGGCACATTATCCACCTGATGCGACCTTTTCACCTCCAACGCTTTCGGAGTGTATAATGAGATTTAAATTCCCCTTGCTGATATCATGCCTGCTCCTTGGCGTGAGTTTTGGCTGCCATCGCTCCGAGTATACCCGCCCGGAATCAGTTTCCCAAATCGCCCTGGACAGCGTACGGTTGCAGGACAGCCTCAGGGTTCAGAATTACCTAGGCGCTCAGGACAGCCTCAGGGTTCGCGACAGCATCCAGTTTGATAAAAGACTCCAGAAGCTCGAAACGCTCGTGAAGACCCAGACGCAGACCACAAAATTGCTGGAAAGAAGGATCACACAGCTGGCAAGCAATTTTTCCAAAGACTCGTTGCGGAATTATCAGCAAAGTAATCTCGACTGGAATAAAAGTTCTATAACCGAGGAGCTGAATATCCTCGCCCTTCATGCACTCCAGTATTTCCTCCATCCGAAAAAGAGCGGCGGGGGCGGGAAAAGCTATGTCGGTTTTTCCATACCCAAGGTGCTGGAAAAAACGGAAAATGCGACCTATAAGCTGATGACCGTGACCCCTACGTCTGTCCGGATCCAGGCCGTTTCGGCAATCGCCGATTCGTGGATGGCCTACCTCGATATGGATGGCAGCGGTGCGACCTCCATAACCTACAAGGGATTTGATCAGCAGTAACTTCTGTTCGCAATATGTAACTTACCGGAGAATGACATACCATGAAAATATCAAAATTTAAAAACGAAACATACACAGACTGGTCCAAACCCGCCAACAGAAAAAAACAGGAGGCGGAAATTCTCAAACTCCAGTCGAGCCTCGGCAAGGAATATCCCAATTTCATCGGCGGGAATCCCTCCTATACCGAGCGGAAACTTCATTCCCTGAATCCCTCGGACCCCGACCAGATCGTCGGCATCTTCCAGCAGGCGACGCGGGATGACGCCGAGCGCGCGATGGAATCAGCCTGGAAAACTTTTGAGATCTGGCGCGATGTCCCGGCCGAACGGCGCGCTGCCGTCCTTTTTAAGGCCGCAGCAGTCATGCGCAAGTGGAGGTTCCACCTGAATGCCGTCGAGATGCTCGAGGTGGGGAAGACCTGGCCCGAAGCCGATGCCGATGTCGCCGAAGCCATCGACTTCTGCGAGTTTTATGGCCGTGAAATGCTCCGGTATGCCCGAGTTAAATTACCCACGCAGATGCGGGGCGAAAAGGATGACCTGAACTACCTTCCACTCGGGGTGGGCATCGTCGTGCCTCCGTGGAATTTTCCGCTGGCCATTCTGGTGGGGATGTCAACAGCCGCCATTGTCACGGGTAATACGATCATCCTCAAGCCGTCGAGCGATTCTCCCCTGATTGCCTATACGTTTATGGAAATTATGGAAAAAGCGGGCCTGCCGCCGGGCGTTGTGAACTTTCTGGTGGGTCCCGGTGCGGAAGTCGGAGATACACTCGTCCGACACCCCCGGACGAGATTTGTCGCCTTTACCGGCTCCAAGGAGGTCGGCATACGGATCAATGAGGAAGCCGCACGGGTCCAGCCCGGACAGATCTGGCTTAAACGGGTTATCGCCGAAATGGGCGGGAAGGACTCGATCGTGGTCGACCGTGAGACGAACCTCGATGATGCCGCCGCAGGCGTCGTCGTGTCAGCATTCGGGTTCCAGGGACAGAAATGTTCCGCATGCTCCCGCGCTATTGTCGACGAGAAGGTCTATGACCGGTTCCTTGACCTCGTCAGGAAACGCGTGGAAACCATTTCTGTCGGCCCCGCATACTCCTTCTCGAATTACATGGGCCCGGTCGTGAATAAGAAATCGATGGAGAAGATCGAGCAGTATATCGCAACCGCCCTCCGCGAAGGGGGTCGCCTGATTGCCGGCGGACATGCCCTCTCCCCGGATCAGAAAGGGTATTTCCTCCAGCCCACCGTCATCGCCGATGTCGATCCGAAAGCTACGATCGCCCAGGAGGAAATTTTCGGGCCTGTCCTCGCAGTCATCAAGGCCAGGGATTTCAACCATGCGATCGAAATCGCGAACAATACCGAGTTTGGCCTGACGGGTGCGGTCTATTCGAGGAATAAAAAGAAGCTCGAGAAAGCCCGCAGGGAGTTTTTCTGCGGCAACCTCTACCTTAATCGGAAATGTACCGGGGCCATGGTCGGCGCTCATCCGTTCGGCGGTTTTAATATGAGCGGAACGGATTCGAAGGCCGGCGGCCATGATTATCTCCTTCTCTTTCTGCAGGCGAAATCCGTTGCTGCAAAATTAACCTGAACCGGGTTCCAGGGATGATTCCGGGGCATCCGGGGAAGTTCTATCCCCATCATAGTCCCGCGATGTTTCAGACTTGAGTCTACCTTACATACGATGTTTTGAACTACGGAGATCTGATGAAAATACATGAATACCAGGCTAAAGAGATTTTGAAAAAGTTCGGCGTCGCCCTCCCGAACGGCGGTGTGGCGTTCAGCGTCGACGAGGCCGTCGAGGTCGCCAAACGGCTGGGCGGCCAGGCGTGGGTCGTCAAGGCGCAGATCCATGCGGGCGGGCGGGGGAAGGGGGGAGGGGTCAAGCTTGCAAAAAGTCTCGATGAGGTCCGACAATATGCTTCGCAGATTCTGGGTATGAGGCTTGTCACCCACCAGACGGGCCCCGAAGGGAAGATTGTCAAACGGCTCCTTATCGAACAGGGGATTTCCATTGCGAAGGAACTCTACGTCGGCATTACACTGGACCGCGCTCGCTCTGAAAATGTCGTGATGGCATCGACCGAAGGCGGTGTGGAAATCGAGAAGGTTGCCGCCGAAACCCCTGAAAAGATTCTGAAGGAGTATGCCGACGCCACTCTCGGGTTCCGCGATTTTCAGGCCCGGAAGATCATGTTCGGCCTGGGATTGACAGGCGACGCCTTTAAAAATGGCGTGAAATTCCTCATGGCCCTCTACCGCGCCTATGAGGAATCTGATGCATCGCTTGCGGAGATTAACCCGCTTGTCCTTACCACAACGGGCGAGGTCCTCGCCCTCGATGCGAAAATGAATTTCGACGACAATTCACTCTTCCGGCACCCGGAAATCATGCAGATGCGGGATCTCGACGAGGAACAACCGCTCGAAATCGAGGCCTCGAAATTCAATCTGAACTATATCAAACTCGACGGCAATGTCGGATGCATGGTCAATGGCGCGGGTCTCGCCATGGCAACGATGGATATCATCAAGCTTGCCGGGGGCGAACCGGCGAATTTTCTCGATGTCGGCGGTACCGCCAATGTCACGACGGTTTCGAACGGTTTTAAAATTATCCTTTCGGACAGGAATGTGAAGGCGATCCTCATCAACATCTTCGGCGGCATCGTCCGCTGCGACCGGGTCGCAAGCGGTGTCGTCGAAGCGGCGAAAAGTGTCCAGGTTTCCATCCCCGTGGTCGTCAGACTCGAGGGGACGAATGCACCCGAGGCGCGCCAGATTCTTGCAGAGTCAGGCCTGAATTTCGCCGTTGCGACCACGCTTGAGGATGCCGCGGAAAAAGTGACAAAGGCGCTCCGCACCACCTGAACTTCATCAACGATCTATCGTCATATTCAACGGAAAAGGAATGTATGAGACGTAAAGTCGTGGCCGGTAACTGGAAAATGAACAAGGATATTCACGAAACCGCCGAACTCGTCCGATCACTGGCTGATCGGCTCAAGGATCTCCGCGATGAGGTCGACGTCATTGTGTGCCCATCCTTTGCATCACTCGTCGTCGCACAGTCTCTTCTGCAGAATACCAGGATTAAACTCGGCGCGCAGAATGTCTCATCCTTCGGCGACGGCGCCTATACCGGCGAAGTCTCCGCGAAAATGCTCCTGGCCGCAGGATGCAGCTATGTCATCGTCGGCCACTCCGAAAGGCGGCAGTACTTCCACGAATCCGATGACCTTATCAATACCAAGGCCCTGAAAGCGCTTGAATCAGGATTGATTCCTATCATCTGCGTCGGGGAAACTCTCCAGGAACGCGAGGGGGGAATTACCGATCGGGTGATCACCACCCAGATGAAAGGGGTGCTGAAGGGATTGTCCACCGACCAGCTCAATAAGGTCATTATCGCGTATGAACCTGTCTGGGCGATCGGCACCGGTAAAACCGCCACCCCCGATCAGGCGAACCAGGTGCATAAACTGATCCGTAAACTCGTTGCCCAGATCTATTCCTGGGCAGAGGCCGAAAAAATTATCATTCTCTACGGCGGGAGCGTTAATCCTCAGAATGCCCATGCCCTTTTCCATGAGCCTGATATCGATGGGGGTCTTATCGGCGGAGCGAGCCTGAAAGCCGATTCATTCCTTCCCATCGTCCAGGCCGCTGTCTGATCATCACCTTAATTCCAGCCCTTCCCTAACGACCTTATCCGTCCGAGGGTTCCAGGCCTCTTCCCTGAGGTTTTCCTTTAATAATTCCTGAAAAAGGCTGTATTTTTCATTGCTTTCCCCTCCTTTTTTTATTATATTGAACTCAAATGTCCCCAAAAATGACTTATTTTTGTGGTTTTGTTGAACGGTTTTGGGGCAGGTCGGTCCATCACAATCACAGATCTCCCGTCATCGAGACAAAGCGACATAGAATCGGGTTGCTGAAGCGTCTGTCCGTCGCCATCCTTCTCCCCCTAACATTCATACAGTCCGGCAAAAGTCAGGTAGTCCCCGGTGACGTAAAGTTTTTTAATAACGGCCAGCCGACACGCATCGGACCGGATGCAGCGATGTTCCCCGACGATTCCACCCGGAAGAAGATTGACCTTTCCGGGTCGTGGAAGTTCACCGCCGACGGCAAAACCTGGGGTGAGGTATCCGTCCCCTCGGCCTATGAAGGCAATGCGGCCATGACCTTCATGAGGTCATTCACGGTCACACCCGATATGCTCGACAAATACACGTTCTCCCTGGTGGCCTATGGTATAAACTATCTGAGCGAGATTTCCATCAACGGAAATTACGTCGGCAGACATATGGGCGGATATACCTCCTTCGTCATGCCGATCGCCCAGAATATCATCCAGGTCGGCAGTGAGAACAGCATCAAGATCTTTGTCGACGATGAACTCTCACCGAAGACGACATTGCCGCTGCGGCAACAGGTCGGCGGATCGAAAACCTACGGCGGCATTTTCCGCGATATCTATATCCTCGCCACCCCTAAACTCTATGTCGAAAACGCCGCGGTGACGTATGACCCCCCGAAGGAAAATAAGGGTGTAAAGTTTGAGATACGGGGAGAGGTCCTCGACCGCGGCGTCCCATCTGTCCAGGGTGAAACGTATGGCTATCAGGTGCTGGTCCAGGATAAGATGTCCCAGGAGGTGGTCGGCAAAAGCCCCGTCTATCCCCTGAGCCATCAGCTGAATAAATCGACCGATATCAGCGCCGATGTTACGGTCCCCTCACCAAAACTCTGGTCACCTGGAACTCCCGACCTGTATGTCGTCAGTGTCCAGATTGTCAAGATCGTCAACAAGGAGCCGACGGTGACCGACCGGTACGACGTGAATGTCGGGATCCGGAGCTTTGAGTGGCAGAATGGGCGGCTTTTTGTCAATGGGGCCATCGAACCAATCCGCGGCATGATCTGGCACGAAGATCACCCGCTGTATGGATCAGCTCTGACCTATGAGGCAATTGAAAAGGATATCACACAGATCAAAACACTCGGCGCGAACCTGATCCGCTTTCAGTATCCTCCCCATCCCTATGTCCTGAATTTATGCGACCGCTACGGGTTGCTCGTTGTGGAGGAAATTCCGGTGCGATCGGTCCCGCAGGAAATTTTCAGCAAGGATTACTTCCAGGACATGGCCGCAGCCTATCTGAAGGAGATGATCAACCGCGATAAACAGCATCCGAGCGTTCTTGCCTGGGGCTTGGGCGAGGGTATCGAAGCGGCATCCTCGGGTTCCTGCGAGTATATCACATCCCTGAGGAGTATCGCCAAATCCATCGACCGGCGGCCTGTCTATTTTTCCTCACAGTCAATCGCCCATCCCTGCTTTGAGTATGTCGATATTCTGGGATTCTGCTACCAGGGTACCGACAGCAAACAGTTCCGCGAACTGCTCAACCGCTGGAAATCCCAGTACGGGGACAAGCCGTTGCTGGTGACCCGGTACGGGAAACAGGTCGAACCGGGCAACCACGGCGGATACAGCGACCCGCTTTCCATGGAGTCCCAGGCCCGAACCGCTACGCTGCTGTTCCAGGCAATCTCCGAGGCGAAAATCGCCGGCGGTGTGTTTTGCTCGTATAACGACTGGTCGACCGACAGACCGACGCTCACAACCCATTCACATAATCCGTTTATCATCTCCATGGGGATCGTCAGCGTCGACCGGGACAAGCGGACCGCGTTTGATGTCATCCGCGCCCTCTATAACGGCGAAAAGATCCAGGCCCTGCCCGTCGGAAACTATTCCTCCAATGCTCCCGTGATTTATGTCATCGCGGGCATTGTCGCGCTTCTCTCGTTTTTCTTCCTCTATAACGGCAACCGGAGGTTCCGGGATTGCGTCAACAGGTCGCTTTTCCGGACGTATAACTTTTTTGCCGATGTGCGCGATCAGAAGATCCTCCTCTATTCCCATTCCCTCTTTCTCTCCATCATCATATCGATCACCTGGGCCACCCTCCTTTCGAGCGTGCTGTACCATTACAGGGATAATATTGTCCTCGATAATCTTCTCTCCCAGGTGCTCTCCGACGGGATGAAGGAATGGCTGGTCAAACTCATCTGGCGCCCCTTTCAGTTTATCCTCGTCTTTTCTGTGGTCGTATTTCTGAAACTGCTCCTTCTGAGCGTCATCATCCGGGCCTGCTCGGTCGTCGTCCGCGCCCAGGTCTACTTCTATCACACATTCTCCATCACGATGTGGTCGATGTTGCCCTATATCCTCCTGATCCCCGTCGTGATGGTGCTCTACCGCCTCTCGATGGAGACCGATTTTTATATCGTCCCGATGGCGGTACTCGTCGGCGTCATCACCCTCTGGGCCTTTATCAGATTGCTGAAGGGAATCTCCATTATCTACGACGTCTACCTTTTTAAGGTTTACCTCGTCTCGATGGTCATTATCGTTGTTGCAGGTGCGGCGCTCTATAGCTATCTTGATTATACGCTCTCCACCTCGCTCTATATGCGCTATATTATCGATTCGGTCCGGAATCCGGCATAAAAAACGGCATGTATCTCTCGAAAATCGAAATAATCGGTTTTAAGTCGTTCGCCCAGCGTATCGAGGTCTCCTTCGATTCCGGCGTGACCGCCATCGTCGGTCCGAACGGCTGCGGGAAAACCAATATCGTCGATGCCATCCGGTGGGCCCTCGGCGAACAGCGCTATAGCACCCTCCGGAGCGATAAAATGGAGGATGTCATATTCAACGGGACGAAAAACCGGAAACCCCTGGGTCTGGCCGAGGTCTCCCTCACGATTGAAAATACCAAGGGGATCCTCCCCACCGAGTATAGCGTCGTCACCGTCACACGGCGCGTCTTCCGGTCCGGGGAGAGTGAGTACCAGCTCAACAAGGTCCCCTGCCGCCTGAAGGATATCCTCGACCTGTTTATGGATACCGGAATGGGGAGCGATGCCTATTCCGTCATTGAACTGAAGATGGTCGAGTCGATCCTCAGCGATAAGACCGACGAACGCCGGCGCCTCTTCGAGGAAGCCGCCGGTGTGACGAAATATAAGCACCGCCGAAAGGCCGCCCTCAGGAAACTCGAGGACGTCCAGGCGGATCTGATGCGCGTCAACGATATCATCAAGGAGGTCCAGAAGACCGTCTCCACACTCGAACGGCAGGCAAAAAAAGCCGAACAGTATAACGATGTCGCGGTCCGCCTCAAAACCCTCGAGGTTGACCTCCTTGAACGGGAATATGCCTACCTCCAGCAAAAACTTACTCCCATCGTAGCCAAACTCGGCCAGACCGGCGAACAGAAATCTACGGTCGACCGCGAACTCCAGGAACGCGAGGATCTGCTGGAAGAGCTCCGCAGCCGCATGACGGAGACCGAACAGCAGTTCACCGCCAAACAACAGGAGGTCTCCGCCCATACGGATCTCATCCACCGGCTCGAGGAGAAGATTCTTGTCGCCAACGAGAGGAAGAATTCTCTCGAGACGAATATCGGCCGGTTTACATCGGAGAAGGCCGATCTGCACCGCCAGGAAGGCGCACTGACACAGGAAACTACAGCCCTTCATGAACGCGGCGATGTTCTGAAACATGATCACACCGTAGCTGAAACAGATTATTCCCGAGCGAAGACCGAATACCTGGAAACCGAAACCCAGGTCGCCGGGAAAAAGGATGAAGTCCAGAAACTCAACGATATGGTCCTCTCCCTGGCACACGATATCGTCCAGAAACGCGGCGAGCAGGAACGCCTCAAGACGCGCATGGATAATCTGAAAGGGCGGATGGACCGGTCGATGGAGGATAACGAGCTCTACAGCCAGGATATCAAACGGAACGAGGAGAGTATCTCACAGCTCACACTGAAGGATAAGGAGCTCAGGAAACTCTTTGCCGAGGCCGAACTCAGGCTCGTCGAACAGGAGACCAAAAGGAAGGAGATTCACGACGCGATCGAAAATCTCCGGAAACTGATTCTTGAGAATACCAGCGAAATCGATCACAAGAAATCCAGGATCGATTTTGTCCGCCGCATGATTGAGTCCAACGAGGGGGTGTCCCAGGGGGTGAAGTATCTGCTGAGCCATGAGGCCTGGCAGAAGAAACAGATCGCGACCATAGGCGCCGTCGTCGAGGCGCCGGAAAAATACCGCGCCGCCGTCGAGGCCGCCCTCGCCGATCTTTCCCACGTGCTTGTCGTTGATACGGTCGAGGACGGGTACGCGGCCGTCGAGGATTTGCAGCGCCACGATCAGGGCAAGGCGACGTTTATCTGCCTCCAGTGGGTCCCGCGCATCGCCCGGAAACGGCAAACCCCCGCTCCTCCGGCCTGCGTCCGCGCCGTCGATGTGGTTCAGTGCGAAGAACGATTCCGGCCGCTGGTGAACTTTTTGCTCGATGATGTCCTGATCGTCGAATCCCTCGATTCCGTCCGGGAAATCTTCGCCAGCCGCAGCGGCGTCCGCTGCATCACCCCCGACGGACAGGTCGTCACCAGTTCGGGCGTGATCAGGGGCGGGAGCCGCAGGTTCGATGAGGGGGATTCCATCGGCAGGAAATCACAGATCGCGGAGCTGAAAAACGAGATCCATGCGCTCGAAAAGAAGGGGAAGGATTTTGTCACCGAACAGCGGCGTCTTTCCCAGCTGTATGAGGCAAGCCATGTAAAACCTTTCCTCGATGCCGTCAAGGCGATCGAAAAGGAGATGACCGGCGTGGAGATGCGCATCGCCCAGCTCGAGTTCGAGAAACGACGGGCCCATGACGGCATCGACCGCAACCACGCGGAAATCACCGGCGTTGAACATGAGATCCTTTCACTCAAAGGGGATCATGAACTTGTCAGCACGGAAACACTGAACATCGAAAATACCAAGAAGGAACAGGAACTCCTCGCCCAGCGCAGTATCCGCGAACTCGAGTCCCTCCAGGCGCTGTTGAATGAACGCACAAAGCTCGTCAATGATCTTGAAATCCGCGTCGTGACCCTCCAGGGCGAAATCCGGAATGTCGACCGCGATATGGAACGCGCGACTGCCCGCATGAACGATATTGCCCTGACCCTCCGCAGGCGCGATGAGGAGATCACACACGCCCGCGAGGAAATCACCCGCCTCACCGGCGAAAACGAGCGCCTGAACGGGGAGCTTCTCCTGGGGCGCGAACATCTTGTCACGCTCGAACGGGAGAAGAAGGAGATCGAACAGACCTACCAGAATCAGCGGAATACGATCCACCAGATCGAACTCAAGATCAAGGACGAACGGCGGCTCCACGACGACATGACCACCGCCTTCCATGACATGGAGATGAAGATTTCCGAGATCCGGTCGAATATCGAACACCTGAAACTCCGCGCGAAGGAGGAGTTTGAACTCGACCTCCAGCTGAAGACCTACCCCGAGGATGAATGGGTCGACTTCGCCCAGCGGCGGGAAGAGGTGAAAAATCTCAAGGAACGGATCCGCGTCCTCGGCGCGATCAATTTCGCCGCGTTCGATGAATTTACCGTCGAGAGTGAACGACTCTCCTTCCTCACCCAGCAGCGGGATGACCTCCTGGAGGCGGAAAAAACGCTTCTCAGCACGATCGATGAGATCAATGCCACCGCCCAGAGGATTTTCATGGAGACCTTTACCAAGATCCGCGAAAACTTCGTGACGATCTTCAAGGAGCTCTTTATGGAGGGGGACGAATGCGACCTCCTCATAGAGGAAAATGTCGATCCGCTCGAGGCTGTCATCGAAATTATCGCCAAACCCCGGGGAAAACGGCCGACATCCATCGACCTCCTCTCAGGCGGTGAGAAGACCCTGACGGCAATCGCGCTCCTTTTTGCCATCTACCTCGTCAAACCGAGCCCGTTCTGTATCCTCGACGAGGTTGATGCACCGCTCGATGATTCGAATATCGACCGCTTCACGCATATTCTCAAAAAGTTTTCAAATAACACCCAGTTTATCGTTGTCACTCATAATAAACGCACGATGGAGGCCGCAAGCGCGCTCTATGGCGTGACAATGGAGGAAGAAGGAATTTCAAAGATCGTTACGGTGCGCTTCAACGAGGAGGCGCGCGTACGGTCTGCAACAGTAAGCAATTGATCATTTCCGCACTGCTTCGGTCTGCACGTTACCTTGAGACGGTCATCAGCGATGCTGAAAATTTTCATTGATTTTGACGGCACCATTACCGCCTGCGATGTCGGTGATGCCATGTTCGAACATTTTGGCGGCAGGGTGTGCGCCGGGATTATCGACGAGTACCACCAGGAACGGATTTCCGCCGCCGAGTGCTTCCGCCGCGAATCCGCAGCCTGCGGCGATGTCCCCACGGCCGCACTCGATGCCTTTCTCGATAAACAGGAAATCGATCCGACGTTCCCCGCCTTTGTCCGGTACTGCCGCCAGGCGGGACACGAGATCACCGTCCTGAGCGATGGCATGGATTACTATATCGGCAGGATTTTGTCACATTATGGGCTTTCGGGTGTCCGGTTTTTTTCCAATCATCTGAACTTCCTCGCCAGTGGGAATGATTCGATGGTCCGGTTTGTGCCGGAATTTCCATACCAGGATGAGGTCTGCGACCGGTGCGCCTGCTGCAAAAGGAATCATATCCTGTCGGCGTCGGCCGATGACGATATCATCGTCTATATCGGGGAAGGATATTCCGACAGATGCCCCGCCGGCTATGCCGACGTGGTTTTTGCCAAGGATGACCTCTTGCGCTATTGTCAACGTGAAAATATATCATATTTCGAATATCGCTCTTTCGCCGATGTCCAGGAACGGTTCACCAGGGCCCTCACCCAGCCCGGGAAGAGATTCTTCCGGAAAGGGAAACAGGCTGAACGTGCACGCAGAGACGCGTTCCTCGGGGGTTGAAGGGACTGCCCGGATGGACTTCCGTCAACGGCTTTTTCAATCCCGGTCTTATACGCCGATCCCGTTTCTCATCGCCATGGTCTTTTTCGCCGCACCCACGATAGTGAGTATTGTTGCCGGTCTGGTCATTATCGCTTTCGGCGAGTTTATCCGGTTGTGGGGCGTGGCTATAGCCGGTTCCGAAACGAGAACGACCGGACCGGTCGGCGGTACATTCCTGATCACCACAGGACCCTTTGCCTATGTCCGCAATCCGCTCTATATCGGCAATATCCTGATGTATTGCGGAACCGGTGTCATGGCAAATACACCCGCACTGGCACTGGTGGCACTTGTCTATTTCTTCTGGCAGTATTCGCTCATTGTAAGCCTCGAGGAAGAGTACCTGCGGACGGTTTTTGCTCAGGAGTATGCCGATTATTGCCGGGCGGTACCAAGGTTCTTTCCCGCACTGTCGCGTTATACCGGCGGGAAACATGAGCAGCCCGTACTTGACTGGAAACGCGGCTTCATATCGGAAAAAAGATCTCTCCAGGCTATCGCCCTGCTGACAGCTGTCCTTCTCGGTATCTGGTTATGGCGGAGATGAACGGGTCTATGCGCGTGATGATGATTGCTGGTGAAGCTTCAGGCGATTTGCACGGGGCCGGAGTCGTACGGGAACTTAAACGGCGCAATCCCGGCTGCGAAATCTATGGGATCGGCGGGGATAAAATGCAGGCTGCAGGCATGGACCTCGTTTACCATATCCGGGAACTTTCCGTGATGGGATTCTGGGAGGTCGTCCAGCACCTGCCGCTTCTCAGATCGGTCGAACGCACACTCGGGGTGCTCCTTGACCGGCGCAGGCCGGATGTCGTGGTGCTGATCGATTACCCGGGATTTAACCTGCGCTTTGCCCGCAGGATACGCGGTAAGGGGATGAAAGTCGTGTATTATATCAGCCCCCAGGTCTGGGCCTGGAATCCGGGCCGCGTCAGGAAAATGAAGAATACGATCGATAAGATGCTTGTCGTTTTTCCGTTTGAGGTGGATTTGTACAAGAACGAGGGGATAGATGTCGATTTTGTCGGCCATCCCTTGCTCGAAATTCTGACCGAACCACAGCCAAGAGAGGATTTCTGCAAGCGATGGGGACTTTCCTCCGACAGGAGGATTCTTGGCCTCTTCCCCGGCAGCCGGAAACAGGAGCTGGAAAGGATTTTTCCGCAGATGCTCGGCGCCGCGCGGATTCTCCAGGACCGCTTCAACCTGCAGATCGCCGTCGGTGTGTCGTCAATCCTTGAAATGGATTTTGTGAAGTCGTTTATCCGCGATACCGGCTCCGTCACACTCATTCAGCATGCGACGTATGATGTCATGAAAAACTCCGACCTTGCATTTGTCACCTCGGGCACGGCAACGCTCGAAACGGCTTGCTACCAGACCCCCATGATCGTTGTCTATAAGACATCCTGGCTTTCATATTGGATCGCCCGCCTCCTGGTCCGCATCAAAACCATCGGGCTGGTCAATATTGTTGCGGGGAAAAGGATTGTACCCGAGCTGATCCAGAGCCAGGTGACACCCGACCGGCTCGCCCGGGAAGGGGAATCCCTCCTCGGCGACGACGAACGGACATGCCAAATATCCACCCTGCTCGGTTCGATCAGGGAAAAACTCGGCACACCCGGCGCCTCAGCCCGCGTCGCCGATACGGTTATCGCTCTTGCTCGATGAATGCTCTTCTTGATGATATCGCCCCCTGGTCAATGCCCCTTGTCCCGCTCTATGCCGCGGCAACCGGCGTCAGGAACTGGTGTTATGACAGGAAATTTCTACCGTCGGGAAGCGTTGATGTGCCCGTCATCTCGGTCGGGAATATCACCGCGGGCGGAAACGGCAAAACCCCCGCGACCGAATATATTGTCCGTCACTTTTTGTGCCGGAAGGCCAGGACCGGCGTCCTCAGCCGCGGGTATCGCCGCTCAACGCGCGGCACACTTGTCGTGTCCGACGGAAATACACTCTCCGGATCCCCAGATACCACGGGCGATGAGCCCTACCAGATCGCAAGGAAGTTCCCTGAGGCCCTGGTCGTCGTCGACGAGGACCGGCTCCGCGGAGCTGCTGTGATGTGCGATTCGCTCCATCCCGATGTCATCGTCCTCGACGACGGCTTTCAACATCGCCGGCTCCGGAGGAACCTCGACATCGTCCTCATCGATGGCCGGGAACTTCTCGAGGGTCTTCATTTCTTGCCCGCGGGCAGGCTGCGGGAATCCCCGACCTCCCTCCGGCGGGCACAGGCGGTGATCCTCCTGAATTGCGGGGATTCCCTCTCAAGGGCCGTGAAGATTGTGCGACAGTACACCGATGTCACCTGCTATCATGCGGAGATTGAACCGGTGAACCTGACCCGCATGAGTACGGGTGAACGGATCAGTCTGAACAACACTCTTAAAAGGGATTGCTTGGCATTCTGCGCCATCGCGAAACCTAAAAACTTTTTGTCGACGCTGCAGTCGGCCGGATTTGTTGTCAGGGAATTTACGAGTTTTGCCGACCACCATGCCCTTACGGATGAAGAATATGATCATCTCGGGAAGGAGTTCCGGTCATCCGGCGCCTCGATGGTCGTCACAACCGAAAAGGATGCCGTCAGGTCCGATTCCGCCAGACTCTCCCAAATTTTTCCCTCCGGCGTCTGCTATTTTTTGGAGATCCGCCTCTCGTTCCGCGATCGGGAGGGGGAGTTCCAATCGCTGCTGAATACAACAGCCGGGGTGACCGCATGATCAGGATTGGGGTGACCGATACGATGGGCTCGGAACATAAGTTCCAGAAGTATCTGACCTGGCTTCAGACCGGCGGGGTTCCTCTCGAAAGTGTCAGGCTCTCCTATAGCCTCGGTAATGCGCAGACGTCCGGATCCTGTTCCGGCCTTCTCCTTACGGGCGGCCATGACGTCGATCCGTCCCTCTACCATGGACCCAGCAATCATCCCAGGATTACCTCGACGGATATCCGCAGGGATGAGTTTGAACGGAAACTCCTGGACCGCGCCCTCCAGCGCGGCATCCCCGTTCTCGGTATATGCCGCGGATTGCAGCTTGCAAATGTGCATTTCGGCGGAACCCTTTTTCCGGATCTCGAGGAATCGGGATACCCGTCCCACCGGTGCGACACCTGGGAGTGCCGCCATAAGATCATCGTCCAACCAGCGTCGGGCCTCGGTGCGATAACAGGCCAGAGGGAAGGGACGGTCAATTCATCGCATCACCAGGGGGTCGACCGCGTAGCACCCACGCTCCACGCCGTCGCCCGGTCCGAGGATGGTATCATCGAGGCCCTGGAGATGGATCCATCCTCCGGGCTGCCGTTCTTTGAGCTGGTGCAGTATCACCCCGAGCGCATGGATGATGCTGATAATCCGTTTGCAAAAAGATTGTTGGAAGGGTTTTTGGCTTCAATTTCGGTTTTCATTGAACAATCATAACAAAAGGTCACAGAATGAAACAACGAACGATATATTCATTTGGCGGGGGGAAGGCTGACGGCCGTGCCGATATGAAGGAACTGCTCGGAGGAAAAGGTGCGAATCTCGCTGAAATGACGAACATCGGATTGCCGGTTCCACCCGGATTTACGATTTCAACCGAAGTCTGCAATTATTTTCTCAAACATCACGGCGCGCTGCCGAAGGATTTTAAGAAGAATGTCCTCTCCGCCCTCCAGAAGGTGGAGAGACTCACCGGAAAGAAGTTTGGCGATCTCAAGAATCCCCTCCTTGTCTCCATCAGGTCCGGTGCCCGTGCCTCGATGCCGGGGATGATGGATACGATTCTCAATCTCGGCCTTAACGACCAGACGATCCAGGGCCTGATCAGTAAGACCGGAAATGAACGCTTCGCCTATGATTCCTACCGCCGGCTTGTCCAGATGTACGGCGATGTCGTGATGGGCCTGAAACCCGTCCATAAGGACGACAGGGACCCCTTCGAGGTGATCATCGAACGGAAAAAAATGATCCGGGGCGTCCATAATGACACCGACCTCACCGCGGCCGACCTGCGCGACCTCGTCCGCGAGTTCCAGGAGGAAATCCGCCGCAAGCTCGGGAAGGATTTTCCGCAGGATCCCCTCGAACAGCTCTGGGGCGCCATCGGCGCGGTGTTCAATTCCTGGACGAATGAACGCGCCATCGCCTACCGGAAACTCAACGATATCCCCGCCGACTGGGGAACCGCCGTCAACGTCCAGACCATGGTCTTCGGCAATATGGGCGACGATTGCGGAACCGGCGTCGCCTTTACCCGCAATCCCTCGACAGGTGAGAACGTGTTTTATGGCGAGTTTCTCTTCAATGCGCAAGGGGAGGATGTCGTCGCAGGCGTCCGTACTCCCCTGGCCATCCACAGGCTCGCAGAACGCTACCCCGACATCCACCGCCAGCTGCTGAAGGTGCGAAAGATCCTCGAGCACCACTACCGCGAGATGCAGGATGTGGAGTTTACGATTGAAAAGGGGAAATTGTATATGCTCCAGACCCGGAACGGGAAACGGACCGGGTTTGCCGCATTGCGCATCGCCGTCGATATGGTCGACGAGAAGCTGATAAAACCCGAGGATGCCGTCCTCCGCATCGAACCCGAACAGCTGAATCAACTCCTCAGACCGGTCTTCGATTACGAGGAGAAGAATGCTGCCGTCACCAGCGGGCGGTTGCTCGCCAAGGGCCTCAACGCCGGCCCGGGCGCCGCAACGGGCCGCGTCGTGTTTAATGCCTCCGATGCCGAGGAGTGGAAAAGAAGGGGAGAACGTGTCATCCTTGTCCGCATCGAAACATCGCCGGAGGATATCAAGGGGATGAATGCCTCGGAAGGCATTCTGACGGCCCGCGGCGGCATGACATCACATGCGGCCCTGGTCGGCCGCCAGATGGGAAAGGTCTGCGTCGTGGGATGCGGCGCACTGAATATCGACTATCAGAAGAGAACCATTTCCGTATCCGGCCGGTCGATCCGCGAAGGGGACTATATCTCGATCGACGGATCCACCGGCGAGGTCATCGAGGGTCAGCTGAAAACGAAACCCTCCGATGTCATCAGAATCCTCGTCGATAAGGAAACCCTCTCCGGCGGTTCGCAGATGTATTCCATGTTCACGAAACTCATGCAGTGGTCGGATAGGTTCCGGAAGCTCAGAATCCGCACCAACGCCGATCAGCCGGATCAGTGCGAGGTCGCCGTCGCGTTCGGCGCCGAGGGTATCGGCCTCTGCCGCACCGAACATATGTTCTTCGGCGGAGACCGGATCGATGCCGTCCGCGAGATGATCCTTTCCGACGATGAGGCGGGGAGACGCCGCGCACTCGCCAAGCTCCTTCCGATGCAGAGGGGCGATTTTGTCGGGATTTTCAAGGTCATGAAGGACCGCCCCGTCACGATCAGGACGCTTGATCCACCCCTCCACGAGTTTCTCCCCCATACCGACAAGGAGATCGACCAGCTTTCGGCCAAGAGCGGGATACCCAGGGAGAAAATCCTCCAGCGGATGTCACGGATGCATGAGTTTAATCCCATGCTCGGTCACCGCGGATGCCGCCTCGGTATCGTCTACCCCGAGATCACCGAGATGCAGGCCCGCGCGATTTTTCAGGCCGCCTGCATCGTGAAAAAGGAGAACATTGATATCCACCCGGAAATCATGATCCCCCTGGTGGGCTATAGCGCCGAATTGCTGCAGCAGGAAAAGATCGTCCGGCGCGTGGCCGATGAGGTGTTCGCCGAGTATGGCGTGAAGGTGAAATACCTCGTGGGTACGATGATCGAACTCCCCCGCGCCGCCGTTACCGCCGACGAAATCGCCGCCACGGCGGAGTTCTTCTCGTTCGGAACGAACGATCTGACCCAGACGACCCTGGGCCTGTCACGCGACGATTCCGCCTCGTTTCTGCCGAGCTACCTGGAACATGGTATTTTTGAAAAGGACCCATTCCAGACACTCGATACCCGCGGCGTCGGTGGTCTGATGGATATCGCCGTCAGAGCCGGCCGCACCACCCGGCCCGAACTCAAGGTCGGTATCTGCGGCGAACACGGCGGCGACCCCAAGTCGATCGAATTCTGTGCCTCGCTCGATCTTAATTACGTCAGCTGCTCGCCCTACCGCGTCCCCATCGCACGGCTCGCGGCAGCACAGGCAGGACTGCGAAAGTCCCGGACAGCAGCCAAAAAGAAAAGGAAGTGACGGGGATATGGTTACCCCCGCCCCAGGAAAATTATCGAATCGTGAGACTTTGAGAAAGGTAAACAGATCATGAAACTTTCTGATTTCAAATATCCATTGCCCCGGAATCTCATCGCGAAGTATCCCGCAAAACCCCGCGACTCCTCCCGGCTCATGGTCATGACCCGCTCGAATGAAGGTATCGATGAGACGCGGTTCAGTAATATCATCGAGTACTTCACCAAGGGGGACTGCCTGGTCGTCAATCAGACGCGCGTCTTCCCCGCGAGACTCTTCGGACGCAAGGAGAAGACCAACGCCAAAATCGAGGTGTTCCTCCTCCGCGAACTGAACCACGACGAGGGGATCTGGGATGTCATCGTCGACCCGGCCCGGAAGGTCCGCATCGGGAATAAAATCTACTTCGACGACGGCAAGATCTGGTGCGAGGTTATCGATAATACCACCTCGCGCGGCCGCACCGTCCGGTTTAATTATAAGAACGACCTCTTTAAGGTCGTCGAACGCATCGGCGTCACCCCCCTGCCGCACTATATCAACCGCGATCCGACGGAGGAGGATAAGGAGTCGTACCAGACTGTCTATGCGAAGTACGTCGGTTCGGTCGCCGCTCCCACGGCGGGACTCCATTTCACCAAACGGCTCCTCACCCAGATCGAAAAGAAGGGCGTCAAAATCGCTCCCGTCCTTCTCCACCTGGGCCTGGGTTCGTTCAGGGCCGTCGAGGTGGAGGATCTCTCGAAACATAAGATGGATTCCGAGTATTATGAGATCCCCCAGTCAACTGTCGATATCGTGAATAGGACCATCGACAGCAAGGGGAATGTCTTTGTCGCCGGTACGAGCACCGTCAGGGCCCTTGAATCAAGCGTCACCACCACCGGACACCTGAAGGCGAATAAGGGATGGACGGATAAGTTTATCTTCCCCCCCTACGATTTCAAGATCGTCGACCGCCTGATCACAAATTTCCATATGCCCGAATCCACACTGCTGATGCTTGTCTGCGCGTTCGCGGGACGGGATTTTGTGATGAAAGCCTATAAAAAGGCGATTAAGGAAAAATGGCGGTTCTATAGCTACGGCGACGCCATGCTGGTGAAATGATTCTCGAGAGAATGTGGCCAGTCAACGGGTCGGCGCGGTAATTCCTGCAGCCGGAAAAGGTACCAGAATCGGAGGTGATCTCCCGAAACAGTTCATCGAACTTGCCGGGAAACCGATCGTCCTGCATGTTCTGGAGTATATTCAGTCCACCTCCTGTATCGATGCCGCCGTCGTGGTTGCAGCCGCCGATTGCCTCCGCGATGTGTCCGATCTGACCTCGCGGTATGGTCTCACGAAGGTCATCGCAGTCGTCGAAGGGGGCGCTGAACGGCAGGACTCGGTCTGGAAGGGTTTGCAGCGCCTGGCGGACGCCGATATCGAATACGTCGCAGTCCATGATGGCGTCCGCCCGTTCCTCGACGATGAGCTGGTTCACCGGATCCTCCTTGCCGCGAAGGAGTTCGGCGCCGCAGTACCTGCCGTCCAGCCGAGAGAGACCGTGAAACAGACAGGCCCGGAGATGTTCGTCGCCGATACCCCGCCGCGCAATGACCTGTGGCTCGTCCAGACACCCCAGATCTTTGAATTCCCCCTCCTCTACCGAGCATACCAGACCGCAATGATCAGCGGCTATTATGCCACCGACGACGCCGGCCTGGTTGAAAAAATCGGAGGGAGGGTGAAGGTGGTCGACGGAAGCTATGATAACATCAAAATCACCACCCGCGAGGACCTCGACCTTGCCCAGATCGTTTATCGGCACCGCCATGCCCACACAGATTCTTGATTTTCTTCTGAATTGTGCTATATTATGTCCATGAGTGACCATCATAACAAGGAAGATGTATGCTTCCACTAGCGATAATCATCGTTCTTAGCTACCTGGTAGGTTCATTCCCGACCAGTATCATCATGACGAAGTTGCTGAAAGGGATCGATATCCGGCATCACGGAAGCGGCAATGCCGGCGGAACCAATGTCATCCGTGTGCTGGGGTATCCTTCAGGTATGGTCGTGATCGCCATCGATGTCGTCAAAGGGTATATCGCCACAATGGTGGTGACCCAGCTCATGTACGGACCGATACCGTTTCATAATGCGACCCCGTTTACCGATGTCACGGTTGTCCGGATCATTGCGGGATGTGCGGCGATTCTGGGCCACGTCTGGACGGCGTTCGGCGGATTCCGGGGCGGGAAGGGCATGGCAACCGCCGGCGGGGTTCTGCTTGGCCTGGCGACGATCGAAGTCCTTGTCGCGATCGGCGTTTTTGGGGTTGTCTTTCTGCTCTCACGGTATGTCTCACTGGGATCGATTACCGCAGCCGTTTCGTTTCCGTTGGCGATGTTTTTCCGTCATAATATCTTTCATGCGCAACTGCAGGGATATCATACACTTATTTTTTTCAGCGTCGGTATCTGCTTCCTTCTTGTCTATAATCACCGGGCCAACATTCGCCGACTCCTCGATGGAACCGAGCACCGGCTCTCGCGGATTCATCTCCCCAAAAAATAGCTTCCCCACCCGGATGTCTCCCGGTGGGTGCAGTCTGACCGGGATATCGGGATGCGCATAACTGTCCTGGGTGCCGGAAGCTGGGGGACGACACTCGCAATTCTCCTCAATTATAACGCACATGAGGTGGTCCTCTGGGGCCACCGCGCCGAACATACCCAGGCCCTGAGCGATGCACGCGAGAATGTCCGGCTCCTTCCCGGTTTTTCTATCCCACAGGAGATTATCATCACCAGCGACCTCCAGGCGGCCGTCCAGAAGGCCGAGCTGATCGTCGCGGCCGTCCCCGCTCAGTTTGTCCGGACCGTCGCATCGGGTCTCGAAGGGTTCGATTTCCGGTCCACGATCGTCGTCAATGTTGCGAAGGGGATCGAAAATTCCTCCCTCCTTACGGTCTCGGAAGTGCTCAGGGACGCCGTGCCGTCACTCCGGAGCGAACATATCGTGACTCTTTCGGGACCGAGTTTTGCCGAGGAGGTTGCACGCCAGATCCCTACCGCAGTCGTTGCCGCCTCCAGCAGCCTTGATACCGCAAAACAGGTCCAACAGGTGTTCATGACTCCGTATTTCCGGATCTATTCCAGCCAGGATATCCGCGGGGTGGAACTTGCGGGCTCGATCAAGAATGTCATCGCCATCGGCGCCGGGATCGCCGACGGCGCGGGCTTCGGCGATAATACCAAGGCCGCCATCATGACACGCGCAACCGCTGAAATCGCCCGCCTCGGCAATTGCATGGGCGCCCAGCAGCATACCTTCGCAGGCCTGTCGGGGATCGGCGACCTTATCGTCACCTGCATGAGCAAACTGAGCCGCAACAGATATGTGGGCGAGGAGATCGGAAAGGGGAGGAGGCTGCAGGACGTCCTGAAGGACATGGTCATGGTCGCCGAAGGCGTCGCCACCACCCGATCCGTCCACGATCTCGGGAAAAAA
Organism: Bacteroidota bacterium; assembly: GCA_033854175.1. Classification (GTDB taxonomy): domain Bacteria; phylum Bacteroidota; class Ignavibacteria; order UBA10030; family SZUA-254; genus DATKPE01. The sequence goes on along the minus strand of JAWOKN010000078.1, from coordinate 14,843 downwards.
TATAACGTCGATCTTCCCATCGTCAATGCGGTCTACCATGTGCTGTTCGAGGACCGGGATCCCATTATCGCCACCTCGGATCTTATGACGCGCGTCGCGAAAGGTGAACTGGAATAACGTCTTCCGGGGCGGTCACTTCACCGGCCGTTTTGTGATCCCGATTGCTATTTTTTTCATTGGTGCGTATCTTTTCTTCTATGAACAACCTCCCCCAGGGGAATAGTTCCCTCGATGCACCCGTTCAGTATGTCAAGGGTATCGGCCCGAAACGCGCCGAGGTCCTTGAGGAGCGCGGCATCCGTACGGTCCGCGACCTTCTCTATTATTTCCCGTTCGATTATATCGACCTCCAGCAGGTGTCGACAATCGATAACCTCCGCAGTTTCACCGACTCCGGGAAGTGGATAACAGTCATCGGTTCGGTCCATAGGGTCGATCTCGTCGGCCGCCCTCCCCGGCAACGCGTCATTATCATCCTCCGCGATGCGACGGGATCAATCCCGCTGATCTTTTTCAGGAGCGTCACGTATTTTAAAAAAGCGTTCTCACCCGGAGAAACGATCGCCGTCTCGGGTAAAGTCACCAGCTACCGCAGCCGCCCGCAGTTCGTCCATCCTTCCATCGACCGCATGACGTTCGATGAGGAGGAGACGGGTCCCGACGGTTTTCTCCATACCGGCGGCATTATCCCGAAATACGGCTCGGGGGAGGATTTCAAAAATGTGAACCTCCATGTCAAGGGCCTGCGGAGGATCCTCAGAACCGTCGTCGATGAATACCGCGACGCGATCGAGGACCCCCTCCCCGACGATATCCGCATCCGCCTCGATCTTCCCGTCCTGAAGGAGGCCATCACCCAGATCCATTTTCCGGATTCGGAAACATCACTCCAGTCAGCCCGGAAACGGCTGAAGTTTGACGAGCTTTTTTCTATCCAGCTCCTTCTGGCCGTCCGCAGGAACAGCATCAAATCGGATGCGTTCGGGATCTCCTTTAATGTCCAGAGTTCCCTCGCGCGGAGACTCGTCGATTCACTTCCCTTCGATCTCACACATGCCCAGCGGAGGGTCATCAAGGATATCACCGACGACATGAAATCCCCTAAACCGATGAACCGCCTTCTCCAGGGGGATGTCGGGAGCGGGAAGACGATCGTCGCCCTTCTTACGATGCTCATCGCCGTCGAAAACGGCTATCAGACCGCCTTTATGGCTCCAACCGAAATCCTCGCCGAACAGCATTATGCAACCCTCACCACACTCCTGAAGGATCTCCCCGTCACTATCCGCCTCCTCCTCGGCGGCCAGCGGGCGAAACTCCGTGAGGATCTCCTGGAGGATATCAGAAACGGCTCCGCACAGATTGTCATCGGCACACACGCCCTGATCCAGTCTGGCGTCGAGTACGCAAAGCTGGGTCTTGTCATTATCGATGAACAACACCGCTTCGGCGTCGCCCAACGCATGGCCCTCAGGGAAAAAGCCCTGAACCCCGACACATCCTCCCCTCATCCCGATGTCCTGGTCATGACCGCTACACCTATACCCCGCACTCTCTCGATGACTCTCTACGGTGATCTCGATGTTTCGGTCATCGATGAACTTCCCAAGCACCGGAAAGCCGTTCAATCGGTACTTTTTACCGAATCTCAGACGAATTCTCTTCTCCGGTTCGTCCGGAGTCACGCCGAGTCGGGCCGGCAGGTTTATATCGTCTATCCCCTCGTCGAAGAATCAGAAAAACTTGATCTGAAAGCCGCGACCGAGAGCTATGCAACGCTCAAAAGTCAGGTGTTCCCCGATCTCCGCGTCGGTCTGCTCCACGGCCGGATGGATTCGGCTGAAAAAGATTCGGTCATGAACGCGTTTATCAGGAGGGAAATCGATATTCTTGTCTCCACAACCGTCATCGAAGTCGGTATCGACGTTCCGAATGCTTCGGTCATGGTCATTGAACATGCCGAACGCTTCGGATTGTCTCAGCTTCACCAGCTCCGGGGTAGAGTGGGCCGCGGCGCCGATCAGTCGTATTGCCTCCTGGTGGTCCCGGACTGGATGGCTGCCAGCATCAAGAGCAGATCATCGCTGCCCGGACTCCCTGCGGATGATTCCGAGCGACAGAAGGCGGTGAAGAGAGTATCAACGATGCTCGAAACCTCCGACGGATTTAAAATTGCGGAAATTGACCTGGATTTGAGGGGTCCGGGCGAATATTTTGGTACGCGCCAGAGCGGTCTGCCCGAACTTCAGATCGCAAACCTTGTCACCGACGGCGAGATCCTTACCACCGCCCGGCGTGAAGCATTCAACATCATCGAGATCGATCCCCATCTTCGTTCCTCCGCTCATCATTCCCTCCGGAAATATTTCACCCAACGGTGGAAGGATGCACTTGCATTCATTCAGGTCGGTTGAGATCCTCTCCGGAAAATTTTTTTACCCCGCATGCATCCTCCCGTGATCCGAACAGTGATCTCACCGGTCGGATTTTTGTCATCAAAATGCATTTTTTTCTTGACAAAATGTATAAAATGATTATATTACTGATGCAGACGCGGGAACGTTGTACCAAAGGGAGAAAAAAAATTGTTGAACAATGTGAGAGGATTGCACGAGTTACTTGTTAGATCTTCCTACGAACATCAGTCCGATGAACGTCGCGCTTGTGTATAATCAGAAAAAGGAAGATACGTCACAACAATCCGGAACGGATGATACAACTGAGCCTCCGAGTTTTGAGGGAGAACGCTTCACTTCTCTCACATCGCACGCCGTACAATCCACCATCGTAGAAAACGTTTCCGATCTGTATGCCGAATGGGACTCCCCGGCGACCATCGCCGCCGTCCGCCAGGCACTCGAAGAAGTCCATCGTGTCACCGCTATCGAAGCCGATGAGAATGCCTTCGATCAGTTGAAGGCGATCCGCCCCGAGATCGTGTTCAATATCGCAGAAGGTTTGCACGGTGTTTCCCGCGAAGCCCAGATCCCCGCTATCCTGGAACTTTTGCAGATCCCCTATACAGGGTCCGATCCGCTTACCCTCGCTCTTTGCCTCGATAAATCACGCGCAAAGGAGGTTCTGGCCTACTATTCTCTGCCGACCCCCCGCTTTGCGGTCGTCCGGGACATTTCTGAAGTGGGGGATCTCTCCCTGCCATTTCCCGTCATGGTGAAACCCCTCCACGAGGGCTCAAGTAAGGGCATTTTTAACTCCTCTCTCGCCGGGTCACGGTCCGACCTGCAGCGGGAAATTGAGAGGGTCGTCGCGCTCTATCATGAACCCGCCCTGGTTGAGGAATATCTCACCGGCAGGGAATTTACCGTCGCCATGATGGGAAACGGCGACAGCGTCACTCCACTTCCCGTCGTGGAAATAAAATTTGATTCCCTCCCGGCAGGCGTCAATCCGATCTATTCGTACGAGGCGAAATGGATCTGGGATCGGGCAAGCGCACCCCTGGATATCTTTGAGTGCCCTGCGAAACTTTCTCCACAGCTCCGCAGTGAGATCGAAGCAATCTGTAAACAGGCGTACCGGATCCTCCGCTGCCGCGACTGGTGCCGCATCGATGTCAGACTCGATCACTCGGGCAGAGCCCATATCCTCGAGCTGAACCCGCTTCCGGGCATACTCCCGAACCCGGAGGATAACTCGTGCTTTCCAAAGGCCGCCCGCGCCGCGGGCCTTTCCTATAACCAGCTCATCCAGAGCGTCCTTGCCATGGCAGCACAGCGCTGCGGATTGCTCGATAAGCAGACCCCGTCCTCACATACCTACAAGGAGCATTCATGAGGAAAAAGCTTACCATCGCCATTGTCTATAATGAACCCACCATCGAGACCCAGGCCGGTCGCAAATTTATTTCCGAGGCCGGCGTTCTCCAGGAGGGCGGCAAACTGGTCCTCCCGAGCGACGAAATGCTTTCCGACCTCTCCGAGGTCGGCGTCCTCGAGGAATGCGAGGATATCGCACGCGCCGTCCAGTCGATCGGGTATAAATCGGTTCTGTTCAATGTCGACGGCGATATCTCACGCTTTGTCAACTTCCTGAAGGATGAACGGCCCGACGCCGTCTTCAACCTCTGCGAGAGCGTGGGGAACGAATCGATTCACGAAATGCACGCCGTCGGCATCTTTGAACTGATGGGAATCCCCTATACCGGCTCGGATCCGCTCACCCTCGGAATTGCCCTGAACAAATGCAGGGTGAAGGAAATTCTTTCGTATTACGGCCTCCCCACACCGCGCTTTCAACTGATGAAAAGTCCGGTCAAGGTCGCACTCGACGAGGGCCTGCAGTTCCCCCTCATTGTCAAACCGTCCCACGAGGACGCGAGCATCGGCATCGATTCGAATTCGATCGTCACCACACCCGAGGAGCTGAAAAAACGCATCCGGTATGTCTTCCGGGCCTTCGACCAGCCCGCTCTCGTCGAGGAGTATATCGACGGCCGCGAGCTGAATGTGGCCATCGTCGGGAATAAAAAACCGATCGTCCTCCCGATCTCTGAAATCGATATGTCGACCCTTCCCAATCAGTATCATCGCATTATCTCCTATAACGCCAAATGGATGAAGGGAACGGCGGAATATGAACATACAAAGGGGGTCTGCCCGGCACAGCTCCCGCCGGCACTGGAGGCCGAAGTCAAGGATATGGCCCTCCGTGCCTACCAGATCATCGGATGCAGGGATTATGCCCGGATCGATTTCCGGCTGAGCAAGGACCATAAGCCCTATATACTTGAGGTCAATCCCAACCCGGATATTTCCGATGATGCAGGCTTCGCCCGGTCGGGGAGAACGTATGGCTACTCCTTTGAACAACTGATCGGCAAGATCATAGAATGCGCACTCGAACGGATACCCTGATAACTATCCGACAGCTCATGCCTGAGGACCGCGAACCTCTCCGGACGATTCTTGAAGAAACCAGCGTCTTTACGCGCGATGAGGTCGGCGTGGCCCTCGAACTTGTCGATACCGTCCTGGAGAACCCCGAGAAGGAGGATTATATGATCCGCGTCGCCGCGGATCCCGATCATAGGGTTCTCGGCTATTATTGCGTCGGCCCCACACCCCTTACGGCTTCAACGTATGACCTCTACTGGATCGCCGTCTCACCCTCCCGGCATGGCAAAGGCGTCGGAACACAATTGCTCGAACACGCGGAAAATCTCATGCAGTCCCTGGGCGCCACACTGGTCGTCGCTGAAACCTCCTCACAGCCGAAATATGAGCCCACACGCATGTTCTACGTCAGGAACCGGTACCGGGAAGTGGCAAGGATAAAGAATTATTATAAAGCGGACGACGATCTCGTCGTCTACGGTAAATATTTTTCACAACAACATGGAGTCAAGTAACCTGTATGGAACTCTGGCAAGAAATGCTCCGACAGAGTGTGGATAGTGCAAAGGATCTCGTTGAGCGGTTTGGATTTGATAAGGATCAGGCTGAAAAACTCAACTCATTATTTCACATTCGGATCAATCCGTACTACCTGAGCCTCATCCGTACCCCCGGCGATCCCATCTGGCTCCAGTGTATCCCCGATGTGAAGGAACTGGAGGACGACGGCCTCCCGCAGGATCCGCTCGCCGAAGACTCCCATAGCCCCGTACCGAGCATCGTCCACCGCTACCCCGACCGCGTCCTCTTCCTGACGACCAGCCAGTGCTCAATGTATTGCCGCTTCTGTACACGCAAACGCAAGGTCGGCGATTCCAAAAAAATCAACATGAAGTATATCCAGGACGGCATCGACTATATCGCCAGAAACAGCGAGATCCGCGACGTCATCCTCTCGGGCGGCGATCCGCTCATGCTGACCGATTTTCTCCTCGAAAGGATACTCCAGGGTCTCAGGGATATCCCCCATGTCGAGATCATTCGGCTCGGGACAAAAATGCCGTGCGTCCTTCCCCAGAGGATCACCCCAAAACTGTGCAGGATGCTGAAAAAGTACCATCCCATTTATGTCAATACACATTTTAACCATCCCTGGGAGATTACCCCCGAGGCGAAACACGCCTGCGAAATGCTCGCCGATGCCGGGTGCCCCGTCGGAAACCAGGCTGTCCTCATGAAAGGCGTCAACGATAATGCCGAGGTGATGCTCGAACTTGTCCGCAAACTCCTCGCCATGCGCGTCAGACCCTATTACCTCTACCAGGCCGATATCACGAAAGGCACAAATTATTTCCGCACCCCGGTCAGCAAGGGCCTCGAGATCATGGACAAATTGCGCGGCCATACCTCGGGCCTCGCCATCCCCTCCTATGTCATCGACGCGCCGGGCGGAGGCGGAAAAATACCGCTCCTCCCGCAGTATGTCCTCGGCCGGGCAGGGAAGAATATTATCCTGCGCAATTATAAATACGAGATCTTTACCTACCCCGACCTCGAGGAAGAACCGGTCGGCCATATCCCGCCGATCGAGAAATCGTACCTCCGGAAAAACGGGCGTACCAAACGGTCCACGAAGAAGGAGAAGGTGGAGATCAGGATTTAAACCCCGCCCTGCGGCGGGGGGGGATGCCTTCGACCCGTAGAGACTCGGCCCGCAGGGGTAACCTCCCCGCATTCATAGCGCGCCGCGGCGGTCAGGCCGCGGGTTTGTTTCGGTTATCCGATTTTATTACCTTCAGGTGAGGTCTGTTCTGGTTGTAATTCCCGACACGCGGAGTTCTTGTCTTGCGCATTCCATCCGAAAAAATAGATGAAATCCGCCAGGCGACGGATATCGTCGAACTGATCGGCCAGTTTGTCCAGCTGAAAAAACGCGGAAAAAACTATCTCGGCCTGTGCCCCTTCCATACCGAGAAAACCCCGTCGTTCAGCGTCTCACCCGATAAGCAGATGTACCATTGCTTCGGCTGCGGCGCGGGCGGAAACGTTTTTACGTTTGTCATGGACCAGGAAAAGGTCTCCTTCGTGGAGGCCGTCCGGATGCTCGCCGAGAAGGCGGGCATCATCCTGCCTGCCTATTCCCCCGACCAGGAACAGGCCGCAAGCGAACAGGAACAGCTCTCCGAGATCCTGCGCGAGGCGGGCCTCTTTTTCTATACCGCGCTGACCGAATCAGCAGAGGGGAAACATGCCCTCGACTATTTCCACCGGCGCGGCTTCTCCGACGAGACGATCCGTACCTTCGGCCTCGGCTATTCCCCCAACTCCTGGGATGCGTTTATCTCCCATGCCGGCCGGAAGTCGATTCCCCTCGGACAGGTGGAACTTGCCGGGCTTGCCAGGAAACGCGACGACGGTTCCTATTACGACTATTTCCGCGGCCGCGCCATGTTCCCCGTTTTCTCCCCCTCGGGCCGCGTGGTCGGTTTCGGCGCCCGGAAACTCCATGAGGACGACCCCATCGCCGGAAAGTATATCAATTCACCGGAAACACCTGTCTATGACAAGAGTAAGATCCTCTACGGCCTCTTTCAATCCAAGGATGCTCTCCGCCAGGAGGATTCTGCCATCCTCGTCGAGGGATATGCCGATCTTATCACCCTGTTTCAGGCGGGCTTCCACCATGTGGTCGCGTCAAGCGGCACCGCCCTCACCACGGATCAGATTCTCATCATCTCCCGCTATACAAGGAATATCACCGTCGTCTATGACGCCGATTCCGCAGGATCCAAAGCCACCCTGCGCGGCGTCGACCTGATACTCGAGAACGATCTCGACGTCCGCGTGGTCCGCCTGCCGGAAGGGAATGACCCCGATGCGTTCGTCCGCAAGGAGGGATATGCGGGATTCAAACGCCTCCTCGACGGGGCGGTGTCGTTTATCGATTTTATCGCGCAGGCGTTCGAAGCACAGGGGAAACTCTCGACACCCGAGGGTCAGGCGGCAACTGTCCGGGCGATTATCGGCTCCATCGCAAAGATGAACGATGAGCTGAAACGGAATTTTTATATAAAACATGTCGCCGAAAAATATAAAATCTACGAATCGACACTCTACCGCGAACTGGAAAAACATCTCGCGAAAAACCGGGGCGCGGTACGGCGCGACACCACCCCCGCATCCGGCAGCCGGCCCGAGAGCATCCGCGAGATATCCCTGCCCATCACCGCTGATGCGATCCCCGCCCCCGAACGGGAACTCCTTCATGCCATGCTCGACGGCGGTTCCCAAACTGTCCGGTATGTCTTCGACAATATCACCATCGATGAATTCACCCACCCCGCAGCCAGGCGCATCGCCGAAAATCTCCTCCGGAAAAGCGAGGAGGGCGCCGATATCGAACCCTCAGGCGTGATCAACGACCTCGGGGATGCCGCGCTGAAACGGATTGTCGCCGATATCGTCTTCAGTAAATATTCGCTCAGCAGATCGTGGGAGTCACAGGGGACCGCTGTCCCCGAAGCCAATCCTACCGCGGTCGCCCACGGAGCCATCACCGCCGTCCGCAGGAAGGTTCTCGAGAAAAAGATCGAGGATAACCAGAGGATGCTGAAAACGGCCTCAAAAAAGGGCGAAAATGTGGAAAAATACCTGGAACGGCATCAGCATTACCTCCGCCAGATGCAGGAACTCCGCGAAAAATAAAAAAAAGAAGGGCAACCCGGGAGAAGTTGCCCTTAGGGATGAGGAAGTGTACCCAGTGCGTTATGAGGTAATCCCTGCACCTAACATACTGAATTGTCAATGCGACATCAACAGACCTGTGTCCTGCATCAAGTTTTACCCCTGCCGCATCTTCTAAAAAGTCAAGCAGACACGGTTCCGGATAAGGAAAATATCACACCGCAAAAGACCGGCTTTGCGTAAAGGGGGATTTGACGGTCCGGAATAAGCCTCAATAATCGGGGATTTTCACGGTTATCCCCGGGTTCCCGGTGAAAAGATGGAACTATTTTCCCCTGGCGTCGTAAAATGTGATGTGGATCTGATGAGTGGTGAACTTTTACGGCTCCCCTAAGGGGAGCCGTTTGTATTTTGTTGCACAGGACAACTCCCCGTTGCTTCTAGGCCGGTTTCGATGTATATTTGGACGTTTATTTTCAGGAATTTGAAGGGGATTCTATGAACGGCCCAATTATTGAGATCGGAGCAAGCGCAGCCGACACTGAGTCTGTCAACGCGATTATTAAAGCGATGTATGAGTGCGTCTCGTTTTCGCCCGGCGAACAGCCGGATTATCAACGGCTCCAGTCACTCTACCATCCCCAGGCTATCGTTGTTCCGTCAAAGACGGGTCATGATGCCCCTATTACCGTTCAGACCGTCGAGGCGTTTGTGAACCAGTCGCGCGGTTTTGTGATTTCCACAGGGCTGGAACGGGAGGGGTTCTACGAGCGCGAGATTGCCCGGAGAACTGCCTCCTTCGGCAACATCGTTCATGTCTTCAGCACATATGAGTCAAGCCATACATCAGGCGATCCGTCGCCTTTCCAGCGGGGCATCAATAGTATCCAGCTGGTGAAGGAGGGAAAAAGGTGGTGGATTTTGTCGATTACCTGGGATGTGGAACGTGCCGGGAATCCTCTCCCGCATGAGTACCTCCGCTAGAGCCGCCGCTATCGTATCACACGCATCGACAGGCGTGATTCCACCACCGCACGGGATGTAATTCCTTTATCGGGGGATTCAACGATCCCCGTCCGTACCTTTGCAATTCAACCCCATTCCCCGTATATTGCATCTAAAGATGTGAATGCCCCTACGTGAATCATCGACTTCAGAGAATTCTTATCGTCAGGACTGACCGTATCGGAGATGTGATTCTTACTTTGCCCATGGCTCAGGCGCTGAAACGCCATTATCCCGATGCGATGATCGGCATTCTCATACGGCGATATACGGCTGAAATCGTTGAAGGGAATCAGGCCGTCGGCCTGATCCTCCTGTATGATGACGGATCACGGCCGCTTCCGTTTTTTTCCCTCGTTGCCTCCCTCCGTGACCAGCATTTTGACGCCGTCTTCCATACACACCCCCGGTTCCGACTCGCCCTGATGACCTGGATCGCCGGTATCCCGCTTCGCATCGGTACCGGGTACCGCTGGTATTCGTTCCTTTTCAACAGGAAGATGTATGAACACCGCAAGGATGCCCGGCGACATGAACTCGAATATAATCTGAATCTCCTCAAGGTCATCGGCTGCCCCGTCGATGATGCCGACGTTCTTCCGAGGATCCAGGTGCCGGAGTCTTCCCTCATCTCGGTGAAGAAGATGCTGTCACTCCACAAGATCACCGACACCGATAAGATCGTCATCATCCACCCCGGAAGCGGGGGTTCTGCCCGGGATTGGTCGGTCGCGAATTTTGGTTTTCTTGCGAAGAGACTATCGGCTTTCCCCGGCGCACGCGTCATCGTCACCGGAGGGAGAAATGAGGAAAATATCGCGGGCGAAGTGCAGAGTGCGGGCGGATCCGGCATTGTCACGATTGTCGATAAGCTTTCCCTGAAGGAACTCGCCGCACTGGCCAGCCTGGCCCGACTTTTTATCGCCAATTCCACAGGCCCCCTCCATCTTGCCGCAACCGTGGGGGCTCCCGTCATCGGCCTTTATCCGCAGGTGACTCCCCTCAGCGCCGAACGGTGGGGTCCGTATACCTCCCGCAAAACGATTTTTACCCCCGTCGGTAAACCGAAGGATTGTAAAAAATGCCTCCATACTGACAGGGGGTGCGAATGTATGGATTCCATCTCCGTCGACCAGGTCTATCAGGCCGCCATCGGGTATCTTCTTCACGATCCTCAATGATACGCCCTTCGACTAGATTTCTCCCTAGCCTCCTTCTCCTTTCGGCTTCTTTTACGCTCACAGGCGGCGCAAATCCCCGGCCCCCGGACCCTGACTCGGCCCGCTCCGGCACCGTGGCCTCCGCCGATACGGGCGTTCTCAGGGCGGAGGATATCCGCAAGGTCGCCAATACCGCCTTCAGCAAGGGGGAACGCCTGAAGTTCGATATTAATTACGGTATTGTCACCGCGGGAGAGGCGATGATGATGGTCTCTGATACGGTTCTTCGCGGGAGAAAATGCTATAAGATCGATTTCACGTTGCGTTCCAAGCCTTTTTTTGATATTTTTTACCGGGTCGCCGACTGGTATTCCACGATCATGGACTCCCAGGGGATGTTTCCCTGGCACTTTGAACAGCATATCCGCGAGGGTGGATATAAAAGGGATTTTACAGCCGATTTTGATCAGCTGGAACATGTGGCCACAACCGAGAAGGGGAAAAGAAGGATTCCACCCTATGTCCATGATATCATGTCGGCATTCTATTATGCGAGAACCGTCGATTACAGGAACTTCAAACCGGGACAATTGATCCGTCTTCAGAATTTTTATAAGGACTCCACCTACCAGCTCAATGTCCGCTACCGCGGTAAACAGACGATCGAGGTCGGGGCCGGAAAATTCAACTGCATCGTCATCGAACCGCTGGTGAAGGAGGGGGGTCTGTTCAAAAGCGATGGACGTATCTTTATCTGGCTTACCGACGATGACCGCAAACTCCCCATCCGCGTTAACTCGAAAATCCCGATAGGATCGGTCGATTCCGAACTTACCGGGTATTATGGCCTCAACGGTAAACTCGATGCCAAGGTCAAGGACGATTGAACCATGAAAACATTCCCGCAGGTTGATTTGTCAAAAGTGAAAACGATCTCGATCCGGAAACGGAAAAGCAAGGTCCACCCGCGCGATTTCGGCCGGCCGTTTGATCCCCGCAAAGGCTCATTTACCGCCTTTGCGTCATCCCTCCCCGATATCCTTGTCGCCAAAGACCTGAGACTCTTTGTCGGGGATGTCGTCAGGGCCCGGAAAAACGGGAAACCGGTCATCGTCTTTATCGGGGCGCATGTGATTAAGGTCGGCCTGTCACCCCTTCTGGTCGACCTCGTCAGGAGAAATATTGTGACCTGCATCGGCATGAACAGCGCCGCCGCTATCCACGATGTCGAGACCGCAATGTGGGGCATGACCTCCGAGGACGTCGAGACGAATATACGAGACGGCAGCTTCGGCATGTCGAGGGAAACGGGCGTCTTTATCAACGATATACTCAGGACACAGGCCCTCCAGAGCCCCATGGGGTACGGCGAGGCCCTCGGTATGGCCCTCCAAAAATCACGCAACAAACGGCTGAGTATACTCGCCTCCTGCTACCGCCACCGCATTCCCGTCACCGTCCACGCCGCGATCGGAACCGATATCATCCACCAGCAGCCATCAATGAGCGGCGCGGCAACAGGGGAGATGTCATTCCGCGATTTTAAGGTCCTCTGCAATGTCGTCTCCGGCCTCAAAGGGGGAGGGGTCGTGATGAATATCGGCTCCGCCGTTATCCTTCCCGAGGTGTTCCTCAAAGCCCTCACCGTCGCCAGGAACCTGGGCCATACTGTGAGGGGATTCTCAAGCGCGAATTTCGACATGATCCAGCAGTACCGTTCACGCCTCAATGTCGTCCAGAGACCGACACGGAACGGGGGCCGGGGCTATCTTTTTACCGGCCATCATGAGATTATGATCCCGCTCGTCTGCGCGATGATCAAAAGCCAGTACCCCGGACGCTGATGGACCAATACCGAGAACAACCTCCTTCCCCGGAACCCCCCTACGAACAGGTTCCCGTTCCACCCCTGTTGTCGTTTATGGACCGCCACGGGATCGCTCCCATCGCCTTTTCCCTGGTCGTCCTTGTCGTGGTGTTCGTGACCTACCAGATCATCGGCGGCGTCGTTACCTACTTCCTCTTCGGCGTCAACCCCACCATAAGCCAGGTGGGCGGGCTGAGATTGGTGACAGGCCTCGGTCAGATCATCCTGATATTTTTGCCGACGTTGTTTTTTATACGCCTTGCCACCCTGTCACCGGCCGAGTTCCTTCATCTCCGGCTCCCCGACATCAGGGCCTTGCTTGTCCCCCTTGTCGGCATCGTTTCGCTCCAGCAGATGCTCCAGATCTATATGGTCTTTCAGGAAAAAATTCCGCTTCCGCCCGAGGTCGAGGACCTGACCCGACAGCTCCGTGAGATGATCGACCAGTTGACGAAATTACTCGCAGGATCCTCGTCGGTCCCGGAACTTATCTGGGTCATCATCATCATCGCATTGATCCCCGCCGTGGTCGAGGAATTTTTGTTCCGCGGCCTGGTCCAGCGGAGCTTTGAACGGCAGATGGGCGCCACATGGTCCGTGATTCTTACCGGGATCATCTTCGGCGCCTACCACCTGAACCCGTTCTCTTTCGTTCCGCTGGTGGTCCTCGGGATGTATCTCGGCTTTCTCGCCATGCGCGCCAATAGTCTCTGGGCCTCAGTCGCCGCACATTTTTATAATAATACCTATGCCTGCGTCACACTCTATATGAAGGTCGACGACAATATCGTCGGAACCGGTAACCCGGAGGATATGTCCGCCGGTACCCTTCTGGCCCTTTTCTGGTTTTTCGGGATTATCTTCATCATTTCCACACTCTATTTCATGAAAATTACCGCCCGGCGGAGTGATGCGTCCGGCGACAACTCGGGAACGATCGTGTAATTTCCCCGCCCCCCGGTAAAGGAGTTGAAGAATCGTGTCCAACCTGACACAACGAATACTGACAGCACTTGTTGCAATCCCCATCATCGTCCTTCTCTGCATGCTGGGAGGGATTGCCTTTTTTATCTTCATCGCACTTGCCTCCGGCGTGGCCCTGTGGGAATTTTACCGCCTCTGCGAGATTAAAGGCGCCAAGCCCCTCACAGGTCTCGGGATTGCTGCGGGATTGTGCATTAACCTTTCTTTTTTTCAGCCCCGCCTGCAAATACTCCTCTCCACATTTTTTGACCGGATCGGCGTTTCACTCCCCTTTCCCTCACAATCGCAGTTTCTCTCCATCTCCCTTCTCGTGATTGTCGTCGTTCTCCTCCTGGTGGAGTTGTTCAGGAATCATGGCTCCGCCATCCTGAACCTGTCCGCGACCATGCTGGGACTTCTCTATATCCCGATGTTCTTCGGGACCTTTATCGGACTACGGGAAATCTTCGGCCCTGCGGATTTTCCTGTCCTCCGCTATTTCCCGGGCGAGAACAGTTTTCATGATCCGAGGATCCTTGACGAGGTCTACCGGTGGGGGGGCTATACCGTCATCTCCGTTCTTGCCATAATCTGGATCTGCGATACCGCAGCATTCCATGTCGGATCGGTCGCAGGTAAACATAAGCTTTTTCCCCGCGTCAGCCCCAACAAGAGCTGGGAGGGCGCCATCGCAGGCTTTATCGCAGCACTCGGAGCTGCAGCCGCCGCCAAGTATATTGTTTTAAGCTATCTTTCGCTCGGAAGCGCCCTCGTCATCGGGGCCATCGTCGGCACGATCGGCCAGCTCGGGGACCTTGCCGAATCCCTCATGAAACGTGATGCGGGCGTCAAGGATTCCTCGGCACTCGTTCCGGGGCACGGGGGCGTTTTCGACCGGTTCGATAGTTTGCTATTGGTAGCTCCCTGTGTGTATCTTTATATAGATTATATCCTTTTCGGATGACGAATGCCCCAATCAGGCGCAAAAATCAGGATCCTGACGCTCGGCTGTTCCAAAAACACCGTCGATTCGGAGATTCTTATGCGGCAACTCGCCGCAAACGGCTGCGAACTGTCCCCCGATTCCCGGGATGCGGAGATCGCCGTCATTAATACCTGCGGGTTTATCGAGGCTGCAAAAAAAGAATCGATCGATACGATCCTCCATGCCGTGAAACTCAAGGAGGAGGGGAGGATCGGGAAAATCGTCGTCATGGGATGCCTCTCCGAACGCTATGCCCGTGAACTGAAGGCCGGAATACCCGAAATCGACGCATGGATAGGCGCAAATAAGGTCGACGCCGTCGTCAG
>JAWOKN010000077.1:0-2595 GCA_033854175.1 Bacteroidota bacterium | reverse complement strand
TCCCGATGAGCAACGCCGCACCGGCGGTGAATCCGACAACAACAGAGTGGGAAACGAAATTCACGAGAGCACCCATGCGCGCTAATCCCAAACCAAACTGGAACAGGCCAGCAAGGAACGTTATTGCTAGCACTTTTTCTATGTAATGGGCACTCGACGGGTCGGCAATCGGGCTCACAGTCGTAAAAATCACGATGGATATTGCTGTTGTCGGCCCTGAAATTAGATGGTATGAAGAGCCGAACAGGGCAGCGATAATTGTGGGAATAATTGCCGAATAGAGGCCGTATTCCGGGGGTAGTCCCGCAATGATCGCGAATGCCACCCCTTGGGGAAGAACAATAATGGCGCCCGTGATTCCAGCTATGATGTCGGCGCGCATGTTCCGCCGATTGATAAGATTCCGCCACTTTAGAAAGGGCAACACCCATTCCCAACGCTGTGCAGTCTGCTTCGTTTTCTCCGTTTCCATTTCCATGTATTCCCCGGATTTTCCATATATAATAAAAATTTTTATCTTTTTTATAGTATAACCCCTCAGCCGGAGATAGTCCAGATGCAGACCGGAAGGACGAAAGAAAATTTCGTCACAAGTCCTCTTCCATTGCCGCCTTTTTGCTCTTGAATTCGCAATGGTATTCTGCTACTATAAACCGGTTTATAGGTCAGGAGGATTCTTGCAACGGGCGGATTTAACAACCAGATCGGTCGCGGGCTTTGTGGATTTCCTGCTCATTGTCGGCTTGTCCCGGTTGCCTGATGTGCTCGGTTTTTTATGCGCCACTGGTTATATTCTTTTTCGCGACGGCTTGTTCGGACGCCAGAGTGTCGGGAAAAAACTGATCGGTATCCGTATTACAACGTCGGAATCCTCCGGTCAATCAGTTACCTATCGGGAATCCATCATAAGAAACGTGACTTTCGCCGCGGCCTATCTTCTTTTCCTGATTCCCTATGCAGGATGGGTCCTCGGTCCGCTCGTTGTTGGTGCCGAGTGCCTCGCTGCCATCGGAGATGATCGCGGAATGCGAGTCGGCGACCTCATCGCAAGAACGGTTGTAGTACAGGATTCCACAGTAGCAACGCGGACGTCAGGGAAGCCGGAGCAACAATCCGCAAATCAATCCGGTGCTTCGTCAACACCTGATACGCGACAACCTTAATGAACAGTGTCACGGAACCAGATTATCCAGCGATATAGACCGGACCCCGCTGGCACCTGCCTTCTCCACCATATCTTTTGTATCCTTCCGGTGCGAGGTAGTGAAGGTTTTTTTGAAAGGAGCTTCTGGAGACAATGATCATCAATTCTGTCATGGGCTGGTTTTCGAACGACATGGCCATCGATCTCGGCACCGCTAACACACTGGTATATGTTAAGGGTAAGGGTATCGTATGTAATGAGCCTTCTGTAGTCGCCATATCATCGAAATCTGGCAAAGTTCTTGCCGTCGGCTCCGAGGCAAAGCGGATGCTCGGTCGGACGCCTGGCGACGTGAAAACGATCCGCCCTATTAAGGACGGGGTTATTTCAGACTTTGACTATACGGGGGAAATGCTTAAATACTTTATCCAGCGCGTTCACAACCGGAAATCATTCATGCGCCCACGGATTGTCATTGGAGTTCCGTCCGGCATTACCCAGGTGGAGCAGCGCGCTGTTAAGGATGCAGCGATTTCCTCAGGCGGACGCGACGTCTACCTGATTGAAGAGCCTGTTGCCGCGGCCATCGGGACGGGCCTGCCCATATCAGAACCGTCGGGGAACATGATTGTTGACATCGGCGGCGGTACCACGGACATCGCCGTCATCTCCATGGATGGCGTCGTCTACGCCAAGGCCATTCGCGTAGGCGGCGACAAGATGGATGAAGCTATAATCAACTACATCAAGCGGAAATACAATCTCCTCATCGGCGAGATGATGGCAGAGAATATCAAGATGGAGCTGGGATCTGCCTATAAAACGGACAATGATCGACACACCATGGAGATCAAGGGCCGTGACCTAGTATCAGGCATCCCAAAGACACTCATCCTTGATGACGATGAAGTACGCGAGTCGCTCGCGGAGCCGGTCAGCCAAATTCTGACCGGTATCAAGGTGGCCCTTGAAAACACGCCGCCGGAGCTTTCAGCAGATATCGTGGATAAGGGCATCGTGCTTGCGGGGGGTGGCGCATTGCTGAAAGGAATGGACATATTTCTGCGTGAGGAAACATCTCTCCCGATCATCATCGCCGAGGATCCACTCACATGCGTGGCGCTCGGAGCTGGCAAGGTTCTTGACGACGAGCATATCCTGAAAAAGGTCATGATGTAGTGCGGGAACGGCCTGCGGGATGAATGGATTTATTGCAAAAAACAAAAAAAGCATTATTCTGCTTCTTCTTTTCGTGGCGTTGTTCTGGCTTGTCACAGTCCAGGTCAAGAAGGGACGGTTCACGATACTGGAAAAGCCGGTCCTTGCTGTTTCGGGATTCCTTGAGCGCATTATAGTCTGGCCGTTTAACACCGTCGTATCGATCGGCAGGGAGTATATTTTCCTTGTCAACACCGAGCAGGAAAACCACAAACTCAAAGATGAGATCAGCC
>JAWOKN010000076.1:0-7960 GCA_033854175.1 Bacteroidota bacterium | reverse complement strand
CATCATGAAAATGAAGGACATTCACGCCCGACATAAACTCCCGGGTATGAGGGCGCGGACGAAGTCCGGATGATGTTCCGAGAAAAAGGCTGCCTGACTGATTGACCTTGACCCAATATCCATAGCCTGGGAAGAGAGTATCTGTGGTCCGGTAGGAATTCGCATACATAAAGAATGAGGAGACAATATCCTCCGGCGGATCCGATACAATATCGGCGGCCGCAACCGGTGTGGAAACACTACCTATGAGGTTCCAGCCGCCCGAGACCAGGATCGTATCGTCCACGAGCGGTGCGCCGGCCACGGAGACATTTTGCGGCCGTGGAAACCTCAGCCAGTATCCGACGGAAGGGCGGAGAGAATCGTCAAGGGCATATCCGGTCCCATCATAGGAGAAGGCTCCGGAAAGAGCCGATGGAAAGAGGATAGTGACGAGGGGAGATTTTACAATACAGGGAAGTGACAGCAGGTTCCACTGCGGGGCAAGGGCAAAGGAAAACATCGTCTCATCCGATGTCGAAAATGTCCGGAATGGAGACCAGTCGCCGCTCCCCGCCTGATTGGCAGCCCGGACGCGCCAGAACAATTGAATCCCCTTCCCGAGCGAGGTCACCTGGCACTGGGTATCGGTCAGGATGGAATCGTCGAAGACCAGGGAGGCGAAGAGCGAATCGGCAGAGATCTGAAGATGGAATTGCGCCGCAAAGGGGACCGCGGCCCACTGAAGCGCGATCGATGTGGGCAAGCCGGTCTGGCCGTCGGGGGGATACCGGAGCTGGGTGATTCCGGGAGGCAGAGGAACCGTTCGAAACCTGTAGATGGGGGAAAAGCTACCCCGGCCATAGGCATTCTTCGCGCTGACCCGCCAGAAAAATTGAGTCAGGGGGGTCAGGGTATCCGTGGAGCGGAACGTATCGGCGATTGCGGAATCGCTGATGATCGGTTCGGCTCCAAAGGCCGAGTCGGTGGAAAGCTGCAGCCAATACGACACAGCCGACGCTATGCGGCCCCACCGGAGGACAGGGGTACGGGAGACCGATTGTGCATTATTCAGCGGATAGAGGAGTGGCGGATGCGGTGGCGGGGATGGAGGAAGAGTATAGGTATAATGATAGAACTCATTCGAATCGAGATTCGTGTCATGGTTTCCCGGAGGAAGTTGTGCAAGGAGGTTTCCCCCGTCCTGGGTCTGATATTTTGCGACCGCGATATAAAGGACCGGTGGAATCCTCCCGAAGACCGCGGCGAGGTTCAGGGTACCCTCGACCACGGCAGCGGCCGTGCTCATGACCGAACCCGACAGCGTGGCCTGTGAGGAATTGAACCACCCGGCCCAGTTATTCGTGCTTTCGTTCCCGAGGAAAACGTCCCAGGCCGGCACGGTACCGCTTTTGGCCCAGGGGGCGCTGACGGGACTTCTCACAGAATCAGAGACCAGGATAAACACATCTCCCCCCTGGGATGGTGCGGAGCCGGTTGCGACATAGAGATCTGCACCATTCCATCCGATGTAGAGGCTGACACCGCCGCCGGAATCGGCAAGAAACGCGGAAGAATCAATGAGGCCATCCATGACAAACGATTCTGCAGGCTGGGGATTGCCGATCGTGATATGATAATCCTGACCGCTGTTATTATCCCACGAGTTATTGGCATAATGGATGACAAAGGCCATCCGCTGCACAGGCTGCGCGGGATTATTGAATGGCGGGATTCTGATCGTCAGCGCCCCGGCGGAATCGGGGCCTGTCATAGGAGATTCGACGGCGGGGCCGGTGGTACCATAGAGGGTCGAGCCCGGCGGCCAGTAGGCAGACAGAGGCTGCATCCACGAGCTTCCGCTATTATTCACACCCCAATGGAGCGCGGCAGATTGGGGCGCACCGTTGACTGTAATCACGATCGAATCATTCAGTGTGGGTGAGGGGGGTGACCAGGTGACGCCGGATGATGGTTCGCCGGCGGTTGAGGTTCCGATCCAGACATGGCGGATGGGGGAACGGGCGACATTATTATTGCTATCCACGGCTTCGACATAATAGTCGGCGAGGGTATCCGACAGGCCTGTGATTGCGGCTGAATATTCATAGGCTTTCGATGCAGGAAGCGGGATGGTCTGTGGCATAATCCAGGACGGGGTCATCGGGACACCGGTCCAGCCGCTCACGCCGGGCCCGCCGGCATAGGTTTCATCGGAGGAGGTTACGGCGGCATTCATGCTCGTACGGTATTTCAGGATGACGCTTCTGAGCCCGCTGATATCGAAGGCATACGTCCAGACAGTAAACGCCGAGGGCTGATTCATCCCCCATTCGGTACCGCCGGGGTTATACGGTTCCCTCTGCGGCAGGTAGATTGTCGGCGGGGTGAGATCGGGGCCTGAGGAGGTGACAAGGCGAGCATACTGGACGGCCTGGTTGCAGGCGCGAGTGGGATGGGCATCCCAGATGCCGTTTTGCGAGCCATCCCAGTACCAGTAATCGCTCGACTGGCTGTTCAAAAAATACTTCAGGGCATACTCCGTATTCGGGTTTGACGGACTGATCTGTTCGGCTGTTTCGACGAAATTTTTCGCTGCGGTCACGACGCCCCAGCTGTTCCGGTCGGGGCTATAGCCGTTCACCGGATCGCCGTTCCACTTGAGAAATTCCGGATCGCCGTTATCGGCTCCGCTCCAGCTTCCGTCCTCGACATGGATAACGTCGGTGGTATCGGGTGGAAACTGCTGGAGGTAATCCTGGATCGTTGTGCAGATAAACCGGGAGGGGTTGGCGAGGAGCCAGCTGACGAAACTCTGGAAGTTGTTATTATAGTACGCATCGGTTCCGCCCCCGTAATTATCACCGTCGTGGGCCAGGACGATGAGGATGGGGTGTTGGGGGTCGGTGTTATAGCTTTCGAGCTGGCTCATGACATAATCGTAGCTGAGCGCGCCGAATCCCCCCCTTCCGTCCTCGTTACCCATATACCGGTCGGCCGGCACGGCAATAATTTTTTTTACGCTCCCTGTCGACGGGTCGGTATACGCGACATAATGGGGTTGTCTCCCCCACCGGGCGGAAGTCTGTGTCGGTGCCCAGAGGCCCTCGAGCTGGATCCAGTCGGCGGGATTGGGATTCAGAACATCCGATTTATTCGGTTCATAGAGGTTGCCCGCGGTGCTATAGGGGTAGCCCTGGCAGGCGCGGTCGAAATGGATATTATCGACGAGGACCCACTGGAGGCCTTCATCGACGAGTGCGGGGATTTCGCGGGGGGAGAAGGCATTCTCCGGCGGAAAGATCCCCTTTGAATACTGGCCCGGAAAATTCGCCGCCATCATCTGTTTATGGGCCTCGATCTGCCGGCGGATGTCGGCATAATCGAGCAGGCCCATCAGGGGATGGTGATAGCCGAATCCGACCATATCAAGGCGGGGATTGCCGAGAGCGGTCGTCTGTGATCTGGCGGCATTCCAGGAAGACTTCCAGTTCTGGAAGTTCGGATTTCCGTAGGCCTCGAGGTTGTTCAGGTTTTCGATCAGGGAGCCGGAGAAGCTGACCTGGGCGCCGAAATGATCGAGGCCGGCGTTGACACCCATCTGGACGGCGGATGCGGGCCATGAGGTATAGGGACCTGTGCGCTGGTTAAAAATATCGAACAGGGAATAGGGATAGCGGGCGTTCTGCTCGGTCTGGACCACCGATTCATAGGGCCAATAGATCGGCTGGTGCATATGCCAGAGAAAGGCGATATAGATCGGTGGGGTCGACTGAGGGGATCCCGTTTGACGTGCGGCGGAAGAGCCGGAGAATATCACAAAGGCGCAAAGCGACCGGAGAATCAGATCCTTGAGATGCATCATCATCAGGAGAATGTTTTTGCGACAGCAGGTAGAATATATCAAAACCGGCGATGAACCTCAAAGAAACGGCCGGCGCTTGTGTTGAAGTGCCTGATAATATTGACTTTGCGGGCTGACGGCCCGCCATCCCCTCCACCCCCCCGGCGGAGGGCGGGGCGGCGAGAATTTGCATATGGCCGGAAGGTTTCGTAAGTTAACGTATCAATAATTATTGATACATGAAAAAGGCCGTCACGTCGCTCAAAGCCGTTTCCGATGAAATCCGCCTGCGGATCCTTCTCCTCCTTCTCGACCGTGAAGCATGCGTCTGTGAGCTCATGTCCGTATTCAGGATGAGTCAATCCAGGCTCTCGCACCATCTGATCATGCTTCGGGACGCGGGGATCCTCGAGGATGAGAAACGGGGAAAATGGAATTACTACAGGCTCAGCACCAGAAACCTCGACCCAGTCAATCGCGAGCTCGTTCTCTTGCTTTCGCAGATGATGGTCGAGGATGAAACGGCCGGGCGGGACAGGCGGGTACTGGCTCGGGTCAAGGAGCGGATGCAGGTCTGCGCCTGAGCCGGTGAAAAAACCATCACGGAAAAATTTTCGAAAGGGACACCGATGAAATCCGATTCCAAAATCAAGAAAGAAGTAAAGGAAAAATACGCGCAGATCGCCAGGGGCGAGCTGACGGTCGAACAGATGACGACGCCCTCCTCCTCCTCCTGCTGCTGCGGCGGTGGTGAGAAGGCGGTTCTGGACATGTCATCGGCATATGACGAAAAGGACAGGTCGGCGATACCTGAAGGTGCCGATCTTGGGCTCGGGTGTGGCACGCCGGCGGCGTATGCTGACATGAAAGAGGGGATGACGGTACTCGATCTCGGTTCGGGTGCCGGGATAGACTGTTTCGTCGCCTCCAGGTATGTCGGCCCGTCCGGCAAGGTGATCGGAATCGACATGACCGAGGAGATGATAAAAAAGGCGAATGACAACAAGGCCAAGGTCAACGCCCGGAACGTCGAATTCCGTCTGGGTGAGATCGAGTCGCTGCCGGTGGAGGATACTTCAGTCGACCGTGTGATCAGCAACTGCGTCATCAATCTCGTCCCGAGCAAGGAAAATGCATTTCGTGAGATCTACCGGGTATTAAAATCCCGGGGAAAGTTCACCGTATCCGACATCGTTGTCGACGGTGAGATATCCGAGGCGGAGCGACAGGACGCATCCCTTTGGGCGGGATGCATCAGCGGGGCGATCAGCAGGAGAGAATACCTGGCGATCATCGCAAACGCGGGTTTCAGGGATGTGGCCATAACCTCGGAAAAAAAGTACGATTACCGGTTGAGCAAGGGGGGCGGGTTATATTCGATCACGGTTTCGGGAACAAAACCATAGCCCGGCAGCCGATCGGACCCCCATTCGGGTGGGGGGCGGCGTTCAAAATCGTGGGCCCGGCCTCAACTCCGTATCAGATACTGGATCTTGAGAAAATACTGATGCGTGGTCGTCCGGAAGCCGAACGGATCGGCGAAATCGTAGAGGCTATAGGTTGATCCCGCATAGAAAATCGTATAGGCGTTGAGTTTATAGCTGAGGAGGGGATAGACATCGAACACCTTGTTAAACCCGTCGTACTGGCCGATCAGGCGCAGAAAAATCTCACGTGTAAACTGGAATATTCCAGTCCCGCGGGTGATATAGCCGTCATAGAAGAGCTCACCCGTAGCGAGGCTTGAAAGACGTGAGCGTTCATACGTGAGGTCGATTTCGAGCCGTGAGGTCGGTTTCAGGTCGGCTTCCAGGCTGATCGTATGGCCCGTACCCATATCCACGGGGTCGGATCTCTTGATGAATCTTCCGAACGAACCGTCGAAATAGAGGCTCAGGTAGGTTGAGGGGCGCGAGTTGACGGAAAGCTCTGCCCGGTTAATCCTGTCGAAGGTCACGCTGTGATAAAGCTCGTTATTGACGGCGAAGTACTCGACATTCACGTTCGTCTGGCCGTTGAGCTGCATAAAAACACCCGGCATCGCCCAGGTTTCCTTCCAGACGCCGTCGTAGTTATAATGAAGGCCGCCATTCATGGTGAGGCCCCAGAGGCTGACGAGGCTGCCGTTGGGATAGAAGTCATATTCCTGGTTGAGGAACAGTTCACGGAGGTCATTATTCGGAACAAAACCGTCCTGGGCCTGGAAGGTCGGACCGCGGTCGAGGTACTGGAGACCCACGCTATAATTCCGGGCATTCCGCTGCAGTTTCAGCATTGTTGAGGTCCCGCTATAATGTTCGCCGTTGAAGGCTGCGTTATATCCGGTACTGCCGAACATGCGGGGGTTTGAAAAAACGCCGATGTCGTTGACTTCCCTGGTATCGGCGTAGAAAGCCTCGCCGGTGAAGTAATAATTTTCCAGAAACTTATACTTCCAGTCGATCCCGCCGAGGTAATTATGTGCACTCGCGCCGGTATTTCGCGTAATGATCGTCCCCCCGAGAAAAGTTTCGCCGCCGAAATCGTACCGCAATCTGGCGACATTGGAAAACGATTTCAGGTTCGTCGCGGTATCGTCGCTTGTCTCCTCGCCGGGAATGATGAAGGGTGTATTGCGGTCGCTCGCCGCCAGATAGGCGAACGAGAGTGAGCCGCTCTTACCGATCACACGGGCTGCGGCGAGCGGATTATTGATCGTGCGGGAGTAAAAGGTCTGCGTAGTATTCTGAAACATATCCGCGCCGAGGAGGAAGAAGGGGCGTTTTTCGGGGTAGAAGAGGGCGTAGTTCGAATTGATACTGATCTGGGTCGCATCCGACTCGACCTGGCTGAAATCGGGATTGACGACTCCCTCGACGGCGAGATCCGGTGTGGGGGCATAGCGGAGGCCTCCTCCCGCCCTGCCGGTGATTTTTCCATTCTCAAATGGTGACTGGGGATCACTCTGATCGTTCAGCGAGCCTGATTGCTGTCCGAGCACATAGGGCAAGAGATCGACCGAGCTTCCGGCAGCCTGGACATCCCTCAGGCCTTCGATGACCCCGGACTGGCACAGCAGGCACGGGTTATTACGGTCGACAGGGACCCATGAGATCTGGACGCGGTTTGTGCGGGGGTAATTTCTTAAGAAGTCGACCAGCCAGTGCTGTTCCGGTTTCGAGGGGAAGCGGAGGCTTTTGAAGGGGATGGCCATCTCGGCGGTCCAGCCGTCGGAATCAATCGCAGCGGCTGATTCCCAGACAGCGTCGAAGCTGGCGTCTTCGTTATTCCCGGTCCGAAGCAGGTCCGCCTGAATGCCGTAGGGGTTGATGACAAACTCGTACGCGCGCTGATAATCGCCGTAGGTATCGATAATGGCAATCATGAAATCATCGTCGAAACACTTATCCCGGTCGGTGACATGCGCCCGGATCTCGGAGGGATGGCTGTCCCGGCAGTCAAATCCCAGATAGATCTTCTGGTCGGTGTATAAAATTCTGGCGGTGGTACGGACTGTTGCCGGAACATTTTCACCGGGAGTGATCTCCACATCGACCGGAACGGGAGTTGCGAGCATCCACTGCGGGTCATCCATCTTACCCGTCATCCGTATATCGTTGGGAATTTTCACCGCATGGATGACAAATTTGGCGGAATCGGGAGGCTCATCGGCATACAGAAATCCGAAGAACATGACTACAGACAGGAACGCAAAAGAGAAACGCGCAGGGCTACTGATCATCATTGATATTTCTGTCGGGAACCGGGTGATGGATATATCTCATACATACGTAGAGAGCTCGTCAGATGTTACATTTTCGGACCTTTAAAGGGAGTATGTGACGACAGGGTGCATATCCGCAGCCGGGGTCCAGAGTCGGGGGGCGGAAGAGGAATATAATCATATATGATAAAAATAGAAAATCCGCACGCCCCAACTCCGGTTGACATTTATCCGGTAAAAATATAAATTCGCAGCATCAGTTACAGCGGGTTCTTTCCATACATCCCACGTTTGTCTTTACAGAGCCTCATATCCACGATTTTTCCGGCGGAAGATCCGGGATCACACAGGATGGCCTTCAACTTTGCGTATGAAAAAGGTTTAAGGTATTTTGTAGGGGCAGGCGGTTCAGAACATCACTACTGGCTTGTTTT
>JAWOKN010000075.1:0-7877 GCA_033854175.1 Bacteroidota bacterium | reverse complement strand
ACAGCTCCATCCTATACGAAAGTCTTCGGGGATGCGGTCGTCGAGCTCGCGCGCGAAAATCCGAGGATCGTGGGCATCACCGCCGCCATGCCGGATGGGACCGGATTGGACAAGCTTCAGCATGCGTTCCCGCAGAGATTCTTTGACGTGGGAATAGCTGAACAACATGCCGTGACGTTCGCGGCCGGATTGGCAACCCAGGGATTTGTTCCGCTCGTCGCCGTCTATTCGACGTTCCTCCAGCGCGCGTTCGATCAGATCATCCACGACGTGTCCCTGCAGAAATTGCATGTCGTGTTCTGCCTCGACCGGGCGGGACTCGTCGGGGCCGATGGTCCGACTCACCACGGTATGTTTGATCTTACCTACCTGCGGGATATCCCGGGTATGGTCGTCATGTCTCCGAAGGATGAAGATGAACTCCGCCAGATGCTCTACACAGCCATCGGGCTCGAAGGGCCGGTGGCAATCCGCTACCCCCGGGGAAACGGTCTCGGTGTCCGATTCACACCCTTCCATACCCTGGAAGTCGGAAAAGGGGAGGTCGTACGACCAGGAAAGGATGTCGCCATTCTCGCCCTCGGGACAATGACCGCCCCCTCGCTCAAGGCGGCCGAATTGCTCGCGAAGGACGGGATTGATCCTCAGGTCGTCAATATGCGTTTCGCCAAGCCGATCGACCGCATGATTCTGGCCGAGGTATGCAAAAATTTCAGATGTGTTCTCACCGTGGAGGAAAATACAATCCGGGGAGGGTTCGGAAGCGGGGTCCTTGAAGAAATTTCCCGGTTGGAAACACCACACCCACGGGTGCTGGTCCACGGCATACCGGACACCTTCGTCGAGCAGGGTTCTCCGGCGGAGCTTCATGCTCTGCTGAAACTTGATCCTGCCGGAATCGCGAGCATCGTCAAGGATTTTTTCCGGACTGAACTTCGTCAGGCTCAACATACAATCACCGCATAACGAACAAAACGTATGAAAAAACTTCGAGTCGGGGTTGTTGGACTGGGATGGGTCTCCCAGGTATTTCACCTTCCCATACTTTCGAAATTCGAGGATGTCGAACTCGTCTCACTCTGCGACAGGGATAAATCGCGCGCATCGATGATCGGTGAAAAATACACAGGCGCCCGTACCTACACCGATTACACGCAAATGCTCCAGAAAGAGGATATCGATGCCGTCATCGTTTCTGCGAGCACCGACGCACACCTGCCCATTACCATGGCCTCGCTCGATGCCGGAAAAGACGTCTTTGTGGAAAAACCGATCGCCCGGCGCTACGCCGAAGCGCTCCAGATGGCCGAAAAGGCGAGGGAAACCAAACGCCACGTCATGGTCGGGATGAATAACCGCTTCCGTCCCGATACGATGATTCTCAAGAGTTTCATCGAAAAGGGGGAACTGGGGAAAATCTTCTACGCCAAGGCAGGCTGGCTGAAAAAGCTGTCGACAAACAATCCCTGGATCACCCATAAGGATAAATCGGGCGGCGGGGTTCTGCTTGATCTCGGTATCGCCATGCTCGATCTCGTCCTCTGGATGATCGGATTCCCGCCGGTATCGCGCGTGAGCGCAAAAATGTACATGCATAAAACGAAGTCGGTTGAGGATTCCTGCATCCTGTTCCTTGAGATGAAATACGGTACTGCGATCATGATCGAGGTCAGCTGGTCGTTCCCCTCGGCGGATGACTACTTTTTCTGCGACTTTTACGGATCGGACGGCAGCGCCATGATGAATCCGTTGAAGATCCATAAACAGCTACACGGGAATCTCGTCAATGTCACCCCGGCAAAGGTCGAATCCCCTCTGAATCTCCACAAGAAAAGCTATGAGAACGAGCTCCGGCATTTCGTCGGCGCAGCCCTCGGTTTCCATCAGATTATCTCAACGGCCGACGAGGCGGTCAACCGAATGAAAATCGTCGATGCGATTTACCAGTCTGCCCAAAAGGGAAGAGAAATCGTGTTCAAATAAGGCCGGGACAGCTCCTGCCCGGACGTCCCCCCGGACCACCACGGCACGCTACCCCCCCCCGGCTGCGATACGAGCGGCTTCCCGTCACAACATTTTAGTCATATGGATCATTGTTTATGAAGAATTCCCATCGTACATTTCTAGAGAAGATCCTCTGCATTTCCCATGACTCATGAAGATTATATGGAACTTTGCCTGGCAATAGCCCGGCGCGGCCTGGGATGGGTCCATCCGAATCCCTGCGTCGGTGCGGTGATCGTCAAAAACGGGAAAATCATCGGTCAGGGATCTCATGAGTATTTCGGGGGACCGCATGCAGAGGTCAACGCCGTCCGGAATGCCGTCGAGGATGTCAGGGGCGCGGATCTCTATGTCAATCTCGAACCGTGTAATATCTATGGAAAAACCCCCCCCTGCACCGATCTGATCATCGCATCAGGTATCCGCCGTGTCCATGTCGGTACCAGGGATCCCAATCCGCAGGTTTCAGGCGGCGGGATCCGGCAACTGAAAAAAGCGGGGATTGGTGTGACCACAGGTATTCTCCAGGAAGAATGCCGCCGCCTCAATGCACCGTTCTTTAAATTCATGTCGACCGGCCTGCCCTATGTCGCAGTCAAGTTCGCACAAACTCTTGACGGAAAAATTGCCGATGTCCATGGAACTTCCCGCTGGATCAGCAATAACGAATCGCGCAGGTTTACCCATGCCCTCAGATCGAGATATGACGCGATTCTCGTCGGGGCGGGAACGGTCAGGACGGATAATCCCCGGCTTACAGTCCGCTCCGCTCCCGGCCGGAATCCGGTCCGCGTCATCATTGACGGGAAATTCTCGTCACCACAATCGGCATCCGTCTTTACACGTCAGAAGCAGGCGAAAACCGTTATTCTCTGCGACCAGAGATTTCTGTCCAACTATCCGTCAAAAAAACGCTATCTCGAAAATCAGGGGGTCATCGTCAGGGGCATCGGGACACGTCAACCGGGGCGGATATCTCCGGAAAAGATCCTGGATGAGCTTGCATCGATCGGGATGACATCGGTGCTGGTCGAAGGCGGGGCCGAATTGATCAGCCTGTTCCTCTCGGCGAAGTCCGCAGACAAAATCCACTGCTTTATCTCACCAAGAATCATCGGGCGCGGGCTCACAGCAACCGAGCACCTCCCCGCGCTCCGGCTTGAGAAAGCGATCCCCCTTGTGCATACCACGGTGGTAAGAATTCATAATGACCTTCTCCTGGAAGGCGAAATCCACAAACGTTAACCACGACACAAGCATCATGTTTACAGGACTCATTCAGGATGTCGGGAAGATCGTACAGGTGACGAAGATGGAGGGGGGGCTCCGTCTGGAAGTCCGGTCGTCATCGCTTGCGCCTCAGCTCACTGTGAGCGACAGCGTGGCAATGAACGGGGTCTGCCAGACAGTTGTCCGGCAGCAGTCGGAAACATTTGAAGTTGTCGCCGTCGAGGAAACTCTCAAAAAGACAACCTTCGGGGATCTCCGCATGGCGGATTCCGTTAACCTCGAGCTTCCGCTCCGGTGGAATGACCGGCTTGGCGGCCACCTGGTTCTCGGACACGTCGATACCGTCGCCACAATTCTTGACATCCAAAAACTTCACGAAAGCACGATGTACGAATTGTCGGTTCCGCCTGCCTTCCTGCAGTATATCGTTTTTACCGGCTCAGTCGCCCTGGACGGTGTGAGCCTGACGGTGGCGGAACTTCTTGAAGCATCGTTCCGGGTGGCCATTATCCCGCATACCATGGAGAAAACGATCTTTCCATTGTATAGATCAGGTTCAAAGGTTAATATCGAGTTTGATGTCATCGGAAAATATATCGAGCGGATGATGTCTCTGCGGGTGCATCAGAATCCTTCTGCCCGAAAGGCAGATTTTTCAATCGAGGATCTCCGCGAATCCGGATTTTAGTCAATCATGGCACGGAAAATATACTATGAGATCCGGGAGGATAACGGTAATGTTCTGGAACATGAGCAGTGGGAGGAAATTGCCAGGCTTCAAAGCTGGTACAACGGGGAATTTTTATGGACAGCCGGAAAATTGGCGTTCCGGCGATACATCGTCTTTCCCAATACTCATGATACCGCATTCACGGACGCTGAACTTTTGAATATCATACATGAAAATATCTCCGCCTGGCGAAAGGAGGGACGCTCGGAGGAGGAGATTGTCGATGGATTGTTACAAAAGGACCTGATTATCGTCAAACGGGGCGGATATCAGGACGGCTGCATCGCCAGCGGCTTTACACGGGTGGCCGGGAATGAATACAACGCCTACCTCGTCTGTGAGTTTCTTCTTCATGCTTCCCGGATCGCACCAGGTGTGCATATCGGAATCAATGATGAAGGTGAATTCATCAAATCGAAGAAGGCGATTTTCAACGACGGATCGGTGTTTCTCAGACCAGACAATGAACAGGCGCTGCCGTCATTTGAGTCATTAATCAGGGAACAGAGGGTTTTTTCAATCGTCAACGATCAAAAATACAACAATTTCCCCCCCTACAGGACGATCGTCCCCGATTTTTATAAGATGGATGCCGAGGAGAGACGGGCCGTTTTGCAGGACTGGAGCTGGTTTGGATATCACTCCCCATATGATCAAGATGGGGATGATCTGACTGGCTTAAATTTAAATACGAAGGTCCGGAATTTCAGTCTTATCGGTTGAAATTGGTAAAGATTTTTTGTATAATTATAAGCTAAATTCATAAAGGGATACTATGTACGGAATTCTGGTTTCACTTGATGTCGTGGTCTGTATTCTCTTGATTATCGTTGTACTTATGCAATCAAGCAAGGGAGGTGGCCTTGCAGGGTCGTTTGGCGGTGGATCTATGGGGACCGTCTTTGGTGTCAGAAGGACCGCCGATTTCCTCAGTAAATCAACGTGGGTCCTGGCGAGCGTATTCATCGGGCTATGCCTGATTATCAATATATTTTTCCTGCCGGGGAGAACAGAGGGGACGGAAAGTATTATTCAACGGGGTGGAAGTCCGACAAGCATTCCCAGGGCTGTTCCGCCACGATCAGTTCCGCAAACTGTCCCGACTCAGCAAGCGCCTCAGGGTAAATAAATACTCTTCCTGGATATAGCTTCGACCATCAGGATTTGGCATTGCGCCCATGGCTCAATTGGTAGAGCAGCTGACTCTTAATCAGCGGGTTCCAGGTTCGAGTCCTGGTGGGCGCACAAAAAAGGCCTAGTTTCGCCACCTTCCCTGCTACACGTGACCAGGGCGTGACTAACATAGTCACGCATGGAGTCACGCATTATGTTCCTCTCAAAAGACCCCCGAGATGGTTATTGGTACATTTACTACGAGACTTCCAAGGGTAAACGTCACCGCTGTTCCACACATACTAAGCTGAAATTTGAGGCCTCCAGGGCCTTCCATACGTTTGAGCCCCCTCCGGAGTATGAGGATACCATAAAAAGCAGTGTGGTAACGCTTTCGGACTTCCGGACTACCTTTCTGGAATACGCATCAACACGGTACAGGCCCAACACAGTCCGGGGCACGTTCCAGATGGGTTTTAATGAGCTGATAAGGCTTGTAGGAGACGTCGAAATCAGTAAGGTGGATGAGATGGTCATCGAGAAGTTTCTGACCATGAAGCTCCAAGCATCCAGTCGTTATGCTGCTCGCCATTGTTATGCGGGATTAGCAAGTGCTTTTCAGACGGCATGCCGCTGGAAGATAATAAGCCGTAACTCTTGGAGACAGGTGAAGAAGCCTAAGGTGCCAGAAATTCATCCGGTTTTCCTATCGGAGGCGGATTTCACTAAGCTGTTGAACGTCATCCTTGATCCATGCTTCAATCACCTCTGTGTGTTCGCGGTCCTGACCGGGCTACGATCATCAGAGATCATTTCCCTGGAATGGAATGCCATAGACCTCGACAGGCGCCTCATCCATGTACAAAACACAGCTACCTTCGTGACTAAGTCGATGAAGAACCGGGTAGTTCCGATGAACGATACTATCTTCGCGCTACTCCATGGATTGAACAGACGGGAGGGGAGAGTATTCCTGAAATCCGATGGTCGTCCATGGGCACGGGATGTCGTCACACGATGGTTCCGCTATTATGCTGATCTGGCAGGATTGGATAAGCGTGTACATTTCCATACCCTCCGCCATACGTTTGCGAGCTGGCTGGTACAGAAGGGCACCAACCTGTATGAGATCAAGGAAATGCTGGGTCATGCGAGCATCTCCACGACGGAGATCTACGCCCACCTCCAGCCGGAGCTGCTCCACACCACTGTGAACCGGATTTCCCTCCCACTCAATGGCGGAAAAAGCGAGGAACTTCCTCCAGTCCTACTAGGGTGACCTCAGCCGAGAGATAGGCAAGATTATGCCCACTCAATCTCGAAATATCACTCAAGAAACACATTGTAGGTTGTTGATCTCCGTGAAATCGGGATAATATCTTACCCACTTGCGTCTTGCGGTCGCTTTCCGTATAATTGGTACACCGTTTAATAACGGCTATAACGCTAGTGATCCAACCTACTGCTCAGGATAAAGACCTTCAGGAGAAGAATACCAATGAAGTTAAAGACAATACGTATCACCAACTTTCGGTCCGTGGTTGACACCGGTGAGTTTCAGGTTGGAGACATAACATGCCTTGTGGGGAAAAATGAAGCGGGAAAAACCGCTGTCTTGCAAGCACTTCATCGCCTAAATCCGTTGGATGCGGGCGAGGGGATATTCAGTGTTACGGACGATTACCCACGAGCTACGGTAAGTGACTATCAGCAGGACGTTAAGAAGGGGACGAAAACGCCTGCCCATGTCATTACTGCTACTTTCGACCTTTCAGCGGAAGAAAAGCATCTCATCGAAGCAGAATTTGGCGAAGGATGTCTTACACCACCGGTGCTGACGTTAGTACGTGGCTACAACAACCAGACGTATCTGACTCTCAAGATCGATGAGAAGATTGCATGTCGTAACCTAATAAAGCGGGCACAGTTGTCAGAGACCACTGTCGCGGATTTCAATGGATGTGAAACCTTGGAAAACCTGGCAAATGCGATCAAAACCACCAAAGAGGATGAGCATACGAAACGCTTGAAAACTCTCGTGAACGAAGTGGAAACCGCAAAGGGTTTTAGCCTTGCTGCATACCAGAAGTACCTCTCGGCACGAGTGCCTAAGTTTCTGTATTTCGATGAATATTATCAGATGAAGGGACACGAGAACATTGAAGCCCTCAAGCAACGCCTTGCCTCAGGAAATCTCCAGCGCTCCGACCACCCACTTCTTGGCCTAGTCACGCTCGCCAATCTGACACTTGATGATCTCTTGAGTTCTACTCGAACGTTGGATCTCAAGAACCGATTGGAGGGTGCTGGCAACAAGCTGAGTCGAACGATCCTGAAGTACTGGTCGCAAAACAAGCACATCCAAATGCGCTTTGACGTGAGACCAGCAAAACCTGAGGATCCCGATGGGATGCGGTCTGGAACGAATTTATGGGCAGAAGTACATGATTCCAAACATCTCGCAACAACACTAGTGGGAGAGCGCTCTCGTGGGTTTGTTTGGTTCTTCTCATTCTTGGCTTGGTATGCCCAGCAACAGGAGAAGAGCCAGTCTCTGATCCTGTTGCTCGACGAGCCTGGGCTCGCTCTGCACGGAAGTGCTCAGGGGGATCTACTGAGGTATATTGAGGAGGAGTTGGGGCCAAACCATCAGGTACTTTATACAACGCACTCGCCCTTCATGATCGATTCCCGCCAGATCGAGCGAGTTCGAATAGTGCAAGATAGGGGTATGGAAGAGGATAACGTTCCGGCCGAGGAAGAAGGAACCAAGGTGTTCACAGACGTACTTCGTGCAACT
>JAWOKN010000074.1:0-4657 GCA_033854175.1 Bacteroidota bacterium | reverse complement strand
CTTGCCGACGGTTACCTCGTGGCGGGGTTGCTGTCCGATGGGGATGCGAGGTTTTTGTTCCGCTTCGGCGTGCTTCTCCAGCTGATCGACGATCTTCAGGATATTAAGGAGGATTACCGGAGCAGCCAGCGGACTCTGGTGGGCGTTCTTGCCGCGAGGAATTCCCTCGACGAGTTCACGAACCACCTTCTGTCATATCTCGAAACGGTCGTGGGTCCCGCGGCCGAGGTTCAGGCGGAGGTGGATCCTAAACTGCAGAGGCTTATTGAACGGAGCTGCCGCCTCCTGGTCTTCGAAGCAATAGCCATGAACGAAACGTGCTACAGCAGCCAGTATATCGCCATGATGGAGCATCATTCGCCTGTCCGTTTCAGCTACCTGAGGGGGGTGAATGAGAGGCTCAGGAAAACCCGCCGTTCTCAGCGCGCGGCGTCTGGCGCCAGGATGAAAAATGGCAACACCCTGTCGCGGAGAAATGTTCTCCGGCACATCGGGTGATGTGTTCCCCCTGCCTCCTCCCCCTGCGGAATTATCCGCCCCCTATCGTATGATGACGAATTTACCCGTCTGCCTACCGTAACGCGATTCGACTGTGAAGATGTATACCCCGCTTGCAAGCGGATGCCCTGCCTCGTTGAACAGACTCCAGTTCATCTCGCCACTTGCCGGGTCGTTGTGCTGTAGCGTCGCCAACAGCTCGCCTCCCATGGTGATGATCCGGATGGTGCACTGGGCCGGGAGGTGGATGAATTTGATCATCCGGTTGCTCCCGGGTATCGTGTTCGCCGGGTGTTCAAAACCGTAGGTTCCGGTTTCGTAGTCTCTGTCGATTCTGACCGGATTCGGTACCACAAGCACCTGGTTGAGTTTTTCCGATGCTGAAAATGGCGTCTTGACCAGTGTCTGGTTTTCGGATATCGGGGATTCTGTCGGTGCGCCGTAGACCGTATCGTAGACCAATTCACCGGTGATGGTTCTCAAGGGGAGGATCGTCGCACCCGGGATTGAGACTGATGTGACGGAATACCAGTATCGTTTATCCCTCGTCAGATTTGAATCGATATACATCGTATCCAACCCCGTGCCATAGGCTGATTTACCCTCGGCCACGGTGTACTGCCGGACGAGCGTCCAGCTCTCCGGCGCGGGCGTACCTGCCTGGTCTTCACTCCGGTAAAGACGGAAACCACCCAGAATGTTCCCTCCCGGTAAGTACGGGTGGCCGCTGCTGTCAAAGAGGCACACGTGGCCGCCACCCCCGCAAGGAAAGGTTATCGTACCGCATGGGGGATTATTCCGCCTCCAGCTGGAATCTGGATACCGCTCGGCCAGAATGTTTGAATCATCCCACACCCGGGCCGGATCGGGTTTCGTGGAATCAACCTGGGGTCCCCACGAGATCCTTACCTGTGTGTCATGCTGTCTGATTTTTAAGGGGGGCGAGGGTAGTAGTGTGGGCGGCCTGAATCCGCGGTGATAGAACACAATTGCCTTTTTCACGTTGTCATACAGGTTGTCCGGTCCGCCCTGAACCGCTTCGCCGCCGACGAATGCGGCTGTCATTTTGATGGTGTCTCCGGGATTCATGGTCCCGAATGGACCGACCGATATGAGAAACTTGGTGTCCGTCGGGGCCGACGGCGACTGGCAGGGGGGAGGATACGACGGCCGGGGATAGGTTCCGGTCATGGCGTAGTACATTGTCGTGTCGTTCTGGAACGGATTGTAATACTCCGACCCGTGTAAAACGTAGATAAGCGAATCGAAGGGCCTTGACGCGCCGAGAAGCGTCAGGGCCATCGGCGTTGAACCGCGGTCGACCCCGTTCCCTGTGTAAACTGTCCTGAGATCGCCGAACGTGCACATGTAGTTGTCGCCGTAATACCCCGGAACGCTGATCGGTCCCACATCCATGTCACAGAAGAGGGCGATGAAGACGTCCGATATTGTGTTTTTACCCACATTCACGAAGTAAAAGTCGAAGGGGAGCATGAAGCCGGCATAATCCTCCTTCCATGCGTACGATTTTACGAAGGTTTTTATCCCCATTGGTATGTGGCCCGGGGCCGTGTATGATGTGGAGGTGTCGGTGACGCCATAGTAGATGTCGTTGTCGGAGTATGCGCCGTAATCCTCATCGACATGCGGCTCGCCGTGATCGGGCATGCCGTTTTTTTCTGTGTAGGCATTTTTGTCGTTTTTCATCATGTAGTTGCCGTGGGCGTCCAGATGGCATCTGTCCAGACCGTTGGGATCGAAGTTGTCGTATGCCGGATCGGGGTTTGTCACCGGATCGTACCGTTTGCCGTCACACCCCACCTCAAGCGAGTCTGGTAGACCGTCCGCCCCGATGTCATCGGTCAGGGGGTTCCAGTCTCCGTCGTTGTCCTGGCCGTCAAGTTCGTCTTCGTCAATTTTGCCGTCACCGTCATCGTCGCAACCCCGTCGGTTGACCTGGATCCCGTGGATCTCATAATATCCGCTGTATCCCATCGTATCAAAACTTTCCCGGCCGGTGTGCGTGCGCCAGAATCTGTCGCGCAGCGTATCCCTTCTTTCGGGGAGGAATTCACGTGTCCCACTGTTCTCGCTGAAACCGGTGCTTACACGGGGCGACCCGTCGATAATCCCGCCGATCCAGACAGTGGCGGCATAGAGATGTTCCACGCACGAGCCTGCGGGGTATTCGAGACCGATCCCGGAACTGCATCCGCTGTTTATTACAGAGAAGGGTTCAGCCTCAATTCCCATCGACAGGGCGTTGTCCAGCCAGATTTTCATGTTGTATCCCTGCTGGTAATGCTTCACCCAGAGGAAATAGCTCTGCTCTGGCGAGAGGATTTGCGTCTTGCTTTTTTCGCCGGCTTCTGCCGGTTTTATTATGAGCAGCGGGAGTGTGAGCAAAAGGATCAGTCGTGAGATATCGCAGATCCTCCCGGTTGTGAAATTATGGCCGGTGAAAATAGTCATGGAATGTCCCGTGCATCTATTAAACGATTGGTACGGCCCCCGTGTTCCTTGAATGTACGAAAATTTTACGTTTTGCCCATGAAAGAGACCGGAAATCAACAAAATTGCACGGCATAAACTCTTGGAAAACAGACAATTGGGTAGTCCGTATCGTTATCCGAAATCGGAATCACGATCTTGAACTGCAGCGTGAAGATTCGATTGCCGTTAAAGGAACGTGTACTTCATGGCGGGCTGAAAAGATCTTCCGTCGAAATCGAACTCGCTTGCCAGGAATGAAAGGTCACACTATTCTCTGATTCGCCCATGGGGGGTCATGGGATTCACAATCACTTCAACCAGGGACGATAGACTGGTTCCCCAAAGTATGTCGGAACTGTATGCCTGTGGCAGAGCCAGCGTGCGGGGTAAGCGACGCGGAGGAACGGTTACACGATCAGTTGGAAGCCAGGGCTGTTGGTTTGGAGTTGCGAGTTTTTTCCCTATCTTATAACTGATCCATATATCTTAACAATATTGTATAGAATCGAGAAACAGTGGATATTGCCCTCATCCGACGATTGTCCTCAGATTTGAGGATTGGCGCGGAACAGATCGTCCGCGAGTTCTGGGAGATGGCACTCCTCAAAGAACTCAGTGACGAAGACTGGAGCGGAGGTCTCGGTTTCAAAGGCGGGACTGCGTTGCGCCTTGCTTATGGCTCACCGCGTTATTCTGATGATCTCGATTTCGCATTGCTTACACAACTTAAGGCCACAAGGCTATTTTCGTGGGCGAGAGCTGTCTCGGAGAAATATGCCATCACAATCTCTGATAACGTGGAAAAACGCAACACACTGCTTGTAGAATTTCGAATTCGAAGTGAGGCGCTTACCCAGCCAATCAAACAGAAAATTGTGATATCCAAACGGCAGGGAAGAGCCAGTCAAAGCGATTATCAACTTCAGCTGGTTTCGAGTCCGACCACAAACAGTCAGGTCATACTCCCGGTGGCGCCGCTGGAGCTGATGTGGGAGGAAAAAATATCAGCCATGAGATCCCGGAAAGAACCACGAGATCTCTTTGACCTCTGGTATATCGGTGAGAAGCTCAACCGAACCATTCCTCCGGACCTGCCGAAAATACCTGTGAAGTTGCTGCGAACCGCACTAGGCCGATATTTGCCTTCGAACTACAAAAAGGTCATCTCGACGCTTGAAACGATATGATAAATTTCCTGAACAAACTGAAACGTATTGGAAAGTCGTGGTATACGATCCCGGATCTACTCAAGATCACGGGTTTATCACACAATTCGTTGTATGTACAGCTTTCCCGGTACGTCAAGATGAAGATCATCATCCGGTTGACGCCTGGAATCTACATCCTGCCCGAGCAGTACAGGAACATCGAGATCATAGCGAATGCCATCTACATGCCTTCCTATCTATCGTTTGAAACGGCCCTTTCGCGGCATGGCATTCTCTCGCAGATCCCTTACTCGATGACCTTTGCCACGACGTGCAAAACCTCGACGAAAAAGCTGGGTGAGACCGAGGTCGAATACCGGCACATACAGCCGGTGCTTTTTTTCGGATACGAAAAGACCGACTCACTCTTCATCGCCACCCCTGAAAAGGCGTTGATGGACACGATCTACTTCATTTCATTCGGGAAGTCGCCAAATATCCTGAAGAATGCTTCAATC
>JAWOKN010000073.1:0-15475 GCA_033854175.1 Bacteroidota bacterium | reverse complement strand
TATTCGAATCGTCCCAGATCTGCAGGGGATCGTTCAGGCCGCCGGACTTGTCAAACCGGCTTCCCCACTCCAATTTGACGCCGTACGGTTTCGATGTGAGGTTCGTGATATGGAGCGCAGGAGACGGTAGTGTAATCGGAGGCTGGAAGCCTCTCAGGTACAATTTCAGGGCATTCTGGGCGTTCTGCCGGAGGTTATTCGGGCCCGCATCGACGCCGTAACCTGAAAGAAGGGCGACGGTGATTTTCAGTGTATCGCCGGGTTTCATTGTCGCAAAGGGACCGAAGGAGAAGAAGAACCTGGTATCGGTCGGAGCTGACGGTGACTGGCACGGTTTAATCAGCTGGTTCGGGAACCGGTCGCCGCTCAGCCAGTCATAGATGTTGGAATCAAGGGTCCCGGGATCGGTAAACCCATGCCACTGCCAGATATACTTGAGCGAATCAAGTGGGCGCGGGGTACCCAGGACGACAAGTCCACCGGGTGTCGATCCGCGGTCGACCGCATTATTGACATACCCGCAGCGGAGGTCTTCCATATAGCAGGCATAATCGTCCTGATAATACGCCGAGATGGAAACCGGACCTACGTCATAGTCGGCGAAAAATCCGACATACACGGAATCGATGATGTACTTGCCGATATTGACAAACAGGTAATCCATCGGTATGATCCCTTCGCCGAATGTTTCGCGCCACGCATAGGTCTTCTGGAACACCTTGATCCCCATCGGAAAATGGTCGGCGACGGTGGTACTTTTGAAGGTGTCTGTTGCCGCGCAATAAATATCCTGGTCGGACAACCCTGCATAATCCTCATCGACGTGAGGTTCCCCGTGGTCGGGAATCCCGTTATGCTCGGTATATCTGTTGGGATCGCGTTTGCGTATATAGTTTCCGTTCGCATCGAGGTGGCATTTATCGAAGGAGGCCGGATCGTAATTATCGTATGCCGGATCGGGATTTGTCACCGGGTCATATCGTTTGCCGTCGCAGCCCACTTCAAGGCTGTCGGGGATGCCGTCGGCGCCGATATCATCGGTCAGGGGATTCCAGTCGCCGTCGTTATCCTGTCCGTCGAGGTCATCCTCATCGACCTTTCCGTCCCCGTCGTCGTCGCATCCGCGGCGGTTGACCTGGATATTATGGACATAATAGTACCCGCTGTATCCGTCGCCGTTCGGGTGGTAGGTCTCGGTCCCGGCGTTGGTGTACCACATTTTATCCCTCAGGGTATCCTTTTTCTCCGGGAGGAACTCTTTCTGGGCATTGTCGCCGTTATATCCTTCTGTCACATGGCGCACCCCGTTGACCAGGCCCCCGATAATCGGGCCGGCGCCGTAGAGGTGTTCCACGCATGAACCGATGGGATACTCCATGCCGATACCCTGTGTGGTCGAGCAGCCGTTCAGGGGGGGCAGGAACGGGTCCCATGCCTGGAGACCCATGGCCATCTGATTACTCAGCCAGACGCGAAGGCTATAACCCTGGAGTGCTTTCTTTGCCCAGACCACGCCGGGGGTGGCTTTATTCGGATCACGCCGTCCCGCGCTGGCAAAATCGAATGTATACTTGTCCGTGGCGCTGCCGCATGTCACGGCGAAGGCCACGAGGAACCAGAGATTGAGGATGCGCTTCATACGGTATATTCCTTTTTCCATCATACGTTAATTCCAGTTCATTTGGACGCCGAGGACGATCTGCCGCAGATCGCCGAACATTGTCGGATCGAGTCTCGAAGCGGTTTCCGTCCATGGATAGATGATACCGCCTCCGGAAGAGGTCGGGCTGTAATCTCCGTACTGCG
Organism: Bacteroidota bacterium; assembly: GCA_033854175.1. Taxonomy (GTDB): domain Bacteria; phylum Bacteroidota; class Ignavibacteria; order UBA10030; family SZUA-254; genus DATKPE01. The sequence continues at coordinate 13,669 of JAWOKN010000073.1, read as the reverse complement.
GGGGAGCCCCCGTATAATTGACGATAAGCGAGTTGTTGGGATTCCGCCGGTTGAACAAATTCAGAATGTCGAGTGTTATCATCAGGTTCATGCGGTCAAGAAGTAAAAACCCCTTTTTCATCGACAGGTTCACCGTCGACGTATAGGGTGCATCGCTGGTATTGTGGAGAACGCTCTGCTGGTACGAATTCCCTGTCGAGTAGGGGGTATACGGCAGACCCGAACCGTACTGCCATGAAAGGGCGATACTGTAATTATTGACAAAGGGGAGGCCGAAAAACTTTCCGGGCTCCTTATCGCCCACCTGGTATGTCGTAAAGAGGTTGAGTGTCTGTTCCTGGTCGAAATCGAGACGGCTTTCGAACGGGAGGAGGTAGTTTGCGTTCACCAGTGCGGCGTTGGCGTTCGAGGCGCGGCCCTTGGCGATCTGGTATGCATAGCTCAGGCTGGTCGAAAGATTGCCCGTATACGACTGGTTGAGAACGAACTCAAATCCGCGGGTACTCGAGTAATCGAAGTTGACGTACACCTGTTGTGTACCGGAGTTAATAAGCGAGGGATAATCGAAGTTATCCTTATAAAACGCATGGACCTTGAACGCCATATCATCCGAGAACTGATCCTCGAAGCTCGCCTCGTAGGCGACCGTGCGCTGCGGTTTCAGGTCGGGATTGCCGATCAGGGTCCGGCCGAGATCCGACGATGTGGCGAATGCGGTAAGATTCTTAAAATATTCATCCCGGTCGGGGAACTGGATGAAGTGGCCGTAGTTGAAATAAAACACGATCCGGTCGGTGACGGGGTATCCGATCGCAAGGCGCGGGCTGTAATACCCGTGGAGGAGGTAGTACTTGAACACGTTCCAGTCTGTCGCCTGTTGCCCCTGGTTCAGGATGGTGGGCCACTGGGGGGTCATGCTCAGGTTCGATTCCCAGTTGTTGATCCATTTCTGGTCGAAGACCTGCTTGCCGATATCAAAATAGTCGTACCGGAGGCCGATATGGAGGTTGAGGCCGGAGAACTCGATATTATCCTGGACATAAAAGGCACCGTGGTTCGGGAAATTGTTCATATGCCAGCGGTACTGTCCGTATCCCGGATAATCCCCTTCAAGCCGGGTTGTATCCTGGAGTACGGGCGGATTCTGGAGCTGGCCGGTATAGGGGTTGGTGAGCTGGAGTGTCGGTTCAAAAATTTCTGTCGAGTTGATCTCCTCGTAATGGAATTCGAAACCCGCCTTCAGGAGGTGGAGCGGGTGAACCTGGCTGTTGAAATCGAACCGGAGTGAATAGTCGTTCGTGAGCGCCTTGTACCAGTCCTGGGCTGTTCCGAGGATGTCGAATCCGGTGGATGTGGGATCGGTGATGACGCTCGTCCGGTAGGGCGAGGCGGTCGAATAATCCGCCGGTGAAATCCCCGCCACGTCGTTGCCGTCATGGGTTTCGACCTTCCCGAAATTCAGCCGGACGAACGAGTTCTGGGAGAAGAAGTGTGTCCAGGAGAGGGCGTGCTGGATCCCGAGTGTCGCATTCAAAAGCGAGGAATCGCCTCTCAGGAGCCAACCCTGGGAGAAGTCGTGCCGTGACGAAAGACTTGCACGGTATCCGTAGGTAAACTGGTCCGACTGGCTCGGATCGTATTTGAGCTTCGTATTGAAGGTGAAATCATTATGAAGCTTGTCGTTATAGGTATACCCGAGGCCGTTGAGAACGCCGCCCAGGAAGCCGTTCAGCTTAATCTCCCTGGCCAGCGGGTGGAAAAACTGATTTTCCAGAAATGTGTACGATCCATCGCGCTGATCGGCGTCGGCATTCATGAAGAAAGAGAGTGATCCGGGGACATTGACGCCGAGTTCAGGGAAAAGATATTTGGTGAGCGGTTCCGGCCCGCCGACGGAGAACCCGCTGTAGCTCTCATTCTGGTTCTGGGGGATCACGTTGCGGAAATTATCGGCGCGGAACGAAAGGGACCCTGTATAATGATCGGCGCCCGATTTTGTGGTGATGCTGACGACGCCCGACTGGGCGTTCCCCAGATCCGCGTCGAACCCGGAGGTCTGGACGCTGACCGACTGGATGGCGTTGGCGGAGATCGAAACGCCGGTTTCGCTTCCGCCGATGGTACCGGATGAGATACCGGCATAGAGTTTCTGAAGATCCTGGTTCTGCTGGGCTGTCGTGACGGCGCCGTTGCTATTGGCGACGATGCTATTGGTCGGTATACCGTCGATGAGGTACTGGACCTCGTTGGGGCGTCCGCCGCGGATGAACAGGTTATTCCCCTGCTTCACGACGCCGGCCTGAAGTTTCAGGACATCCTCGACGTTCTTGACATTCGGGATATTTTCAATCGCCTTCGAACTGACGGTCTGAGTTGAGGAGGTCGACAGACTGTTGACCAGCGCCTGGTCGGCGGAAATCGTGACGCCCTGGATTTCGACGGCGCTCTGGCTCAAGGCAAAATTCAGTTCGGTCGTCTGATCGGGGTTGACTCTGACATCGGTATAATCGATCTGCTGGTATCCGACCTGGCTGGCGCGGACCGTGCATGTTCCGGCCGGGACGCCGATGATGGAGAACCGGCCGTCGATATCGGTAACCGCGCCCCGCTGCGTCCCGACGACGAGAATGTTGGCAGACACGATCGCCTCGCCGGAGCCTTTATCGGTGACCCGGCCGGTGATCTTTCCCGTGTTGCCTGCCTGCAGGCTCCCCGAAACAGCAACAAGAACAGCAAGTGTGAGGATAAAATGCTGTAACAAACGTTTCATGACCATAATCCTTTCCACGAAATCATGATTCTACTGCATGATGTCAGAATATGCCTTCCGCAGGATTGCTGTTGCGGAAGGATTATCGGCAGAACCGGGAACCTGGATATAGTACAGAGGAAATCCAAAATAGATGACCCGGTAGGTTACGCCGATATAGCGGCTTGCGACCACCGTCGGGAAGCCGAAATAGGTGGGCGGCTGGATCCTGAAGTGATAATTATTGCTGTCGCTCAGGAAGGTATAGAGAATCTCGCCGAACCCGTACGGCCGGCCCGTATAGATCCACTGGAGTCCAGCACCCCAGAGGGAGGTGTCGGCTCTCGTCGTATCGAAGACCACATCGGGGTAGCCGTTCTCCCCTTTCGCCCCGAGGAACCCTACATAGTTCTGATTGATGAGCGAGAGGTTGGGGGGATCGGGGACGAGGTCCTGCATATGGCAGATATACGACATGAAATCGCCCGAGGTGCCCAGGCCTGCCGTATCGATGCCAGCATTATACGACCAGGGAAGTGCCCATGAGCTGATGATCATTCTTCCGCCGACGTTGCAGTAATCCACAAGTTTCGATTTGATCGAGGAACTGACAGACGGGGTGGCGGCGTTGTAGTTATAGTTCTTCGCCTTGAGGAGAGTCTGGCCATAATCGATGGCATCGGCGGCGATGACGACAAGATTATACAGACCGAGCGTGCCCCGCCCCGGAAAGAGTTCATTCTTGGCGGCATCGACGGTGACATTGAACACGTCATACTTACCGCTGAGGCCGATATTATTGAGCATCTGTGTATAAAAGTCGGTTGTCATCTGCTGGTTCGGTGTTGTCGGTGTCACCTGCGGGACCTCCAGCGTCCAGTCATGGGAGAAATTCAGAAAGAGCGTCCGCGGCACATAACCGGGGAGTGCGAACGGGGGATAGAGTGTATAGAAATCGACGTTCGCGCGGACGGTGTCAAACACGCCCGGAATAAGATTATTGTTCGCATCGTGGGCCTGATTGATGAATATGCCGAGGGTATCGATGACGCCGAATTCATTCCTTGCCCGGACATAGAACGTATGCTTATGGGCAACCGGGTCGGGGAAATTCCTCGCCGTCACAAAGACGTGTGTCTGCTGTGAGAAGGGTGACCAGGGTATACTATCGGGCGGCCACTGATCCTTGTCGATCACCCACTGGTAATCCAGTGTCCGGCTATTCGCATCGAATCCTTCATACGAGAAATAGACTCCGGGGAAGGTCACGGAAGGGTCATTGAGGACCATGACGGTATCGACGGGCCACTGGATAATCTGTGTCTGGGGGGCCTTGACGCGTGGTGTGGCAAATCTGACGCTGTCGGGCAATCCGATGGCACCGAGATTATCAATCGCCTCAACCATGAATGTATGAGGATTGAGGGAGTCGGGGGAATCGAAGATGAACGTGCCGGTTGTGGGTGTGGTATGGACCGGAAAAGGTTCCGTGATGGGATTTGATGCCCAGACATTCGAGCCCAGGACCGTAATACTGTCTCCCCGCCACAAAGCTGCGGCAGCGGAATCGCTCAACCCGCTCAGGAGAACCGCAAAGTAATGGTAGACGGCGGGAATGTGGGCAGGTGATGCATCGGTCATGAGGGCGAAGGGCTGGTTCCTGTTTGCACCCGCGCCGAGGATATTCCACAAATTCAGCACTGTCGACCAGTTTTTGAACTGATACGGACTTGCAGTATTCTGTCGGAACGTCCAGCGGTATCTGAACGCAGTCACAAAACCGTCGGGATCGTTTCCGATCCACGAGAGTGTCAGCAGCTGGTTACTGGTGACGATGAATGAATCCGGCGGCGGAACATTGGAAAGGTGCGTGAATGGGGGAATATTCTGATACTGGGTCCCCGTTCCCTTACAATCCCACGCCGAGAGCACGAGCGGGACAAGAACAACGGCGAGGGTGATCCAATGAAGTATTCGCAATTTTGACATAATGCTTACTCGTATTTAATCGATGAAATGTAATACGTTGGATTGAAGAAAAATGTATCAGCGAGTCTCACAAGTGACGAGTCGAGATTGATGGTAAGGACAATCTTTGTGTGGCGGCCTTCGTGAATGCTGAACGACTTATGGAAGAAAAGATCCTGCTGAACTGAATCGTTCACAACCCGGATATCGCGGTATCCGTCGAGAACGACAAAATGCCCCGGTTTTGCCTTTTGAATCAGGATCGCATTATAATCGCCCGGGGGGAGATAGGTCTCGCCCATAATCAGCGTCGAATCCTCAGCCCGGACATCGAGCGTATTGAACGGCCGCGTGGGCGACTGTCCGGAATTTTGGGCCTGTGTCAGAGCTTTCAGATCCGCGACGATCTCCGCGCGCCCGCCGTCGTCCCTGAATGCCCACATCTGGGAGACATAGAGCGTGAAATTGTTGAGCGGGCTGAACGCCATCTTCGTTGTATCCACGATCGAATGCAGTCTGACCTCGATGATCCCGGGCAGTGGCGATGAATAATCATACTGCGTGCAGCTCAGACCCAGGAAAGCGGAAATGCCAACGAGAGAACAGAGTACAAGGATGTGGAGATAGTTCCGTTTGTTCTTCATAGGGCAAATGTGATGTAACAATGAGAGAGATTGAAACAGAGATTGAGCATGAGTATAGCAAAAAAAACCTTTACAGTCAAGGAAAATAGAGTATTTTTGCAAACTATTTTGTCCGCTCGGTGTGGCGCGACCTTTACGAAAAATTCCCTCGGGATACCCGGCATCTCCCTGTCGCATAAACTCGCCCGACAAGAATTCCACCACACGACCGCATCACGAGGTTAAAGAGTACGCCAGAGGGCACCGATACTTCTATTTTACCATTAACAGACCCGATTTGTTCCCAAAATAAGCAATTAATTTCGCTCTTTTCAGCCTCTTTCGGGCAAAACACCCCTAAATGAACAAATAATCAGCCCTGGAGAAATACCGCACGTGGAGATATCTTTTGAAAAGAGGGGTAGAAGGCGGGATCGCCTGAGAGACCATGACATTTCTCATCATGACCGGATCGGGAAACAGAACTCACGCCCCAGGCTCTGGCGCCCCTTTTCCTTTCCGTCGATCCAGACCCGGAACGTCCGCCCTTCCCTGATCACCCTGACATGGAAATCGCGGACAAGGACGTTGTCGATCAACGCATACTCGACCGGGAACGGAAAAGGATCGACGATCAGCCGATCATACTGCGGACGGATGCCGGCCACATATTTCATGATGAGGTCATTGACCCATGAATGCTGATAATCATCGATACCCCTGTAGCGGCTCGGGGATCCGGTCAGAGGGTTATAATGCTCGAAACAATTCGGCCTTCCGGGGTCGCCGTCAAAAAACATCATCCGGATGAACTTCAGGATAAATTCGGCCGTCCGTCTTCTCAGATCGCGATCGTGAAATCTGACCGCGCATTGGCCGAGGGCATCGGCGATATGGGAATTCGTCATGGGCCAGGTGCGGCCGTTCCAGGGACAGTTCATCCGTTTCCCCTTCCATTCGGGGGTGTCGGAAAAATAATCATCGGTTCTGGCCGAGGAGGGAACAGGAAAGGGAGTCCAGAATTCCCTCTCTGAAAAGAGGTGATGTTTCAAACCGTGGATATGGGTTGTGGAGACGATATCGGTCATATACGGGTAGAAGCAGACGGCGGCGGGTATTTTTGTCTGCCTATTGCTGCGGGGATCGACATCAAAAAACATTCCCGACCGGGGATTCCACATCGACTTCAGCACCGCGGTTTTTATTTTGGCCGCCTCGCGTTCCAGGCGGTCCGACTGCCGGTCATCGTGAAGCACCGCACGTGCGAGCCAGGCAAGGAACTGTTTCAGCTCGTAGATATACGTGGTGACATCCACGCCCTTGAGGCGAAAAACCTCACCCCAGTTTTTCCTGTCTGCCCGGGGATTGACCGTGAGGTACCGGTGCATATATTCCTGTCCGGTTTCATAATGGTTGGTGATATCGTACAATCCGCTCCCCTCGCGGTCGCGGGTCCTGTCGAAGTAGGCGACATAGTTCCTCATCCCCTCATACACATCACGGAGAAACCGGGGATGAAAGTGGACAGCGGAGAGTCCGCGCAGCGCCATGCCCCAGTTGGCGTGATAGAACATCTCCTGCCGGTAATAGTGGGGGTCGATATATCCGCGGAATCCCCCGTCGTCGCGCTGGTTGTCGAGGAAGGTGCTGATGATCCCTTCAGCAAGAAGCGGATCGTGGTTCCAGCGGTTTTCGAGAACGTGGCCGGGTGCGCTATAGGAGATCGGGGCACGGAAGTACCCGATCCCCTCGCAGGTGGCCGGGTGGTGATAGTTCCGGGTCTTCCCCCGGATGGTGTTCAATTTCAGGCCGTACCATCTGTACCAGTAATAACGCGATAGAAACTCATCCGAGCATTCGACATACGGAACCGATGAAAAGTACGTGTTCCAGTTTTCCCCGCTTCGCCGGGAGAGACTCACCCGGCGGGAGACGGGACGGTATCTGGCCCGAAGGTCTTCGGTCGGCGAGGCGGCAGAAAACAGTACAGATACCTTCCGGTCAGTTCCGGGGGAAAGTCTCACCCTCCTATGGACGGCGAGGTAGACGATCTGGTCGTCTTCTTTTGCCGGAAGTCCGGATTCACGGGGGAGTGAATTGTGGAACTTTTCAGACCAGGGGGTAAAGCGCCACTCCGGCCGGATTATCTCCCCCTCGCTTCCATGTATGCCGTGTGAATCCGCGCCCGGAGAGAGTTCAAGTCCGCAGCGGATTCTGAAAACGGGGCCTTTACCCGCCGGAAAATTTTTCGTAAACGCCAGGCCTCCCCGCCGGGGAGTGATATTGGTAATCCAGGCTGAGGGGCGTGAAGGGAATGACGCTTGGGCGGTCCATGCGACGAGGTGAACGACGCGGCTCAGCCGGGCCGAAGTAACGATATCCAGATCTGCACCGAGTATGCCATTCGGGAGGCAGAATGCGGATTCACGAATCGTGATCCCCATGCCGGATGAGTTCCGGGCCGCGGGATGGAACATGCGTTCGCGCGTGGCCGGTGACCAGATCGGTGCCGATCCCCGCAGCGGGATTTCGTGTCCCTCCTCGTCCAGAAGGGTCCAGGTAAACACCGGTTCAATTTCAAGATTATAATAATGGGCTTTATCCCAGAAGCCGGGATAATCGAGCCATACGGGGAATGGCGGGGCAAAGACAAGGTTCCCGCCGCCCCCGAGGTACCATTTATCATCCCGCCGGAGATAGCGGACAGGATCAATCTTCTTCATACGGGCGACAGATCATATTCTACCGGATGCGGAGTGTCATCGTGATCTTCGTGGAAGGCATGTTTCAGTACTTTGGGGTGATGACGATTTCCTTCTGGATAAAACCTTTTCCCGGTTCCCCGGCAAACGAAACCGAGAGCGATTTCACCAGTGTACCCTCCATTTCGGGAACGGCCCCCTTCACGTTCAAAATCCAGGGGGGAAGCACCCAGTGGATCCTCTGCAGGCCATCGGCGCTCAGCATCGGGCGGCCGAGAAGGATATGGTACGATGCGCCCTGGCGGCCCTCGACGACGAGAATATATTCACCCCCCTTTCCATCCTTCCGCGGGGTGAACCGTTCTGAAATGAACCTGAGTGATCGGTTCTCCATTCCGACGAACGGTTCCGTGGTCGAGGGGTTGCAGAGGAGGGGTTGTGAATAGACGATCCCGAATTTCACCACATCCTTCCGCGGACGGATGACCAGTTCCCGTTTCATATGCAGATCCTGGCCTGAGGCGGAGAGTGTTTCATTGGACCAGAGGGAATCGCTCACCGAATACTGGCCCTGGTCTGATGAGATGATCCCGCTGTCGACGCGGGCTCCGGGGGGAACGGACACATCGGTTGTAAGGACGACGCTGTCGGGGCCGTCATAGGAAGTTTCAAAAAATTCCCCGTCCCGCTCCGAGCAGCGGATATTGAGACGCCCGCGTGCGACCCTGATGTTCTTGAGGTAAAAATCATAGAGGCCTCCGGAGTGGGGGGAAATCCCGACCTTTCCGTTGACGCCGTCGACCCTGAGGCCCATCAATCCGCGCACGAGGGGAATCATATAGCCGGTGGTCGAGAAACCCTGATGGTGGTATCCCTCGCTCAATTTCTCATTCAGTTCGCCCGAGAAAACCTCGGGAACCACGCCCAGGGCATGATCGAAGGCATGACGGATGGTCGACTGCAGAATCTGGTACGCGGGAAGTGCATAATGGTGTCTGAACTGTGCGGTATTGAAAAACGACGAGATGAACGGCCAGACGGCACCGTAATTATAATTCGTGGGATCGAAGAGGCTGCTCTTATCCGACAACGAGCGGACACCCCAGTCGGTGCACAGGTCGGCGCTGTTGCATGCTTCGATACATTTCGCGGTCCGCCGTTCATCCAGGAGATCAAACATCATTGCGACGCCTGGCCACGGTGTCTTTTCGCGCACCTGTTCGCCCTTCTCGGTCGCCCCGTAGCTGTAATACCCCTCCTTCTCGAGCCAGAACAATTTTTCGAGTCTTGGCTGAGCTTTCTTAAACTGCGCATCGGCCTGGCGGGCGGTCTGGCTGTCCCCCATCAGTCCGGCCATATACGTCATCTCCCTGATAGCCTGGACAAACACGCCGCAGGTATAGACATCGGCATAGATGCCGACAAGCTTGCCGAATTCGAGGGCGCCGAGGCCGGCCCCCTTGAGGTCCATGAGGCCATCCGAGTCGGAGTCCTTGCTGAGGCACCACTGGTAGGCCTGACGCACCGAGTTCCAGCTTTTCCGGAGGAAGGTGGTATCGCCGCTTGTTCTGACATAATCGCCCATTGCGACGATATACCAGGGGGATGTATCGGCGTGGTTATAACCGTAATGGTAATCGTTCCACCAATCGCACAGGCCGTCGCTCTGGGACAATTCGTGGGCCATCTTACCGACATCCTTCGGGGGATCTGCGGGATTTTTCCTGCGGACCGGGAAATTGTCCTGGCGCTGCCACTTCTGTGTAAAGGTGAGCGCATCGCGTGATTGTCTGAACATGCCGACGCTGTTCATCGTCAGGACATTGATGAACGCATCGCCGCCGAAGAACCACGCAAAGCCGGGCCGTTCCCCGTTTCCCGAAAGACCGTATCCGGCGACCATTCCATGTCCAAGCCGGGGATTATCGATGAGGAGATTGTCCAGTGCGATCTTCCCCCATTCAAAGGCGAGGTTAAATTCCCTGTCGGGTGATTCCATCTGTGTCGTCGTCGCCCGCAGATTCTGAAAGTAGTCATAGCACGCAGTGTAGTAGGTGTCGGCATGCTTCCAGAGGCGGGTATAGGTTGCCTTCACCGAGTCGAACTTCATCTTCCAGTCTGAGGTATCGGGCAGCGCGCCGGCGATGACGATCGGTATGAACTTTCCATCTGTCTGTCCGGGTTTGACATCGATGCGGAACTGGAGCGGGTTGTCGGCGAACATATGTGCGGGGGGTGCAGCCATCTCGCGGCCTGCGGGCGAGCCGCAGATGAACTCCGCTCGCCATTGGCCTTCGGAGATGACATAGCCGTTGACGTCATCGTCCCAATAGGAGAACTGGCCGCCGACGCCTGCGGGCCACATCGGCTGCATGACGGGTAGAAATCCCGGTATGACAGAAAGGGGCGTTGTGGTATGGACATCGAGGAGAAGAATGGCCCCGGGTTCATTCCTCGGTATGAAAATATGTTCCCGGACGGTGAACGATTCATAGGTATAGGTGATGGTGGTGACTTCGGGTTTGACCGATACACTCCGGGCGATATCCTTACCGTCGATCGGCTCTGTCGATGTGCCGAGGATGAACTGGAGAGAGAAGTTCCTCAACGGTTTCCAGGGCCAGACCCAGAGCTCGAACTGACCGCTCTCATAACCCATGATGCCGGCATGGGGGCCGATCTTGTCGAAATACTCCCCGGGCCGGGCGGGCCGGGTGAGTTCAAGATCGTTCGGATGGATTTCAAATGCCGGGATAAGCCGGTCGGCGGTTTTGGATGCCTGGGCGAGGGCAAGATTACAGCATACTGCTGCAAGAAAGACAAGTTTTTTCATCGTGGAATTATATCCTTCAAAGTGAAAGAGACACACTATTCCGGAACTACCACCCGGTCATCGGGCATGGTTTTCCTTATCATTCACTCACATACGGGGCGGCCTGGTGAGGGCCGGGTGGTGATTTCCCCTGCGGCACTTTTCAGGCCGTCTGAAAAAGCCTGCAGTCTGATCGTGCCGGGTTTCCGGCCCGCCTGGATGATCACCTGGCATTTACCGTTGAACAATCTGCGCTGCCACGTGTCGGGGGAACATTTGTCGGGTTCATGGCTGCTCGGATTCCCGTTTCCCACCCCGATAATTTTTGCATCACCCTCCAGTTCGAAGCGGATCAGGTTCCGGGCGTCGGGCACTTCCCTCCCCGCGGCATCCAGTGCGGTGACGGTGACGACGGACAGGTCCGCATTATCCGCATCGATCGAGGTGCGGTCGGGAACGAGGCGGATCGAGGAGGCGGAATCGGTCGTTTCGACGCCGGTCGTAAGGAGTCTCCCCTTTCTCCACCCCTTCGCCTGGAGTGTGCCGGGTTCATAGGTAACGTTCCACTCCAGGTGCGAATCGCGATCCATGGTTTTCCGCCCGAGGCTCCGGCCGTTCAGAACAAGTTCGACGCTGTCGCAATTGCTCCGGCACCAGACATCCAGCAGCTGGCCTTCCCTCCCCCTCCAGTTCCAGTGGGGTGCGATACGCAGCACATCGAAATTATCATCCCTCCACCACGACTGGTAATAATAATAATTGTTTTTGGGAAAACCGCACGCGTCCATGATCCCGAAATGTGAACTGATGCAGGGCCAGGAATAGGGGGTCGGTTCACCCCGGTAATCAAAGCCTGTCCAGACGAACGCGCCTCCGAGCCACGGGCGGCTGTGATAAAATTTCCACCACGTTTCGGCTGTCGTTCCCCAGCGCGGATGGTTGACATCATCATCGCTCACGAAACCGTTCACGGTATCGTTCTGGTAGATCCCGCGGGTGCAGAGTGTGCTCGCCTCCTCGCTCCCGATGACGGGCTGATCCGGGTGTTCCGAGTGGTATCGGTCGGGATCGCCGAGGACGATATAATTGATCCCGCGCACATCCACGACGCTGTTGACACCCTCGTATTGGTTGCCATTATTCCCCGCATAGGTGCAGAGGCGGGATGGGTCAATTTCCTTCTGCAGCCGTTTCAGGGAGCGGGCGATTGCGGTCCCTGTGGCATTATCCTGAATCTGCCATTCCTCGTTCCCCAGCGACCAGAGAAAAACAGACGGGTGGTTCCGGTCGCGGAGCAACTGTGTCTTGAACTGGCCGAGGAGGGGTTCGGTGCTGCCCATGAGGCGGTTCTCATCCATGACGAGCATACCCAGGCGGTCGCAGGCATCAAGAAGTTCGCTCGCAGGGGGATTATGGCTTGACCGGTAGGCGTTGCATCCCATTTCCTTCAGCTTTTCGATCCGGAAATACTGCAGCCGGTCGGGTAGTGCGGAACCGACGCCCGCATGATCCTGATGGCAGCAGACGCCCTTGAGTTCGAGGCGCCTGCCATTCAGGAAAAACCCCCTCTCCTTATCAAACCGGATCGTGCGGATGCCAAAGGGGGTTTCAAGGCGATCGATTATCGTCTTTCCGTTTTTCAGGGTTGTCAGGAGTGTATAACAATAGGGATCATCCGGTGACCAGAGACGGGGATTGGGGAGGCGGATATTCTGAGAGACATTCTTTTCCTCAAAATCGCCAAACCGCAGCTCCTTTGCCGGGACCCGGGCGATCTCCTTGCGCTGATCGTCGAGGACAAGAGTATACAGCGTGCAGCCGTTGTTTTCACCGGTCTGATTGGTAATTTTCGTGTCGATGGCGATCGTGGCGGCATCATGGACGACTGTGGACCGGACAAATACACCATAGAGGGGGACATGGAGCCTGGGGTATTTCAGAAGCCAGGTATGGCGATAGATGCCTGCTCCCTCATAGAACCAGCCTTCCGCCTGAGTTGCATCGACGCGGAGGACGAGGACATTAGTCCCGCCGAACCTCAGATAATCCGAAATATCAAAGCTGAACTCGCCGTATCCGCCGAGGTTTCTGCCGAGATAGTGGCCGTTGAGCCAGACCACGCAATCGCGGAACACGCCATCGAACTTCACAAGGAGTATATTGCCGCTGTCGGAAGCGGGTATCATGAAAAAACGGCGGTACCATCCGATGGATGTGCGGGGGAATTGTCGTCCGAGCGGTTTAAAACCGTGATCGTGGAGGGTCGGGTCCTTGACATGCACAAAATCAAGTTCGGCTGCCCAGTCGTGGGGAAGGTCGAGTGTGCGCCAGGAGCTGTCGTTAAATCCGGGGGTGGCGGGTCCGCTCGTCTCGCCCGCCTTCGCAAACGACTCATCGCGGCCGAACCCGAAATCGCTGTCAGGATCGGCGGCATCACCGAGATGGAACTTCCACCCGAAATCGAGGAGGAGCTGAGATCTCGTCTCCCCCTCGCCGGTCGTCCTCCCCGCCGGTGAAGCGGAAGAATGGAGGGGTCCTGGTTGTTGTCGGGCCTGGCTGAATGAGACCGCGAGGAAGAAGGCAATGCAAAACGGGAATAACCGTGCGGGCATTCGGTTATGACAGTAAAAGGAACGAACGCTGATTAGGCATCGAAATCCGATGAAAACGTTCATGAACCGGGCAGTATTATTTATAGTTAGTATCAAATGATACCAAGGTTAAAAATCAGTATTTTAGGATCGTTCACCATAACCGAGGTATCAGATGAAAGATCAGCAATTATCAGATCGTCTTACTTCAAAGTCCACCAGGC
>JAWOKN010000072.1:0-16325 GCA_033854175.1 Bacteroidota bacterium | reverse complement strand
CTGCCGATTGCATTCTGGACAAGCAATGGCAATCCGGGTATTGTAGGGACAGAAACCCCGGCTGAGGGACCCAATGGCTGGATCTTCACGCAGTTGCATCTGACTGCGGCCAGATTCCCTGACATCGTCGGGAAACCTCTGGTGAAGTTCCGCTATGTGGCATTCTCCGATGCTGCAACCGCACAGCCCAACGGCGGCTGGGCGATTGACCATTTTGTCATCGGTCCGGGTGCTTCATTCAGCGGTGGAATAATCTCCGGAACAGTGTATCATGATGTCAACGGAAACGGTACACAGGATCTCGGTGAAACCGGTGATGCCGCGTTAAAGGTCTATTTGTCCTATTTCGGTGTTCTGAAGGATTCCACAACCACTGATGGCTCCGGTGGGTATTCATTCAACATCGGGACCTCCAACAACGGTCTGCCGGGTGAGTACGAACTGAATCCCGTGAAACCTGGTTTCGCGGTTGTCGGTCATACGAACCACAGTGTCGCCGTGAATCATCCATCCGATGGTTCGACGATTACGCAGAACATCGGCACCTATCAGGGATCGATCACTGGTGTGAAGTGGGAAGACGACAACGAGGACGGCATCTTCCAGGGGAGTGAAACCGGAAGATTCCAGGGATTCAAGATTGAAGCCCGTGTGGATTCCATCAACGGTGCGGTCGCTCAGACACAGACCACCGATGTCAATGGTACTTACACCTTCATCCTGCCTCCCGGAACATACTATCTGGATGAAGTCGTGGATACCATTCTGTTCAAACAGACATTCCCGCCCCATAACAGCGATACGCTGACAATTTCGGGGACCGATAATACCCCCGGATCCTCTGTGTACACGGGGTATAACTTCGGTAACTTCAAATACGCACAACTCCGCGTACGGGAATTCATCGATATCAACGGGAACGGCATCCAGGACGGCGGCGACGTCACCGGTCTACCCGGTGGAGTCAGGGCTGTCTTTGTGATTACGAAGAACGCAAGCGTGTTCGTGCGGGATACGATCGGTCTCGGACAGACTAGTGAAAGAGTCCACAACGGACTTGAAGCCGGAACATATGCGGTCACTCAAACGCTCACCGATACCGGTTTTGCCGGCTGGGTGCAGACACATCAGACCGGGAACAACTTTGTCGTCAACAGTGGTGCGGGTCTGAAGGATACCGCACTCTATCTGTCGTTCAAACTGTTCTCGATCAGTGGTAATGTTTACAATGACCTGAACGGTAACTCCGCATTCGACGGCGGTGAACCAAATCTGGCTGGCCGGACGATTACTGTCAGCGGTTCGGCCGCTGGTGGAAATACCGCTGTAACGGATTCAGCCGGTAACTTCACGATCGACAGCGTCGCAGGCGGCGCTCATACCGTGAGCACAACGGCTCCTGCGGGCTGGACGACAACTCAGGGTTCAGCCGGATACACCTTCACCTCGAACTATATCAGCGGCAATGTCACCGGTGAATTGTTCGGCAGCTTTGAGAACGTCTGCGTGAGCGGTCTGAGGTATCGCGACCGTAACCACAACGGCACTCATGATGCGGGTGAAGAAGCCGAAGGCGGCGACAGCATCTACGCCAGCGGTGCTGGCGGTTCAGGTGTCGTCACTGCCGGTGATGGTACCTACCAGATCTGCAATCTTGGTCCTGGCAGCCATACCATCACGGAAGTCGTACTAGCCGGCGTCGTTCAGACGCAGCCTGCGGGTCCGGGTTACACCTTCACGGCCGCAAGCGGCACCAACGTGACGGGATTTGACTTCGGCAACTTCCACGGCGGCGATTCGACCCTTTATCGAACATTCACCAAGGGTGAATGGGAGACTGACGGCGCGATGAAGCCTTCCAATAAACCGACGATCAAGAAGCCCACCTTCCCGAACCAGGCCAACGTTCTTTTGGCCTACTTCGACAAGAAGAAGGGCCTGGGCCTGTCCGATACGGTCGGTATTGTTTCGACGGACAAGACGAGACCCTATATGATCGTTTCGTCGTACAAGGACTTCCAGACCTCGTTCTGGAAGAAGGGGATCAAGCACAGCGACACGACAGCCCGCGGATTCGACTTCTATCTGCCCGGCACACCGAAGGCGAAGGTGATTACGGGTAAACTGAAGACCCTGACGGCTGACAAGCAGGACAACGCGCTGGCGGTGAACCTCCTTGCCCTGGGGCTGAACATCAATCTCTCGAAGGCGCTGGAAACGACGCTCGGACTGGGCAGCCTGATCTACAACGACAAACTGCCTGAGCCGAATGAGTGCTCATCCTATGGCTTCCCGCTCAACGGCAAGACCGTTGCGCAGATCAAGGCCATCGGTGACAACATCATGACGAACTGGCAGTTCGTGCCGTCAAGCTGCTATCAGAGGCTGCTGGCGGTGGTGAAGAACATCAATGCAGGGTTCTACACTGCCTGGACGCCGAGCACGTACGCTGACGTCGACTCCGCCAACTGGTGGGCGATTACCCCCTTGTTCGTGAAGGGGAAGATCGCTGTTCTGTCGGTTGGTTATCTGATGTCGAACCCGGGTGCGACGCCAGAACAGATCCTTGTTCCACCGAAGGCACCGCTGCCGACGGCGTATGCGTTGTATCAGAACTATCCGAATCCGTTCAACCCGGCGACAACGATCGAATTCGATCTGCCTGAAGCGGCGAACGTGACCCTGAGGATCTACAACATTCTGGGTCAGGAAGTCGCGACGCTACTGAATCATCAGGCGTTCGACGGCGGCAATCAGAGTGTGAACTTCGATGCATCGAAACTCGCATCGGGTGTTTACCTCTACAGGATCGTCGCTGATCGCGTCGATGACAACGGTGTTACAACAGGCCAGACCTTCATGCAAGTGAAGAAGATGGTGCTGGTGAAGTAAAGCTGTATTTCCTCCGTCCCGCGAGAGCGGGGCGGGGGAACGAAGGGTAACATATTGAATTAGCACAATTCACAATCAACGTCACTTATATCCAACTTGGAGGAAATACATGAATAGCAAACATCTCCGACAGATGCTGTTGTTGTGCGGTCTGATGATCCTTTGCGTCGTGGCGGTTTCAGCCCAAACATCGAGTCTGTTTTATCTGAAAATCGTCGATGACGCTGGCGGACACGATTCGTTGATATTCGGAAATAATGTCAACGGGTCGTTCGGTCTCGACACGGCCCTGGCTGAATATTCTTCACCGCCCCCACCGCCCGGATTTTTTGCCTTCTTCATCTGTCCGCGCAGCCCTGTCCCGGCTGACTGGGGTTTAGGTCTCATTCACAAAGATCTTCGTGATTGCCCTGGTTCACTCCCGGCTGTGAGAAAGGATTCATTTTATGTTTCCATAAAAAATGATGATGCCAGTGCAACAAGTGCGAATGTGACATTAACCTGGCCGGATGCAGCGGTCGTCAATGCGGAATGTGACAGCATGAAAATGGTGGTTCCCGGTGATCCCGATATACCGTCAAGCGGTATCAACATGGCAACACAAAGCAGTATTGTCATCAACACGCCTTACGATCCGAACGGTTGGAATCTCGGCGCGCCGATTTTCAAGGTCCGGATCTTCAAATATGACATCAAACCGCCCCTGACCATGGGAGTTCGGAAGGAGAGCCCGTTGACACCGTCGTCCTTCGCGCTCCATCAGAATTTTCCGAATCCCTTCAACCCGACAACCACGATGAAATTCGACATCATGAAAGCCGGGATGACGAACATTGCGGTCTACAATATCCTCGGTCAGAAGGTGTCGACGCTGGTGTCGAGTCAGCTCACACCAGGGACCTATTCGGTTCAATGGAACGGACGAAGCGATGATAACCAGACAGTGAATAGTGGGATATATTTTGTTCGCATGAACGTCAGCACGGAAGGGCAGACGAGTTTTTCGGATGTCCGTAAAGTCGTCTTGATGAAATAGTTTTTCATTTAATCTTTTACACTCTTCCAGTTATTCAATTAACCACAGGTGCGGAAGTTCATTGCGGTGAGCTTCCGCATTTGTTTCTCTGGGATTCCTATGAGCCACAGAAAACTGTATCTCGCCCTCATGATTGCGCTTGTTGCCGGATTTTTGACCCCACAGCATTCACAGGCGCAAAGATTTGCCGACAGTGTAAAATGGCGCATTTACTTCACCGGATTCGATAGCGCCAACCCCAGCGGACATGCATTTGCCATGTTCGGATTTCATACACGGGGGCATGTCGGCTTACCCTATGATACGGTTTATAATTTAACCGATCGCTGGCTTGAAACCCTGGCTCAGGCGGATACCGAGCGTGACTGGCCCCCGACTCCGCCCGTCGAGGATATCCGGTTCAACAACGTCACCAACCCGTTACCAAGCAACCAGTATCACATCATCCACCCGTATACCGGAACGGCACAGGTGGACACGTTCCGGATGATATGGCTCGGGGGGGATGGACAGGCGATCACGTCAAAAGGGCATGTTTTACGCTGGCCGTCACCAGACGTGCTGAAGTATTATGCGGACAGCATGTTCATCCGGCAACGGTCGGGAGGGGTTAACTGGTTAAACGTCGATATGTTCGCGGATTCGATGTTCAGTTTTGATCCGACCGTCGACACATTGTCTGACGGAACGCCTGTTCAGACAAACAATTTACGGCTGTACATCTTTCATCCGAAGCTCCCCATATTGCCCCCGGATAGTGTCATTTCGACCTATCCCCTGATCGGGGCACCGGGCGTCGCACAGAGCGACTCCCTCAAATGGCAGCCGACGCCTTCTCCCGCCGGCATGACGGTATATTACCGCGTTCAGCTGGCAAACGACAGGAGGTTCACGGCAGCTTCGATCCTCCTCAAAGACTCGATCACGGCGACTTCGCGTGCGTTCACCGGTCTGACGCCATCGCGCTGGTACTACTGGCGGGTTAAAGCCTTCACGCCCTTCGGTGTGGGTATTTATAAAACAGTCGTTGACAGTTTCTTTGTCGGTGTGCCCCTGCCCACGAAGCTCAACCTTGTATCCCCCGCGAAGGGAGCGGTCAACGTTTCCAACACCCCGCGCCTCATCTGGCAGAAGTTCGCTTTCGGGACGATGAGTTATCGGGTCCAGATATCCGCCTCACCCTCGTTTTCGCCGCTCCTTGGGGATTCCACGCTCGCCGACACGTCGGTGGTATTCCCGACGGTTCTCGCCGATTGTGATACATTTTACTGGCGTGTTCATGGCATCAATGAAGCCGGTACCGGCCCGGACAGCGCCTCGTTTTTCCGGGCTCACTTCGCCGTGCCGGGTCCGCTCACTCCGCTTCGTCTGGCGGACGGTGCAGTCAACGTACCGCCCGACAGCATAAGATTTGCATGGGTGGGGAAGGACGCCTGTACAGACGTCTACAGGTTGCAGGTGGCCACGGATACGAACTTCGTGAATCTTTTTGTCAGCACGCTTGCGGTGGATACATTTTCGGTTGTGAGAAATCTCATCGGCCTTACAACCTATTACTGGCACGTCCGGGCAGAAAACGCGACACAGCAGGGTGCATATACCGACCGGAGAAGCTTTACCACGAAGCTCGGCCCGCCGAACGTTCCTACGCTCCTAAGCCCCGCGAACAATTCCACGGTGTCCACGTCGGGCACGCTGGTCTGGAACAAACCGGGGAATAATCCGACAAAATACCGGATCGAACTCGGTACCGATCCGGCGGTGAATCCGCCCTGGCTGATTGTCGATTCAACGCTGACGGATACCACAAAGGCGTACGGTCCGCTCAACGGCTGCACGACGTATTACTGGCACGTTCAGGCGATGAACGATTCGGGGAAGAGTGCCTTTTCGGCGGTCTTTAATTTCAAAACCAACCAGACAGTTCCTGATACAGTGCAGCTCCTGAGCCCCGCTGACGGGGCCACAAACCAGCCTCAGATGACGCAGCTGCAGTGGGCTCCGACGGGGGCATGTCCGACGACGAGTTACATTCTCAACATCGCACTGGATGCCGGGTTTACCAATGTCGTATTTCGCGACACATTGGCGGCGACAACCTTCACCTACGGTCCGCTTGCGACAAGCCAGCTCTATTATTGGCAGGTCATTCCGCGGAACGGTACGGGACAGGGTAATCCCAAATCGCGGTCGTTCAGAGCCACTGCCCTGACAGCGCCGTCTCCGCCGCGGCTCCTGTCGCCATTGAACGGCCAGGGTGGGATCTCCCTCACACCGACGCTGATGTGGGATACCACTGCCCGGGCGGTGTCATGGCGTCTTCAGGTTGCCTATGACTCCGGATTCACGCTGATGATCGTGAACGATTCCACGCTCAGGAGTCCCGGCAGGCAGATCGGTCCTCTTCTGGACAGCACGTGGTACTTCTGGCGGGTGAATGCCAGGAACGATTCCGGAACGAGCAGTTTTTCACCGACATTCAGTTTCTACACGCTCGGGCCTCCGACGATGCCTTCGCTTGTCCGGCCCCTCAACGCGCAGGTCGATGTTCCCATCGTTCCGACCTTTTACTGGACGCTCCCCTCGGGTGCTGCGTCGTTCCAGCTCCAGGTGAGCACGGATTCGATCTTCACCAATTTGGTTTTCAATGACTCGACGATAACACCAACCACCTACACGCTGAACACCTGGCTCAAGGGATACACGAGGTATTTCTGGCGGCTGCGTGCCCAGAACGGGGCGGGGTGGAGTCCATATACAGCCGTGTGGTCGTTCCGGACGTCGCGGGTCGGAGCAGCGAACTGGTTCCTCCCGCTGTCGATGGCGGAAACCGGGCCCCAGCATGACACGATTTATTTCGGGATCCATCCGCTGGCCACCTACGGGATCGATCCGAGCCTCGGTGAACTGGAAATGCCGCAGCCTCCTCCTCCAGGTATATTTGACTTCCGGTTCATCGATATCCCGTCGCGCCTCGGGCTTTTGGGTCAGGGTTTGCGGTTGAATATGCTCCCCTTTATCGCCTATGCCCAGGTTGATACATTCCGGATTCGTTTCCAGCCTGGCGTCGGATCATATCCGATGATCCTCTCCTGGCCGACCAGGATCATACAGACGATTTGCGACAGCATGGTCGTCATGGATGAATTCGGCGGACTTACGGTGCACAAGCGGATGGATGTCGACTCCACGGTTGCCGTGACCAATACCGGTCTGAATACCCTTCTGATTATTGAGTATGGTGCATTCCCGACTGGCGTCAGGAAGGAAAATCCCGTCGCGCCGCGCGGGTTCGTCTTATCGCAGAACTATCCGAACCCGTTCAATCCGACAACCCAGGTTCGTTTTTCAACCGATCGCAGCGCGCATATCGAACTGAAGGTGTATGATGTCCTCGGCAGGGAAATCACGACACTTCTTTCGAATGATGTCTCCCCGGGTGAATACTCAGCCACCTGGGATGGGAAAAACACCTATGGACAGCAGATGCCGAGCGGTGTGTACTATGTCCGGATGACAGCCACCGCGAGGGACAAGAGCGGATCCGCATCGGGTGTCTTTACATCCACCAAGAAGATGCTCATGATGAAATAGTATGTCGGGATTGTGGTGGTGTGCGGTTGGAACATGAAGTTGTTTTTCAGAGATAGCTTGTATTTTTCTTCATTGAACGTTATCCTCTCGTCCGATGCCCCCCTCGCGGAGAAATCCGCGTGAGGGGATGCATCCACACTTCCGGATCTGAACCGGTGCACAGGACCGCAGCGGATCCGGTCACATGCGGGCATGTCCATTATTCCGGATGAACCCCTTCGCACCCCGATTGGCCTGAATACAGCACATGACCAGATGAAAACAGGAAGTAGAAGCACATACTTCAGAAGCGCAGTCGGCCTGATTGCGGTATCCCTCGCCATATGTTCCCTTGCACTTGGCTCATTCAAAGGGGGCAATAACCGGCGACCCCCCAAGGCTGCCTACGGCTCGACCGGAACTCCTGCGGGGACGCTCCTGAATATCGGCAATATCACGATGTGGGCGGGATCGGACGGAACGATGGAACGCCGCCCGAGTGACCGGCTTGCCGGTGTCGAGTTTCCGAAGGGAACTGGGACGGTCGTCTATGCGGGTGGTTTTCTGTGGGGCGGATTGGTTCATGACAGTTCAGCCCAGATTCTGAGGGTAGGCGGTCAGACCTACAATGTCGGGACATCCCCCGGTGCGATCATCCGGCCGGGTGTTTCAGAAAATCCATCGAATGCCGATGTCCGGATATACAGGATCCGCAGGGATTGGGCGACTGCCGATCTCCGCCAGGATGCCGCCGACATCTATTCCGAGGATCCGCAGAATGTCACACAGGATCAGATCGACGCCGTCCGGGAACAGTATGCGCTCGACTGGGCCGAATGGCCCTGGCAGAAGGGGGCGCCATATTATGAGCGGAACGGCCTCCCCGGCTATCAGCCGGACCCCGGTGGGAGGACCGACTCAGTGACGGATGAACCGGGACTTGCAAATGCGGATCAGGTACTCTGGTTCGTCACAAACGACCTCGATCCGGGGCTGACGAAAAACCTCTACGGATCCCTTCCGATAGGGCTTGAGGAGCAGGTGACCTGCTGGGCCTACGCATCAAATTCACCGTTTCAGAACGTCATTTACCAGCGCTGCCGTCTTATATATAAGGGACTGGCGACCACTCCGTCGAACGCCCTGATCGATTCGATGTATCTCGCAAAATGGGTCGACCCGGATGTCGGCGATTATTCGGACGATTACGCCGGGTGTTCCACGGCCCGGAGCATGGGGTACGCCTATAACTCGACGAACGTCGACATCGATTACGCAGATTTCAATCTTCCTCCCCCCGCGATCGGTTATGATCTTGTGGAGGGTCCCATGGTGCCGCAGGCCGGAGGAAATGCCCACCGGGATCTCACCACCCGGAA
Source organism: Bacteroidota bacterium (assembly GCA_033854175.1). Lineage (GTDB taxonomy): Bacteria > Bacteroidota > Ignavibacteria > UBA10030 > SZUA-254 > DATKPE01. Next base: position 7,445 of record JAWOKN010000072.1, on the reverse strand, counting down.
AAATTTTACCAATCTGCCGATGACGGCCTTCACCTATTTTACGGTCGGCACGAGAACAACCGATTACGTGTTCGGATCATACGACGGCACGAAGGCATGGTGGAATATCCTGAGGGGATACAAGCCGTCGCCGATATCCCCCCCGGCCTGCATGGTGAATCCGCTGACAAATGCATGCACGAATTTTGAACTCGACGGGGATCCGGTCACGCTTGAGGGATGGATTGACGGAAGGACCGACCCGGCCGGTGACCGCCGGTTTGTCGTCGCTTCGGGGCCGTTTTCCCTGGCTCTCGGAGACACGCAGGAAATCGTGGTCGCAATGATTGGTGCGCTCGGGAAGGACAACCGGGACGCGGTCACGCAACTCTTCTCGATCGACAACGACGCGAAGGATTATTCCAACGAGAACTTCCAGCTGCCGGCACCCGTGCCCGTCCCGACGCTCAGGATCGTGGAATTGAACGACACGCTGATGCTTGACTGGGAAAAAGACACCGCCCAGGTGAAAAAAATCGAACAGTATCACTCGCAGGGATTCAGTTTTGATACGTACAAAATCTACCAGTTCCGGTCACCGGCCGGCGATCTGTCGACCGCGTACGAATTCCCGCCGTTCGATCTCAATTCCTCGCCCCGTTTTCTCCCCGTTACGGCGGATTATCTCCGCCAGCACGAGCTTGTCAACGGCCAGCAGTATTATTACGCGGTCACCTCGGTCATGTTCAATCCCGATCCGGCGTTCCAGAAGCCAAGGATTGAATCCCCGATCGTCGTGAAAACCGCCACCCCGCATCAGCCGAATCCCGGGACGGTATATCCGTACCGGATCGGGGCGACGGTGGGCAATGTCGTCGATTTTGTCGGTGTCAATGACGCCACCGTGTTGCCGGTCTATTATGACCCGACGCAGCCGGACAATCACGTGTACAAGGTCCTGTTTCATCTCCCCCCGACGCTTCTTGGCCAGCTCGAGCAGAAACCCAAATGGGATTTCATCGACTCGACCTCCAACGACACGCTGGTCAAGGGCATATTCACCGATCAGCCGCCCCAGAGGGTTGTCTCCCGCGGCATGACGGTCCAGGTGCTCGGGGTGCCGTATTACCTGCGCGATGTCGTTGAAGTCCCTCAGAATTCACCGGTGAAGTATAATGTCTTCAACACGCCCAATCCCGGGGGTGAGTACATGGTCGTCAGTGCGGGTGAATCTGTCCTGGACACGCTGAAGAGCGGGACGACGAAGGACAATGATGTCGAACTCCGTTTTTCGGGGGATTCGAGCTGGACGGTATTTCCCGGGTCCTACCCGAGGACCTCCCGGTGGGTCCGTGTGCCCTTCTCGGCCTGGCAGATCAACGTCACGGGAAGGGATACGAGCTATTACCAGTTGTACACGTTTGTTTCGGATTTCAGGACCGATACGCTCTGGCACACCGACACGGTGCTGAACCAGTACTACGACAACAGGAAAATCCATGTTTTTTATCCGATCACGATCATGATCGGGGGGATTAACACCGGTGGAAAGGATATACCCGGTGTCTACAATGACAGTATCCCGTTCGTCGCCGACAGTTTTCTGGTAAAAGCCTTCATCTGGAACAGCTCATTTCTTGCCGATCAGTATTCGGTCATATGGAAGGTCTATATCGCCGATCTCGATAATGACGGAGTTGCGGCGCCGAAGGGGACTGTGATCAGGTTTGAGCGGTACCACCAGATTCACGATCTGGATCAGAAGTTGTTTTTTCCGAAGCCTGTGGCTCTTCACGATCTTGCCGCAGCGCGGCAGGCCGTCGAGAAAATCAACGTGTTCCCCAACCCCTATTACGGGATGAACAGGTCGGAAGTGAACAGTACAAACCGTTTTGTGACATTCAGTCATCTTCCGTATCAGGCCGTGATACGGCTGTTTAACATCGCCGGCACGCTTGTGAGGACGATCACCAAAAAGGATCAGGCCCAGTTCATCACATGGGATTTGAACAATGAGTACGGGCTACCGGTGGCCGGTGGTGTATACCTGGCGCATATCACCCTGACCGATGAGACCGGGGTCTCTCTTGGCGAAAAGATCCTGAAACTGATGATTGTCCCCGAGGAAAAAATATTCAGCAACTAATCTCCTGATGTCGTTATAACGGATGAAGGTCATATTCAGATACAACAAGCGGGTGGTTCAGGGGCCGATGAGGGCTCGTGAAGCGCTTACCTCGGGTGGGGGTTTCGGCCGGAGGCATATCCGCTGCAGGGGCCTTTTTACGCGGATAATCCCGGCATTACTCCTGGTGATGTTCACGGTGACCCCGCTTCTGGCGGGGCGCGGGGACAAATCTGGAACTGCGGCGGCAACGGAGCTGCTGATCCCCGTCGGCGCCGCGCAGATCGGCATCGCCGGGGCTGCAATAGCCAACGCGACCGGTGTGGAGGGAATCTACTGGAATCCCGCGGGTCTTGCGCGCACGCCGTTTGGTTCCATGGTGATGGTTTCCCACATGAGCTATCTGGCGGGTGTAAATGTGGAATACGCTGCCGCAGCCACGGATTTCTTCGGTCTCGGACAACTCGGCATCTCCATGAAGAGTCTGCTCTTCGGTGATATACCCGTGACAACCGAGGACCAGCCGGACGGGACGGGAGAGACCACCTCGCCGACATATCTCGTGGTGGGGGGAACGTTTGCGCGGAGGATTTCGGAAAGGATTTCCATGGGGATCACGGCGAACATCATTTATGAGAAGATGGCAAAGGTTTCAGCCAGTGATGTCAGTTTTTCCGCCGGGGTTCAGTATGAAGGCTTGGGGGGCATTGACGGGCTCGAGTTCGGGGTGGCGCTGAAGAATATCGGCCCGGGTCTCCGGTACGACGGTGACGGATTGCTGAGAACCGGGAGTATCAGTGATGCCCTGCGGCCCGGCTCGCCCGTCAAAATAGAGGCCGCCACCAATGATCTCCCCTCGTCCATTGATGTCGGGTTATCCTACGCGATGGTGCTTGATGAGGCAAACAGCCTGAGAACCTCCATGTCATTCATCAACAACAATTACTCTGAGGATGAATACCGGTTGGGGGGTGAATACACCTACCGGAACAGCTTCATCGTGCGGGGTGGGTACGACTTCGCATCGGACCTGCAGGGAAGGGATTACATCTATGGTGCGACGTTCGGTGCGGGTTTTCGGACAACGGTCTATGATTTCAAATTAAACATTGATTACGCATACAGATTCGTTAATTATTTCAGTGGAAATCACATCCTGACCCTGGTACTGGGTGTCCGATAAAGATTAAAATTTTTCCGGAAATTTGAGCAGATTTCGGCATTTTAATAAAACAAGGAAAACGCGTCAAAATGGAAATTATTTTTTAAAAAGCTTGACAATATTTTCAAAAACGACTATATTCAATTGTCCTCCAGTTGTTGAAGTACAAACTTCAAGAAATGATGTTAGAGTTGCACGCTGTGCCTAAAAATTTTTAGCCGTTTAACAACCAACATCAACATAACTATCCATAACGTCATTCCGAAAGGAGAAATGCCTATGCGTTTTTGGACGTCCTTCCTATGTATACTTTTGTTGAGTGGATTGCTCTCTGCTCAGCAGAAAAAATTTTTGGTGTCGCCGAATCAGGAGGTCATCCCTCTTGATAAAGGTACGGCAGAGAAGATCATGAACGAGTACCGGGCGAATCATCGCGCCCCCTCTACAGATCCGTGCCTTGTAAAGCCCACCTACGGATTTACCCCCGATAAAAATCCGATCGACCAGAATTTTGGTTTCTACCACAAGGATGTCTGCGGTGAATGGTTTGTCGTTCCCGCTAACGGAAATATTGATACGATTTATTTCCACACTCTTGCGCAAGTCGGACCGGATCCAAACAGATTTGTCGGTGCGATGGATTCGACCGTGCTCTTCAGGGTTTTTACATCGAACATCACCCCGACGCAGGGCCCGGGTATCTGCCCGCCGTGTACGTTCCGCCCGCCCTGCACAAGCTGGGGCTATTATGTGAATACGAACGATGGTGAGAGTGGTGTTGCCGCATTCGTTGAAGATGCCACTCCGAACAATCAGACTTCATGGACACCGACAAACACACCGCCCAATGGCGTCGATGCTGTCCCTTCATTCCCTCCGTTCGGGAATTCGATCTGGGGCTTGCAGGGATTTCCTGTTCAGAACATCAAACCGAACACTGATATCAAGGTCGTCATGAGCGATCTCGTTCCTCTGACGGTCCACCAGGGTGATGTCATATTTATTTCCTTCAAAATTCCCGGCGGCAACCAGAATTATATAGATGACGCCACGGGTGACATCAGGTTTGAAATCGGTGCAAGTGATCAGAATGCGCCGTACCCGTCGAGAGACTGGAAATTCTACGAGCACGACTCCGGTCCGTCGAACTGCGCCGGTGTCCCCATCGCAGCAATTAAACGAGGCTGGGTGCCCCGTGGTCCTCTCGGCACCGATGATACGCTTGCAACGGCATGTTATGATATCTGGTTTACGATGACGCCGTCAAGCAATATCCCCCCAACGATCCAAACCGTCCAGCAGCTTCACAATACAACCATTCAGGGACCGATTACGTTTACGTGCACAGTCTTTGACTGCGATGTTGATAACCCATTAAGGGCGGGTGTCGCGAATGCCGTAGCAAAATGGACGACCGATTCCAACTCCACTGGTTCGGTTTGGCAGAGTGCCCCCCTGACCTTCGATGGCAATGATCAGTATGAGTTTTCACTGCCCGGTCTGGGGCTTGCGTATAATCAGCATTATCGCTGGATGTATTACAAGATTGTTGCTACCGATTCGCTCGGTTTAAGCGATTCATCCGGGATCTATTCCTTTAAAGTGGTATCGCTTGACGATTTCGGTTTTTACCGGGCTGATACAACAACGGGTGCAACCCCCGCGAACATATCCGCAACGGGGAATATCATCGATACCACACAGTGGTTTATTGCGCCTCGCTCATTCACCTCGGGTACGGTTCCCCACCGTGGGGATGACGGATCTGCGGGTCCATTCGCGATCAATCCTCCCTTCATCTACTACGGGGACACGATGACGTATGCATGGGTTGGCGTGAACGGTGCGATAGCTCTCGGCAAATCCGCGACGGACACCATTGATGTGAACGACAACGGATTTGCGACGACCGGGTTCGATTTCCCGTATCCGCAGAGGAAAAACCGTGAAGACACTCTCCATTACAACAACATGCCCAAGGCGTTCATCGCTCCCTACTGGGCGGACTGGGTGAACAAGCAGGATTCACCTCTTGCGATGTTCGGTCATGTACGGTACAAGGATGATGCCAACAAATTCGTGGTCGAATGGGATGGACTCGGTGATTTTGACAACACGACGAGCCTTGCAGTTGGCGATATCGATACCTTCCGTGTCGTCCTGAACAAGACGGACAATTCACTTGAGTTCCAGTATGACAACATCGGTTTCGGCGGACTTGATACGGCGAATCTCACCGGCATCCAGTGCGATTCGAGCCTTAACCCGGCGGCTACTGTCGGAGCCTACCCGCCGTTCGCATACTATAATAAGAACGGTTATCCGACTGAAACACACCTGCACGATGGACTGACAATTCATTATATACCGGTCCTGATGACCACGCCGACCGTGGACGGGTGGAATCTCCTCTCGATTGCGTCAACGTACTCCATCAACACGAAATCATTCCTCTATCCGACTGCGATCAGTGCAGCATTCATCTACCAGGGCGGATATGTCCCCGTGTCGACCTTAACCAGCGGGCCCGGATTCTGGCTGAAGTTCACCGGAGCGCAGAGCCAGGAAGCCATCGGACGGGCGAACACGACGCTTGATATTCCGCTCGCGTCGGCCTGGAACATGATCGGTTCGATCAGCGTGCCGGTACCCGTTGCCAACATCACGGCCGATGCCGGAGTCTTCTCCGGAAGCCCGACGTATTTCGGATATTCAGGCGGATATTTCCCCGCATCTCAGATCGAGCCCGGATACGGATACTGGGTCCGTGCCAATGCACCCGGAAGTATTCATCTGACCGGCGGTGCTGTTCCGAAGACCGTCTCCCCGATTGCCGAGCTGAATACACTGCACAAGATCACGATCTCGCAGGCGAAGCAATCAGGAGGTCAGTCGCTGTATATCGGGTCGGGTTCTGTTGATGCCAGCAAGTACGACATGCCACCCCGTGCACCGGAAGGTCTGCTCGATGCGCGTTTTGCCTCGAACCGGATGGTGGAGATCTACCCGAGCGTACTGGATCAGAGCCAGAAATATGAATACCCGATCATGATCAGCGCAACCAACTACCCGCTCACGATCAGATGGGAACAGCCGCGGAATACGAACGAGCAGGTAACGTTAACGCTGAAGACTGAGGACGGGAAAGTCCTGGCGTCGCTCAACAACAGCGGCAAGATCACGCTGAACGATGCGAGCGTGAAGAAGCTTGTCGTGACCGTCAATGCCGGAGTTGCGATTCCGAAGGTCTTCGCGCTCGGCAGGAACTACCCGAACCCGTTCAACCCGACCACGCGGTTCTCCGTCGATGTGCCAAGGAGCACGCAGGTTGAGGTGAGTGTGTATGACATTCTCGGCCGCAAGATCGCCACATTATTTAACGGCGAGCAGACGGCTGGATATCATACCATGGAATGGGACGGACGGAATGGTGAAGGTTTTGCCGCGCCGACGGGAATGTATTTCATCCGCATGACCGCGCCGGCTGAACAATTCTCCGCTGTCCAGAAAATCATGCTTATGAAGTAAATGTTGTAAGAACCGCATTCCGCCCGCCCTCTCTTGATGCGGGCGGAATGTGGTGATGTATCAGGCAGTACCACGTCAAGAAAAAAGTTCTCCATTTAATCATCATCCACAACTAAAATAGTGAGGTAGTTATGAAGAAGCTTACCAACTTAACCTTGCTGTGTGTCGGTGTGCTGGTATTGGTCTTCAGCCAGTCGCTGATGGCACAGCATCCGGTGATGCTCAAGTTGTATGCGACGGATCATACGCGGACCGATTCGCTGATTCTTGGGCTTGATCCGGCGGCGACGAATCACATTGATTCGGTGCTGGGGGAGGAAGAGTATCCGCCCGCCGGCCCCGCATTCGATGTGCGGTTTGTTTCGAATACGACGTCAATCGGGAGGGACACACTCGGTGGCGGTACAAAAGTCAATTATCATTTCATGGTGCGGGTCACGCAGACCGACCGGTGGAAGGTGGGGTTCTGGTCGGATGACTCCGGATCAACGGTCACCTTTACATGGGCGTTCATCCAGCCGGGTGGCAACGGATGGACGATCGACGACGGATCACCGGACGAGATCACGGGACCGCATTTTCCGACCGTGGACATGACGACGACACCGTCGCTGACCTATCCGGTAAAGACCACCAGCACGATCGGCGCAC
>JAWOKN010000071.1:0-5662 GCA_033854175.1 Bacteroidota bacterium | reverse complement strand
CGAGGGGAACCTTTTCGTTCTTGCCGATGACAAGGCCCGCGGCGCCGAAGCCGATGGAACTCTTCGGATTCAGCATCGCGGCGAGGGCATTCACGCGGTTCGGCATCGGCAGGCGCAGGATGCTGTTTGCCAGGGTATAGGTTGTCCGTTTCTTCCCGACCTGGATTCCGCTGCGTGTCCACCAATAGCCGGAGAGTTTGATGTTCTTATTCGTCCAGGCATATCCCAGGATATGCACGACATCACCGGTCGTTAACGTCTTGTGGAAAACGAAATCCCACTTCTTCAGTTTGGCGTCCATGGTCGAATTCACCGATGGCGGCAGGGTATGGAAGGACATAAAGGTGTCGATAGCAGCCCCGAATTCCACATGGAGATCGGTGACATTCGCAGAATCAACGACCAGGCTGATATCAAACTGATCCTTATCGTTCTTCAGCGGAACGTACTTGTTCACCTTCCCCTTGTTATCGACATCGAACCCGATCGCACGCTCGGAAAATGTCCGATAGCTGACCAGATATGCCGAATCCCGCACGAATGTCGCGGTGATGTTCCTGGGGCCGACCATGACCACCGTCAGCGGATTGACCGATCCGCTGGTATCGCCGCTCCAGGCTGAAAACTTCCAGCTCAGGTCCTGCGGTACCGCGGTCAATTGAACGCTTGTGCCGTAGGGATAATCCGGCTGGTCGGGGTTCTTCGTCACCGTCCCTCCCGTATCCACGTTGACGGTGAGGGTATAGACATTGATGGAAAAGCTGGCGGTGATGGTGTGCGCCGAGGTGACATCGATGAACGTATAACTTGTTGTTGAGTCGACCTTTCCGCCATCGACAACGATACTATCCAGATGATATCCCACATCGGGAGTCACGAGGAACTGCTGGCTCCCCTGGTACTGGACACTGGCGGTATCCGGCGTGATGGATCCGTGTGCACCCTGCACAACGTGGATCCCGTACACATTGATCTTGAACGACACAAGGATCGTATGATCGCCCGTCACATCCCTGAACGTATATCCCGACGTCGAATCGACGTACCCACCGTCGACAAAGACGCTGTCAACGTGGTATCCGGGTGAAGGGGTAAACGTGAATGGCTGGGTACCCCCGTCGGCGACGGACACGGCGCCGGACGGATTAATGGTACCGTTCGGCCCGCTGCTTGCGGTGATGGTATGGAAGATCGTGACAGGTTCACCGAGGGCGAAGTCGCTGAACGACGTCACACCGGTGACCTTCGTGGAGGTGGCCGTGCGGGTGGTGACATGGAGGGGTGTCCATATACCCGCGTCGTATTTTTCCGCAATAAAGATATTCGGGTTGGCCCCGGCGTCGACATCGGTCGGGACAAAATTCAAGGTTGCATCACAACTGTCGAGCAGGAGGGTATCCCTCGAGATCGTCCAGAACCGGTTCACGCTCTTGGATGTGTTGATACCCGAAAGCGGGAGGTTTGGATGATCCGGCGTGGTGGTGGATACAATGACATCACCGGGGAATGTAATGTTATGGAAGTCGATCGTCACGGGTGTATAACTGGCCGTATCACCGATATCGAACGTCTTTGTAGGTGACCCGGCGTTCAGGCCCATCATGAGTTTCCCGGCGACGTGGCCATTGGTCCGCGTCACTGTCCCCGTTTTCGCGACGGTGACCGTGTCGACCGCACCAAGCTTGAACACCCCGTTTGAGAGGCCGAGGGTACCGTTCACCGTCACATTCGTGAGGCTATCGAGTATGACGCCGGTGGAGTTATTAATCGTAAGGTTATTGACCACCGCAGGGAGGCCGCCGCCGATTTTCTGCGGTGTAATACCGGCATATTCATAATTCGCGGCGGTGCTATAGGTCCTGGTTCCGCTGACGCGCACGGCACCCGAGGAACCTCCGGAGAGAAGGCCGTTCTCGGAGCCCATGACAATTGTTCCGCCGCTCTCAATCGCAAAGGTACTCGGCATGTTCGGCGGAGATGCTGATGCGCTTGATGTACCACCGCCGATATACCCTGTGGGACCGATGATAACCTTCGCATTACTCTTAATAACCTGGATACAGGCTGACCCGCCCAGCCGGCTGTTGCCGATATCAACGACTGTACTGGTCGTGCCGTCACCGAACTGGAAATTGGTCGGTCCCGACACGTTGACCAGGGTGTCGAGATTCACCGTCTGGGTCCCTGCCTTCTTGAACACCAGTTTTCCCCCGGCCTGGTTGGAGTTGGCTGTCTGTGTATACGGGCCCATCGTGAGGTTGCCGAGGAGGTTCCAGACCGCGGTTCCCAGACCGCCCTGGGATCCCCTGCTGATGGCAAACTGGGTCGCACTGTCGCTGATGGTGATATTGCCCATGACCGTGACAAGAATATCCGTGTAAGCGTTGCTTGTCCCGTTTGATGCAAATACGGAGCGTCCTCCGACGTTGATATTTCCATTAATGACGATTCGTGCGACTGAGTGAGCGCCGCTGGTACCTGCAAGAGGGGCACTCAGATAGCATCGTCCTGTGCCGGTAGCAAGGACGGAGATATTGCCGCTGATGTTGATCGTCGTGTCGCCGCCGCTTGCCGACGGGTACCAGCCAAGGTTCAGGTTGGCGGTCTGGTTCGGACAGTTCCATACGATGTTATAGAAGGTCTGTTTGGTATTTGCCGGGGTATTTCCGGTGACGCCCGAAATTAAGACCGTTGATCCGGTTATCCACGTGGCGGTCGGAATCTTCCCGCCATTTTCCGCATGCTGGTAGGTACCTGTAGTTCCAACCGTCACGGTACCGGTGGGCTTCAGAGTGTCAGCAGAGACGATGATCCTGCCATCGAGTGTGACATTCGTCGGAGTCAATTTTGCCGCCACCGCGAGAATACCGCCTGCCTGCACATTCAGACCGGAGCATGAAGTCGCGGAGGTAACGGCCACAGAGTCAGTGCCGCGTATCACGACGCTATCGAGCAACGTGGGCACCTGCGCCGGATTCCATGTTGAGCTGCTCGACCAGGGTCCGATGCCCGCGCTGGTAATCACCTGTCCGCCGGTCACAGTAAAGGAGTTGCTCGTACCGGTGTGGCCCGAACCGTCGTCGGCGGTGATGGTCAATCCTGCACCGGTGGTTGTCACGGTGACGGACTGGCTCAGCGTACCCGTTGTAAAGTTACCGGATACGGAGGGAGTCATACTGCCGGAAGAGATGGTCAGATTGACAGTGCCGGTAAAGCCTGTCACGGTGTTATTCTCCGCATCCTGGGCTGTCAGACCGAGGTTGAAGGGAACGCTGAGAAATTGCGGACTGGATATGGCTGCGATCGCGAAATGATGCAGGGCACCGGGATTGACATCGAAGGTATTGCTCGTGCCGGTATGTCCCGATCCGTCGTCCGCGGTGATGGTTTTGGATGTGCCGGATTGGGTCACGGTCACCGACTGCGCCAGAGTTCCGCCCACAAAGGGATTCGACGTGGTGGGCGAGATCGATCCGGCTGTCGTCGTGAGAGTTACTGTCCCTATAAATCCGGATACGGTGTTATTGTCGGCATCCTGCGCCGTCACGGTAATGCCGAAGGCGGTTCCGGCGATCTGGGGTGTGGATATCGTTGCGATGGCAAAATGGTTGAGAGCACCGGGATTGACATCGAACGCATTACTCGTTCCCGAATGGCCGCTGCCGTCATTGGCGCTGATGGTTTTGCCCGTTCCGGACTGTGTCACGGTCACGGTTTCATTCCGGACACCGAGTGTGAAGCTGCCTGAGGTTGTCGGTGATATTGAACCCGCAGTGGTCGTCAACGATACGGTTCCCGTGAAGCCGGTAACGGTGTTGTTGAACGTATCCTGGGCGGTTACTGTAATCCCGAAGCCCGTCCCGGCGATCTGCGGTGTAGATATCGCACTTATCCCAAAATGATGCAGCGCTGCCGGATCAACGGTGAGGCTAAAGGCCTTACTCACCGAATCGGAGAGAGCATCTTTGACCTGAACAGTAAAATTGTAGGAACCTGATATGGTTGGAGTGCCGTCGAGTTCACCGGTCGATGAATTCAGGCTCATATTTGCCGGAAGTGACCCCACCGTTACCTTCCAGTTCGTGTAGGGAGATGTGCCCCCGGCAGCAGAAAATGTCTGTGTATAGCTCGCACCGGCCGTGGCATTGGGAAGCGGTGAAGATGTCGTAATCGAAAGCACAGCGGTAACCGTGACGATGTTCGAAAACCCGCTCGGGAGCTTGCCTGATGCTGTAGCGGTGGCTTTCACCTGTTGTCCGAGGGTGAGCGCGGTCATGCCGGTCTTTGTCCAGGCTCCTGATGCAACGGTCGTCGCCCCGACGGATGATCCGTCCACGAAGACCTCGATTGTTGTTCCATCTGCCTCCGAGCTCGTGCCGGTGATGGATGTCGCACCGGTGCTGATCGGTGAATTTACGACCGGCGCGGCAGATATGGCCTGTACGGTAACGATATTCGAAAATACGCTAACACTTTTTCCGGTCGCCAGGGCTGTCGCTTTTACCTGATCACCCGCGACAAGAGCGGTAAGACCGCTTTTTGTCCAGGCGCCTGTGGAAACGGTCGTGGTTCCCGCTGATGAACCATTGACGAAGACTTCGATGACCGTACCGTCGGCTTCGGTGCTCGTTCCGGAAACCGACGTCGCCCCTTCCGCTATGGGCGAATTGACAGTCGGAGCAGCCGTCTGAGGCAGTAATGTGTCACCGACGGCAAAGTCGCTGAACGACGTCATACCGGTGGCCTTGATACTGGTCGGAGACTGATTGCCGGAGGTGGGTTTGGTCCACGTCCCGCTGTCATACTTTCTGACGGTAAATTCCGATGTATTGGCGCCGGCATCTGTGTCTGCGGGGGTCCAGTTCATCGTCAGGTCGTAATTCGTCGGGGAGATACCGGTATTTGTCAGCGTATAGTACCTGTTGAGGGATTTCGAGGCATCGAGGCCGGATGTCGCGATATTCGGATGATCGCCGCTGACTGTTTTTGCCGTCAGGGTTCCGCCGGTGGTGATGCCGGTGAATGCTACCAAGACAGGTGAATAACTCGATCCGGATCCGATTTCGTATGTCACGCTGGGATTACCCGTACCGACACCTTTTGCAAAATTTCCGTTAACGAAACCGCTCGTACGGATAACTGTACCGCCGGTATTCAGTATGAGAGTATTTGAACCGGTTGTAACCACGCCCGCGGTGAGATTCAGCGTATTCGTCACGGTAGTAGATTGGGTCAGGAAGACGCCATTGCCGTTATTGATGGTCAGATAGGGAAAGCTCGTCCCGGTTGTGCCGGCGATTGACTGCGGGCTGCCGCCGTTAAGCTGAACTGCGCGGTTATTTGGGTAGAAATTTCCGCCGTTATTGACCCAATTCCAGCCGACGAACAGATCCCCGCCGATCGCGTCACCGAGAGAAAGGGATCCGGCAAGGGTAACACTCCCGCCGACTGTCAGAGGATTGTTCATGCCCGGTGACCCATAATCCATATAGAGTGCTGAACCGGCATCGATTGTAAGACTGCCAGACATGCTCCGTGCGGCGGTGCTGCCGTTGGGGTAATTCAGCGTCGTATTATTGGAAATCTGGACATTGGCAGGATAGCCGGGACCCGACGTATTTGTCCATTCATTATAACGGCCATAGGTACCGCCGGTATTATA
>JAWOKN010000070.1:0-8624 GCA_033854175.1 Bacteroidota bacterium | reverse complement strand
GTGCTGACGAGAGAGGGAATCGGACACCGAAATAGTACCTGTGATGAAGATGCAGCATAACATCTTCGGAGGGAAGGGCGGTGACTTGAACATGCGTTACTCAAAGAGTGGACGGAGAAGGCGATTGTCGGGAACGGCTGTTAACGCCAGTAGTATTCTCCGGGATGCTTGGCGGTAACTATGCCGGTAAACGAACGGAAGTTTACCGGAGGAGTGTTCTCGGAGAGCCGTATGAGGGAAAACCTCACGTACGGAATCGACGAGGGGACGGTGGAAACCTAGCCGGCCTGCTATAGACACTGTTTCATCATGTTGCAAGTGGTGAATCAAGGAGATAGCCGATACAGTCAAGGCGCCACTGTCCTACTCTACAATCTGACAAATGCAAAGCCCCGGCCGCACGGCCGGGGCTTTGTCGTCACATCCGTTTCCCCGGTAATTTCAGAAATCAAAATCCAGGATCATCGTGACAAGATGCTCGTCAGTGGGGTTGTCCTTGCCGGTCCGCTTGAATGTGTATTCACCGTGGATTGCGACATTCACCGCCGACCAGTCGCCCAGATAGTACCGGACAAGCGCCGAATAAGCGTCGGTCTGGCGCCCCGAGTCGTACGAGGGGGGCCTTACCCAGTTGTACGCTATCGACGCGATGACCCGGTTGTTCAATAGTCCCGCCCAGTCGAGCTGCGCAAATCCTCCCGTGAATTTATAGTCGGTCCCCAGCTCAATGTTGTTCAACGCCTCGTCGTCAAACCCCGACATGAAGAAAAGGTTGAGGTTGAACATTTCGTAGTTGAAACTGCCGTTCGCCCCAATCCGGTAGAATGTCTTGTTGTCTGTCCCGTTCGTCTCTCCCGTCGGTGAAATGATCGTGCCGGGAACGGCCGCCGGCTGCCATCCGAGATACCCGAATGCGCCGATCCGCTGGCCGGCACTCTGCCCCTCACCCTTGTCGAAGGTCTGCGAGAGTGTGGCATAGACATCCTTCGCGGTTTTGATGTCGGGATTCGCCCCGTTCCCGTTGACCACCCCCAGCCCGTATTTGAATCCGCTCTCCAGATGCCCCGTCGCCTCGAGCCCGATCTGATTGTCGTCGAAAATGAATGTATTATTGGGCGTCGAGAAGGTGTAGACGTCATACGGCTGGAACATGTAATAGCTCCGTTTCGAACTGACCAGGTGATAGGCGGGTTCGTATCGGCCCACCCGCAGGTTCAATGCGTCCTGGACGAGGTTGCTGAATACCAGGTTCGCCGATTCGAGCGCCGCCAGCTGTGCGGGATTTGTCCCCTCCGGTCCGGGTCCCCTGAAATCCGCTCCGGGTTCGTCGATACGGGGTGTGTAGATTAACAGGAACGAAACGTTTTTGTGAAAAACTCCCGCGGCAAGAAGGTCAAGGCCGAATAATCCGAACCCACTCGTCGTCCCCTTTATACTGTCATGCGTCGTGTTGTAGACCGATAACCCGGTGCTCGTCCTCAGGGATAACGGCGGGGCGATGTCAAAGACGTTTTTTTCCGTCCCCTCCTGCCCCGGTATCTGATAACCGTTGTCCCTGTACCGCTGACCGAAGTCGTTCAGCTTTGTGAATGCCGTGTGACACATGTTGCAGTTGAATCCGTATTTCCTCGCAAAGGCGGGTATCGAACTGCCGGAGGTCGGCAGGATGAAGACCATCGCAAGAATCATTCCCAGGCAAAAATGGAGTTTTTTCATGGCGGTTTCTCCTTATTTGGGCAGCGCTGATGGCGGAATGGGCGTTACACCGGAAACCTCCGGGTTGGTGCTCACGATCGCGTGCTTCATGAACGCGACGAGGGCGTCTTTTTCTCCCTGCGATAGTCCGAGCGGCACCAGCAAGGGATCGATGTTCTGTCCCGTGTCACCCCCCCTGTTGTAAAATTCGACGAGCGATTCAAGGCTTTTCTCCGATCCGTCATGCAGATACGGCGCCCGCAGTGCCGCATCCCTTACGGTCGGCGTCTTGAAGGCACCCATGTCTTCCGGATTTTTGGTGATCTCGGACCTGCCCTGATCGGGCTTTCCGGGATCAACGGGCTTCACACCAATGTTGTGAAAACGCCCGTCGGTGAAGTTCGCACCCCAGTGACATGCCGTGCAGTGCCCCTTGCCGTTGAAGATCTCCAAACCCTGCCGCTCCTCGTCCGAAAGCGCACTCTCGTCCCCGCTTACGAACCGGTCGAACGGTGAGTCGGTCGTGACGACACTCCGCTCAAATGCGGCTATGGCCTGCGCGACCTGGTCGACGGTCATCGGGGATGGACCGAAGACCGCCCTGAACGCTTCAACGTAACCGGGGATGTCTCCCACGGTCTTCAGCATGGCGTCGTGCGTGTTTCCCATTTCTATGGGATTTGCAATGGGACCCTTCGCCTGCTCCTCAAGACTCGGCGCACGGCCGTCCCAGAACTGCAAGGGGAGATATGCGGCATTGGAGACCGGCGGCGCCCGGCGGCCGCCCTTCTGGCCGTTGATGCCGACACTCGTCGGCCCCGCGTCCGACCACCCCATCGCGGGGTTGTGACACGTGGCGCAGCTTATCGTGTTGTCCTTCGATAACCGCGTGTCGAAGTAGAGCTGCTTCCCGAGCAGGATCTTCCCGGCGGTCTGCGGATTGTCGGGCGGAATGGGCACAGGCGGCAATACCCCGACCTTCTGCGGTCCGAGATTGTGGACGTTGACCATTGTCGCAGGCTGCCTGGGTTCGTCACCGGAATAGAGAAGTAATGGAGTTAAAATGATGAGCAAAACCAACACGAGTGTGTTCTTCATAGGATCCCCCTGGATTTGTAGTGAGTAACCGCAATTTTCCTCCGTAATTGCGACCCGAATGATTGTACAAAAAATGGTGCTGAGAATCAACAGCGGGGCACCATTTCCCCCCCCCGGGGAGGAGGGAATCTAGGAAATTTTGTTCAGTGCCTGGTCGAGATCTTCCCGCAGGTCTTCCACATCCTCACATCCCACCGATATCCGGACTAGCTCGTCCGTGATGCCGGCCTTCTCCCGCTCTTCCCTGGGGACTGACGCATGCGTCATCGACGCTGGGTGCTCGATTAATGATTCTACCCCGCCGAGTGATACCGCGAGCGTGAATACCCGGACGCTGTTCATGACCGTCATCCCCCCTTGAAGTCCGTTCTTGACGCCGATGGCGATCATCGCCCCGAACCCGTCCATCTGACACTTCGCTATCTCATGCTGCGGATGATCGGGGAGCCCCGGATAGTTCACCCAGGACACCTTCGGATGCTGCTTCAGGAAAAGTGCCAGCCGTGCCGCGTTCTCCTGGCTTTTTTCCATCCTTAAGGGGAGCGTCTGCACTCCACGCAGGACCAGCCATGCCTGATGCGGATCCATCGTCCCCCCGAGATGGTTCAACACAGGCTTGATTTTCTTGTACAATTCCGGGCTTTTTGTCACGATCATTCCCCCTACGACATCGGTGTGCCCGTTGATGTATTTTGTCAGGCTGTGCACCACAATATCGGCTCCCCGTTCCAGGGGTCGCTGCAGATAGGGGCTGGCAAACGTGTTGTCGACGACCATCGGTATCCCGTGCTTTTTGGCGATCGTCGCCGCACCCACGATGTCGGTGATCTTCATCGACGGATTTGCAGGGGTTTCGATGAAGAGGAGTTTTGTCGAAGGCCGGATGGCTCGCTCGATGTTCGCAAGGACTGAAGTGTCCACGAATGTCGATTCGACTCCAAACCGTTTGAAGATGGTCTCGAGCGCAACACGCGAAGGTCCGTAGACACAGTCGGTGCCGACAATGTGCCCCCCCGCCTCGAGGAATGTGGTGTAGACGGTCGTGATCGCCGCCATCCCCGATGCGGTGGCAAGCGCCCTGAAGCCATTTTCCTGAAGGGCGATGCTTTGCTCGAGCGCGTTGACCGTCGGATTGCCGAGCCGGGTGTAGATGTACCCGCCGTTCGTGCCGGCAAAACGCGCGGCGCCTTCTTCGGCGCTCGGGAACGCAAATGTCGAGGACTGGAATATCGGAACAGAGACTTCACCGAGATCTGTGCAGCGGAACCTGCCGCCGTGGATGGCCTTCGTGGATTTCCGCATCGGGTGGTTTCTTTTCTGTGTGCTCATGAATTCTCCTCATCTGGTCCCTGGTTTGACTCTTCATCTTGTTTGCCTGTCCCAAACCTCCGGTTTGGGCATTGGTTCCGCCTGGTATGGAACTTTTTCGGAATCTTTCTGCTGAATATCAGATTTTGTGCCAGCGGGATATTGGCGTAAATGTAGGATTTATCATGATCCCGGATGCCGGGATATTTCAGGATTGGGCAATTTTTGGACTGCCATTCTCATGCCTGATAGGCATCATTTTGTTTAAATTTGGGGATATTTATGGCATCACGCCGGCGGTTCGCCCCTGATTCCACTTGATAAATTGAAATCTCCTTTTTACCTTACGGGTGTCAAACCGGGAGCTACTGTCACACGTACGCGTAATGAAGATCGTATAACCAATCCGGCAGACCAGACAGTAGCCATTCTTCTTCATCTGTACGACATACATAGTGTCCGCGCGCAGTAGACGCGACATTTCCTCGTTCTTGTTTTCCGATACTCGTCACTTGTCTTATCACGGACCGGCCTCCAGGAACAGACCGGCCCGAAAAGGAGATATGCCATGCAGAATCTTCGCCGATTCGTTGTTGCAGGTATTCTCGGCTGCCTTTTTTCATCGTTGCTGTTTGCCGGCGGGCACCATGGAAGGGTAGGGGCAGCACCTGTCAATCATCCTCATCCATCGTCATACCTTTTGCCCGCCCTCAGTGAAAGGGACGCAAGTTATCTCGGGACAATGTTCTTGCCGAATTCGATTCCAAAAGGGGGGATTGCAGTGCTGGAAAATTCCCTCGGCGACATCGTTCATGACAGCGTGGTCAATATTCTGGACCTGCTCCGGCTCAGGGATATTGTCACCGGACAGCCTCCGTCTCCCTCGTCGTACGAATCGTCCGAATCGGATCTCACTCACGACGGCAGGATCGACCAGTCTGACATCAGCCTGATGCGCGATATACTGCTCCGGAAGGTGGGTGTGCCGTACCTCGTCGATTCGGCGGGCGGACAGGTCTATGCCGATGGCATCACGCTCATCATTCCGCCGGGTGCGGTCGATTCGACAATCACCATATCTCTCCGGAGGACCTCCGAATCGGAATTTGCCTCTGAGTTTGGCGTCGATACGAAGTCAGCGGTTGAGGATTCGGCATATTTTATGGCAGGTTTCCGGATCATATCGAGTACACCCGACTTTAAACTGCCGGTCGATGCCACAGTTAAACTGGATTCAATTCCTCCGTGTGCCTATCAGGGTCTCAACGGCCTTTTTGCCGCCGTGCCGGACCGGGATGGTGACGGGAAGTCCGAGCTTTTTCTTATCAATGAGCTTCAGCTGAACACTGATTCATTGACACTCATAACAAAAGATATTCCCGTTCCCGTCATAAACGCACTTTCATCTTCACAGGTCGAGCCGGGAAAACAACTCGTGATTTCCGGGAGGGGTTTCACGGATAATCCCCAGAACATCAATGTGGAATTCCGGTCGGTGAGCACTGATTCATCTCAGTCAGTCCTTCCATCCGGTGTCAATGATACATCAATTGCTCTGATCGCGCCAGGTTTTCCGAGTGGACAGTATATACTGACCGTTGATAATGTTCTCACGGGAACAGCCAGCAATCCTGCACTCATTGAGATTTTACCGCCGGGTGCTGTGTCGGGGGATATCCGTTCAATTATCGTGAATTTCTTCATGCAGTCCGCGGCCGCGATGGACTCGGTGAGGGCCGATTCACTTTTCCGGAGGCTGGAAGATTCCACGGTGGGTAACTTCTTCATCGACTTGCGACGGAGCGTTCGTGCCGGTCTCGATTCAACGATCAGTTTCTTTCAAACGGTTGAGGACTCGGTCATCAATGAATTTGCTCCGCTGGCGGCGTTTATCCAGAATTTAACCAGCATTCGAAAGCTGGAACGAGTGGGGAAGGGACCGATGGATGATCCCTGTGCAATGTGCGATCCGTATTTGGATAAAATCGATGAGCTGAAAAAGTCTATTGCAGCAAGAAAGGAGGATTATAACTTTTTCGCAGCCAAATGTCTCGCCGGTAAAGGCCACGCGGGTCTTCCATGCTTCTGGTGCGACGGTGCAGAGGAAATACGAACTCAAATTCTCGATATGACGGATCTTCTTGCAGGGGAGGAAAACGCGTTCTGGGACTGCGCATGCCGCAATTGCGGCGGCAAAGATTGTGATAACTGCAAGCAGGCGAATTTTGTTGGTTTCGGACCAAAAGGAAAAATCTCGGGAGGATTTGGCGGGGGAGGTTACCATACAGATGGAGTTTGCGTCAATATCAAGAAGTATAACCCGAATGAGTGCGCAACTGCGCCCGTTCGCATTTATCCGTTCAGCCCCGTGCCGCTCGATAAACCGGCAGGGTTCAAATGCCCGCCGCTCTTGAAACCCTTGAGGAGCGGAATGATCCAGTCCCTGTCTGTTTCAAGACCCAACGCGGGCAGTATTGTCAGAATCACGAACGCCCCCGTTCCCTATAATATCGTCGGTATTCTCAGTGACAACGGGAATGCGTTTATACCTCATGTTCCATTCAATACAAAGGTCACTTTCTCGATTTATGATCCCGTGACGGGATTCTACGATCCGGCCGTGGGCACCTACACGACCGGTTCTACCGCCGGCGTATTTGATCACCCGATTCTTCTCTTCAAGCCCAACACAACGATCCGTATGATCGGAATCCACATCGGCGAGGTTGTGCGGGATTCGCTATCTTTCACCGCGTACCAGCGGACGGACTATATTCTCAACATCGGAGGGGCCGATACTTCATCGTTTCTCAGCATCGGCTTTCGTTCATCTGTACCCATGACGTTGAGGATCGAGGATCCGGATGGAGGGCTCCTCGTCGACAGTATCAACACAGCCTGCTATTCGGAGCCGAAACTGAAACTGGGCAAGATCGGTCCCTACCGTATCAGGATTTCCTTCGGTACGGGTCTTCTTCCCGGAGCTTATTCATTCGGCATCAGCTATTACCCGGAACCACCTATCGACAGATTCTATATGTGCGGCAGATTCATTCACGATACGCTCTGGCAAGTGTTTTCTCCCTATCTCATCAGTGACCCGGTCACTGTTCCTCTTGCTGATACGATCTTCGTTGAATCCGGTGTGACCCTTGCCTTCGATCACAACGGATCGGTTCTCTCGTATGGGACTCTTTTCGGAACGGGCACACATGACGCTCCTATTCGCCTCCAGCCGTTCGGCGGCGTGAGCCTGAAGAACGTCGTCAACCGGGATCGTTCCGCCGGAATTGTCACGCCTGAAGGAAAGGAGAAACAGCCATGAACGCCATGAGATTTGTCATTTTGACGGGAGCGCTCGTTCTCTTGAACGCACCGAAAAGCAGCGCACAGTATCTCTATCTCGTCGATTCACTTGCCATCAATGCGCCCGTGACGTACGATAGCATACGAATCTCATCGACCGGACGCTTATTCGCTGACGCTGAAATTACCGTTACAGGCAATATGCTCATCGACTCAGCGGGACTGGTGACACACTCGAACCGCCTGGAGGAGGGTGTGCGTCTGAATGTTACCGGTACCCTAACCGTGGCCCGTGGCGGCAGCGTCGATGTCACGGATAAGGGACTGCGGGGCGGATATAACGGATCGGTGTTCGGCGATGTGGCCGAGGCGTATAATGCCACAGGGGATACGATCGTACCGGGTGTGCCGTGGAGGACCTATGGCGGCGGTGGAGCGAGCTCTGGCGGCGTCGGGAGTACCGGAGGTGAAGCCGGTCCGACGAATGCCGTGTACGGCCAGTTGGAGAACCCGCGTCATCTTGGTTCGGGCGGAGGGAGATCGGGACAGATCTATGCCCCCGTGGCAGGGAGTAATGGCGGGGGGAGGGTGACGATCCAGGCGGGAACGCTGGTTGTCGATGGATTCATCCGCGCCGAGGGTGGCCTACAACCGCCGTACCCTGGCTATAGCTCCTACCAACCCGGATCAGGCTCTGGTGGTTCGATACTGATCACTGCAGGTACATTCTCAGGATCGGGGTTGATCAGCGCCAACGGCGGGAATAATGCCAGGAACGGGGCAACGCTCTACGGCGGCGGAGGTGGCGGCGGACGCGTGGCGGTCTACTACGACGCGATGAGCTTCCCGGTGGATAGTATCAGGGCCCGGGGCGGATATCTCACGAACAGCACGGGCTATGCGGGCTCGGCAGGGACTGTGTATTTAAAAAATAATGCGGACGCCTATGGCAGCATCATTATCGAGAACGGAAATACTGTCTGTGATCTCTACTCACCGTTACGAACCACCCTGACACACCTGAAGAGCCTGATGGTCCACTCACGCGGACGCTTGAGGGCGATGACGGGCGGGATTGCCTCACTGACCGTCGATCAACCGGTATTGGTCACCGATACGGCGGCACTCATGGTTGATAGCGCTGTTACACTCGTGGTTACCAATGCGGCCGGCCCCGATCTTGTCGTCGACAGTCATGGGTTGTTTACCCTCGGAGC
>JAWOKN010000069.1:0-8901 GCA_033854175.1 Bacteroidota bacterium | reverse complement strand
ACGGTTCTGACGTATGGATCCCCGGGGGATGAACGGATCATCCGGGAGACGTTCGGAAAAGAGCTGAAAGATGTTCACGTTGTCCAGCTTCCTATGAGGAGGAGGATGCGGCGGTTGGTGCAGATGTATGCTTTGTGCACGAGGCAGAGTTTCTTTCATCTCATGGCCGACACCAGGAGGATGCAGAGTACGATCGACCGTCTTATGGATGAAAACGGTTTTGATCTCGTCTACGTGGAATTTCCCCATATGGCAGGATTTGCGTATCCGCCCGGTGTGATCAAGGTTCTGGATGCACATAATGTTGAATATGAAATCTACCGGCAAATGTGGCTCAGGAGCAGGTCTCCGTTGCGAAAAGTCCATTACCGGCATGAATATGCCAGCCTTTTGCGGTTTGAAGTGGCGGTCTTTCGGAAACAGGATGCCGTCGTGGCCACCTCCGAGAACGATAAGGTGATCATCGACAGTCATGCTCCTTCCGTTCCGAAATTTGTTGTACCCAACGGTGTGGATACAGAGTATTTCCGCAATGGGACGGAACCAACGGAACCACATTCGCTGATTTTCAGCGGAAGGATCGGGTACATGCCGAACTATGACGGCATTTCGTATTTCCTTGATGATATTTTTCCGCTCATCCAGCGGCAGATCCCTGATGTGAAGATCTACATCGTCGGCATGTCTCCGCCGGCCGATCTCAAAAAAAGGAGATCGGAGAATATCATTGTCACGGATTTCGTGCCCGATGTCAGGCCGTATTTTGAAAAAGCATCCGTCTATGTCGTGCCGTTGCGCCTGGGGAGCGGGACGCGTCTGAAGCTTCTTGAGGCGATGTCGATGCGTAAACCCGTTGTCACAACGACGATCGGCAGTGAAGGGATCGACATCACCAATGGCGATTCGGCTCTGGTCGCGGACAATCCTGAAGATTTTGCGACCGCAGTCGTCAGGCTTCTGCGTGATCCTTTGTTGGGGAGAAAATTCGGCCGGAACGGTTATGAGCTCGTCCGGCAGCGGTACGATTGGTCGGTGATCGGAGAGCATCTGCATGCATCCTTGCTGGAAATGTCAGCGCGGAAGAACATCTCAGGCGCGGGTCCAGGGCCGTCCCTTGCAGTCGAACAGCATGATCAGGCAATCCCCGGAGCAGCATGATGGAAGAAGCAGCCGAACATACACTTACACCCCAGACCGACGACCTGACAGTGCAGCAGCGGACACTCTTCCGCAGGATCAGGGAACGTTTCCGGCGGCATTCAGTGTGGGAACATCTTCTTGGATTCTGGGTCGCGTCAAAAATCACAAAATCCGGTGTCCTTGCCGTTGTTCCGGGGTTCCCCCTTCCCAAGATCGTGAACCGGGGCGGAGAAATTATTACCGGGAACATACAGCTTTATCCGGGGGTCAGATTGGAGGTGGGCGCTGGCGGTGTCATTCGAATCGGTAAGGGGACGTTCCTGAACCGCCATGTCGTTGTCGTCGCAGACACGCTGGTGGATATCGGCCGGTTCTGCGGCATCTCCTGGGATGTCGTCATCATGGATACTGACCAGCATAAGCTGGATGAGGTCATTCCGATGACGAAGCCGGTTGTTATCGAGGACAATGTCCTTATAGGATGCCGGAGCATCATTTTGAAAGGTGTACGGATAGGACATGATGCGGTCGTTGCCGCCGGCTCCGTGGTGACAAGGGATGTCGCCCCCGCCACAGTCGTCGGGGGTGTACCGGCCCGCTTTCTCTTCAAACGGAGTATTCCAACATAAACCTGTTATGGAAATTTCAAACACCGGAAAATTAACTTCTGCAATACCGATTCACACATCCGATCTGAAAGTGATGATGTATCATCACATCGTCAGCGACCGGTATGCCGTGAAAAAGTTCTGGAATTGTGTCCATGTCGATAAGTTCCGTAAGCATCTGGAGTGGATTGAGCGCTGTGGTTTCACCACGATCACCCTCGAGGATTACCGTCTTGCACTCAACGGGGATCTTACGCTTCCCAAAAAGCCGATTGTCCTCACCTTCGATGACGGCTATCTGAATGTCTACAAGTATGCGTTTCCGCTTCTCCAGGAATTCGGAATGAAGGCCGTCATATTTGTCCTCGGGGATCTCAACAGGAAAGTCAATGACTGGAGCTATGAGGAACCGCAGACCCAGTTGATGGAAGGCCGGCAGATTCTGGAAATGCATCTCGCAGGATTTGAAATCGGTTCACACTCCCTGACGCATGTGAAGTTGACTCAGACGGTGCCGGAGGTGAGCTGGAAGGAGATTTATTATTCCCGGATGACTCTGGAATCACTCCTGAACTCACCCGTGCGGACCTTTTCCTATCCGTACGGACTGGTCAACGAACCGGTTAAGAAGATGGTGGCTGATGCCGGTTATCTCACCGCCTGCGGTGTGTATACCGGACCGCCCGATTTTTATGCTGATCAGTTCGATATCCGGCGTATCACGGTGTATAACCGGACCGGGAGTCTGGGGATACTTGTCAGGACCTGCTTGCCATACCAGCATTTCGACTGGATGAAGATGAAGACGAGGCAAACACTCCGCGTGGAGGCCGAATAGGAACCATGAAGTGGGTCTATGAACATATAAAAGCACCGGATCTTCCGTTCACCACGGGGGAGAAGGGTGAAATGGTTCCGCGTCTTCCGTCACCGGCCCGTCTGCCTGATGGGGTGGGATTGGGCGCAGCTGCAACTCCCGGCGGAGAACGAACATTGAGTATCCGCCTTGTCACGACGGAGGAGGAATTTGCGTCGTTACGGGATGCGTGGGATGTTCTTGCCTCGGAGTCTCAATCGACGATTTTTCAGACCTTCGACTGGCAGTACCTCTGGTGGAAATATTACAGGGGTGATCCCGGGCGGTCTCTGCATATTCTCGTTGTGCAGGAACAGGGTCATGTCGTCGGGATATTTCCGTTCTTTCTCGAACAGATCACCGCATGCGGTGTCAGGACCGGCAATCGTCTGAGGATGCTGGGTTGCGGTGTTCCAACGGGTGGTTATCCGGCGCTTTTGTCGGATTTTGGTGTCAGTGATTATCTGGCACCGCTTATCCTCCCCGGATATCATAAAGACATTATCCGCACGATGACCGAATATTACGGGAAGGATCAGGCACTCTTTGATGAGTGCCTGCTGGAGCATGTTCCCGCATCCGATGTGATCATCCGGGAAATCGTGCCCGAGCTCGAAAAACTCGGCTATCATTGCAGCACGGTGATAGCAGACCTCTGCCCGAGAATCAATGTCCCGAAATCGATAGAGGAGTATAAGCAAAAACTGAAACCCCAGACCCGACGTCAGGTCAATCAGGTGCAGAAAGCCCTCGGTACGTTGTATGATATTGTCCCGATGAATACGGCCGGGGAGGTGGATAGTGCATTTCAGCAGCTGGTGAGCATGCATCAGCAACGGTGGAACGAAATGGGATATCCTGGTCTATTCGCAGATTCAAGGTTCGAGCTGTTCCAGAGGGAATTGTTGCCAAAATTCCTTGCTCACGGAAAACTCTGGTGTAAGATTGTCCGTGCGGGTGATACGTGCATAGCGGTCCGCATCGGGTATGTGTTCGGCAAAAAAATGTACGATTATCTCTCCGGTTTTGATGTCCACTCCCCCGAGGCAAGGAGACGGCCGGGAAACGCGCTCCTTCTTGCAATGATCGGGGACGCGGTCTCCATGGGTCTAGAGACGGTGGATCTTCTCCGGGGTGATGAAGCGTACAAAAACGATTTTGCCGACCGGCAGAGCTCGAACTTTCATGTCAGAATTATTTTCCCGCGCAGACAGTCGACCGCCAGAAAGGTGCTCTACGCTGTTCTGCACGGGATTTCGCATACCCACGCTCTGGTGCAGAAGGAATATGCACTGTTAAGAATACAGTTCCGCGTTCACGGATCCTTCCGCGGTGCGGTATTCTTTGTCAGGTTCCGGCTGGGGCGGTTCATGGGGAAGGTACGATCGAGGAACCGGAAGGAGCTGGATTAATGCATCCGGGATTGCGCGAAAACGGTCATGATAGGTGGTGTGAGACGTACAGATGAGAATAAAGAGCGATAACGATATGACCCGGCGACAGCAACGTGACAAAACTGTGCTCGCTACGCAGCAGGTCGGATCTGGTTCACCTGATGGCCCGTGGGAACGGGCCCTTGAAGAGGTGGAATTGAGGATCAAGAGTGCTTATCCGGATTTCGAGATCTGCATTGTCAGCATTCCGCATCCGTCTGACAGCACCAAAACGATTCCGGTTCTTTGTTATGATTCGGGGAACGGAGGCAGGCTCCATCCGTTCGATTTTTCCTCACTTTTTTCGGATCACGAGATGGCGAGTCTCGCGCCGAGAATTCTTTGCCGGATCGATAAATTTCCCAAACGCAACAATATGATTCTGCGAAAGGAACTGCAAAAAAAGGTTATGAAGACGATGAGAATTGAGGAACCACTCAACACCAGCAATCATGAATGAGGCCATGAACGTATCCCTTGACCGCCGTACATTCAGCACCGGATTTGACAAAGCCAAGCCCTCGAATTATTTCCGTCAGCTTCGGTATTCCCTCCACTCAGACCGTGGCGTCGCGGAAAACGATTATAAAATTTTCTGTGATGCGAGGGATGTCATGGAAAAATTTCTCGGAAGAGAGCTGTCGCGTTCCCGGATTCTTGAAATCGGAAGCGGGCAGCGTTTTGCGACCTCGCTCCTGTTTCACACCTTTGGCGCGGATGTGACCGGGATCGATATGGATTACGTTGATCCCCGCTTTTCATTCAGAGGCTATCTGGCCATCGGGAAAAAGAACGGCTGGGAACGATCGCTCAAGACACTGGTCCGGCATCTTCTCCTGGATCGAGGTTACTACGGGACGATCAGGAGGTTGTGCGGGCGGCCGCTCAGGTTTTCTGATCTCAATCTTCTCTGCATGGACGCCTGCGACCTTGCGTTCGCCGACAAGTCGATCGATTACATCTTCTCCAGAGCCGTCTTCGAACATAT
This sequence comes from Bacteroidota bacterium, assembly GCA_033854175.1. Classification (GTDB taxonomy): domain Bacteria; phylum Bacteroidota; class Ignavibacteria; order UBA10030; family SZUA-254; genus DATKPE01. The sequence goes on along the minus strand of JAWOKN010000069.1, from coordinate 3,876 downwards.
TGATAACGTTGAAAAGGCCTGTCAGGAAATGTACCGGGTTTTGAAACCCGGCGGGATTGCGAACATCCGCCCGCATTTATTCCCGAGTCTGACGGGTGGTCATAATCCTGAGTGGTTCGATCTGCGGCGGGAGAACACCCGCAAGGCACCGCCCTGGGACCATCTGAGGAAAAATATCTATCCCGCCCCCTGCTATCTGAACAAATACCGGGAGCAGGATTACCTCCGGGTGTTTTCCCGGTATTTTACGGTCGTCGATGTGGAACCGGAGTATCTCGGCAAGGAGTATCTCACGGAGGATATTCTCAGAGAATTATCCGGTTATACAAGGGAAGAACTGACGAAAGTGTCGATCAGGATCATTTTGAAAAAAGAACCGGGAACGGACGATACCATCCGGTCAGGGCGCGGACGGCAGCAGGTTGCAGCCGGTAAGGATTAAAAACGTTCACTGAATAACGAGACATGTTTCTTGTCCTGCTAGAAATAGTGTTGCTGGTAGTAACAGGAGTTATCCTCGGCTATCTTTGCTGGTTAAGCATCCTTGCGCTCCTGATGCGCAATCAGGAGATTCCGGGGATAAATCCGGTCCGCAGATTTGCTGTTGTGATCCCCGCACACAATGAGGAGACAGGGATCGAACAAACACTGCGGAGCCTATCTGCGGTCGATTACCCGCGTGAGCTTTACACGTTGATCGTGATCGCGGATAACTGTACCGATCGGACGGCGGAAAAAGCCAGAGCATGCGGCGCGACGGTCTATGAAAGGTTTGATCAGACTCACAGGGGTAAAGGATATGTCCTGCGGTGGGCTTTCGACCTGCTTCTTCCGCAACACCCGGAGTATCACGCCTACGTCGTGGTGGATGCCGACTCGGTAGTCTCCGGGAATTTTCTCAGGGTGATGGATCACTACATCGGTAAAGGATCGGAGGCCGTTCAATCGAGCGATATGGTCGCCCCCAACCCCGGAGCGTGGAGTTCGGAAGTGACGCGGCTGGGATTTACGCTGTACAATCACGTCCGGCCCCTGGGGAGAAAGCGCATGCATTGCCCCGCCGGTATTCGGGGAAACGGCATGTGTTTTTCTTCAGGGGTTCTCCGGAGGGTTCCGTGGAGTACATATTCTCTGAACGAGGATCTGGAATATGGTTTACTCCTGTTGCTGCATGGTATCCTTGTCGACTTTGCCCCGGAGGCGGTCGTCCGTGCAACCATGCCTGTTAAGACCCGGCAGGCTGAGAGTCAGCGTGCGCGCTGGGAAGGTGGACGTTTCCCGATCATCCGGCGATACGGGCCTGTTCTTCTTGCGCAAGCGGTGAAAAAAAATTCGTTCCGATGCTTCGATGCTTTTGTTGATCTTATCACACCGCCATTTGTCAATATCTTTGGTTTTGCCGGGATGCTGGCCATGGCAAATCTTGGATTGCTGTGGGCCGGTGTCGCCTCGGCGGGGATGTACGTCATCCTCTGGTTCGTTGTACTCCTTTTCGGCTTCTTGCACGTCGTTCTGGGACTGATCGCCGCCGGTGCCGACCCGGGATTATACCGAGCGTTGTTCTATATCCCCAGATACGCTTTGTGGAAAGTGTATCTCTACCGGAAGGTGCTGTACCGGGGATGGAGTAAGGAATGGATCCGGACCTCCCGGGATCAGGTTTTGACCCATCCGGGGAATGAATAAAAATTTTGCTGGATAAATCACTCTCAATGGTATTCTCACATTTTCTAACACGCCCATGCACAGAATCTTGATTATTGATGACGATGAAGTCGAATTGTGGCTTCAGCGCATAATTCTCACAAAGGAAGGGTATACCGTCGACACGACCGCCGATGGGCCGCAGGGGATATTGATTTTTAAGAAGAACAAACCTGATCTGGTTCTCCTTGATCTTGGATTACCGACCATGAGCGGCATCGAGGTCCTGAAGGAGCTGCGCACGATCGATCCAAAATCAAAAATTATTGTCATTACGGGGTACCCGTCAGTCGAAACAAGCGTGGTCGCGATGAAGTTCGGGGCCTGGGACTATATACAGAAACCCGTCGACATCCCTTTTCTTCTCAAGAAAGTTGCCACCGCACTCGCAGCCGTTACGGATGAGGGATCGTGATCCCGGACATTGTGAAAGTGAATGGCTGTCAGGAGGTTGATTAATCGTCAATAACACTACTGTTGAAAAATGATACCGATATGCATATGTCCTATTTTGGGTGTGAGAGGGGCGGCGATCTGATATGAAACGATTTATTCTGTGCTTCTTGTGTCTGGCGAGCTATCATGTGGGGCGGGCTCAGACGGATACGATTTTTGCCAGTGCCGGGAGTAATGGTACGATTAACCCGTCGGGCGTGATTATGGTCGTGAGCGGGGATAATCAAATTTTCCGTTTTAATCCCGCCACGGGCTATCATATAGATAGTCTCATTGTGGATGGTGTGAATCAACCCCCCGCTCAAAATTATCTCTTCGCCTCGGTTTCCGAAAACCATACGATCCGTGTGACCTTTGCAGTCAATATCGACACCATCACCGCGGGCGCAGGTTCGAATGGCACGATCAGCCCGTCAGGGACTGTCCTTGTTACGTACGGAAGCAGCCAGTTGTTTACCTTCAATCCCTCAACGGGGTATCATGTGGACAGTCTAATCGTGGATGGTGTCCCACAGGTGCCGGCATCATCCTACACATTCACGAACATTACCACCAACCATACAATAGCGGTGACGTTTGCGATCAATATTGATACCATCACTGCAGTTGCAGGTGTAAATGGAAGCATCAGTCCTTCGGGGAATGTTTTGGTCACCTTCGGAGGGAGCCAGCTTTTTAATTTTACTCCGAACACGCATTATCATATTGATAGCCTCATTGTGGATGGAGTCAGTCAGACGGTGGCACCGAGTTATACATTCACGAATGTCACGACAAACCATACGATCCGTGTGACATTTGCCATAGATCTTGATACCATCACAGCCACTGCGGGAGCAAATGGTTCGATTAGTCCGTCAGGGACGGTGCTTGTTCCGTACGGTAGCAGTCAGCTGTTTAACTTTACACCCTCAACCGGGTACCATGTGGACAGCCTCATTGTGGACGGGGTGGATCAGGCTGCCGCGCAAAGCTATACATTTATAAATGATACAACAAACCATACCATCCATGTAACCTTTGCAATCAATCAGTTTACAATCACGGCAAGTGCGGGAACGAACGGCACGATCAGTCCGTCGGGTGTGGATACGGTGAACTATGGCAGTAGCCCTGTATTCACGTTTACCCCCTTAACCGGATACCATGTGGATAGCCTCATTGTGGACGGGGTGGATCAGGCTGCCGCGTCAAGCTACACCTTTGTAAATGTTACCGCAAATCATACGATCCGTGTGACGTTTGCAATCAATCAGTTTACAATCACGGCAAGTGCGGGAACGAACGGCACGATCAGTCCATCGGGTGTGGATACGGTGAACTATGGCAGTAGTCCTGTATTCACGTTTACCCCCTCAACCGGGTATCATGTGGACAGCGTTATTGTGGACGGGGTGGATCAGGCGGCTGCGTCAAGCTATACCTTTGTAAATGTTACCGCAAATCATACGATCCGTGTGACATTCGCCATTAACAGGTATACCATTGCCGCAAGTGCGGGAACGAACGGCACGATCAGTCCGTCGGGAGTGGATACGGTGAACTATGGCAGTAGTCCCGTATTCACGTTTACCCCCTTAACCGGTTATCATGTGGATAGTGTTATTGTGGACGGGGTGGATCAGGCTGCTGCGTCAAGTTACACCTTTGTAAGTGTTACCGCAAACCATACGATCCGTGTGACATTTGCCATCGATCTTGATACCATCACAGCCA
>JAWOKN010000068.1:0-12265 GCA_033854175.1 Bacteroidota bacterium | reverse complement strand
GACACTGAATTCGGAAAAAGTGATTTCCTGCTTTCATCCGCCACATGGAGTGGAAGCGAAAGAAGATTCCATCCGGGAATCATCGAAGTGGATACGGTGGGAGATGCAACTTCCGCGATGATCACTTCGCCCCCATTCAGTGTGAGCGGATAGTTGTCCTCGTTTGAAGGTGTCATCGGAGCAAACGTGCGGTTCCCCATCAGATCCGACATACCATACCATTGATGAATACTCCCCAAGATTTGCGAAAAATCAATCGCGACGGCGTGCGCATTCACACCAAGGTTGATCATGGCCACGACCGTCTCGGCAGAATCGCCGGTTGTCCTACGGACATAGGAGAGAATGCTATCCGCTGTGTTCGCAATGGGAAGATACATCCCCTCCCGGAGGGCGATATGCGATTTCCGAACCGAGATGAGTTTATGGTAATAATTCCACAACGATGATGAATCCGGTTGTTGCTCCTGGACAGAAATACCATCATGATCATGAAGAGATGAGTTCGTCCACCAGGGTCCGGTGTTCGCGTACCATAGCGCCATCCCCGGGCCGGAGCGGGTTGCGTACCACTTAAACGCTTCCCGGTTGGGAATATCGTTTCCGTCGCTACCCCAGTTTCCCTTGACCCCTTTCATGCCGATTTCCTGACCGTAGTACAAACACGGGACATCATCGAAGGTAAGCTCAAGAGCGGCGCCGATTTTTTCCTTTTCCAGACTCCCTCCGGCAACTGAAGCAAATCGGTCAACATCGTGATTTTCAATGATGGTAAATTGAAATTTTCCGGCCGGGCGGGAGGACAGACTATTGCTCATCGTGGCCAGGATCGCGTTTTTATCAAAGGTCCGGATACCGAACATCAGGGGAATGGTAAACACCGCATCGGCACCGCTGGCCGTCAGTGTCGTCGATCCATAGTCGCCCCAGTCGGCTTGTTCACCGAGAAAGAAGATGTCGGGATTGATTGTGCGAAGCGTATCAAACAGCGGTTGCCAGAACGTTGCGAATAAATTGGTATTCTCGTTTTTATAGTCCAGGTTGTCCATGATATGATCAATCCTGAATCCATCGACACCATCATCAAATTGTCCATCATTGTTGGGATCCATCCAGTACGCCCACATTTTTTTCTGATACGAAACATATGCGGGGGTACTCATCCGAAGGGTGATGCATGGTATTTGAGATCCATCGTAGGAGTAGAGGGTAAACGATTCCGGCTGGGTGTTGTTTGGTCCGTTGTACCAGATATACGAACTATAGGTGGAGGCAGGGTTGTTGTACGAGGTTGTATACCACTGATGGTATCCGGAAATGTACTGTATCTCCATATCAATGAAGATTTTCATCCCGTGGGCATGAACCGCCTTGACGAGATGAACAAAATCGCTGTTATGACCAAACTCCGTGTCGGTTGAATCAAAATTATCGGCAAAATAGTTATGATAGCTGTGGGCAAGCGTCACAGGGTTCAGCCAGATACCCGTTACACCGAGTTCTTTGAGGTAATCAAGCTTCTGGGAAATACCGTTGAAATCCCCGATCGAATCTCCATTACTGTCATAAAAGCTTCGCGGGAAGATCTGGTAAAACACCTCGTTCCCCCATTTAATATTTGTACCCGGAGGTGGCAGGAGCCACTGGTAGGTAACAGACCTGTTGAGGTTGTCTCTTGCCGATATTTTTACCAGGTGTGCCATCCGTGGAGAGGGGAGCATATAGATGATTATCCCTCTTGACTGATCGAGGGATGACAAAACATTGGTCGAATCGTTATCAAACGAGATCTGAATATTTGTTATTGGGGCGGTGCTGAAAATTCCCGCACGCACCTCGACAACATTTCCGCCGCCATCCCGGATCAGCTTTGGTTCGAAGAGCATGGGATTTTCAATTGTCACAACTGAGTTGTAATAACCGGAATTATCCAGCAAGGGGTTGAGCGGGTCTGATATCCACTGCCAAAGGGTTCCCGAAGAGTCGAGGTGAAAGTGAAATTTATAGGCGTAGACACTATCAACCGCGAGCTTGACTGATTTCCACCAATACTGTCGGGTGGAATCATAGCTCATCTGGGAAACGTTGCCGATTGCAATCTGGCCATTGACATTCGATCCCCAATTATTAAAAACGGCCGGGACAAACACCCTAATTTGTTGTTTGCCCGGATCGTCGTATCGGAATGTAACTGTTGTACTGTCGGAGGCCTCAACATTGGCAGATTTGAGAATTAACAGAGATATGAAGAAAAATCGCGAAAAGAGCTTTATCAATTTTGTCATAACCTTCATTCGCCTCGGAATATGGTTTTCAGGCAGGGACAAATAAATATACAAAAAGAACGGCAATAAGATCCCCAAAAACCTTCATGCTACTTTGTGGGGTCCCGTATCCAAAACGGAAATTATCAGGGGAGGATACGGTGAGAGCCGGTCAGATGACCACGCTCAATCCGACACCGTAAACGTGATGAAATGTCACCGGGCCGAGGCTTACAGAGGGAGGAAGTGCATTTAATTTTTCAATCGTGTGTGTTGAAAGAACGCCGATAAGACCTCCGACAAAACAATCACTCACCCAGTGAGTTCGTTCCATGACGCGGCTTATGGCAATCAACGATGCCATCGAGTATGAAGCGTATCCGATCCACGGTTCATCATACAAATCCGCCAGAGTCGTCGCTGCGGCGAAGGCCGTTGTCGTATGGCCTGAAGGAAACGCATCAAAACTCGCGATACCTCTTGAATGATTGAAATGTTTTCGAAAATACGAGAGCGGACCATTCCAACGACCTCCCGATATTGTGGAGACGTTCGGCTGTTCCCGTCCGAATACATTCTTGAGAACCTGCGCAACGATCCCGCTTGCAGCAAACGATTCGAGACCTATTTTACCAATCTGGAGCGCTCGTGCATTATCGGAAATAATACCGTATCCAAGATAACTGCCAAATATACCGAGGGAGAAGCTGCCCTCACCCAGATTCGTAATCACCGGGCTGATGTTGCTCAATATGGTACTACGCAATTTCCATCGGTAAAGGGTTGAATACATCTGCTGGTCATAATGAATCATCCCCGCCGTGACCACTGTCGCCCCAGAGAGAAAGAGAGCAGTATGGAGAAAGTCATTTGACCGGAGGACCGGTTCACGATGAGGACTGATGACCGAGACACGATCCGACGGAAAACCGGAAGAATCAGGCAATTGATCCTGTGCGACACTCATGTAGGGAATGACAAGAGAGAGCGCCATGAGCAAGCTTATTACTATATGTTTCCGATTATTTTTCATCAGCAATTTTGTACGAACCGGGACAGTGATTATTTATAATAATACGAAAGGATGGCGAGACAATCAAGTACCCCCCTCACTTTTCCTCCCCGCAATCTCAAAACCGGATCATTTCATAAGGCAGAAACGTTGTATGTTCAGCTCTTGATTGATTCCAGATCTTCAATGGTTGCTGGCCAATCGTCTTTGAGAAGCCTTGAGAGCGATCGATCAGCGAGAATTTTTCCCCTGGTCTGACAGCGGGGACAATAGTTACACTCGTTCTCGGCGTAAACGATCCGCTGGATTTTCGTTCCGCAAAGTGGACAAGGATGGCCGAACTTTCCGTGAACGGCCATATCAGCATGGAAGGCCGTAACCTTCTCGGGAAATGCCGTACCTGTCTGAGCACGAAGCCTGCTGATCCATTCCTCCATTGTCCCCCGTGTGGCTGCATGAAGGCGGGATATTTCTTCATCAGAAATATCCTGGGTCAACCTCAGCGGAGAGAGTCCAGCGGCATGGAGAATTTCATCCGAATATGCATTGCCAATTGCGCTAAAAAGTCTTGGATCGGTCAAGGCCCGTTTCAATGTGTGGTTTTCCCGTTGGAGAACCTTTCGGAATTGTTCAATCGAAGCATCGAGAACTTCAAGCCCTCCCCTGTCGAACTGTGATAAAGCAGACCGTCCCCGCACAATGAAGAGAGAGGCTCGCTTTTTGGTGCTTGCCTCCGTGAGCAGCAACGTCCCATTGGAAAAATCAAAGCCAGCAAGAGCCGTTTTCCCCCCTACTTTTGCTCCGGCAGACTTCCAATGAAACCTCCCTGCAATCATGAGATGAAAGATGAGGAATATTTCTTCGGGAAATTCCCAGATAATTTGTTTACCGATCCGCCGGACCCCAAGAATCGTCTTGGTCTGTATATCTGTGATGGGGGGATCGACGGTTCGCAGAAGAAAAGGGCTCACAAGACGGATTTTCATAAGCGGACGGCCCAGAATGCGAGACCGCAATCCTTCAATATACAGAGTTAGATCAGGAAGTTCTGGCATGATGTTTCATTATTACTGATCACGCATTTGGTAATATAAGGGTAGTCGAAGTCTCATCAAATAATAATATTTGGATATGGCACATCCCTTATCCCGGGGAAGGATGTTCTCCCCTAATGTATATCCGGGATGATCCCCCCTTCCTGAACGGGGGACATCCGGTTTGGTTTGATTATCCATCATAAAACATTTACCTTAGAATTGGTATTCAAGGAGAACTGAATATACAACGAGTCACGGGTCTTGGCAGCATTTCTTTATAATCAAAAGACACAAAGAATCTCGGGGTATCATACGAGGAACATCTCGATACCAGATGCAGAGAATATGGAGCGGATTTCTACTGGAGTGAAGAAGACCATCCTGGGGGGAATATACCGCTCGGTCGCCGTTCCCGGACAGCACGAAAATCGAACTGTGGGAATCTCCCGATACAATGAAGAGGTGATATCCGCTCTCATCACCGGAGGTTGCATGGGGTGAACACCGCCTCGCTTATTGGATTTCTTGTACTTGTTTTTACTCTTGTGGGTCTGGTGTTCCGGGGATCAATTCTCGGAGAGGGAACTGTCGCAATTACCATACAGATTCTTGCAGTTCTCCTGATGATCTGGGCACGTGCAACATTCGGAAGGAGGAGTTTCCACGCATCAGCCAATCCAACCGACGGTGGTCTCGTCACGACCGGACCGTACAGAGTTTTGCGCCACCCGATCTACGCATCCATTCTTTTCTTTCTCTGGGCCGCGGTATTCTCACACATCTCGGCGACGAACATTTGTCTCGGCCTTGTTGGTACCGCAGGTGCTGCTATCCGCATCTATACGGAGGAGCGGCTCCTTCTAATCCGATATCCGGAGTATCGCGAATACGCCGCTAGGACAAAGCGTATCATTCCGTTCCTTTTGTAGAACAATCGAAGCTACGGGGCCGACATCAATATTTTTGTAAACGACCAAATCTATTTGGGCAGTCCCATCTTCGCTACTTTTTCCATCACATCGCAGAAACGATCAAGCTCATTCAGCGTTGTATAGAGATTTGGTGTTATGCGTAATCCTTTAAATTCGTCATGAATGATTGGCGTGACAAAAATTTTATGCTTGTCAAACAAGTAGGTACCGAGTGCGCCCGGATCAACCCCCACAATTTCTACATTTCCGATACCGCACGACTGACGATCATCGAAGGAGGTGTGAAAACGAATGTTCGGAAGATCCTTGAGCTTGTTCATCCAATAGCGTGCGAGAAATCGGAGGCGGGCTTCTTTTCTTTTGGGTCCGATACCATTATGGAAGAGAATTGCCTCGCCAATGGCAAGCTTCGGTGCCGCCGAATGGGTCCCGATTTCTTCATACTTCCGGATATCCTTAACCTGCGACTTATCAGCTGCCATCAAGGGCCACAGTTTTTCGATCTTATCCCGCTTCACATAGAGAAGTCCTGTCCCCTTGGGTGCATATAACCATTTGTGAAGACTCGTTCCGAAATAATCACAACCAAGGTCCGCCTGTTTAAAATCAAAATGAGCGAATGAGTGGGCTCCATCGACGATAACCTCAATCCCTTTTGATGACGCGAGTTCACACACCTGTTTTACCGGCATAATCTGACCGGTGATGTTGATAACATGGGAAATAAGTATCAGGCGGGTATTGACTGTAATTCCCTGCGCAAAGGTATCCGTGATCTCATCAAGATGGACCGGGGCGATTGGGACTTTGATAAGCTTGAGTTTCAAACCTTCCCTAATCTCCCGCTGACGCAGGGTTGTCAGCATCCGGGGGTAATCCTGTGTGGTGGTAAGAATCTCGTCGCCGGATTTCAGGTCCATTCCCATCAGTAATATTTCGAGGGATTCTGACGCGTTTCGGGTGATCGCAATTTCTTCGGGGTCGCATCCGAAAATCCCTGCCAACCCGGTCCGGATAGTCTCTGATTGCGGTTCCAGAATCTGCCACATGGTATAGGCCGTCGCATCTTCCTGCTCCCAGATATAGCGGACAAGCGCTTCCGTGACGACGCGGGGTGATGGGGAGACACCACCGTTATTGAGATTCACAATACCCCGTGTTATTGAAAAGGCGTTCTGAATTTCAAACCAGAAATCTTCATCCGCCGCTGCATTTTCTGGGGAGAGCGGCTTCACCCGCTTGACCGCGGCGTGGAGATTATCCACAAGCGATGCAACTGATGCGGTCGTCAGCGCCGCGAGGCCGACTCCTTTACCGACGACCGACAGGAATTCCCGTCGGTCATATTCATCTTGTAACTTTCGAGATGGCATATCCAACTCCTTTAGTATGTATGACGGATGGATGGTGCAGAGTATAATACGAAAGAGTCGGCAAAAAGCAAATCATCCCATCGCGAGTAGGTCGGGTTAACTCTGGCCTAACGTATTGACGAGGGTAACGGTTATTATCAGCGTGTCTATATCCGACGCCCGTCAATGAGCAACCTTGATATACCCCCATTGATCATGCTGCTTCGAGATGATCTCGTAAATACCATCTGGCACAGTGCGTACACCCGGCAGGAGCTGGCTTTTATCAATGTGGTTATTCTTCATCGCGACCTGACAAACGGCAAAAGTGACATTTTCATTTTTCATGTCTTCTTTCACATCGGTCAGAAACGCAGATTTCTCCGGCATGACAAGCTCATAACCTTTTCCGTACATCACGATCTCGAGTTTCGCACCCGGATTCGCGCTGGTGATCTCCTTGATCCACCGTATGACTGCTTTCTGATCAAGGCTGTCCTTACTGGTAAGATCAAAAACCACCCTATAGGGAGTTGTTTGAGCATGTACGACACCAACAGCGGCCAACAGCAAAAGAACGGCGAGAATGTATCTCATGATGGTTCCTCATAATGATGAGTGAGTGATTTACTCAAGAATATAAAAATGGTGTCAATGATGCAACAGGAAACCCTCAAGTAAATATTTGCCAAAAATAACAAATTTCGTCGGTTTTCCAGACTTATTTCTTTGATTGATTCTTACTCCGGTTTTATTTATCATACTTATCATTACCAGAGTTCACCGGGTGAATCACACTTGCTTGTTCTTCCGCGACTTTTGGCAAGAGATTTCGTGGCTCCGTCATTGTAATTCTGTCTGACAATCAGGCGCCGCGAATCTCGATTGCCATCCGACCGGCTTCAACAGTGAGGCTCTAAAGCCGTCGGTTACCTTCTGGATCAGCACAATCACCAACGGTACTATCTGGTTCACGATAGTCTCGGGCAATATCGTCAGTGTCAACGATAGAATTGGCATGATGCAAACTTGCCCGCGGGTAACTTACTAATTTTATAGTACGAGGAGATTCCTATGAAGGGCGTGATCGTAGTATCCGCGTTTTTCCTGGTTTTTGGTCTGATGACTACCGTATCATCAAATAAGAAAAGCATTATCGGAACCGGAAACGGGCACAGCGGTAATGTGCATGAGTTAAAAATTGCTTCCGAATCGGTTCAACGGGAAGACTTTCCTTACGCGAACCATCTCGACCCGAAAACGTACCTTGACACATACAATAAAATTCAAAATATGCCATCGGAAGCCAAGCGGGCAACGTTTGAAGGAAAAGGTCGCAGATCGGTAAACATAAGTCAGACGGAATGGGAATCTTATGGACCTCTTGGGGTTCCGTGGAAAGACGATCCGACCGGCAATCAGGCATTCGGACGCATCAGGACGATGCTCTGGTATTATAACTCGGGAACAAATTCCTGGGAGCGCTATCTCGGTGCAGGAAGCGGGGGTCTGTATTACAGCCAGCAGGTATTTACTTCCGTCATCTGGCAATCGCTCGGCGACAATCTCCCAAATCCATCCGTTGGTGCCATTGCTGTTGATCCGACGAACAATAATGTCATATTTGTCGGCACTGGTGATTGGGGTCGCGATCACGGGGCGGGAATTTTCAAAACAACAAATCGCGGCCAAACATGGAGCTCAATCCCATTATCTGTATATCCCTACTGGATAACAAAGATCGCCTACCTGGTTGGTAACTCGATCATGATCGCCTCAACCTCCGGCGGTATAGTCCGGTCCACAGATGGCGGGACAACCTGGTCTCTGAAAGCTGTAGAACCGACTGACTCAACCTCGCCATGTTTTGATCTGGTCGTCGTCAATCCTTCACGCCTGTATGCCGCCTTGCCGTGGCAGGGAGTATATACTTCAAATGATGGTGGAAATAGCTGGTCAAAAGTATCCAGCGGACTACCAACAAATCATGGAACCACACTTGCAATCGATGTGAGCCAGTCCGATCCTAACACTCTTTACGCCGCATATACTGATTCAAACAATAACCAGGGAGGGATCTACAAGTCGACAAACGGTGGGGCATCTTGGTCCCGCACTGCCGATCCGCCGACATACATTGACCTTGGACAGGGACATCACACGAATGTTATCCGCGTTCATCCATCCGATCCCAACACTGTCTACGCCGCCAGCGTTGGTTTTGTGAAATCAACAGACGGAGGTGCTTCATGGACGACACCAGATGGCTGGCATTCCGATCACACAGTGATAGAATTCGACCCCGGTGATCCGAATACCATGTACCTCTGCAGTGATGGCGGTATTATTATCCATAACGATGCAACAAACACAAATTTCAACTCCAATTTTGAATTCCTTCCTGGTGCTCCGCTGCAGGTTTATGAAATGGACTATTGCTGGTCGAAAAGTGGAGAGATGATCGGTGGAACCCAGGACAACGGTGAGATCTTTACCACCGGCGGATCAAACTCTGGCGATCCATGGCTGCAGATCGGGGGTTGTGATGGCGGAAATCAGATTTCGATCGACCCATCCAACCCATCCAATATTTTCGGAAACGACTGGTGCGGTGCTGTAAGCCCGCGCTGGCGTTCATTGAGCCAGGGGGATTCGGCAGACAATATCGATAACGGTCTTACAACCGGGACTTATATTCCTATCAGGTTGGCGAAAGGCGGACCTGAGATCTTGTTCACCTGTGACACCCTGGGCCTCTACAACTCTTACAATCAGGGGAATAATTGGCTTGCTTCAACCCCAAACCTCGGTCATGATTTTTCAGGTCCCTATCCATGGACGCCACAACTCAGTGTCAATAATTATGCGACCTTTGCAAATAAAGTCTGTTATGTTGTCTGGAACGGCGACAACTACGTTTTCCAGGGAGCGCCGGGTGCGATGAGTGAAACCAAACTTCTTGAAACATTTGATCACCTGATTGCCGACAGGGGAGACCCCAACGAAGTGTTCGGGACAACTGCCACGGGCATCTACAAGTCAATGGACAGAGGATATTCCTGGACTCCAATCAGCGGATCATATCCAAATCAAATCCCCGCAGGTGCATCCATCAATGATGTGTTGGAGATCGTTTCAGGCGGAGCCATCTATGCAGCTACAACCATGGGCGTTTTTAAATCGAACGACGGGGGACAAAATTGGTTCAGTTTTCAGAATGGTCTGCCGGTTGTCAGTGTCGTAAGAATCTTTGCAATCCCTGGCCCAACATACGATACACTGCGCATCGCCACCTATGGAAGAGGTTTCTGGCAACGGCTCATCAACGATATAAATCCGAATTTGCTCGCCCCAAAGCCATTGAACGGGATCGTCCTGGGGCTCACAGGCAATAAATACGGCGTCCACGGTGTGGGATATCTTGGCAAGATTATCAATTCATCGGACGGTGGTAACTCGTGGGATACCTCGAGCTCGGGGACTTCCAACAACCTCAATGCCGTCTGTACCATCGGCGATCAAACGATCATAGCTGCCGGAGACACGCAGACGGTTGTACGGAGTACAGATGCAGGATCGACCTGGACACTGATCCCTCCGCGCGCGCGTGGTAATATCACGGGGGTCTGCAGTACACCAAACGGGACATCCTGGATGTGCATGGATAACGGGAATATTCTCACCTCGATCGATACGGGCCGCTCATGGCTTTCTCAATCATCCTTTCCGGGGATTGTGTTTCACGCCTGCCAGTTCATGGATGACTCAACCGGAGCCATCCTGGGACACACTACTGTCGGCGGGACTGTCCCGATCGTCTATTTCACGACCAATCGGGGCGGTCAGTGGAATCCGACATATCCCACGACCATGAACGACCTGAATAAACTCTTCTTTACAAGCGATTCCGACGGCTTCGTTGTCGGGGATGGCGGCACGATTCTCAAGACCACAGATCAAGGTAACTCCTGGACATTACTCAGTAGCGGTGTCACTACCCCTCTTCACGATTGTTTCTTCAAAGATCCACTGACCGGCTATGCATGCGGAGACAGCGGGACATTCATCATGACTCAGGACGGCGGATCGACATGGAGCAGAATGCCAAATAGTGGCACTTCCAATCTCAGGGCACTTACGATGGTGAATGCAAATCTCATTATCGGCGGTGACGGAACAATCATGTCCTCTAGCCAGGCACATCAAAATACCATCCTGTATAATCTGAGCAATAGTTGGAATCTAGTCTCTTTGCCGGTAACAGCAATGGATAATTCCATAGGGACATTGTTCCCCTCCAAATCTTCCGATGCGTTTTCCTACAACGGGAGCGGATATGCAACATCACCAACAATGAATCCCGGAGAGGGATATTGGCTCCGTTTTTCGGGTCAGCAGGTAGCGCAGGTTACCGGAGCACCGATCGAAACTCTTCAAATACCTGTAACCACGGGCTGGAACCTGATTGGTTCCACCAACACAAGCCTCAACGTCCAGAACATCACAAGCTTTCCCGCGGGCATCGTCACATCCCAATTCTTCGGTTACAACACTGGCTATATTGTGAGCAGTACCATTGAACCGGGCAAAGCCTACTGGGTCAAGACAAACCAGCCCGGAACGTTGATTTTCACACCCTCGTCATCTGTGAATCCGATGCTGGCTGGCAGGATCAGAATTGTACCTACGAACGATCGACCCCCTGCTCCGCCGGGAATGGGAACTGTCACCCAAGCTCCGCAACCGAATGCATTCGCTCTTGGTCAGAATTACCCGAATCCATTCAATCCGATGACAACATTGCGGTATGAATTACCCAGGGATGCAATAGTCACAATAAAAGTCTTTGACATTCTCGGCCGTGAGGTCGTGACACTTGTTGACCGCCAGGAAAAGGCCGGAATCAGATCGGTCACGTGGAATGCATCGTCTTTTGCGAGCGGGATTTACTTCTATCGGATGGAAGCGGAGGCTCTTGACAAATCAGAACGGTATAGTGAGAGTCATAAAATGCTGCTCATAAAATAAGCTTATTCCCGGCGGGAGGAAGCACCTTTCGTGTACAAAGAAGAAAGCCCGGTTCGCGTTCAGCAAAACCGGGCTTTCGAAATAACTCCTGGCAACGACCTACTCTCCCATACAGTCACCCATATAGTACCATCGGCCCTGCGGGGCTTATCTGCTCTGTTCGGAATGGGAAGAGGAGTTACACCCGCGGTATAGTCGCCAGAAAACTTTGAAGAGTTCCTTCCGATCACTCCACTACATTGTTATGATCGGAAGCACAATCCGGGCCTTATTTTTTGATGCATCACCCTTCGGGGGCGAGTGACATCCAAGTGAATCAACAAAAATTAATGGTTAAGTCGCACGACCTATTAGTACCACTCGACTCACCCCTCACGGGATTTTCATCTGTGGCCTATCAACCTGGTCATCTTCCAGGGGTCTTCAGGGGTCTTACGACCCGGGATATCGAATCTTGGGATGGGTTTCGCACTTAGATGCTTTCAGCGCTTATCCCTTCCGGACATGGCTACCCTGCGTTTGCCGTTGGCACGACAACAGGTACACCGTAGGTCCGGTCACTCTGGTCCTCTCGTACTAGGAGCGACTTCCCTCAAATATCCTGCGCCCGCATAGGATAGGGACCGAACTGTCTCACGAC